>JBAPYW010000001.1:0-42616 GCA_049284935.1 Xanthobacteraceae bacterium
GGCAACAAGTCGGCGCTGCGCAACAAGCTGGTCATGAAGTTGGAGGACCCTAAGAACGAGAACGGGCCGCGCCTCCTCGAAGTGCTCAAGCGCAACCGTGGCGCACGCGACCGCACCGGCATTCGACTCTCGTTCGATGTGGATCGCGAGATATACGTCGCCGATGACGATGCGAGTGTCCAAGAGGATCAGCGGGCGACTTACGAGCTTGTCGTCAGGGCGGTGCTCGAACTGATCGCCAAGGACATCCGAGTCCTGCGCAGCGCCAGAGGCGACGGCTGGTCGCCGCAGGATGTGGCGGACTACATCAATCGCGCCGACCCCAAGCCCGAGACAAAAATCACCGGCCAGCAAGTCGAGAAAATGCTCAAGATCGCAGAGGAAACCGGCGCGCTCGTCTATGAGAGCGGCAAGAGTAGGGCCAAGGCGGGCTATAGGGCCGGTGGCGCGGCCGACTTCGAGGGGTGAACCACAATGCCTAATAAGCCCGGAACACCGGAACACCGAATGGGCAGACCCCCCAATCTCCTACGCGCCGCCGCGAGGCGCGCTGGTGAGCGTCTCTATAAGGCGGCGGTGCCGTGTGACCGCTGTGGCACTCGGCTACGCTATGTCAGTAATTCGGGATGCTGTCGTTGCGCCATCAAAGCAGGCATCGCTCGCTACGACGCCATCAGGGACGACAGCAAGGCTAAGCTCCATTACAATCGGCACCATCACGCCTAAGTGGAGCAATGAGGGTGGAGAGACCACTTAGTATATGGTCTCTCCACTTCTCCACTTGGTTTCTCCACCGTATTCTCCACCATCATTTTCTTTATAATTCAATGGCTTGTGGCCCGTATACCTTGCGTGGTGGAGAATGGTGGAGAAACGTTTCTCCACCACCTTTCTCCACCGCATAGAAACCCTTATAGAACGGGCATAACTATGGTGGAGAAAGGTTTTTCGGTGGAGAATGCCTAACCCCATTCTCCACCTTTCTCCACCGCCTCGGGCTGTTCTTTTTAGCCTAATGCCTTGATGTCGTTATATGAATTATCTTGACGACCGTATAGATTTCTGTTAACCAGTTGGTTAAGTGTTGCGGATCGTCGCGGCATCGGCCGATTTGGGGGCTGCATTAACTATGTTTGTTGACCATCTGAAAGCGAAAAACCACTGATTTTGCTGCGTTTTTGGCACTTTCATGGTTAACGACTCCGCCCCTCGGGCACCAGTTACCTTAACGCTTAAGCGGCAACAGGCGGCAAACATAAACCACGTAAGTCATTGGCAATAAAGGGTATAACGTCAGCTTATTTGGCTGCGAGGAGCTTCGGTCCTCAAGGTTAAGACCACCAGTAACCTGAATGGGCGATGGTTTCGCATTCAGGTTAGCGGCGGCCCCGAGGGCGCTCAGGGACGGTGACCCTAACCCGGGGGACCGGCGCTTAGGGACGGTGACCGGGCACCATCGCGGAGGGCCATCGAGCTACCGGGCCATGTGCGCAGGCACTCCCGTTTTGTGGAGAGGGCATCTGCCCTGACACCCCCACGTCGAGCAACTCGAAACGCAGGACCCCTGTTCCGGTGTTCCGGGCGGCGGAGACAAGACAATAAAAATGAAAAATCAAAATCGAAAAGGTGCTCCGATGTCTCACTACGAAAAAATCCCCGACCTACTCGACAACCTCCTCGCCTGTTCGATGGCAGAGGCCGCGCGCCGCGTCGGCATCAGCCCCTCCCTGCCTTGGAAGTGGCTCGTTCAATCCCGGCTCGGTAAGCCCGAGCTACAAGAGATTGAATTCTGCGGCGTGCTCGCGCCATTCCATGTCCACTACTCACAGAACATTCCGGCGCTCACGGCCATGCAAATCCAGCAATCCGCGTTCGAGCGCGCCCGCGATGGCACCCTCGTCGATGTCTTTTTCCAAGGGCAACGCATGTTCGAGCGCGTGCTCAAGACTGAGTACAAGGGCAAGAGCGATGATGATTTGCGATTTGAAATCGGCGAGGACTTCGAGCGCGAGTGTTATGAGACGATCCCGACTAAGCAGTGGCTCAAGCCGAGCGACGCGTTGGTCGTGAAAATGTTGGAAAGCTGGCACCGCAAGCGGTACGGCGCGCATCAAACTGTCGATGTCAACTATGGTGGAGTCCTCCGCCTTGAGCGGCCCGAGGAGCAAACCAAAATCATCGAGAACAAGCCCGAGGTATTCGAGGAGGACATTGAGGACGCGGCCGGAGGCGGTCACCATCTGGCACTCGCGCGACCCGCGAAGGATAGTGCGGAATTGGACAAGTGGGCGGCGGCAGGTGAGTTTGCGCCCGCTCCGGTTACTTTCGTCAATGCCAAGGGCGAGCGCACTGAGTTGCGGGCCGACATCGAGGAGCTACGGCGGCAGGCGGCGGAGCTTAAGAAAAATGGCCCGTTGCATCGCCAGCCGTCGCACCATGTCGAGATATTCCCGGCGGACGAGCCCGAGGTAAGGGCTAAGGTTGTGACGGCGGAGGACGAAGAGCCGGAGCCGCAGACGCTCCGCGACCATCCTAGGGCGTACATGGTGGACAAGCTCTCACCCCCGCGTAAGCCGCCCGCTTACAGCAAAGAGGAGCGCAACCTCGGCACCGGCCGCGAGGGGATTGGCGTTGGCCCCGACCCGAGCAAGATCGGGCCGCACATTGGCTTTCGGATACCGCAGCGATGACGCGCCCCGGCCTCACCATGGCCAACGCCCGCAAGTCCGCTTTCGGGGCGAAGCGGACACGGACCGGCAGACAAAGCCGGCTGGATCGGTCGAAAATGACCCATGAGCGACAAAGCAAACGAGGGCGGGCTGGCAAAACTCCTAATCTAGCCGGAAAGCTTCAAAATCTGGGATGCGAGCCACCGTTTCGCCCTTCGTTTCGCAACTTAAGAGAGCCTTCGATAACAAGTCTATCGTGCAGGTTGAAAATTAGAATATGAGATATATTGACTCTTTCGATATGACCTAAATAAATTACGACCGTGGCGACGGGGCGAGGAGGTATGCGACATGAGGCGATCAGTATGGTTCCCACTTTTATCCGCTGCTATCGTCACTTTGTCATTCACGGCCGCGCGTGCTGATACCGTCTATGACTGGACGATCAGCGGTGGCACTGGCGGACTTTCCGGCAGTGGAACAATCACTCTAAGTTCAACAGCAACGATTACTAGCACCGGGACGGGCTACGCGGTCGACGGGCTTACCGGCTCGCTCGGCAGTAATGACTTTGCGACGAGTAACGTTACAGGCCCGTGGGTTTCTGGACAAGTCGACAATCTCGTTTATCCATCGGCTCCAGGCGGCACCCTCCTGGACGACTTCGGACTCGGCATCGTTCTTGCCAATAGCTATGATCTCGCGGTCGGCGAAGATAACAACAACCCGGGCGAGTACAACGTCTCATGTTGCGGTTCAAACAATCCTATTTACACCTACCCGGATGTAATTTTTGCATTGACCTCGACGACGGTGTCTACAACGCCTCTCCCAGCCACCCTCCCACTCTTCGCCTCCGGCCTCGGCGCGTTAGGTCTGCTCGCACGGCGGAGGAAGCGGAAAGCCGCGCTCGCAGCCTGACTGATCAAGCCCTCTTAAAACGAAGCGTTACACCCCCTTGGGTTTCGGAAAGACCGCCGCGTTGGCGGTCTTTCTTTTTGCGCCAATCATGTTGCGGTGCATCGGTCGCGATTGGCACTTCGCGACATTTCGCGGTGACGCAGCAATTCAGCCGCTTTTGGAGTGAAGCGGACATTGAGCCGGGTTTATCAGTACACGGCCCTCTAATCGCTTGCTCATGCTGCGGCCGCTTCACTGACACTTCCTTGCAAAATCTGCTAGCATTCATCGGCATGACTGGCGTTTCGTGTTTGCCAGCGGAGCCGTACAGCATGGAAAGACACCCCGCAGGAAGTGCGAACAAGCGTCAAACAAAATTCACCAACTAAGTGCAAGTAATGCCGATGGAATAAGGATTTTGCGGGCGTAGTTCAATGGTAGAACGGCAGCTTCCCAAGCTGTATGTCGTGGGTTCGATTCCCATCGCCCGCTCCAACGTTTTATAATGACGATAGGCTATTCGGGAGGGCCAACATGAACGAGCAGAGCGAGCGGCGCAGCGCCTGGAGCTGGTGGTACCTGCTTTTTGTGATTCAGCTCGTCGCGATCATCTGGCCGCCCTTTTACAACAAGATCGAGCCGTCCTGGATCGGCATTCCGTTTTTCTATTGGTACCAGATGCTTTGCGTGATCATCGGCGCGGTGCTCACCGCGATCGTCTACTTCGCCACCGAAGATTAAAGCGCGCCCGCGTGGCGCACCGCTGATAAAAAACGAAGAACTTGGGGAGGACTGCCGTGCAGGACGTGAACTGGACCGCGCTGATCGTCTTTGTCGCCCTGTTCGGCTTCATCACCTGGCTCGGTTTTGCCGCCGCGCACTGGCGCAAAGGCGACCTTGACCAATTGCACGAATGGGGGCTCGGCGGCCGCCGCTTCGGTACCATCATCACCTGGTTTCTGGTCGGCGGCGACCTCTATACGGCCTACACCTTCATCGCCGTGCCGGCGCTCGCCTTCGGCGCCGGCGCCATTGCCTTCTTCGCGGTGCCGTACACGATCGTGATCTATCCGATCCTGTTCCTGGTGTTCCCGCGCCTCTGGTACGTCTGCCACAAGCACAACTACATCACCCCGGCCGATTTCGTGCGCGGCCGCTTCGGCAATCGCTGGCTGGCGCTGGCCGTCACCGTCACCGGCATCGTCGCGACTATGCCTTACATCGCCCTGCAGCTGGTCGGGTTGCAGGTCGTCATCGGCGGGCTCGGCGTCTCCGGCACCGGCTATATTGCCGATCTGCCGCTGGTCATTGCCTTTATCATTTTGGCGGCGTTCACCTATTCGAGCGGGCTTAGGGCGCCGGCGTCGATCGCCATCGTCAAGGATATTTTGATCTACATCACGGCCTTCGCCGCGGTGATTGTCGTGCCGATCGAACTCGGCGGCTTTGGCAAAATCTTCGCCGCGGTGCCGGCGCAGAAACTGCTGCTGGCCGTTCCCGGAACCAACACGACGGGCTCCTACGGCGTCTACGTAACCCTGGCGCTCGGCTCGGCGCTGGCGCTGTTCCTCTACCCGCATTCCATGACCGGCATATTGAGCGCTTCCAGCGGCCACGCCATCCGCCGCAACGCCGCGATGCTGCCGGGCTATTCCTTCATGCTCGGTCTTCTCGCCCTCGTCGGCTTCTTCGCCATCGCCGCCGGCGTTGGCGGGCTTCCCGAATACGCCGCCGGCTTCAAGCAGTTCGGCAACAACTTCGCGGTGCCGGCGTTGTTCCTGCACAGCTTCCCGGCGTGGTTCGTCGGCATCGCCTTTGCCGCCGTCGGCATCGGCGCGCTGGTGCCGGCTGCGATCATGTCGATCGCGGCGGCCAATCTCTATACCCGCAACATCCACCGCGAGTTCATCAACAAGAATCCGACCGACAAAGAAGAAGCGCAGATGGCGAAGTGGGTGTCGCTCATCGTCAAGTTTGGCGCGCTCGTCTTCATCGTCTTCGTGCCGTCGCAATATGCCATCTACCTGCAGCTGCTCGGCGGCATCCTGATCATCCAGACGCTGCCGGCGGTGATGCTCGGCGCCTATACCCGCTGGTTCAACGATTGGGCGCTGCTCATCGGCTGGGCCGTGGGAACCGGTGCCGGCACCTGGATGTTCGTTGCCGCGAAGCTGACCCCGAACTATCCGTTGGCGTTCGCCGGCTACACCTTCCCGGGCTATACGGCGCTCTACACCGTGGTGCTCAACCTCGTCATCGCCATCGTGCTGACGCCGGTGTTCAAGGCCATGGGCGCAAGGCTTGTCGATGCCACCGTCCCCGCCGACTATCACGCTAGAGGTGCGTGACGCGAGCGTGCAGCAGCGCCGAACGGCCGCCGCGGACTTCCCGGGCGCAACGCGCGATCGCGCCGGGCACGTCGGCGGGATCGCTGACCTTCTCGGCGTGGGTGCCGAACGCCTCGCCGATTTTGGTGAACTCGACCTGGGCGGCGAGTTCCGCCTCGAACGCACCGGCGGCCTTGGCCTCGCCGTCGGGGAACACCCGCAGCGTCGCCTGCTTCACCGCCGACCAGCCGGAATTGTCGAGTAGAATGCAAAAGATCGGCAGCCCGTATTGCCGCGAGACGGCAAAGACGGAGCTGGGAGCGCCGAAATAGAAGCCGCCGTCGCCCACCACTTGCACCATGAGCCGGCCGGGCGCGGCGAGCTTGGCGCCAAGCGCCATACCGCCCGACCAGCCGAGCCCGGCGCCGCCGGTGGCCACCATCGTGTTGGGCAGGCGGCGCGGAATCTGCATCAGCACAGCCGGCGTGTTGCGAACAGCCTCGTTGAAGACGATGTCCTCGTCGTCGAGCAGCTTGCCGAGCTCCGCCATCAGGTAATGCGGATTGATGGCGCCGGGCTCGCCCTTTGCCGCCGCGAGCCGGGCCGCCTGGGCGAGGCGCTGTTCGCGCGCGGCCGTCAAATGACTGAGCCGTGCCGCCGCGGCCGCCTTAAAGCACGGCGTTGCCTTGGCTTCCAGCTCCGCCAGCAGCTGCTCGAGGATGCGGCCGCTGTCGCCCTGCATCCGCAGGTGACCCGGGAAGGTCCACATCGGAGAACCGAGCTTGAGGACGTCAACGTCGATATGCGCCCAGAACGAGTCTTCGCGCGGCTGTACGTCGGCGGGAAACCACGGCACGTCGACATCGACGAGCATCCCGACGTCGGCCTTGGGCAGGGAATTGTCGGGTACAAAGCCGGCGAAGCAGGGGCTCGCGTGCGAGATGTTGCTCCATGTATTGGCCTCGAACACGGCGATGCCGGCGAACTGCGCGACCTTGTCGATCATCCGCGCGCCCTGCGCATTGCGTCCGCCATAGCCGGTGATCAGGATCGGATTGTCGGCGGCGAGCAACCGATCGGCGAGCGCGGCGACGAGCTGCGGATCGGCGCCGCCGGCCGCCATTGCGCCGAACCGGTCGCCGGCATAGCGGTGAATCTCATCGACACCCCAGTGTTGCGTCAGCGTCTCGCGCTGCATCATCAGATAGACCGGACCACGCGGTTCGCTTTGCATGATCGACCAAGCGCGTTGCAGCGCCTCCTTGACGATAACGCCGGAAGGCAGCGTCCACTCCCATTTCACATAGGGTCGCACCAGGCTTGCCTGATCGAACGGTTCCTGCACGAAATGAACATGGGTATCGCGCGTGCCGACCAGTTCGCGGTGGCTTGTATAGGGCGCCTTGCCGGCCATCAGCAGCACCGGCAGACGGCTGCGGAACATGTTGTGCATGGCCGTTGCCGCGTTGGCGGTCCCCACATCGACATGCACCAGGACGCCCTGGCCGCGTCCGGTAACGACCGCGTAGCCCGCGGCCATGTGCGCAGCAGTATTCTCGTGCGGGCAGCGTACAATCTTCGGCACCACCTCGCCGCGCCGGCGACGATGCGCCATCTCCTCGATGATCGGCACGTGATCGGTGCCGAGATTGCAGAACAGATACTCGATGCCGATCTCGTTCAGGCCTTCAATCAAATAGTAGGCGGTCGAGAATTCGGTAACGTTGGTGTTGCCTGCAACTGACGTGTCCATCCTGCGGCCGATCGTTGTTTGGTTCAGCTTCCGCGTAGTGTAGCGTATTTTGCGGGGGGACGGACCAAAGCCGCCCCCCAGGGGATCAGCTTAAGAGTTCCGGCCGGCGGAGTATCCGGTTCCAAATAGACGGAACCAATCGCTGTCCGAACTCTCGCCACAATGCCGAAGCATGCTCGGCGGCGGAACGGGGAGGGGAACATTCATGAAATGGCAGGCAGCCTTGGTCGGCGCGCTCGCGTCGGCTCTGTTGACGACTGTGGCCTCCGCCGACGTGCGCATCACCAATGATCCGGGGGGCGAAGTCAGCGCTTATCTTCGCAAGTTCCAGGCCATGCGGGCCTCGGGCGAACGCCTCGTCATCGACGGGCCGTGCCTTTCGGCCTGCACCTTATTCACCGGCTTGATTCGGCGCGATCGGGTTTGCGTGACCGCCCGGGCGGTCCTCGGCTTCCACGCGGCGTCCTACTACGACGACGCCAGGCGCTCGCTGGTGCCGACCCGCGCCGGCACACGGCTGGTGCTGCGTCTTTACCCGGCCAGTATCCGCAACTGGATCGCGCGCCAGGGCGGCTTGACCCCGCGCATCATCGCGCTTCGCGGCCGCGAGCTCGCCGCCCTCTATGACACCTGCCGGTAAGCCGGGCGCCAAGGCTGTGCCCCCAGCGTTGGCCGCTCCCTGGGCAGCAATTGCCGGAGGCCGCGTACAGGCCTATCTACCGTGATATCCGGGGCTCCCGATGCGCGAGACTGTCGCACCACGCGTAATGTCGCGGCCGCTGCTGTTGGCAGGCGCCGCCTTTATACTCGCGCTTGCCGGCACCATCTGGCTCTGGGCCTATTACGGCGCAACGGTGTTCTTCGAGACCATCCGGGCCGGTTTTATCGCCTGCTTCGGTTGACGAAAGGAGAACCCTTTGAACGCGCAGCGACGGCCCTTCCGCTTTCTGCCGGTGCTCGGCGCCTTCCTGTGCGGGCTGGTGCTGGTGTTCGGCGCCATCATCCACATCAGCGGACGCTCGCCTTCGGCGATCGGACCGGCGATTGCCGCCGTCGGCGGCCCGTTTCATCTTGAGGACCAAAACGGCAAGCCGGTCAGCGACGAGGACATGAAGGGACGTCCCTTCCTGGTGTTTTTCGGCTTTACCCACTGCCCCGACATTTGCCCCACCACCTTGTTCGAAATGTCCGAGGTCATCCGGCAGCTCGGCAAGGACGCCGACCGCATCGGCGCGCTGTTCATCACCGTCGATCCAGAACGCGACACGCCGGCGGCGCTGAAGGATTACCTCGCGAGCTTCGACCCGCATCTGCGCGGGCTGACCGGCGACCCGGCGGCAGTCAACGCCGCGATCAAGGCCTATCGGGTCTACGCCAAGAAAATTCCGCTCGAAGGCGGCGACTACACGATGGACCATACCGCCGTCGTCTACCTCATGGACAAGGACGGCCGTTTCGTTGCGCCGTTCAATCTGAAGCGGACCCCCGAGGCGGCGGCCGCGGAATTACGCCGCTATCTCTGAAAACCGTTCAATAACCCTCCGATTCTGCCAAGCGCGAGGTCCTTGCCAGCCCATGCTCGGTCTTCTCCCAGCCCTGCGGATCGTGAAGCAGCTGGAACAGCGCACGCCAAGCGGCGACCGAGAGCAGGAACCAATAGAGCGGCGTCAGCAAGAGCACCCAGGCGTGCGCCAGCAGCCGGCGCCGCCGTAGCCCGACCACATCCAGCGCGATTGTCGAGGCATAGCCGCAGCAAAGAGTCGCGACAAACACCGGCGCGGCATGCATGCTGACGAGCTGCAGCGGCGATGCGGCGAACAGCGACCAGCAAAGGCCGGCCATAAAGACGGGATGGATGAGAGCCGCCAGCACATTGCAGGCCAGGAACAGCTGAAAGGCGATTGCACCGGCAGGATTGAGTTCCCGCACCAGCCGGGCCGGCCGGCGCATATGCACCAGCCAAGTTTGCATCCAGCCTTTGTACCAGCGCGTGCGTTGCCTGAGCCACGGCCCAAACCGCGCCGGCGCCTCCTCATAAGTCGCCGACGACAAGGCCGCCGAGCGATAGCCGAAGCGATAGAGCCGAATGCCCAAATCGGCGTCTTCGGTGACGTTATAGGGGTCCCAGCCGCCGACTTGGCGCAACACGGCCGTACGAAAATGGTTCGACGAGCCGCCAAGCGGAAACGGCAGGTGCAGCGCCGCCAGACCGGGCAGGAAAGCATCGAACTGGCCGGCGTAAGCGGCCGTGAACATGCGCGCCAGCCAGCTGTCGGTGGTGTTGTCGACCGTCAGCGCCGCCTGCACGCAGGCGAGCCCTTCGTCGGCCACCATGAACGTATCGACGGCACGCCGGAGCTGATCGGGTTCCGGCACATCCTCGGCGTCGTAGACGACCGTGAACGAGCCGCGAGCGAATGGCAGTGCGACGTTGAGCGCCTTCGGCTTGGTCCGCGGCCCGTTGCGCGGCGCCGTGATGATTTCAAACGGCGGACCCAGCTCGAGGCGGGCGAGCGCCCGCCTGGTGTCGTGGTCATCCGCCTCCACGACGAGTTTCACATCGAGTTTCTCGGGCGGATAATCGAGTGAGCGAATCGCCGCGACCAGACCGTCGACGACGTTCGCCTCACGATAAAGCGCGCAAATGATCGTGTAGATGGGAAGCTCGTGGTCGGCGACGCGCGTAGAGCTACGTGGCGCCTGGCGCGCGAAGGCGACGCTCAAGAGGCGCAAGCCGGCCGCGCCCAGAAAGACCGCGCACAACAACGTCGCCAAGGCTTCGATCGTCGGAGCGGACAGCAGGAAAAGAATCGTGACCGCGAGCGGCACGAACCCCAAGACTGCGATCCGCTTGGCGCCATGTCGCCGCGGCGCGTTTGAGAACAACGGCCGGGAATGGCGCAGGCCGTCGGCCGCACGCCGGCCCAGCGCCTTCTGCGTGTACCGCGCGACGAAACGCAAAAGTCGTTCGGACGAGGTCAAGCGGAACGATTGCAGCCACGCCGGCTGCGATTGGCTGGCGAGGCGGCGCGCAGTCAGGCAGCGCGGAGCAATAATCCAGACGATTTCCCCAGCCTCGCATACCGGCAACAATCCAGCGGCGGCGGCCTGGACCAATTGATCGTCGTCAAGCGGGCAGTCGGCCCGCGAGATGCGCTCGAGCGGCTCGTAGGACGTGCCGAGAGATGCCGCCAGCACCGTGAGATAGGCGTCCTCGGTCATGGCGTCGGCGCAAATCAGTACGCGGTCGGCGCCAAGGCCGATCGCTCGCGCGCGACGCTCTGCTGCGGCAACGACGCGGCTGGGCAGCAGATCGCGAACGCAATCGATTTCCGGGCAGGCGCTCGGTTGCGCCCTTGCTAATGGACGATCGCGCGGGCGCGGAACCGATGCCCGACGCCGTCCCCTGTCTGGCCACGTATCCGGCTCGGCGCGGAGCGCGGCCGCCCCCCTGACGCCACGAAACGCCACCCTTGCCCCCCGACGCAACGAACAGCACCGTCACGCACCGACTTTTGCCATGACGACGCTGCTCGGCAGAGATGCAACCTGAGGTACATCGTGCGGCATGGCGTCGGGAATGGCAATATCATTAACGCCGAGCGCAGATTTCTCCGGCGAGGGGAAAGCGGGTTGCGGCCGGTCAGTGGCCCGGCTTGTGGTCGGAATCCACGATGCCCTCGACCAGTTCCACTGTCCGCAACTGAATGCGGCGATCCTTTATTCGGTTAAATGCGCGGATCAAACGCAGGGAATATGCGGTCTCCAGTAGCGCGAACGCGGTCTGATGTTTCTTCGTCCCGGCAATCTTCTCGTCGTAAAAATATGCGATCGGAACATCGAGTATTTCGGCGAGCCGCTGCAGCCGCCCGGCGCTGATGCGGTTGGTGCCCTTTTCGTATTTTTGCACCTGTTGAAACGTCAGCCCGAGCGCATCAGCGACGGCCGTTTGCGAAATGCCGAGGTCGAGCCGTCGTATTTTAAGGCGGCGGCCGATTTCACGATCCGCAGCCGTCGAACTTCTTTGAGCCATAAATTCACCTTTAGCACTGCTGGGAAGATTAGCAAATCAGGGGAGGACCGTCCGGTTCTGCCGGACGAACGCCCGACCAATTCAACCGTCCGCGCGGGCGAAACCTTCAAACATATTGATTAAAGGCTCGCCGCGATAGGCCTTTGGCAGGTCGTTCGGATGAATGAACTGCTCGCCAAACCAGGGAAATTTCCGGGCGTCGAACGAATCCCTTACCCAGTCTATGACCCGCCGCACACGCGCTATCTTTGCGACATCGGGATGATAAGTTAACCAAATTTCAAAGCAAAACCGCGGCCCAGGTTCGATCGGGACGACCCGACCCCCGATGAAATGCGTATAGGTGGGCAGCCAGCCGATCCCGGCACCCTTGGCCACGGCCCACAGATGCGCGCTGGCCACGTTCGTCTGTAAGGCTACTGTCCCCATCCAGGGATCCGGCACATTTTGCGCGAACAACGTCTTTGTTTGCGTTTGGTCGGCGATATGAAGAACGACGCGCTGCTTTCGTAATTCGTCCAACGTCGTCGGCAAACCATAGGTGTTGATATAGGACTGTGCGGCGAATGGCATCGTATGCAAAAAGCCTAAGCGGACGACTTTCAATTCCGGAGAGTTGGGTCTTATCAGCTGGACCGCCAGATCGGCCTCGAGACTCGACACGTCCGCCGGCGTCATCAAGCATTTCAAGTTCACGAGGAGCTTCGGATAAGCCCGCTGAAGTTCCGCGAGTCGCGGGGCCAACCAAAATGTCCCGGTTCCCTCGGTAACCGCAATTTTCACTTCGCCGGATACGTCGGGCGCTGTCGCTTCCTTTGCCCGTACCAGACCAAACGACGCCGCTTCCATGCGGCAGCCGGCGTCAAACACCTGCTGGCCCTCCGGCGTGAGCCGGACTCCATCGATGTGGCGGGTGATCAATCGGGTCCCAAGCTGCTGCTCAAGGTGGGCAATCCTTCTTCGCAGGGCGCTGGACGACACCGACATATGATCGGCGGCAGAGCGGATGCTGCCGCGCCGCACCACCTCGATGAACTGCCGGACGCTCTCCCAATCAGGCACACTGCCTGTCGTCGGAGTTCCCCCGTGCGCCTCTGGAGGCTCACCCCTGGTCGCCAGCGCGCGCATACAACCTCTCCCTTGAGCGGTAACCTTCCCAAAGTAGTTGGCCGCTTGCAACCCTAAAGGGCGCCGCCAATGGCAGTTCGCGCGGATAGATGCAAGGCGTCGGCGCATTGCCGCGCGGACGCGCACAACTTGGCCGAGATCAGCCCGCAGCATCTGGCACGGCGATTGGTCATCTACACGCCGACCGCGGCCGAAATCGACGAACTGATGGACAAAGCGCGTCGGGACCTGCCCGAGATAGGCGCCAACGAGGCCGTGCACCGTGTCGTATCTCACAATCCCGATGCCTTTTGGGCCATCGCACGCCGCGACCGGTTCAGTTCAAGAGTGCGGCGTGCCCAGGGGTTTATGGCCTTTCTCATGCTGAACGAAGCCGGATTGGCGGAGCTTATTGCCGGCACTTGCAGGGCCGCCGATCCGGACCTTTCGCTGCTGGCGACGCAAAACGAAAAGCCGGCTGCCATCTACGTTTGGTGCATTTACGCCCGGGGACCCCTTGCTGCGGCCATGAGCTTGGGCCTGCAAAAGGTGAGCACGCCGCTGTATCGCGATGTCGATCTTTACTCCCGGGCGGCCTCGACCGAGGGCCGGTACGCCTTGGAAGCAACGGGATTCCGGCCTGCAGTGATGGCACCGGGTCATTTTGTTCCCGACCTTTACCTATTTCGCCGATCACCCGTCTCACCGGACGAGATGCCCTCCTATGATGGATACATGCGTCACAACGGCAAGGATGAGATTTCCGTCACCGTTGCCCGCTCGTTGGAAGACCTCATGCGGGTGATGGCTGTTCGCAGCGCGGTATTCATCGGGCAGCAAAAGTGCCCCTATCGCGAGGAGTTCGACGGAAATGATTTCTCCGGAACGCATCTGCTCGGCTATGTCGGGCATGAGCCCGCCGCCTCTCTGCGCATTCGCTATTTCGCGGATTTCGCGAAGATTGAGCGGCTGGCGGTGCGACCCGAGTTTCGCGGCCGGCGGCTTGCGCAACGGGTCATCCAAACCAGCATCGAAATTTGCCGACTGAAGGGATATACCCGCATCTACGGCCAGTCCGAACGGAGCATGGTCGAATGGTATGGTCAATTCGGATTCCGCGTTCCTAACGCGGCGCGCGACATCGTTTTTTCCGACTACGACTTCGTCGAGATCGTCCTCGATGAGCCCCGACACCCAAACGCGATTTCGATTGAGACTGATCCGTATGTGATCATACGGCCTGAAGGTCGGTGGCACGCGCGCGGGATCCTGGAAAGGTCCGCCACACGTCCGGTGACGCGACCCGGCGCGCAGAGATCGTCGACATGAGTACGGTCATTGATCTGCGGACATTCACGAATTCGATAGCGGTCCCGGTGATCGTATTTGTCGACCTGCAGCAGGAATATGTTGCCGCACCACGGGCGCTGGCTTTTGCCGAAATATCCGAGCAGCTCGCCAATTGCCGCGAAATACTGGATCACGCGCGATCGGTGGGACTGCCGATCGCCTTCACGCGGTGGATCGGCAAATCGCCATTCTTCAATGCAGCGACGCGCTTCTCCGGTTGGATCAAGGGGTTCGAGCCCCAGAATACGGACATGATCTTTGATCGATGCCAGCCGTCTTGTTACTCGAGCAAGGACTTCGTTGAGGTCATCGCCAACAGTGGTGGAAACTTGGTGATCGCCGGATTCGCCGGCGAGGTCGCCTGCCTGTCGACGGCGATCGAAGCTTTTCACCGCGGCCACAATCTGGTGTTCGTCGCTGACGCTTCCGCCAGCCACCCGCTCGACAGCATACCGGCGTGCGACGTGCACGACGTCATCACGCGCCTGATAAGCCTTTATGGCGCGGTCACGACGACGCGGTCATGGATCAAGAGCACGTCCCCCGGCGCGCGCGGGCACGTTGCGTGACCGGCAAGACATTGGCGAGGCGCCATGGGTCACCCGGGTCGTCGAGGACTGAACACGAAGTCCTGAATTGCCGAACCTCAGGGGAACCGGTCGTGGGTTAGGAGGGGGCGATGAACAGCATCAGGGACGAGCAGATTCTTGCTCTTATCGATCGACTGTCGCATGACACAGGGCTGGCGCACAAACTTTCGCTGACACAAACGGCCCAATTGCTCGAGATGGCAAAGCTTGAGCTGCAGACGGTCGTTCATGCGATCTCGGACGAAGAGCTTCGGGTCTTTACCCTCGCCATCGAGGAGGCTCAAGAACTCTCCCCAATTGCCGATTCACCTGCGCTAGCGAGCCTTGATTCGCTCAGGAGCAAAAGCCAGTCGTGACGCTTCGGCGCTACTGGGAGCGGCTCCCGTCCGGGAGGCGGTGAGCTGAACTTGCGCACGCCGGCAGCAAATGCCGCCACGCTGAGGCTGCGGCAGGATTCTCCGCACCAATTCTTCGTCTTGGTGTATAGATCAACCAACACTGGCGCTTCATGACCGACAGCCCCCTCCGCGGCGTGATCGCCGCTATTGCGACGGCGATCGATACAACGGGCGAACCCAATTGCGCGCAGTCGCTCGCGCTCGCCCGCTTCCTTCTCGACAACGGCTGCGACGGGCTCAACGTGCTCGGCACCACCGGCGAGGGAACTTCGCTGTCGCTGCGCCAGCGCCTGGCGGTCATGAACGCCTACGCCGCAAGCGGCTTGCCGCTGCGACGCCTGCTGGTCGGCACCGGTGCCGCAGCGCTCGACGATGCGGTGATGCTGACCAGCCATGCCGCCGCGCTCGGCTTTGCCGGCGCGCTGGTGCTGCCGCCGTTTTATTATAAGAGCGTCTCGGACGATGGGCTCTTCGCCACTATCGAAGCGATCGTCAGCGCGACCGCAGCGCAGCCAATTCCCATCTACCTCTATAACTTCCCGGCGCAATCGGGATTGCCCTGGCGGGTCGTCCTGATCCGCCGCCTCCTCGCATCCTTCGGCGAACGCATCGCCGGACTGAAGGATTCATCCGGCGACATGGATTTTGCGAGCGAGGCCGCGGGCCTTTCGCCGCGCTTTAAGGTCCTTCCCGCGACCGAAGCGGCACTGCCGCTGGCCCGCGCCGGCCGCTTCGCCGGCTGCATCTCGGCGACGGCCAACCTCAACGCCGATCTGTGCGCCCGTTTTTACCGTTCCGGCGACAGCGCGGCGCTCGCGCAGGCGATCGCGATCCGCAAGTTGTTCGACGGCAAGCCGCTGGTCCCCGGCGTCAAGACGCTGCTCGCTCATATTCACAGCGAGCCGCAATGGGTCCGCGTCGCGCCGCCGCTGTCGCCGCTCGCCGCGGCCGACCGGACGGCCGCCATCGCCGGTTATGAGGCGGTACGCACCAAGCGGGTGGCGTGAGGGGGCGGCGCGTGGTCCCGGCGAGCACGCTGGCCCGCCGAGAGCGTTGACGAGGACCCGCGGCGCCCCTATAAGCCCCGCTTCGTTCACAAATTCCGTTTTACCGGTATGGCCAATACAAAATCCGCCAAGAAGGCCGCGCGCCAGATCACGCGCCGCACCGTGATCAATAAATCGCGGCGCACGCGCCTGCGTGGCGCCGTGCGCAAGGTCGAGGAGGCGATCGCGGCCGGCGATCGGTCAGGCGCGCTCGCCGCCATGGCCGAAGCCGAGCCCGTCATCATTCGCGCGGCGCAAAGGAACGTCGTGCACCGCAACGCCGCCCGCCGTAAGGTCTCGCGGCTTGCCCACCGGATCGCGAAACTCGGCAAATCATAGCCGTTCCGCGTTCGCCGGCTGCCACCTGCAAAGGCTTGGCGTTCACCGGATTAAGCTCCAGGGCGCCGTTGCATTTCGATCTGCCACAACGCGCGAGCATTTGCGGTGGATTGCCATTAATCTGTTGCAGAATTGTCACGTCGAAACGTAAAATTGCGAGTGGAGGTACTCCGCCGCGCTTCGCGCGTCGGCACCGCTGGATTTTATTTGCTCCGCGCGCGCGCCGCGAGGGTTACCCATGAAACTTGGGCACAAGAATTGATGCTTAATGAAGGGGTTATCGCTCATACGAAGCCATGGGCTTTGAGTCGGCCGTGAATTCGATAGGTGCGGCTTTATTTGCTCCGGTGCGTTTTGGGTCGCCGCGCGATTGTTACAGAATTGTAAATCAGCCCGTTGAGTCAAAGTCTTGCACGCCGGCCGCCGGCTTTCGGACGCGCCTCGGCTTCTGAAAGTCCCGTGTTGGCGGGGTTTTTTTGAGTTGCGGGCTGGCAGCGTCATGTTATTTTTTTGGCTCCTTCGGCTTCCGAAGGTCTTCAAAAATCGTCTCGGCGTAACTCATCAAAGTATGGGTGCGGGAGAGCTGTGTCCAGGAAAGCGCCGTTCTGACTTCGTCGAGTTCCAAGGAGAAGACCCTGTTGTAGGCCGAGTGAATGCACAGGGAGCGGGCCTTGAAAGTCTCGCAAGACGTCCGGATGAGGCGTCAGCACGACCATCGAATTCGAGAGCGATGGAGGGGGGCATGAAAATAATCCGCCAATCTGTCCAAGTAGCTAGCGTCTCTTCCTCCAGAGTCTTCTGCCGATTGGCGCGCGTCCATTCCTCGGCGCCGCGCCGATATAGCGGACCGGCGATCACCTCCAGCGGCTGAGCCGCTCTTCATCCGACCGGCGGCTGCATTTCGCTTTCCGCAGCGCCGAAATCCCAATGACTCATGTGCGTTGCGTTTCCCGATGTCGGGCATGGTGGAGAGTACCTCGCCTGAGTTGCTCGCCTTGTGTCCATTCCCAGCGAAAAGCAGGCCAAAATGACGAGCACGGATCAGGAGCGCTGGCAAAGGGTCAAAAACCGGCTGCGCATTGAACTCGGCGAGGATGTGTTCACGAGTTGGTTCGCGCGCATGGAGGTAGACGCCGTCGAAAACGGGGCGGTCCGACTATCGGTACCGACGCGTTTCCTGCGCAATTGGATTCAGTCGCATTACAGCGAGCGGGTGCTGAGCAATTGGCAGACGGAAGAGCCGATCGTCACCCGGCTGGAACTAAGCGTCCGCTCGGCCACGATCCGTCCGCAGGTGGCGAAACCGAAGCAAGCGGAACTTCCAACCGCAGCGCGCCAACTGCAGGACGGCGCACTCAACGGCGCCGGAATGCGCGCGAGCGTGCCGTTCATGACGGTGCACGAAGCCCTCGGCGGCTCGCCGCTCGACCCGCGCCTGACGTTCGAGACTTTCATCGTCGGCCGCTCGAACACGCTGGCGCATGCCGCAGCGCGGCAAGTGGCGACCAGCCGCCGCGGCGACCCGCTGATGTTCAACCCGCTCTACATCCACGCCGGTGTCGGGCTCGGCAAAACTCACCTGTTGCAGGCGATCACCTGGGCCGGCAACAGCAGCGACCGCAAGGTCCTGTATCTGACGGCCGAAAGGTTCATGTACGGCTTCGTCTCGGCGTTGCGCACGCAGACGACCCTGGCCTTCAAGGAAGCGGTGCGCGCCATCGACGTGCTGATGATCGACGACATGCAATTCCTCCAGGGCCGGTCGACACAGGCCGAGTTCTGCCACACGCTCAACGCCCTGATCGATGCCGGCCGTCAGGTCGTGATCGCCAGCGACCGTCCGCCCGCGGATCTTGAAAGCCTCGATGACCGGGTCCGCTCCCGGCTGGCCGGCGGCCTCGTGGTGGAGATCGGCTCGCTCGGCGAAGAATTGCGGCTGGAGATCCTCAAGAACCGGATTGCGGCGGCTTGCGTGCATCACCCCGGCTTCGAAGTTCCGGCCCCGGTCCTCACTTTCATCGCCAAATCCGTCACCCATAACGGTCGCGACCTCGAAGGCGCCGTCAATCGCTTGTTGGCCCATAGCAAGCTCTCCGGCCAACCGGTGACGCTGGAGATGGCCGAACGCGAGATGCGCGACCTGATCAGGCCGGTCGAGCCGAAACGAGTGAGAATCGAGGACATCCAACGCGTCGTGGCGCGCCAGTACAACGTCAGCCGCGCCGACATGCTGTCGTCGCGGCGCACCGCGAACGTGGTGCGGCCGCGGCAAGTGGCGATGTATCTGGCGAAGATCTTGACGCTGCGCTCGCTGCCTGAGATCGGCCGCCGGTTCGGGGGCCGCGACCACACCACCGTGTTGCACGCGGTGCGCAAGATCGAGAACCTGGCCGGCAACGACAGCGCCTTCGCCGAGGAGATCGAGGCACTCAAGCGCCAGCTGCAGGACTGAAGGAGCCGCATAGACGACGCCACCGCGCCCGGCCCTTCGGCCGGCTCGCCGCGCGCCCTGCGCAGGGAAATGAGCCTCGACCTCCCCGCCCCATCCGCGTTATGGCTGTCGAAGGAGGTGTGAAACGTAGGGAAAAGCCCGCCGAAACTGGGCTCCGCCCTTGCCGAAAGGGCCGCGCCGCGCCATTTTTGCCGCCCGTACTGCGAATGGATTTCACAATGAAGGTCACCATAGAGCGTTCCGAATTGTTGAGGTCGCTCGGCCACGTGCACCGCGCTGTGGAGCGGCGTAACACCATTCCCATCCTCGCCAACGTGCTCATTCGCGCCGACCGCTCGAAGCTCAGTCTGAAGGCCACAGACCTTGATCTCGAAGTGACCGATACGATCGCCGCCGAGGCCGGGCCCGGCGGATCGACGACCGTCCCCGCGCATATGTTCTACGACATCGTGCGCAAATTGCCCGAGGGCGCGCAGGTCGTTCTGGAATCTTCCGGCGACCGCGCCGCGCTCTCCATCCGCGCCGGCCGTTCGCGGTTCACGCTGCAGACTCTGCCGGAGAGCGATTTCCCCGATCTCGCGCCGGGCGAAATGACGCACAAGTTCACGCTCAAAGCCGCCGATCTCAAACGGCTGATCGATAAGACGCAGTTCGCCATCTCGACCGAGGAAACCCGCTATTATCTCAACGGCATCTATCTGCACACCGCCGGCACGGCGCAAGCGCCGACGCTGCGCGCGGTGGCGACCGACGGCCACCGCCTCGCGCAGATGGAACTCGATCTGCCGAAGGGCGCCGCCGGCATGCCGGGCATCATCGTGCCGCGCAAGACCGTCGGCGAAGTGCAGCGCCTGATCGAGGACGGCGAGGCCGAGGTCGCCATCGAGCTGTCGCCGGGAAAAATTCGCTTCACCGTCGGCGAGGTGGTCCTGACTTCGAAGCTGATCGACGGCACCTTTCCCGATTACGCGCGCGTCATTCCGCTGAGCAACGACAAGGAACTGATCGTCGACAAGAAGGAGTTCGAGGCCGCCGTCGACCGCGTGTCGACGGTTTCCAGCGAACGCGGCCGCGCCGTCAAGCTGTCGCTCACCGCCGGGCGGCTCCTATTGTCCGTCACCAATCCCGATTCCGGCAGCGCCACCGAGGAGCTCGAGGTCGAATACGAGGCGGATCCGATCGACATCGGCTTCAACTCGCGCTACCTCCTCGATATCGCCGCGCAGATCGAAAGCGAAGCCGCAGTCCTCAAACTCGCCGATCCCGGTTCGCCGACGCTCATTCAGGACAAGGAGCCGCGGGGCGCGCTCTATGTGCTGATGCCGATGCGCGTTTGACAGGGGTCAGGAATTCAGGAGTCAAGGTATCAGGGTGTCTGGATTACTTGATTCCTGATTCCCGACACCTGATTGCTGATGCCTGCAAAAATCCACCGCCTCACCCTCACCAATTTCCGCAACTACCGTGCGGCGACGCTGGAAGCCGACTTAAGGCCGATCGTGCTCTATGGGCCGAACGGCGCGGGCAAGACCAATTTGATCGAGGCCATCTCGTTCCTCGCGCCGGGCCGCGGTCTGCGTCGCGCCACGCTCGAGGAGGTGGCATTCCACGAGGGCGACGGCTCCTGGGCAGTGGCCGCTGAAGTCGAGGGCGCGCTGGGGCTCGCCACGCTCGGCACCGGCATCGAGCGGGCGCCCGAAGACGGCGCGCCGGTGCAACGCAAATGCCGGATTGATCGTGAATCGGTCGCTTCGGCTGCCGCTTTTGCCGATCACCTGCGCGTGGTCTGGCTGGTGCCGGCGATGGATTCTTTGTTCGTCGGCGCGCCGTCGGAGCGCCGCCGCTTTCTCGATCGTTTGGCGCTGGCGGTCGATGCCGAGCATTCCAGCCGGGTTAACGCGCTGGAGCGGGCGCTGCGCTCGCGCAATCGGCTTCTTGAGGAGGCCCGGCCCGATCCGCACTGGCTCGATGCCGTCGAACACGAGACCGCGGAACTCGCCGTCGCCGTGGCCGGATTACGCGCCGAGGCGCTGCACCGGCTCGACTCGGTCCTAGCGAGCCGCCAGGGCTCGAACTTTCCGCCGGTGGAAATAGCGCTCGACGGCTGGATGGAGAAGCTCCTGCCGGCGCATCCCGCGATCGAAATCGAGCAACGCTACCGCGCGGTGCTGCGGGACAATCGCGGCCGCGACGCCGCGGCCGGACGCACACTCGATGGCCCGCATTTGACCGACCTTTTGGTTGTCTACCGGCAGAAAGGGATTGCCGCCGCCGACGCGTCGACCGGCGAACAGAAGGCCCTGCTGATCGGGCTCGTGCTGGCGCACGCGCGATTGATCGCGGAAATGACGGGCTCCGCGCCCGTGCTTCTGCTCGACGAAGTCGTCGCGCATCTCGATCCGGCACGGCGGGCCGCGCTGCATGGGGAACTCGCCGAGCTCGGCGCACAGGTGTGGATGACCGGCGCCGATCCGGCGCTGTTTGCCGAGATCAAGGACGACGCGGCCATGATCGAAGTCAATGCCGGCCGCCTGGAACTGAAAGCGCGAAAAGGCTGAAATCGGGTCTGAAAAAGGCTCCAGACCGCTCGTTCCGAGCTGCCGGTTTGCCGCCGCAATCAGGCGGCGGCGGCGCCTTCGATCCGGCCCGCCGGAACGGCCATCGAAAAGCCTAGAATCGGCACCGGCAAATCCTTGAAAAATAGCGTTCTGACAATATCTTATGCGTAATCACTTTGCTCTGTACGAAGCGCGCTTTTCGTGTACAACGAACCAGCGATTCACCGCGTTTTCTGCAGACGATTCGAAAGCTTTTCGCATGGCCGAACCCGTTCGCAAGTCCACTTCTGTTGCACCCTCCGACTATGACGCGGAATCGATCAAGGTGCTCAAGGGACTCGATGCCGTGCGCAAGCGGCCGGGCATGTATATCGGCGACACCGACGACGGCTCGGGCCTGCATCACATGGTCTACGAGGTCGTCGACAACGCCATCGACGAGGCGCTGGCCGGCTTCGCCAAGGAAGTCGTGGTCACGCTCAATCCCGACGGCTCCTGCACCGTGCGCGACGATGGCCGCGGCGTCCCCACCGACATCCACAAGGGTGAAGGTGTGTCCGCCGCCGAGGTCATCATGACCCAGCTGCACGCCGGCGGAAAATTCGACCAGAATGCCTACAAGGTTTCCGGCGGCCTGCACGGCGTCGGCGTCTCCGTGGTCAATGCGCTGTCGAGCTCGCTCAAGCTCACGGTCTGGCGCGACGGCAAAGAGCATTTCATGGAATTCCGCGACGGCGAGCCGGTCGCTCCGCTCGCCGTGGTCGGCGCCGCCCGCGACAAGCGCGGCACCGAAGTGACGTTCCTGCCGTCGCGCAAAACCTTCACCATGACCGAGTTCGACTTCGCCACGCTGGAGCACCGGCTGCGCGAGCTCGCGTTCCTTAATTCCGGCGTCAATATCGTGCTTTCCGACATGCGTCACGCGGTCGAGAAGCGCGAAGCGATGCGCTACGAAGGCGGCGTCGAGGCGTTCGTCAAATATCTCGACCGCAATAAGACGCCGTTGGTGCCGCAGCCGATCGTCATCAAAGCCGAGCGCGACGGCGTCGCGGTGGAGTGCGCGCTGTGGTGGAACGACGGCTACCACGAGACCGTCCTCTGCTTCACCAACAACATCCCGCAACGCGATGGCGGCACTCACCTCGCCGGCTTCCGCGGTGCGCTGACGCGCCAGGTCACCGGCTACGCCGAATCCGGCGGCATCGCCCGCAAGGAGAAGGTCGCGCTCACCGGCGACGATTGCCGCGAAGGCTTGACCGCGGTGCTCTCGGTCAAGGTCGCCGACCCGAAATTCTCCTCGCAGACCAAGGACAAGCTGGTGTCGTCGGAGGTGCGACCGGCGGTCGAGGGCATCATCAACGATATGCTCAAATCCTGGCTCGAAGAGCATCCGACCGAGGCCAAGATCGTCGTCGGCAAGGTCATCCAGGCGGCGGCGGCGCGCGAGGCCGCGCGCAAGGCGCGCGAGATGACGCGGAAAAGCGCGCTCGGCATCACTTCGCTGCCGGGAAAACTCGCCGATTGTCAGGAGCGCGATCCGGCCAAATCCGAGCTGTTCATCGTCGAGGGCGATTCCGCCGGCGGCAGCGCCAAACAGGGCCGCAATCGGGAATTTCAGGCGGTATTGCCGCTGCGCGGAAAAATCCTCAACGTCGAGCGCGCGCGCATGGACAAGATGCTGTCGTCGGAGCAGATCGGCACGCTGATCACCGCGCTCGGTACCGGCATCGGCACCGACGAATTCGCCATCGACAAGCTGCGCTACCACAAGATCATCATCATGACCGACGCCGACGTCGACGGCGCCCATATCCGCACGCTGTTGCTGACGTTCTTCTACCGGCAGATGCGCGAGATCATCGACCAGGGCCATCTCTACATCGCGCAACCGCCGCTCTACAAAGTCGCGCGCGGCAAATCCGAGCAGTATCTCAAGGACGAGCGGGCGCTCGAGGATTACCTGATCGACACCGGCCTCGAAGACGCGCTGCTGCGGCTGTCGTCAGGCGAGGTGCTGGCCGGCAACGACCTGCACAAGCTGGTCGAGGACGCGCGCACGATCCGCAATATTCTTCGCGGCCTGCACAGCCGCTACAATCGTCAGGTGGTCGAACAGGCGGTGATTTTGAGCGTGCTCAACCAGCGCATCTTCGGCGATCCGAACAAGGCCGTTGCCGCGGTGCCCTATATCGCCAAGCGGCTCGACGCGCTGTCGGAAGAAACGGAACGCGGCTGGCAGGGCGAGTTCACCGAAGGCGCGGGCTTTCGCTTCGAGCGCACGGTGCGCGGCGTCAAGGAGGTGGCGGTGCTCGACCAGGCGCTGCTCGGCTCCGCCGATGCGCGCAAGCTCGACGAGTTCGCGCCGGAACTGCAAAAGGTGTTCCCGCGCCCGACGCCGCCGGCGATCTTCAAGCGCAAGGACGAGGAAACCCCGATCCACGGCCCCGTCGGCCTGTTCGAGGCGGTGACCGCCGCCGGCCGCAAGGGCGTCACGCTGCAGCGCTACAAAGGTCTCGGCGAGATGAACCCGTCTCAGCTCTGGGAAACCACCCTTGACTCAAACGCCCGCTCGCTCTTGCAAGTCAGCGTCAAGGAAATCGACGAGGCCAACACCATCTTCGACGAACTGATGGGCGACAAGGTCGAGCCGCGCCGGCTGTTCATCGAGGAGCACGCGCTGACCGCGAGCGTGGATGTGTGACCTTTCATCCTCCCCGGCTATCGGGGGGGCCGACGGGTTGCTTCAAAACAAATCGAAATATTCGTTGTGCTCCCAGGCGGTCACGTCGCCCTCTCCGTCGACGGTAAAGCGCGCGAGCTCGGGCTCTTTGATGTACGCGTAATAGTCGATGAAAGCCGCGCCGAAGTTTTTCCTGAAAACCTCGCTCGCCCGCAGCGCGGCAGCGCTTCGCCGAGAGTTTTCGGCGAACGACCGGCGGGCGCCACTGGGCGGAAGCCCGTAAGCCGAAGCGTCGTCAGTGTTCGGTAATGACGCCGCGCGCGGTGACGACCACCCATTGGCCGTCCTGCCGCTTGATCGACTCGACAAGGCCGAGACCCGGCAGCACGCTGCCAGCCGCAACGGCGAATATGCCGCCGGCGCTGTTCTCGACCAGCGCGCGGCCCCTTCGCACGTCCTGCACGACCCAATTCTGCAAAATCTTGTCGGGCAGCTTTGTCTCGGCGGGCGCGGCCGGCTGTTTGTTGGGGATCGCGCCCGTCGTCTCAGGCGCAGCAGAGGCCGCCGCCATCACGTTCTTCTTCTCCAGCCTGTCGATCGCTTCGGCCATGTGCGCGATCTTGGCCGCCGGCTCGATCTGTGCGCGCTCGACACGGTCGAGGCGGTCGACGATCTTGGCAAACTGGCCGTTGGCGTTGCGCGCCGCGCCGTCGAGGCTCGCCTTGAGGGCGGAAAGTTCGGCGAGTTCCGCCTTCACCGCTTGCAGCGCATTCGCTTCTGCCATGCCGGACTTCGGCGCGGCGGCGGCAACCGGCGAGAGGTGTGCCAGCCCGGAGGCGGACAGCGATCCGACGACCGCGCCGAGGCCTGCCGCCAGCGCGAGCGAAGCCGCGAGCAGTGCAAACCGTGACGACCGCGCCGGTGCCGCGACGGCGGCAGCGCCGCCCGCGGCGGCCGGTTCCTCGGCGGCTTCGCTTGCCGCGTCCGCGGCCGCCTCGATGGCTGGCGGCCTTTCCACTGCCTCGAGCGTTGGCGCTTCGGCGCGCGGCAAATCTTCCTTGTTGGCTTCGGACGAGCCGGCGGGCAGGACCGAGGAGGCGTCGGGCTTGGCCTCTTCCATGATCGGAGTCTCCGGATTGCGGGTCCTCCGTCGATAGCGCGGTTTGGTTAGAGAGGCCTTAATCGAAAAATGAAATTTTTGTTAGTCGGCCAAGCCGTTCTCGCGGGCGAGGTCCTTGAGCGAGGTCTCCGGGCGGGCGCCGAGGTGCTGGATCACTTCGGCGGCGGCGAGCGCGCCGAGCCGGCCGCAAGTGCGGTCGTCGGCGCCGCGCGCAAGGCCGCAGAGAAACCCGGCCGCGAACAGGTCGCCGGCGCCGGTCGTGTCGACGACCCGCTCGACCGGGAAGGCCGGCACGGCTTCCGTTCCGTCGGGACCGATCACCAGGCAGCCTTTCTCGCTGCGCGTCACCACGGCCGCTTCGACATCGGCGCGCAGCGCCGCCGCCGCGGCATCGAAATCCGCGGTCTGATAGAGGCTGTGCAGCTCGGTCTCGTTGGCGAAGATGAGATCGACGGTGCGCGAGCGCATGAGATGAAGGAATTCGTCGCGCCAGCGATCGACGCAGAAAGCGTCGGACAAAGTCAGCGCCACAATCCGCCCGGCGTCGTGCGCGATCTTCGCCGCCTTGAGGAACGCGTCCTTGGCGTTCCGTGGGTCCCACAAATAGCCTTCGAGATAGGTGATGGCGCTCGCCGCGATCACGTCGGCGTCGATGTCGGCGGGATGCAGATCCTGCGCGGCGCCGAGAAAGGTGTTCATGGTGCGCTCGCCGTCGGGCGTCACCAGCACATAGCAGCGTCCGGTCGGCGCGCCGGCGGCGGCCGGTGTCGTCGCGAAAGTCACGCCGGCGGCGCGGATGTCATGGGCAAACGCCCGGCCGAGCAGGTCGTCCTTGACCCTGCCGATAAAGGCTGCGCGCGCCCCGAGGCTCGCCACGCCGACAATGGTGTTGGCGGCCGAGCCGCCGGACACCTCAACCGCCGGGCCCATGGCTTGATAGATCGCCTCGGCGCGGTCGGCGTCGATCAGCGCCATTCCGCCCTTGCGCATACCTTGCCGGAGCAGGAAATCTTCTTCGGCGCGGGCAAGGACATCGACGATCGCATTGCCGATGCCGAGCACGTCGTAACGCGTCACTGTCATGAATAAACTCGCGCGGGAGCCGCACTATAGCGGCCGGCCCTTGCGGGGCAAGGCATGGGCGTGGCATGGGGACGCCGCAAGCGGCGTCGTGGCATGCGGCGCTCGTTTGCCTCGGAGACCTTGCATGGCGTTTCAGGAACGGGTGTTTTCCGGCGTGCAGCCGACCGGCAACCTGCATCTGGGCAACTATCTCGGCGCCATCAAGCGCTTCGTCGAGCTGCAAGACCGCTACGACTGCATCTATTGCGTCGTCGACCTGCATGCGATCACCGTCTGGCAGGATCCGACCGAGCTGCCGCGCGCCATCCGCGAGGTCACCGCGGCCTTCATAGCCTGCGGCATCGATCCCGCAAAACACATCGTCTTCAACCAGAGTCAGGTCGCCGAGCACGCCGAACTCGCCTGGATCTTCAATTGCGTCGCGCGACTCGGCTGGCTTAACCGGATGACGCAATTCAAGGAGAAGGCCGGCAAGGACCGCGAGAATGCGTCGGTGGGTCTCTACGCCTATCCGACGCTGATGGCGGCCGATATCCTGGTCTATCGCGCCACCCACGTGCCGGTGGGCGAGGATCAGAAACAGCATCTCGAACTGTCGCGCGACATCGCGCAGAAGTTCAACAACGATTTCGGCCGCTCCATCCATCACCACGGCTACGGTGACGCCTTCTTCCCGCTGCCGGAGCCGCTGATCACTGGCGAGGCGACCCGCGTCATGTCGCTGCGCGACGGCACCAAAAAGATGTCGAAGTCGGAGGCTTCCGACTATTCGCGCGTCAATCTCACCGACGATGCCGACGCCATCGCGCAGAAAATCCGCAAGGCAAAAACCGATCCGGAGCCGCTGCCGAGCGAGGAGGCCGGCCTGAAGTCCCGGCCCGAGGCGGATAATCTCGTTGGTATCTACGCCGCACTCGCCGGCACCACGCGCGCCGGCGTGCTGGCGCAATTCGGCAACGCGCAATTCTCGACCTTCAAATCGGCGCTGGTCGATCTGTCCGTCGCGAAACTCGGTCCGATCGGCGCGGAGATGAAACGGCTCTTACGCGATCCGGTCGCGATCGACGCCATCCTCGCCGACGGCGCCGCCCGCGCGCAAAAGCTCGCCGCCGAAACCATGCGGGCGGTCAAGGACATCGTCGGCTTCGTGCGGTCATAAATCGCCCGACGCGTCGTGACCGCTGCCCTCGCCCAATTTCCGCGCCCTCGACCGGCTTGTAGGACCACGCGACGCCGTGGCAGCATGAAGCGCTTCTGGCGTTGTGTCGTTCGTGCCGGAGAAACAGATGTCCCGCAGGCGCCGCAGCTATGAACCCGGTCACAAGCCGAAGCTCCTCGTCGTGATCGACGACACCGAGGAGTGTGACCGCGCCGTTTATTACGCGAGCCGTCGCGCCGCGCGCATCGGCGCCAATGTCATCATGCTTCGCGTGATCGAAATGCACGACCAGAGCCAACAATGGCTCGGGGTGGCCGATATCATGCGCGCGGAGGCGCACGAAGAAGCCGACGCCGAGCTCAGCAAATACGCCGCGCGCGCCAACGGCATTGCCGGCATCACCCCCGAACGCGCGGTACGCGAAGGCGAAAAGGCGCAGGAAATCCTCGGTCTCATCGACGAGGACGAAGACATATTCGCCCTCGTTCTAGCCGCCAGCACCGGGTCGGAGGGACCGGGTCCGCTGGTCGCCAGCATCGGCCGGACCGCGGGCGACTACCCGATCCCGGTGGCTATCGTGCCCGGCCACCTCACCGACGAGGAGCTCGACTCGCTGTCATGAAGCGGCGATCATTCCGGAGCGGAGTGCAGCGCGGAGCCGGGGTAGCCATGCAGCACTTGAACTTCCAATGGAATTCGCCACGTATTAAGCTGGATTCGCGAGAAGTCACGGCGCGGCCGGGAATCGGCCGGGTCAGGTGACGGAGGGCGCTATGTTCATCCAGACGGAAGCGACACCCAACCCGGCGACCTTGAAATTCCTGCCCGGAAGGCCGGTGCTCGACGCCGGAACGCTCGACTTGCGAGCCAAGGACGAGGCAGGACAGTCGCCCCTTGCCGAGCGGCTATTTGACATCTCGGGCGTCAGCGGAGTGTTCTTCGGCTCCGATTTCATCGCGGTGACCAAGGAAACCGGCGAATGGCAGCAGCTCAAGCCGATGATCCTTGGTGCCATCATGGAGCATTTCATGTCCGGCGCGCCGCTCTTGGCGACCGGCGGCGCCGGCGAAAGCGACGCCGATGAGTTTTTCGATGCCGCCGATGCCGAGACCGTCGCCACCATCAAGGAGCTGATCGAGACGCGGGTGCGGCCGGCAGTGGCCAATGACGGCGGCGATATCACCTTCCGCGGTTTCAAGGACGGCGTCGTCTATCTCAACATGAAAGGGGCGTGCTCGGGCTGCCCGTCGTCGACGGCAACGCTGCAGCACGGCATCCAGAATTTGCTGCGGCATTTCATACCAGACGTCACCGAAGTCCGGCCGATGTGACCCGGCGGCTCGCGCCGGACGATGGGCTTGCGTGACGATCCATGCGTGTACTCGCTATTGATACGGCGTTGGCGGCTTGTTCCGCCGCCGTGCTCGACACCGAGCATGGCGGTATCGTTGCGGCCGAGAGCCTGCCGATGACCCGCGGTCACGCCGAAGCCCTGATGCCGCTGCTGGCGCGGGTGATGGACCAAGCGGGCATCGCATTTTCCGATCTCGACCGGGTCGCGGTGACGACCGGACCCGGCAGTTTCACCGGCTTGCGCGTCGGCATCGCTGCCGCGCGCGGCATCGCGCTGGCCACCGACAAGCCGGCCGTCGGTCTATCGACGCTCACCGCCTATGCGGCCCCCCATATGGCGGAGGACGATAGCGTTCCCGTGGTCGCCGCCATTGATGCGCGACATGGCCACGTCTACCTGCAGGTGTTCGGTCCCGGCGGCCGCACGCTGTCGGCGCCGCGGCTCGCGCCCTTGCGCGAAGCCGTGCAGGCGGCATCCGCAGCGCCGGCTTGCATCGTCGGATCCGCCGCGCAATCCGTCGCCGCCGCCCTGTCACAGGCTGACGCGGTACCCGCTGCCGTCGACGCGCGCCCGGCACCCGATATCGCTTGGGTCGCGCGCATCGGCGCCGGCTTCCCGGAAGGCCAGTCGCCGCCAAGGCCGCAATATCTCCGCGCCCCCGACGCGCAGCCGCAAAACGCCGCTCAACTGCCGCGCCGATGATGAACTTCGTCACGCGCTTGCTCGCCCGGCCCGCCCCGACCTTCGCGGAGGCGCGGGCGCATGACGCCGCCGCAATCGCCGCCGTGCACGCGGCTTCATTCCTGCGTGGCTGGGGCGAGGACGAGTTTCACCGCCTCCTCCTCGACCGCAGCGTCGTTACCCACCGTGCGGCAATGAGCCGGACGTTGATCGGGTTCATCCTGTCCCGCCTGACCGCCGGCGAGGCCGAAATTCTGTCGGTCGCCGTCGCGCCGGCTTGGCGCGGACGCGGCTTCGCTCGGCCGCTCCTCGATCTGCACCTCCGCCGCCTAGCCGGTCTCGGCGCTCACGCGGTCTTTCTCGAAGTCGATCAGCAAAATGCGCCCGCTTGCCGCCTGTATCTGCAGCGCGGTTTCTACGAAGTGGGCCGGCGGCAGGGCTATTATGGCGGCGGCGCCACCGCCCTGGTATTGCGCCGCGACCTTGGCTGACGCATGGGCGTAAACGCGGTATGATGTCCATATTCCGCGAAACACCGAGAAAGGCTCAGATTCGCAAACGAATGACAGGTTCTCGCAAGCTCTACGTGAAATCCTTCGGCTGCCAGATGAACGTCTACGACTCGCAGCGTATGGCGGACACCTTGGCGCCGGAAGGCTACGTCGAGACTCCGACCGTCGAAGACGCCGATCTCATCATCCTCAACACCTGCCACATCCGCGAGAAGGCGGCGGAAAAGGTCTATTCCGAGCTGGGTCGCATGCGCCGCTTGAAGCAAGCGGCGACGGCCGACGGCCGGGATGTTCTCATCGCGGTTGCCGGCTGCGTCGCGCAGGCCGAGGGCGATGAGATCATCCGCCGCGCCCCGGCGGTCGATCTCGTCGTCGGCTCGCAAAACTATCATCGCTTGCCCGACCTCATCGCGCGCGCCAAGCGCGAGGGCAAAGCCGTCGATACCGAGTTTCCGCTCGACGACAAGTTCGACCATCTCGCTGCACCGAGCCTGGCCAGTACCCGCGCGCGCGGCGTCACCGCCTTTGTCACGGTGCAGGAAGGCTGCGACAAGTTCTGCACGTTCTGCGTCGTGCCCTATACGCGCGGCGCGGAAACCTCCCGGCCGGTCGATAAGATCCTGGCCGAGGTCGAGCGGCTGGCCGACGCCGGGGTGCGCGAAATCACCCTGATCGGCCAAAACGTCAACGCCTATCACGGCGGGGGACCGGACGGACGGCCATGGTCCTTGGCGCGACTGCTCGGCTTGATCGCGCGCGTGCCCGGCATCGAGCGGCTGCGTTACACGACCAGCCATCCGCTCGACATGGGCGACGACCTGATCGCGGCGCATGGCGATTTGCCGCAACTGATGCCGCAACTGCATCTGCCGGTACAGTCGGGTTCCGACCGCATCCTTACCGCCATGAACCGCGGGCACACGCGCGCCGATTACGTTGCGGTCGCCTCCCGGCTGCGCCAAGCGCGGCCCGATCTGGCGCTCACCTCCGATTTCATCGTCGGCTTCCCGGGCGAGACGGAAGAGGACTTCGCCGCCACGCTCAGCCTGGTCGGCGAGATCGGCTATTGCGGCGCGTTCTCGTTCAAATACTCGCCGCGCCCGGGCACGCCCGGCGCCGACATGCCCGATCAGGTGGCCGAAGCTGAAAAATCCGAACGCCTGCAGCGCCTGCAAGCGGCGATCGACTTGAGCCAGGCCGCGTTCAATCGCGACTGCCTCGGCCGCACATTCTCCGTGCTGTTCGAACGGCCGGGCCGGCACCGCGGCCAGCTGGTCGGCCGGTCGCCTTATCTTCAGCCGGTTCAGATCGAGGCACCGCCCGCGCTGATCGGCGAGATCGCCCGCGTCACGATCACAGAAGTCGCCAGCAACAGTTTGTTCGGCGCGCTTAACGCCGCGCCAGAGCCGGCTCTCGCCGGCGCAGGAGCTTGAATGCGGACACTCGGTCCTCCCGGAACGGATGCTGGCTCGCTCGTGACTGCTCCGGATAATGCGGTCCAGATTGTTCTCAGCTTCGACGACAATCGCCTGGCGTCGGCCCTGTTCGGCCAATATGGCCAGAATCTCGCTTTGATCGAGCGACGGCTCGGCGTTGTCGCCACCTCGCGCGGCAATCACGTCACGCTCGAAGGCACGCGCGAGGCTTGCGAGCAGGCCCGGCGCGTCCTCGAAAGCCTCTATGAGCGGCTCAAGCGCGGCGACGAACTGGTGCAGGGCGATGTCGACGGCGTCATCCGGCTCGCCTTGGCGCAGGGCTCGTTGTTCGACTTCGACCCCGCCGCCGCGCGGGAGAATTTCGAGGAGATCAATCTGCGCAAGCGGCGCGTGCGCGCCCGCACCCCGGCGCAGGACGCCTATGTTCGCGCGCTCAAGCGCCACGCTTTGGTGTTCTCGACCGGGCCGGCCGGGACCGGCAAGACCTGGCTCGCGGTGGCCCATGCCGTGCAGTTATTCGAGCGCAAGGAGGTCGACCGCATCGTCCTGTCGCGGCCGGCGGTCGAAGCCGGCGAGCGGCTCGGTTTTCTCCCCGGCGACATGCGCGAGAAAGTCGATCCCTATCTGCGGCCGATCTACGACGCGCTCTACGACCTGATGGACGCTCGCATTGTCGAGCGCGCGCTGCAGACCACCGAGATAGAGATCGCGCCGCTCGCGTTCATGCGCGGCCGGACGCTGTCGAACGCGGCGGTGATCCTCGACGAAGCGCAGAATACCACCGCCATGCAGATGAAGATGCTGCTCACCCGGCTTGGCGAGAACAGCCGCATGGTGGTGACCGGCGACCCGAGCCAGGTGGACCTGCCGCCGGGTCAGACCTCGGGCCTTGCCCAGGCGGTCCGGCTGCTCGAAGGCGTCGAGGGGATCGCTCACGTCACATTCACGGCCGCCGACGTGATCCGTCATGAGCTGGTCGCGCGCATCGTCGAGGCCTACGACAAGGCCGATGCGGCAAAGCGCGAGCGGCGGTAATGACGCCGATCGCGCGGAAGAAGCGGGCGGCGCCCAAAGTAGCGCCCAAGATCGATGTGCTGATGCAATCCGATCTCTGGAAAGCCGCGGAAGATGTCAGGCCGGTAGCGCGGCGCGCGATCCGCGAAGCCGCCGCGCTACTGGCCATGCCGGCGGCGGAGCTTGCTGTCGTGCTGACCGATGATTCGGCCATTCGCTTGCTCAACCGCGCCTGGCGCGGCGTCGATGCCCCGACCAACGTCCTATCGTTCCCAACCAAGCGTGCCGGCAACGACCCGCCGCTCATCGGCGACATCGTATTGGCCTACGAAACCATTGCCGGCGAGGCCCGTGCCGAGCACAAACCCTTCGCCCATCATGTCGCCCATCTTGCCGTGCACGGTTTCCTGCATCTCTTGGGTTACGATCACGTGCGCGACGAGGATGCCGAGGTGATGGAACAGGTCGAGCTCGACGTTCTGCGGCGGCTTGCCATTCCCGATCCCTATAAGCGTCCGCCTCGAACCCTGAATCCGACGCCTGACATCAGACCCCGATAGCCGAAGCCATGTCGCAATCCCCGACGCGCAACGAACCGACCGAGACCGAGCATCGCGGTCTTCCCATGGTCTTGCCGGAGGCGGGCGAGCTGCACGAGGGATGGCTCGCGCGCATCATGCGCATCCTGTTTGGCTGGAAGGCGGCGGCGACGCGCGCCGACCTCGAAATGGTGCTCACGGCTGAGCAGCCGGAATCCGGCTTCTCACCGACCGAAGCCGCCATGCTCAAGAATATTCTCGGCCTGCGCGATCGCCGGATCGAGAGCGTCATGGTGCCGCGCGCCGACATCGTCGCGGTGCACCAGGACATTACCATCGGCGAATTGGCCATGGTGTTCGCCGGCGCCGGCCATTCGCGGCTCGTCGTCTACAACGATACGCTCGACGATCCGACCGGCATGGTCCACATCCGCGACCTGGTCGCGTTCATGGTCGCACATGCGGCCATCGACCCGGCCGCCGAGAGCGTGCGCGAGCAGCCGCCGCCGGCCGACCTCGACCTCGCTAATGTCGATCTGTCGATGCCATTGACGGCCGCCAAGATCGTCCGCGAAATCCTCTACGCGCCACCCTCGATGCCGGCGCTCGGTCTGCTCGCCAAGATGCAGGCGACTCGTATTCACCTGGCGCTGGTGATCGACGAATACGGCGGCAGCGACGGGCTGGTGTCGATCGAGGATCTGGTCGAGCTTATCGTCGGCGATATCGCCGACGAACATGACGAGGCCGAGCTGCCGGCAGTGACGCGCCAGAGCGACGGCTCGTTCCTCGCCACCGGGCGCGCCAGCCTCGACGACGTGCGCAACGTGATCGGCGACGAATTTGACGTCGGCGAAGCGGCGCAGGAGGTCGACACGCTGGGCGGCTACCTGGTGATGCAGGCAGGCCACGTCCCGGTCCGCGGCGAGCTGGTGCCGGGACCGGCCTTATTCGAGGCCGAAGTGCTCGATGCCGATCCGCGTCGGGTCAAGCGAGTCAAAATCTACCGCAGCAAGGACCGCCGTCCCGGTGCGGGGCGCGAACTGCCGACGCTGATGCGGCCGCCGGCGTCGCGATCGGCGCCGCGCGACGAGCCCGCTCGGCCAAACTCGAACACTCAACCGTCGCCGTGAAGCCGGCGGGCCTCGTTCACGCCATCGTCCTGTCCTGGGGATGGCGGCGCTGGTTGGTCGCTTTCGCCGCGGGCGCGCTATCGGCACTGGCCATGGCGCCCGTGAATGCCTGGCCGATCCTGTTCGTCACTTTCCCGACCTTGGTCTGGCTGGTTGACGGCGCCGGAGCAGGCCGTTGGCACGGCGTCATCGGCGCCGCGATAACGGGCTGGTGGTTCGGCTTCGGCTATTTGCTCGCCGGCCTTTATTGGATTGGTTATGCCTTCCTGGTCGATGCGCCTACCTTTGGCTGGCTGTTGCCGATCGCGGTCCTCGGCTTGCCGGCAATGCTTGCAGTCTTCACCGCGTTTGGCGTCGCGCTGGCGCGCCTGTTGTGGACGCGCGGGGCGACGCGCATTCTGGCTTTGGGCGTGGCGCTGACGACGGCCGAATGGTTGCGCGGTCATATTCTGACGGGTTTTCCCTGGAACGCCTTTGGCTATGCGCTGACCTCGCCGCTGGCGCTGGCACAAGGCGCCTCGGTTATCGGCATCTGGGGCCTGACCTTTATCGCCGTTGTCGTCTTCGCCAGCCCGGCCACACTTGCTGACGATCGCACTGAAACTCATTGGGCTTGGCTGCCGCTCATCCTCAGCGTCGCCGTCCTCGCTAGCCTGGGCGGCTTCGGGGCGCTGCGGCTCGTTCGCGCCCCGACGCAGATGGTCGACGGCGTGCATCTGCGCATCATGCAGCCGAACCTGCAGCAGGATGTGCGGTTCAATTATTCGGCCAAGCAAGAGGTCCTTAACCGCTACATCGCGCTGTCCGACCGGGCCTCCGGTCCGCAATCGCTCGGCGTGCGCGACGCCACGCATTTGATCTGGCCGGAATCGGCCTTTCCGTTTTTCCTCACCCGGGAGCCCGACGCGCTCACCCAGATCACGCAGCTGCTGCGCGGGGGGACTGTCTTGATCACCGGCGCCGTGCGGCGTGCCGAACCCGTCAATCCCGCCGACCCCGCCGCCTATAATTCGATCTACGTCATCGACCACGACGGCTCGATCGTGTCCCTCTACGACAAGGTGCACCTCGTGCCGTTCGGCGAATACCTGCCGTTCCAGCAAATCCTTGAAAGCCTCGGCCTGCAGCAGCTGACTAAGCAGCGCGGCGGCTTTCTTGCCGGAGACCGTCACCGGCTCATCGCCGTCCCGGGCGCGCCGCTGGCGCTGCCGCTGATCTGCTACGAGATCATCTTTCCGGGCGAGGTGGTGCCCCAAGGCCCGCGGCCGGGCTGGATCGTCAATGTCACCAATGACGGCTGGTTCGGCATATCGAGCGGCCCCTACCAGCATCTCCAGCAGGCGCGCGTGCGGGCGATCGAAGAGGGCCTGCCGCTGGTTCGCGCCGCCAATACCGGCATTTCCGCGGTTGTCGACCCGCTTGGACGGATCGTCAATTCGCTGCCGCTTGGCAGCGAGGGCATCATCGATTCGCCATTGCCGCGACCGATCGGGCCGCCCGTCTACGCCCGTTTCGGCGATGTCCCCGCGGCCTTGATCGTTACACTCGCGCTACTGGCGGTTGTTCGCCGGCGGATGCAATCGGACGGCAGAAAGATTTAGGCCTGCGCCCTAAGCTCTTGCCATGCCGGGGATGATGGTGCAGCGGAAACCGCGAGAGCTGTTGCTGCTTTTAGATGTGTCGTCCGCCATTCCTCAACTATACCGCGTAATATTGGCGTTGAAAAATACTCGCAGACATTAACAGCCAGCGTACTCCCGGGACGATCTTTGACGGAGATCACGGTGAAAACTGGCCAGATTGCCAATATTGCATGGCAGGTTTGATATCGACAGTTGTTGCGGTAAACGCTTACATGCGCGCGCTGTTAGTACGGGACAGGGGGGAGACGATTATTATGATGGCCAAAAAGGCGCCAAACCCAATCGACAAGTATGTCGGCAGCCGCGTGCGCATGCGCCGCATGATGCTTGGGATGAGCCAGGAGAAGCTCGGCAACGCCCTCGGCCTGACATTTCAACAAGTGCAGAAATACGAGAAGGGCACCAACCGCATCGGTGCGAGTCGCCTTCAGCAGATCGCGCAAATCCTCCAGGTACAGGTGGCATTCTTTTTCGAAGGCGCGCCCACCGTCGGGTCGGGCAGCCGTGCCGACGGCATGAGCGAGGCGCCCTCGCCCGCTTACGTTTCCGACTTTCTCGCCACTTCGGACGGCTTAGCTCTCACCAAGGCATTCATGCGCATCGCCGACTCCAAATTGCGGCGCCGCATCGTCGACCTTGTCGAGCAAATTGCCATTTACGACAAACGCTGATGCAGCCTTCGCGCGGCGTCGGCCTCGCCCACATTTCGCCCACATCTTGACCGCGCGAAGGGACGCTGCAACAACCTGTCGCGGATCAGCGTGCGGCCTCATCGCACTATGCGCCGATGCGGCGATTGGTCAGCCTTACGAGGGGAGTATTTCGCAGTGCGACGTGCAAACTACCTGTTCACGAGCGAGTCCGTGTCGGAAGGACACCCGGACAAGGTTTGCGACCAGATCTCGGACGCCATACTCGATGCCTTCCTCGAGAACGACATCCAGCTCGGCATTGCCGACCAGAGCAAAGTCAATACGCGGCTCGGCTGTGAAACGCTGTGCACGACGAATAAAATCGTCATCGCCGGCGAGGGCCGTGGCCAAGCGCCCTTTTTCCACAAACACGGCGCCAAAGCGGTGGTCAATCGTGAGCTGATCACGGAAATCGCCCGCGGCGTGGTCAAGGACATCGGCTACGACCAGGATGGGTTCTCCTATTACGGGGCCGACGTCGAGGTGCTGCTGCACGGCCAGTCACCCGACATCGCCATGGGCGTCGACGCCAAAAAGAAGAAAAACGGCGAGGAAGAAGGCGCCGGCGATCAGGGCATGATGTTCGGCTTCGCCTGTACCGAGAGCGAGGTCTATGAAAAAGGCTCGTTCATGCCGGCGCCGATTTATTTCGCGCATAAGATCCTCAAAGTGCTGGCTGATAAGCGCCGCTCGGGCGCCTTGTTCGACCTTCAGCCCGACGCCAAGAGCCAGGTGACGGTGCGATACGTCGACGGCAAGCCGGTCGGCTGTACCAAGGTCGTGGTGTCGACGCAGCACCACGGGCAGACCCGCAATGGCAAGAAATACACGCCGGGCATGGTCAAGGAGATGATCGCCGATGCGGTCGAGTCGGCGCTGCCGCAAGGATGGATGCCGAAGAAAACCAGCGACTTCCTGGTGAATCCAACGGGGAATTTCGTCATCGGCGGCCCGGACGGCGATTGCGGCCTGACCGGCCGCAAGATCATCGTCGATACTTACGGCGGCTATGCCCCGCATGGCGGCGGCGCCTTCTCCGGCAAGGACCCGACCAAGGTGGACCGCTCGGCCGCCTACGCCGCGCGCTATCTCGCCAAGAACGTGGTCGCCGCCGGCCTCGCCGACAGCTGCACCATCCAGATCGCCTATGCGATCGGTGTCGCCGATCCGATGTCGATCTATGTCGACACGCACGGCACCGGCAAGGTCGAAGAGGCAAAATTGCAGAAGGTCTTGCCGGAGCTGTTCCCGTTGCGCCCGACCAACATTCGCCGTGCGCTCAAGCTCAACCGGCCGATCTATCGCCGCACCGCCGCCTACGGCCACTTCGGCCGGGCTCCCGATAAGGACGGCGGCTTCTCCTGGGAGCGAACGGACCTCGCCGACGCACTCAGGCGGGGTCTGCGCTGAGCGTCGTTACCGGGGGAATGGCCGCGACATAGGCGAGCGAAGCGACGCCGTTCTTTGAACGGCTATGCACGGCCATGACGGCTGATGGATCACGAACTGCATCACCCGCGCGCCTTCTTCGGCCGCCGCAAGGGCCACAAGCTGCGCAAGCGGCAGGCGGAACTTTTTGACACGTTGCTGCCCGTTCTGGCGCTCGATCTTTCGCAGCCCGCTCCGGCCGAGCTTCCCGCGCTGTTTCCCGTGCCGGTCGACGAAGTGCAGCTCGAAATCGGCTTTGGCGGCGGTGAAAATATGATTGCGCAGGCCGCAGCGCGGCCGCGGACGGGATTTATCGGCGTCGAGCCTTTCGTCAACGGCATGGCCAAGGCGCTGGCGGCGATCGAGGGCGCCGGCCTGCAAAATATCCGTCTGCATTTCGACGACGCCGCAAGCCTGACGGTCTGGCTGCCTGACGCATCATTGGCGCGCATCGATCTCATTCACCCCGATCCCTGGCCGAAACGTCGGCATTGGAAGCGGCGCTTCGTTCAGGATGCGACCATTGCGCAGGTCGCCCGCATCCTGCAGCGCGGCGGCGAGTTGCGCTTCGTCACCGACGTTGCCGACTACGCCGCCTGGACGCTGCAGCGTTTTCTGCGCGCGGCCGCGTTCGTGTGGACGGCGCAGTGCGCCGACGATTGGCGCAACGCGTGGCCCGACTTTACCCCGACGCGCTATCACGCCAAGGCCGCGCGCGAGCAGCGGACGCCTTGCTTTCTGATTTTCCGTAAACTTTGAATGCTCGCCGCCCCCGGCGCCCGCCATGGCGCCTCCGTGCCGGCCTTGCAACTGCCGCAGGAACCGCTATATTCGCCGGGTCCGTCATTGGATACCTCATAGCGGTCGGTTGATCCGAACGGTTTTGAGAGTGGGCCCCCCGGGACCCGCTCTTTTTTATTACCTGAGGTCCGACGGTTCCTTTGCCGGACGCATGTGCAGGACGCCCGCGAACAGCATGGACGATAAGCTTTCGACCTTTGCCGACGAGCCGCGGCTCATCACCGAGCCGGGACGCGCGGCGCGTGTCGCCGCCATTGTCGAACCGGTGCTCGCCGAGCTTGGCTGTCGGCTGGTGCGGGTGCGCGTTTCAGGATCCGCCGGCTGCACGGTGCAGGTCATGGCCGAGCGGCCGGACGGCACCATGACCATCGAGGATTGCGAGGCCGTCTCGCGGGCGCTGTCGCCGGTGCTCGACGTCGCCGACCCGATCGAAAGTGCCTACCGGCTGGAGATTTCTTCCCCCGGCATCGACCGGCCGCTGGTGCGGCGCACCGATTTCGACCGCTATGCCGGCCACGCCGCCCATATCGAGATGCTGGCGCCGATCGACGGCCGCAAGCGTTTTCGCGGCGAACTGATCGGCGCCGAAGGCGAGTGCGTCCGTCTCCGCCGCAGCGATCCCACGGCGGAGAACTCGGAAATCCTGTTGCGGATCGACGACATGATGGAAGCGAGGCTCCTTCTCACCGATGCGCTCGTTTCCGAATCGCTGCGGCGAAGCAAGCGTGGCGGCAAACTTGGAGAGCGCGACGCCCGCGCGCGGAAAGCTTACGGGCAGGAATCACACCCATCGAAACACATGGTCACGACGCCGGGCGAACGACCGGCGCGTGAGCCAGCCAAAGGAGACTGATGATGGCGACGGTAAGCGCCAATAAACTCGAACTGTTGCAGATCGCAGACGCGGTCGCCCGGGAAAAGGCGATTGACCGCAAGATCGTGCTCGGCGCCATGGAGGACGCGATCGCCAAGGCGGCGCGGTCGCGCTACGGCAGCGAGACCGAAGTGCGTGCGGAGATCGATCCGAAGAGCGGCGAGCTTCACCTGTCCCGCCACATGCTCGTCGTGGACACGGTGGAGAATTCGGCGTCACAGATCAGCCTTGAAGATGCGCGCCGGCGGCATCCGGCCGCGCAGATCGGCGACACCATCGCCGACCCGCTGCCGCCGCTGGAATACGGTCGCATCGCCGCGCAATCGGCGAAGCAGGTGATCGTGCAGAAAGTGCGCGAGGCCGAACGCGACCGTCAGTACGACGAATACAAGGACCGCATCGGCGACATCGTCAACGGCATCGTCAAGCGTGTCGAGTACGGCAACGTGGTGGTCGATCTCGGCCGCGGCGAAGCCATCGTGCGGCGCGACGAGATGCTGCCGCGCGAGGTTTTCCGCAACGGCGACCGTATCCGCGCTTATATCTACGACGTTCGCCGCGAGCAGCGCGGGCCGCAGATCTTCCTGTCGCGCACGCATCCGCAATTCATGTCCAAGCTGTTCGCGCAGGAGGTGCCGGAAATCTACGACGGCATCGTCGAGGTCAAGGCGGTTGCCCGCGATCCCGGTTCGCGCGCCAAGATCGCGGTGGTCTCGCGCGATTCCTCGGTCGATCCGGTCGGCGCCTGCGTCGGCATGCGCGGCTCGCGCGTGCAGGCGGTGGTCAACGAGCTGCAGGGCGAGAAGATCGACATCATCCCCTGGTCGCATGACATCGCCACCTTCGTCGTCAACGCCCTGGCGCCCGCCGAAGTCGCCAAAGTCGTGCTCGACGAGGAACGCGAGCGCATCGAGGTGGTGGTCCCCGATCAGCAGCTTTCGCTCGCCATCGGCCGTCGCGGCCAGAACGTCCGGCTTGCCTCCCAGCTTACCGGCTGGGACATCGATATCCTGACCGAACAGGAGGAGTCGGAACGCCGTCAGGCCGAATTCGAGAACCGCACCCGCATGTTCATCGAGGCGCTCAACGTCGATGAGGTTATCGGGCAATTGCTGGCCTCGGAGGGCTTTACCTCGGTCGAGGAGCTGGCGCTGGTTGACACCAAGGAAATCGCCGGCATCGAAGGCTTCGACGAGGATACCGCTGGCGAGTTGCAGACCCGGGCGCGCGAATACCTCGCCAAGATCGAGGCCGAACTCGACGCCAAGCGTCAGGAGCTCGGGGTCGAGGACGCGCTCAAGGACGTGCCCGGCGTCACCACGGCCATGCTGGTCCGCTTCGGCGAGAACGCCGTCAAGACGGTCGAGGACCTTGCTGGATGCGCCACCGACGATCTCGTGGGCTGGACCGAGCGCAAGGACGGCGAGACCGTGCGGGAGGCCGGCATTCTCGACGGCTTCGACATCTCGCGGGAAGAGGCCGAGGGACTCGTCATGCAGGCCCGGCTGAAAGCGGGTTGGGTCGAAGAGGCCGATCTCGCTCCGCCGGCTGCCGAGGAGGCCCCGCAGCCCGAGGCGCAGGCCTAAAGGAGCAGAACGCGCGCATGGTCGCCCAAACCGGACAAGAGACCGAAGCCGTCATCGAGCTCGACAACGGACCATTCGCGCGCCAACGCGAACGCCTGTGCGCGGCCACCCGCACGGTGCGGCCGATCTCCGACCTGATCCGATTTGTCGTCGGGCCGGACGGCAAGGCGGTCGCCGATGTCAAAAATAAGCTGCCGGGACGCGGCATCTGGGTCACGGCGACGCGGGACGCCCTGGGCGAGGCGATCAAGCGCAAAGCCTTTGCCCGCGGGTTCAAGCGGGAGGTTCGCCTCGGCGCGGATCTGGTCGCTCGCACCGAGCTGCTGCTCGAAAGGGCCGTCCTCGATGCCCTGGCCGTAGCCGGTAAGGCCGGTCTCGTTGCGGCAGGCTTCGCCAAATCCGAGGCGGCGCTGACACGTGCGGACGCCATAGCGCTTTTGCACGCTGCCGAGGCTTCTTCCGAGGGTGTTCGCAAGCTCGACGCGGCAATGCGCCGCCGACGAGCGGGCCAGCCCCTCGTTGTGATTGGATTCCTGACCTCGGCGCAATTGGATTTGGCATTGAACCGCCCAAATGTGATACATGCAGCCCTGCTCGCCGGCCCTGCGAGCGAGACCTTTTTGGCGCGCTGTCGGCGCCTTGAACGGTTTCGGGTCGGCGATCAGCACAATAAGGCCGGTGAGGGCTGCGCCGAACTGAGCCGGCCAAGGACATGCGTATGACCGAGACGACCAAGAATAGCGGCGAGAAACTGAGCGTAAGTTCGACCAAGACGCTGACGCTGAAACGCGGCGGCGTCGAGCAAGGCGTCGTTCGGCAGAGCTTCAGCCATGGCCGCAGCAAGGCGGTTGTGGTCGAGAAAGTGAAGCGTCGCATCGCCGGTCCCGGGGAGGCCAAGCCGGAACCCGTCGCGCCGGCAGACCGCGGCGCAACGGCCAGGCGCGGCGTCGCGACCGCAAAAGCCCCGGCTGCCGCGGCGGCTGCGCCGGCGGCAGTTGCCACGCCTGCACTGAAGCCTTCCGGCGTCGTACTGCGCACGCTCACCGAAGAAGAGCGCAGCGCGCGCGCTCATGCGCTCGCCGACGCACGCCTGCGCGAGGCGGAAGAGCGCAAGATCGCCGAGGAAGAAGCGCGCGTTCGCCAGAGCCGCGAAGAAATCGAACGCGCCGAGCGCGCGGCCGCGGAAGCGCGCAAACTGAATGAAGAAGTCCGCCGCAAGCACGACGAGGAAACCAAGCGCAAGGCCGACGAGGTCGCCAAGAAGCGATTTGGCGCCGACACCGTGGCGGCCAAGCCGGGCGCGCGTCCGGCGCTCGAAGCCGACGAAGAAGAAGCACCGCGCACCGCGCGCCGCGGCGG
>JBAPYW010000002.1:0-26719 GCA_049284935.1 Xanthobacteraceae bacterium
GGCCAAGACCGTCGGCATCACCGCCGGCGCCTCGGCGCCGGAAGTGCTGGTGGAGGACGTCATCAGCGCGCTGCGGCGGCTCGGTCCGGTCGATGTCAGCCAACTCCACGGCCGGCACGAGACTATAGAGTTCCGTCTGCCGCCGGAATTGACCGACGGCGCCACTGCGGGCCGCGTCACCGCGAAAGTCTAGATTGAGCGAAAGTCCGGATTGAACGATTTCGGCGGCGATAGCACAGACAGAAAGAACTAAAGAGGATCGTAGCCTTGGGTGTATCTTTGCGACAGAAAGTTAAGGTCGGCGCCTATGTCATGCGTCAGCGTCTGGCGGGGCGTAAGCGTTATCCGCTGGTGCTGATGCTCGAGCCGCTGTTCCGCTGCAATCTCGCCTGCACCGGTTGCGGCAAGATCGATTATCCGGACGCCATCCTCAACAAGCGCCTGTCGGTTCAGGAATGCCTCGACGCCGTCGACGAGTGCGGCGCGCCGATGGTCGCCATTCCCGGCGGCGAGCCGCTGATCCACAAGGAGATCGGCGAGATCGTCAAAGGCATCGTCGCCCGCAAGAAATTCGTGTCGCTGTGCACCAACGCGCTGCTCCTGGAAAAGAAGCTGCATTTGTTCGAGCCGTCGCCGTATCTGTTCTTCTCCGTGCATCTCGACGGTCTCAAGAAGCACCATGACAAATCGGTGTGCATGGAGGGCGGCTTCGAGCGAGCGATCTCCGCCATCAAGGCCGCCAAGGCCAAGGGCTTCGCCGTCAACGTCAATTGCACGGTCTTCGACGGCCACCCCGCCGAGGATATCGCGGCATTCCTCGATCTCACCGAAGAGCTCGGCGTCGGCGTGTCGATCTCACCCGGCTACGCCTATGAGCGTGCCCCGGACCAGCAGCACTTCCTCAATCGCCGTAAGACCAAGGAGCTGTTCCGCAAGGTCTTTGCCCTCGGCAAGGGCAAGAAGTGGAACCTGACGCATTCTTCCATGTTTCTCGACTTCCTCGCCGGCAACCAGGAATTCCATTGCACGCCGTGGGGCATGCCGACGCGCAACATCTTCGGCTGGCAGAAGCCCTGCTATCTGCTCGGCGAAGGTTATGCCGAGACATTCACGGAATTGATGGAGACGACGGACTGGGATGCCTATGGCACCGGCCGCTACGAGAAGTGCGCCAACTGCATGGCGCATTGCGGCTACGAGGCGACGGCGGCGGACGCTATGATGAAGCACCCGCTCGAAGCGCTGATGATCGGCTTGCGCGGCGTCAAAACCGAAGGCCCGATGGCGCCAGAAATCTCGCTCGAAAACCAGCGGCCGGCGCAATACGTCTTCGACAGCAACGTGCAACTCACGCTGTCGCAAATGCGCGCCAACGAGGCGCGGGAGAAGGCCGTCAAGGCAGCGAAGACCACCGCGACGGCAGCATAAGCGCCAGTCCATACCGCGTGGCAAAAAACTGAAACGGGCCCGGGGGGGGGCAGAGTGCGCTCCCACAACCGCGGAGCGGCCCGCTAGCGGGCCGCCTGGTTGCGCATCAGAACTTATAGCTGACGCGTCCGACCACGGTTGAGATATTGAAGGTGCCGCTGTTCATGGTCACGGGCACTGCCGTGTTGCCGGTGCAGGTGGCTGCACCGTTACAGGAGGCATTCGTGCTGATCGACTCGCTGGATAGAGCCGCGAAGTCGTATTCCACGCCGATGATAAAGTGCGGTGCGAACATATATTCAACACCGACGCCCGCCGTTGGGCCCCACTGTCTCTGGATATTCGAGAAAACGACCCCCGCGACCGGCGCTCCCGAGATGACGTTCAAGTTGACAGTGCCGGTGGCAATGCCGCCTTTGCCGTACCAAAGCCAGTTCCCTGGCGCGTAACCGACGCGCAGGGTCAATGTCTCAAGGTCGTACAGCTTAGTCGTGTAGGTATCCAACGGATAGACCGGAGTAACCGGGCCGATAAGGGTCTGACTCAAACCCATCCAATCCCCGTCAAATTCCGCTCCGACCACCCACTGGCCCCATTGGGCATTGTAGCCGAAGTGGCCCCCAACCAAACCGCCGGATGGGTTGGTCGAAAAGCCTTGATTGGCAGCGGTTGCGAAGAACTGAGCGACAGGAAACGACCAGTCGTTTTGTTCCCAGCCACCGCCGCCGTTTATGCCCAGATACCACCCGGCCCAAGTCGGCGGCGGTGGCGGCGGGGGCGCCTTGAGCGCCATGTCCGCCGCCACAGCCGGCGTCCCGAGCAGCGCTGCGATGGCGATGATTCCAAGCGCGGCTTTCTTCAATGACAGCCCCCAAAATGCACTTTGATTTATTGGAATTACGGTAGCACGCGACCTGCCCGCTAGGTGTTGCCGGTTGCCACTACTGCCTAAAAATCCGCGGTCGCCGGGCTGGCCAGAAAACTCTTGCCGCACGCGGTGTCGCGCTACATCCCATACGCCACCGCGTGCGTATTACCGCGCTGAAGACTGCGGTAGCGCGCCATCGCCCATAGCGGGAAGAACTTCGCGTAGCCGTGGTAGCGCAGATAGAACACGCGCGGAAAACCGGTCGCGGTATAGCGCGGCTCGTTCCAGAAGCCGTCGGCGCCCTGCGTATCGGCGAGATACCTGAGGCCGCGCGCGACCGCGGGATGATCGACTTCGCCCGCCGCCATCAGTCCGAGCAGCGCCCAGGCCGTCTGTGACGCGGTCGACGGCGCCTGTTCGTAGCCGCGATAGTCGAGCTTATAGCTTGCTCCGTCCTCGCCCCAGCCGCCGTCGTCGTTCTGGATCGCGAGCAGCCAATCCACCGCCTTGCGCATCTCCGGCGCCTGGTGATCGACGCCGACGGCGTTGAGCGCGCAGAGCACCGACCAGGTCCCGTAAATGTAGTTCATGCCCCAGCGGCCGAACCAGCTGCCTTCCGCGTGCTGGGTTTGGCGCAGGTAGTCGACTCCTTTCGCCACCGCCGCGCTGCTCGCGATCGTCTCGCCGAACTGCGCCAGCATCGACAGGCAGCGTGCGGTGACGTCCTCGGTCGGCGGATCGAGCAGCGCGCCGTGATCGGCGAACGGGATGTTGTTGAGGTAATAATATTCGTTGTCGGCGTCGAAGGCGCCCCAGGCGCCGTTCTCGCTCTGCATGCCCAGAATCCATTCGCGGGCGCGCGCGAGCGAAGCGTCAAAGTCCCGCCGCCCGGACAGATTTTGCAGCCGATCCATCGCCATGGCGACGACTGCGGTGTCGTCGACGTCCGGATAGTGCGGGTTGGCGTACTGAAAAGCCCAGCCGCCGGGACGAAGATCGGAGCGCCGCGCGATCCAATCGCCGCGCACGTCGAGGATTTGTTTCGGGGTGAGCCAATCGAGGCCGCGCTTGACCTCGGCGGCGGCGCGGGCATCGCCGGTTTCCAACAAAGCATGGCAAGTGAGCGCCGTGTCCCAGATCGGCGACACGCAGGGCTGGCAATAGGCCTCATCCTTGTGCACCACCAACAGCTTCTCGACCGACTTCCGCGCAATAGCGCGCTGCGGATGGTTCTCGGGAAAACCGAGCGCGTCGAACATCATCACGCTGTTCGCCATCGCCGGGAAAATGGCGCCGAGTCCGTCCTCGCCGTTCAATCGCTCGCTCACCCAGGCGACCGCGCGATCGATGGCGCGCTGCCGCGTATTTTTGGGAAAGGAGGGCTCGGTGGCGCGCAACACATTGTCGACGCCGCGGAAAAACCAGAACCACGACGCTTTCTGCTGCGGCGCCTTCGGCACCGGCCCGAGCGTCTCCGGTGGTTCGAGGAACAGCTCGTCGATACGCACGCCCTTGGCGTTGCGCGCCTGCGGTTTCTTCGCCATCAGCACCAGCAAGGGAACGATGACGGTCCGGCTCCAGTACGAGATCTTGTCCAGATGGAAGGGAAACCATTTCGGCAGCAGCATGATCTCGACCGGCATCGCCGGCACCGCGCGCCAGGGAATAAATCCGAACAGCGCCAGCATGATCCGTGTGAACACGTTGGCGCGCGCGGCGCCGCCGCGGTCAAGAACCGCGTCGCGGGCGCGGCGCATATGCTCGGCGTCAACCGAATCGCCGATCATCTTCAGTGCGAAATAGGCCTTCACCGTCGCGCTGACGTCGAGGTCGCCGTCGCGGAATAGCGGCCAGCCGCCGTGGTCGCCTTGGATGCGGCGCAGATAGACGGCAATCTTGGCCTCAAGCGCCGCGTCCACCGGCTCGCCGAGGTAATGCCGCAGCAGCACGTATTCGGCGGGAATGGTGGCATCGGCCTCGAGCTCGAACACCCAATGGCCGTCCGCGCGTTGCTGCGCGAGCAGCGCCTGCGTTGCCTTTTGGATCTGCTGTTCGAAGCCGTCGTCAAGCGGGCGAGCGAACGTTTGTTGCTTCGCCGTTTGGAAAGGCTGTTCGAGAGTGTCTTCCATCATTGTAATTTCGCGATCATGTCGGCGGCGCGGTTGCCGGATCGGATCGCGCCTTCAATGGTAGCGGGCAGGCCGGTATCTGTCCAATCGCCGGCCAGCACGAGATTGCGCCACCCGGTGGCCGGTCCTGGACGTTTGGCGTCTTGCGCGGGCGTGGCCGAGAAGGTGGCGCGCCGTTCGCGCACGATCTGCCAGGGCGGCAGCGCGGCCGTCAGTCCGGTGATGCGCGCGACCTCGTTCCAGATCGTATTGGCGAGCCGCTCCCGCGGCCCGTCGATGAGCCGGTCGCCGGCGCTGATGGTGACGGACAGCCTGCCGGGAAAGGCGAACAGCCATTGTACCGTGCCGTTGAGCACGCCGAGGATCGGCGGTTGCTGCGCAGGCGGTTCGATGCGGAAATGCGCGTTGACGATGGCGCGGAACTCGGTCGGTGCGTCGAGGCCGGGCACCAGTGACGTCGCCACATAGGGCGGCACCGTGAGGATGATGGTGTCGTCGGCGCCGAGCGTGATGGTCTCGCTGCCGAAATCGAGCGCTTCGACCCGCTCGGCACTAAAGCGCAGCGCGCGCAGTTGATGCTCCATGCGCACCGTGGCGCCGCGCTGCTGTAAATGGGCCAGCGCCGGCTCGATCAGCGTCGAGCCTAGTCCGTCACGCGCAATCAGCGGTCGGCAAGCGCGCCCTCCAGCGGCGAGCGTCTCGCGGATGATCGCGGCCGCAAGCCGCGCCGATCCCTGCGGCGGATCGATATTGAGCGCCGCGAGCAGCAGCGGTTCGACCAGCCGGCGATACAGTATACCATCGCAAGCGATGACCTCGCCGACCGCTTTGCCAGCCGGCGCCCACAGAAGCTGTGCCAGCGGCAGATAGTCGAGCGCGCGCGTGCCCGGCACGCGCCGGTTGGTATCAAACACCCAGAACGGCAGCCGGCCGTCGTTGAAGCGCAGCGTCCAGCGTTCGCCGCCGGCGAGATCGACGAAAGGGAATTCCGCGGTCGGCGGACCGACCAGCCGATCCGCGGCGCCGATGTTGCGCAGGTAGTCCAGCGCGGCGCGATTGCCCGAGAGCAAAAGGTGATTGCCGTTGTCGATCGTCATGCCGACCGACGCGTCGTAATAGGAACGGCAGCGGCCACCGGCGAACGCCGTGGCCTCGTGCACGGTGAGGCGCCGACCGCGCGCGGAAAGCTGGAGCGCGGCCGACAAGCCGGCGAGGCCGGCACCGATAATGTGCACCGTTGCAGTCATTGGCAGAATGGCATCACAGGAGATTGCGCAGCACGATGAACAAGAGTTTGACGCGCGGAGGGCGAATGGGCGCCCGCGGCGGCGCAAAGCCGCGTGCCACCAGTGCCGCGAGGATGATGCAATAGGCCTCGCCCATGATCCGCGGCGCCCGCACGACGCGGCGCGGGCTTTGCGCCATGATCGCCTTTGCTTTGCGGAAGTGCTCTCGCGCCCGCTCGACGATGCCGGCGCAGACCTTGCCGATCGCCGAATGCGCCAGAACCTCGCGCGGCTCGGTTGCAGCGATTCCCGCCGCTTGCAGCGCCTCCCGCGGCAAGTAGAGACGGCCAAGCGCCGCGTCCTCGTCGAGGTCACGCAAAATGTTGGTGAGCTGGAGCGCGCGGCCCAGGTGATAGGCAAGCGCGATGCCGGCGTCGGGCTGCATGCCAAAAACGCGCACTGAGAGACGTCCGACCGCACAGGCCACGCGATCGCAATAGAGGTCGAGCGTTGCGCGATCAGGAGCGCGAATGTCGGCGACGACGTCCATCTCCATGCCGTCGATGATAGCGATGAAGTCTTGGCGTTGCAGATCAAACCCGCGCACCGCCTGCGCCAAGCCGGCGAGCTGCGGCGGTGGCGCGCCGCGATAGACCGCGTCGATGTCGGACCGCCAGCGGGCCAATTGCCCGCGACGCAGCTCCCGCGGGCCGGTGTCGTCAGCAATGTCGTCGACGGCGCGACAGAACGAATAGATTTCGAACATCGCCTCGCGCTGCGCGCGCGGCAGAATGCGCATGCCCAAATAAAACGAGCTGCGGGAGGCGCGCTCGGCGGCCGGAGTGGGTTTGTTCACTCACGCACCCCGCGGCTTCTGCGACGTGGCCAAGAGACGCCGACCGAGCCGCCGGGAGGCGCCGGCCAAAATGCCGACCAGGGTCAGGCCGGCAATGGCGGGCACGGAAAGATGGACGCGCTCGCTGAGCGGATCGCGCGTCGTGAGGATGCGCGTCAGGCGATGCGCCAGCGTGTTGATGACGGCGACTTCAAGCGACAGGCGCGAGTCGTTGATCAAGAGCGGGAACACATCGCTGTCGCAGAGCAATTGCTCGGTGCGTTCGGCCAGGCTGTGCAGCGCGGCGAGCAGTGCCGGCGATGCGCGCGGCTCGCCAAGCGCTTCCACGCCGGCATTATGCGCAGCCAGCGTGTCGAGCGGAATGTAGACCCGGTCGAGATTGCGGTAATCGTCCTTGCAGTCCTGCAAATGATTGATGATCTGCAACGCAGCGCACAGCGCATCGTTGGCCGGCCAGGTGCTGCGGCTCTCGCCGTGCACGTCGAGCACGAAGCGGCCGACCGGCATCGCCGAATAGGCGCAATAGTGCAACAGATCGTCCCAGTCGCGATAACGGAGCTTGGTCACGTCGAGCTTGAACGCGGCGAGCAAATCCTGCGCATGGCGCGGCGACAGCGCCCGTTCGGCAAGAGCGGCGCGCAGCTCGACGGCGGCCGCATCGTCATCGCTGTCGCCGATGAGGCCGGCCTCGAGGCGGTCGAGCAAACCAAGTTTCTCCGGTGCCGGGAGCGCGGCATGGTCGGCGATGTCATCGGCGGTGCGGACGAAATTGTAGAACGCCAGGATCACCTTGCGGTGGCGCGGATGAATGAGCCAGGAGGCGACCGGGAAGTTCTCGTCCCGGTAGCCCTTTCCCGACCGCCAATGTTTGGCGTCGCTTATGCTCGTATCGTTCATCGCAATTCCGAGACGTTATCTTGAATATCGCCTTGGGCGCGGCCTTTCCACATGCCGCCGCGCCCGCGCGCATGCTGATAGGCGGAATCAACCGTGAACGCCATATAGATCGCGGCAATCGCCGGCAACGCCAGCCCCCACAGCGGCGACAGGCGATAGAAGCGGAGCGTCGGCTGGAAGGCCAACGCCATGGCGAGCCATGCCAGGATTCCGAGGAGGCGTGCCAGACCGCCGGCAAAGACGGCAAGCGCTACAGGGGCGAGATACGTGACGGCCAGACCGAAGACGGTTCCCACCAGCAGCAGCGGCGAATAGCGCAATTGTGCGTAAGCGGTGCGCGAGACCGTGCGGCGAATATCTTTAATGGCCGGGTAGGCGCGGGTGCTACGCACATTGTCGGTCAATCCGATCCAAATCGGGCCTTGGGCTTTGAGGACCTTCGCCAGCGCGCAGTCGTCGATCAAGGCGCTGCGGATCGCGGCCATGCCGCCGGCTTGGGCGAGCGCATCGCGGCGCACCAGCATGCAGCCGCCGGCCGCGGCGGCGGTGTCGCGGCGCGGGTCGTTGGCCCAGGAGAACGGATAGAGCATCTGGAAAAAGAAGATGAACGCCGGGATGAACATGCGCTCCGCCTGACTTTCACAGCGGAGCTTCGCCATCAGCGAGGTCAGGACCAATTCGCCCGATTGCGCCTGGGCCACGAGCCTTCTGAGCGCACCGGGCGCGTAGGCAATATCGGCGTCGGTGAGGAGGAGGTAAGTCGGCGGATGCGGCACAGCCGTGGCCGCCTCCACGCCCTGGTGCTGCGCCCAGAGCTTGCCCGTCCAACCCCCCGGCAGCGACCGCCCGGACAATACGGTGAGGCGGTCGGCGGCGCCGAGCGCCGCTGCGGCATCGCGGGCGACCTGCACGGTGGCGTCGCGGCTCTGGTCGTCGACCAGGATTACCGCGAATTCGCCCGGATAATTCTGCCGCAGCAGCGAAGAGACGGTCTCACCCACGCATTCGGCCTCATCACGCGCAGGAATAATTGCGGTCATCGCAGGCCACGACCCCGCCCCCGCCGGAATCCCGTCGTCACGCTGTCTTGCCAGCCAGAACCCTCCGCGCCCGGCCAGAAGGTAAAGCCAGATCGCAGGCACCATTGACGCTATGAGGTCGTTGGTCACAGATAGTCCTGTAGCGGCTGATTGGGGGCTGCCATTCCCCGATTCAAAGCGGAATCGCCCCAGCCGGGGGCGGCTCCTTCCTGTAACTATAGGGTCAGATAGCACCCATTGGGGACACCGTAAGGCCGGGCAACGAAACTATGAACACCCAGGATAACGCTTTCGTCTCACATCTTGACGCCACGGCTAAAGACATTGACGAGCTGCTCGGCCGACTTCTGTCGGCAGCGCCGGCCGAAGGCGAGCTGGCTCGGCCGCCGCGTTTGGTCGAAGCCATGCGCTATGCCAGCCTCGGCGGCGGCAAGCGGTTCCGGCCCTTTCTGGTGGTCGAGTGTGCGGCTTTGTTCGAGGTCCCGCGGCAGCAGGCGTTGATGGCGGGCGCGGCGCTGGAATGCGTGCATTGCTACTCGTTGGTCCATGACGACCTGCCGGCCATGGACAACGACGATTTGCGGCGCGGACAGCCGACCGCGCACAAGGCCTTCGACGAAGCGACCGCGATCCTCGCCGGTGACGGCCTGCTCACTTTCGCCTTCGATATCCTGTCTCGACCCCAGACGCATCCCGACTCCGCTGTCCGGATCGAGCTCGTCAACGCGCTCGCCGGCGCCGCCGGATTGGGCGGCATGGTGGGTGGCCAGATGCTGGATCTCGCCGCCGAGGGCCGCTTTGCCGGCAACGGTCCGCAACGTCTGGGTGAGGACGATGTGCGCACGCTGCAGGCAATGAAGACCGGCGCGCTGCTGCGCTTCGCCTGCCAGGCCGGCGGCATCCTTGGATCGGCGACGCGCGTGCAGCGTCGAGCGCTCGAGCGCTACGGTTCGGCGGTCGGCCAGGCCTTCCAGATCGCCGACGATCTTCTCGATCTCGAAGGCGACCCGGCGCTGGTCGGCAAATCGACCGGCAAAGACGCCGTGGCCGGCAAGGCGACCATGGTCGGTGTGCTCGGCGGGGCCGGGGCAAAGGCGCGGCTCAAGCAGCTGGTCGCCGAGGCCGAGCAGGCGCTAGCGCCGTTCGGGGCCGGTGCCGCAGTGCTTATCGAGGGCGCGAGATTCGTCGCCGAGCGGCACGCATGAAGCGCGCTGATGAGGGTTGATACGTACGGCAGAGCGACTACTCTGCGCTGCCGTTCATTTTCCACACTCGACGGAGTTTCCCATTCGACCCGATTGAAGTTCGCGCAGGCGGGTCTTATCTGCTGACTGTCGCGCAGCCGCGCGTGATCGACGGCAACGAAACACGGCCCCGGGCCTTTTGCGGATTTCGGGACTTTTATCTGCCATGACCATGCATATGCGACGGACCATCTGCGCAGCTGCCGCCCTGGTCTCCGTCCCGTTTCTAGCGCCTCCACAGGTGCTGGCGGAGGACCTAGCCGCTGCGGCAACAACCCAATCTCATCCGCAATGGGTCGCACAGGCCCCGGTCAAGCCGTCGGCCTCCGGAAAAGTCGGTCGGAAGCCGGCCCCACCGCCGCCAGCCACACAGCCGCAATTGCCGCCGCGCGTGCCGTTCACGGCCGCGGAGGACGCTGCCGCCAGCATCCCTGGAATTCCGACTGCGCGCTTTTGGATCGATTCTGATGCGGACTTCAACAATGCGTTGCCGCCACAGCCGGGCCCGTGGCTCGCTCTGTCCAGCGGCGGCGAGGATGGTGCCTTTGGCGCCGGGTTGCTCAGCGGCCTGGCTGCCGCCGGTAAACGACCGGACTACGCGGTGATCACCGGCGTTAGCACCGGCGCGCTTATGGCGCCCTTTGTCTTTGCCGGCCCGCACTATGGTGAGGCGCTGCGCAAGGAATATACCAACGTCACCGCGGCGGATATTTTCGAAGCCGGCAAGACCGGCGAGAGCTTTGTTGATTCATGGCCGCTGCGGGACCTGATCGCCAAGGAGATTACGCCGCAGCTGCTGGCGGATGTCGCCGCCGAGCACCGCAACGGCCGGCGTCTATTCGTCGTCTCCACCGACCTCGATGCCGAACGCTGCGTGGTCTGGAACCTCGGAGCAATCGCCGCTCATGGCGGCGATGCTGCGCTCAAGCTGTTCCGCAGCGTGCTGCTCGCCTCGGCGAGCGTCCCCGGCGGTTTTCCGCCGGTGATGATCGACGTCGAGGCGAATGGAAAACATTTTCAGGAAATGCACGTCGACGGCGGCATCTGCGGACAATTCTTCGTCGCGCCGGCGGCGTTGATGGCAGCCAGCAGCGACTATCGGCTGCCGGCGACGCAACTCTATATCGTCGTGAACACCGGACTCGAACCCGATTTCAAGGTGGTCGAACGTTTCGCGCCCTCCATCCTGACCCAATCGGTCGGCATGGCGGTGAAGGTCGACACCCGCATGATGATTGACCGCGCCTTTGTCGTGGCGAAGCGCAGCGGCGTCGAGTTCAACGTCGCCACCATTCCCGCAAGCTTCAATGCGCCGAGCCAGGGTTCTTTCGATCCTAAATACATGGGGGCATTGTTCCAAACCGGTTACGCGCTGGGCCAAAGCGCCAATCCTTTCAGCGCCGAACCGCCGCCCTATCCGCGCGGCCCCGCCCCGCCATTGAGTCACATCGAGAAAACCGGAGCCAACTGATGAAAAATGTCTTGCGCTCGATCTTGGTCGCGACGATTGCCGGCTTGCTGGTGGCGAGCGCCAGCATTCCGTCCCATGCCGCGTCCCGGGCGGCGCGGACACGCGCCTTTGACGGGGTGTGGAGCGTGGTGATCTACACGCTCCAAGGCGATTGCGACCGGGCGTTGCGTTATTCGCTGCGCGTCGAGGGCGGCCAGGTGCTGGCAAACGAGCAAAGCTACCAGGTCGCCGGGCTGGTAGCCCCCAACGGGGTCATCCGCGTGGTGGTCGCCGAAGGCGGCCGCTCCGCTAGTGGTCGTGGCAAACTGTCCGGCAATAACGGCAAGGGAGAGTGGCGGACCTCGACGGGCCAGTGCGCCGGCCAATGGACGGCAGTGCGGCGCGCGGCTAATTACTGATCCGGTGCCCCGGATTATCCAGTCCGGCGCGCGGCGATGTTGGTATTCCACGACGCCTAAAGCACTTTCCCCTCCCCCTTCGCTCACGACCTGCGCGCAAGCGGGGGAAGGAAAGATATTCACGCCTGCAGCGCGCGTGTCGTATCGTCGAACAATTCCTCGACCGAAAGGCTGCGTGGAATAATCCTCATCTCGAGCGCATAGCTGCTCATGAGATCGAGCGCCGGTTTGACGGCGTCGAAGCCGAACGGGATTAAGTCGATGGCGCCCGCCTTCGGCAGGTCGGCGGCCTTCTTGCTGTCGAGCAGCATGCGGAAAAGCTCGCGCACCGCACCCGGATTCGACTTTGCCAGGTCTTCCTTGAGCACGACCATGTGATTGACCGGCACGATGCCGTTCCGCGCGTACCAGTCTTCCGCCACCGCCTCGGGATCTGCAATCACGCTCTTGAGCCGCGGGTCGGTCGGCATGACGCCGCCGTAGATCGCGGCATCGAGTTCACCCTCGAGCAGCATCTTGGTCATGTCCTTGCCGGTGACGCGCTCTACGCCCGGCGGATCGCTGTACTCAGCCAAATGGGCGTCCTCGAACGTCACCCACTGCACTTTGCCGAGATCGAGGCCGTAGTCCTTCGAAAGAATGCCGCGCAACCATACGCCGGTGGTCTGCGTAAAGGCGCGGACGCCTACTCTGCGGCCGGGCAGGTCTTGCGGCCGCAGCGTGCCGCGTTCGGAATTGTACAGCATGGCACCGTGCTGAAAGCGCCCAAGCATCGTGGCCGGCAGCAGCACGAGCGGCTTGCCGTAAGCCTTGGCCTGCAGATAGCTGACGATCGCCATTTCGCTCACGTCGAACTTCTGCTCGCGTGCCATCATGCGGAACGCCTTGTTGATCGGATCGATTTCGGTGAAGTTCAAGACAACCCGCTCGGATTTGACATCGCCTTTTTTCAGCGCCCTGGTGTGCGGGTAAGTTCCGAGACAGACGCTCAAAGTCTCGACCGTTTCGGCAGCTGTGGCGCTCATACCGGCTCCTCGCGGGTTCGCAGGAGTCTACGATCACGCGCGCGGTGAAACCAGTCCTGCCATGGCCGGCAAACTTCACTCCGTTCAGACTTCCGGTTCCGCGCGGCCGCGGCGCCGGCAAGCGGCGATCAGCGTGTTGCGCAAGAGGCAGGCGATAGTCATCGGACCGACGCCGCCCGGGACCGGCGTGATAGCGCCGGCGATGCCTTGCGCCTCGGCAAAAGCAACATCGCCGACCAGCCTCGATTTTCCACCCGGGGCCGCGATTCTATTGATGCCGACATCGATGACGACGGCGCTCGGCTTGATCCAGTCGCCGCGCACGAATTCCGGCCGCCCCACTGCCGCGACTACAATATCCGCCCGGCGCAGGATGGCCGGGATGTCGCGGCTTTTGGAATGACCGAGCGTCACCGTGCAGTTCTCGGATAGAAGCAGCGCCGCCATCGGCTTGCCGACGATATTGGAGCGCCCGAGCACGACCGCCGCGGCGCCGCTCAGATCGGGCACAACGTCCCGCAGCAGCAGCAGACAACCGTAGGGCGTGCAGGGAATGAGTGCTCGAGCCTGACCGCCGCTCCACAAACGTCCGACGTTCTGGGCGTGAAATCCGTCGACGTCCTTGCCTGGATCGATCGCATCGATGACGCGTTGCGGATCGATGTGTTTCGGCAGCGGCAGTTGCACCAAAATACCATCGATCGTGTCGTCGGCATTGAGCTTGGCGATCAGCGCCAGGAGCTCGGCTTCGCTGGTGGTCTCCGGCAGGTTCCGCTGGAAGCTCGCAATGCCGGCCGCCGCCGCCGCCTTGCCCTTGGCGCGCACGTACATCTGGCTTGCCGGGTCGTCGCCCACGAGCACCGCACAAAGCCCGGGTACGACTCCCGACGCAGCCTTCAATTTCGCCGCGGCGGCCGCGATGCCGGCAACCAAGCCGTCCGCGCGCGCCTTGCCGTCGATCCGTTTTGTTTCCATCATGACGGCGACGCTGTTAACCCAGACCAACCTCTTTAGCTAGCCGCCTACATTCGCGGATCGCTACTTTTCCGGCCCACAGATCACATCGATCGCGGTGGCTGCGAGCGCCATAAGTTGCTTACGCGACACGCCGACGCGAGAACGGACGGCGATCGTGTGCAAAGTTGCGGTCGCGAGTTGGGCCAATGCCGCCGGGTCGGCGTTCGATGGGACCTCGCCCCGCTCGCGCGCTTTGCTGATCACTGCGGACAAGAAAGCATCGGTGCCGCTAATGCTCGCCGCCAAAAATTCACGGACAGCGGGATCAGTAACGGCCTGCGCCGGAGCGGTCGAAATCGAATAGCACCCGCGCGCCTCGTCCCCGCCGGCCCGATAAATATCAAGCGCCGCTTCATAGAAACGCCTGAGGAAGACCCGCAAGCTCGGGCCGTCAGCGAGGATTTCAAGGGACTTGGCCCGCGATTGCCGCAGATAGCGCTGAAGTGTCTTGAGATAGAGATCACTCTTGTCGCCGAACGCGGCATAAAGGCTCGGCCGGTTCATCCCGGTCGCGGCCACCAAATCGTCCAGCGACGTAGCCGCGTAGCCATTCTTCCAAAAGGATTGCGCAGCCTTCTCAAGGGCCTGATCGGGGTCGTACTGGCGCGGTCGGCCGCGTCGGCGCGCCTCCGGCTCCTTTGAAGTTTTATGTACCATTTCGCAAAAAATCCTTGACGCCCCGTATTATATGCGAGATGGTACATAAATCAAGTTGGTGTGGATCGGACGCCTTGTTTTCAAGGAGTAACGGCATGCACTTGCCGCTCGCCGCCTTGACGACCCAGTTGAATGCTGCCCCGGGTGTTGACGTCCTACCCGCAAGCCGCAGACGGCACTGGCGCGCATGGCGAGTGCTTGCCGCGCGGTACATCACACCGAGCACCTGGACCGAGAATTACCTGACGCGGCGCAGACTGCTGAGCTGCCAAATGCTCGACTCCCGGTTCGTCAAAGATGTTGGCCTGACGTCTGCACAGATCGCGGCCGAATGCGGGAAACCGTTCTGGGCAGCGGTCGGACTCTCGCGCGAGCGATGACTGCAAATAGTACAAATCAAGGAGGTAGCCCCATGGAGCTGTATTTTTCACCGATGGCTTGTTCGCTGGCGAGCCGGATTTCGCTTTACGAAGCTGGCGCCGACGATACCCGGTTCATCGAAGTCGACCCCAAGACCAAGCGCACGCTGAGTGACAAGGACTATCTGCAAATTTATCCACTCGGACTCGTTCCTTTAATCCGGCTCGATGATGGTTCGCTCCTGAGCGAGAATGCCGCGGTCCTGCAATACATCGCCGCTCGATATCCTCAGGCAGAGCTTGCGCCGCGCGACGACATCGAACGAGCGCGCCTGCAGCAATGGCTATGTTTTATCGGCACCGAACTGCACAAGGGTCTGTTTATCCCCCTGTTTGACCAAAAAGCGCCCGATGGAACGCGCGCGCACACGCTGAAGAAATATGAGTCGCGCCTGAACTATCTCGATAACCACCTCACCGGCCGCGAATTCCTGCTCGACCGCTTCAGCGTTGCCGACGCTTATCTGTACACTATATTGAACTGGACGGTGCCGACGCGGGTCGATCTCGCGCCTTGGTCGGCCATCAAAGCCTACCACGAGCGGCTGCAAAAACGACCGAGCGTCGCCAAGGCGTTTCAGGAAGAATTTGCACTGTACAGGGCCGAGCTTGCGCGGCACCAGGCCGCGTGAATGTCAGCGATATCTCTTTCGGGAACCGGTGACCTAACGTGGACAATGTGGCGAGTGTGATCGACCGATATGTTGCCGTGTGGAACGAATCGGACGCCGCCACGCGTCGACGCCGCATCGCCGCTGTTTGGGCGCCAAATGGGACCACTTGCTATCGGTTGCTCGACGCCCACGGTTACGAGGCGATCGAATCGCGCGTGACGGGCTCTTGGGACCGATGGTTGCGCGAGGGCAAATACGTTTTCCGGCCTGCAAAAGCAGTTTCGCATCACCAGGCGATCAAGTTTGAGTTCGCGATGGTCGCGACGGACGGCGGAAAAGTCGAAGCGAACGGCCTGTGTTATTTGCTGTTGGATAACGATGGTCGACTTGTCCACGACTACCAATTTAACCCCTTAGCGGATGATGCTGTCGATCTTGCGGCAAAATATTTGGCGCCGTGGAATGAAACGGATGCGAAACTTCGCCGCAGTTTGATGACCGAGCTTTGGGCCGAAAATGGCGTGTATTCCGGCCAGAACCTGGAAACCCGGGGTCTTGAAGAACTTTCGAAAAGAGCGGCCGAGGCTCACCGCAACCTTGTCGCCAAGGGATTTGTCGTGTCGCCGGCGGACCGGTCGCAACGCCATCACAACGTAGCACATATTGCTTGGCGAATCGCTCCGCGGGACGGAGGCGCCGCAACGGGCGTGGGCTCGACGCTTCTGATCTTCGATGAAGACAGTCGAATTCTCATCGCCCATCAATTTCATGAGCGGATAGGATCACTGCTATCATGATGGCGTTTGCAGCTTTGAGCGCCGTGCCGCGCCATCGCGTTGATTGGCCTCGTAATCGCGGCCGGGCGAGAGTCCGCTGCGGCGCCGGCTTGATGGGAAAATGACAAAACGACCGTTTTGTTGGCGATGGCGGCTGTGAGAGAATACCCGCGGTAAACCGCGGCCCCCGCCGCCTACAGGCTTTTACAAAAGCCATTTCCGTGCTAAACGACCGATTGGTGAATTCCCGAGGAAAGCCACCCCTTGGCAGCGACCATCGCGAAACGTCAATCGAATCGGTGGCCGGCGCTGCTCGATGCCGCCGCATCGCAGTTCGCCGAGCGCGGTTACCACGCCACCAGCATGCGCGACCTCGGCGCCGCGATCGCCATGACGCCGGGCGCGATTTATTTTCACGTCGCCAGCAAGCAGGCGCTGCTGCTCGCCGTCTACGAGGAAGGCGTGCAGCGCATTCTCGACCGGGTCGAAGCGGCGGTCGCGACCGAACGAGAGCCCTGGGCGCGCCTGGAAAAGGCCGTCGCCGCGCATCTGGAATCTATTCTCGACGCCAGCGCTTTCGCGCGCGTCGTCATTCGCATCCTGCCAACCGATGCCCCGGAGATCGCTGGGCAGCTCAAGGAGTTGCGCGATCGATACGAGTCGCGGTTCCGGCGCTACTTTTCCGCGATTACCTTGCCGCGGGACCGCGACGCCGCGATCGCGCGGCTGTCGCTGCTCGGCGCCATGAACTGGACTCCCGTCTGGTACCAGGAGGGCGGCGAATCCGCCCAGACCATTGCCCGGGAATTTCTGGCGCCGCTGCGGGCGCTGGCCGGCGTTAAATCCTTGCGGGGGCGCAAATGACGGCGAGCACGTTATCCCCGCCGGCCCGCATTCTGGTCACCAAGATCGGACTCGACGGGCATGATCGCGGCAGCCGCATCGTCGCCGCCTATCTGCGCGATGCCGGTATGGAGGTCATCTACACGCCGCCGTGGCAATCGGTCCCCGGCGTGGTCAAGCTGGCGATGGAAGAAGACGTCGATGTCATCGGCGTCAGCTCGCTGGCGACCGACCATCTCATCGTGCCGAAGCTCATGGATGCGTTGCGCCAAGCCGGCCTCGGCCATATCGGCCTGGTGGTCGGCGGCATCATTCCGGAAGACGAGCGCCCAGCGCTCATCCAGGCGGGCGTCAGCGCGATTTTCGGACCGGGCGCCGCGCGCGATGACATCATTGTGCATGTCGGCGCGCTGGCCGTCAAAGCGCGCGAGAGACGCAACGCCGAGTTCAGGGAGATCGCCCAATGACCCGAGAGGCCGTTCAACTTTCGCTACCCGGCTTTGAGCAGGCACACGGCCGCTGGCGCGTCGAATATGGCCAACAGATCGGCGTCGATCGCGTCATCAAGAACCGCTCGCGCATCGAGATCAAGCCGCTCTACACGCCGCGCGACTGGAATGGCGCCGCCTTCCTGGAAAATCTCGGCTTTCCCGGCCAATACCCTTTCACGCGCGGCATCTATCCGACTATGCATCGCGGCCGCACCTGGACGCAGCGGCAATTGATCGGGCTCGGCACGCCCGAGGATTATAACAAGCGCGTGCGCATCATTCTCGATGCCGGTGCCACCGCGATCAGCCTATTGCCGTGCAATTCCGGCTTCCGCGGCGTCGACTGCGATGAAGTCGACGCTGTCCTGCTCGGGACCTGCGGCACGGTCATCAACACTACCGACCATATGGATCGCGCGCTCGAGGGCGTGCCGCTCGGCAGAATCTCCAGCGCGATGAACGATCCTTCGCCGTTCACGCTGCTGGCCTTCACCCTCGGGGTCGCCAAGAAGCGCGGCATCCCGTGGACCTCGATCAGCGGCACCTCGAACCAGAGCGATTATCTGTCGCATTTTATCGCCAATCACATGTTCTATCGGCTGTCGCTGCCCGGCTCGCGCCGGGTTCTGCTCGACCATATCGAGTTCTGCCGCAAGCACGTGCCGAACTGGAATCCGGTATCGGTCGTCGGTCAGCACATGCAGCAGGCCGGCGCTACGCCGGTCGAAACCATGGCTTTTACGATCTCGACGGCGCTGCAATACGCGCAGGACTGTATCGAGCGCGGCATGGATATCGACTTCGTGCTGCGGCGCTTCACCTTTTTCTTCGACATCTCGATCAGCTTCTTTGAGGAAGTCGCCAAGTTCCGCGCTGGCCGGCGGATCTGGGCGCGTCTGGCGCGGGAGCGCCTCGGCGCCAAGGATCCGGGGTCGTGGCGGTTCAAATTCCACGGCCAGACGTCCGGCGTCGATCTCACCGAGCAGCAGCCGCTCAACAACATCGCACGGGTCGCGGTGCAGGCGATGGCCGGCATCATGAGTGGGCTGCAGTCGTTACACACTGACGCCTACGATGAGGCAGTCACCACGCCGACCGAGGAAACCGCACGCATCGCCGTCGCCACCCAGAATATCCTGCGCGAAGAAGCGCATCTGTGCGACGTCATCGACCCGCTCGGCGGCTCTTATTATGTCGAGACGCTGACCGATCAGATGGAGCAGGACATGGTGGCGCTGATCGGCAAGATCGACGAGGCCGGCGGCATGTATAAGGCCGCCGAAGCCGGTATCATCCAATCGATGATCGGCGAATCCGCGCTGGCCTTCCAGGAGCGGGTGGAAGCTGGCGACGAGAAGGTGATCGGCGTCAATTCCTATCAAATCGACGAAACCGACCGCCGCGGCAGGCCGACCGAGCGCCCGGACCCTGAACGCATGAAGGAGCATGTGGCGCGCTTCAAGGCCTACAAGGCGGCGCGCAGCCAAACTGACGTACGCCATGCTCTCGATGCGTTGGCGCGCGCCGCCAAAAGCCCGCGCGAGAACGTTTACGAGCGGATCGTCGAAGCGGCCGAAGCAGGCGTTACCCACGGCGAGATCGTCAGCCTGCTTCGCAAGGAGCTTGGCTTTGGCCATCCCCTTGTCGTTGTCTGAGCCCGCGCACGCGCACCAACCGCCGCCGATGCATGACGATGTCGTCGACAAGCTCGTCGCCGGGGATGCCCCGACGCTGGCGCGGTGCATCACGCTGATGGAAACCGGCGGGCCGACCGCCGATCTCATCCATCAGCGCATTTGCCGCCATGTCGGACGCGCGGCGGTCATCGGTTTTACCGGGGCGCCCGGCGCCGGCAAATCGACATTGATCGATGCCTATATCGGCGTGCTGCGTGGCCGCGGGCTTAAGGTCGCCGTCGCCGCCGTCGATCCGTCAAGCCCGATCTCCGGCGGCGCCATTCTCGGCGACCGCGTGCGGATGCGGCGGCACGCCGAAGATTCTGATGTCTTCATTCGCTCCGTTGCGTCGCGCGGCCACCTCGGCGGTCTGTCGGAGAGCATCCACCGCATCGTCGATGTCATGGACGCCGCGGGCCGCGATTTCATCATCATCGAGACCGTCGGCACCGGCCAATCGGAAGTCGAGGTGGCCGAGATCGCCGATCTCTGTGTGGTGGTCAACGCACCCAATATGGGCGACGACATTCAGGCGATGAAAGCCGGCGTTCTGGAAATCGCCGACGTGCTGGTGGTGAACAAGGCCGACTTGCCGCTGGCGCGGCGCACCACCGAGCAGCTCAAGAACATGTTGAAGCTGCGGCGAGAGAAGCTCGATGTGCCGGTCATCGAGACGGTGGCGACCAAGGAGACCGGAATCGAGTCCCTGCACGAGGCGATCGTCGGCCTGCAGAGGACGGTGACCGGCGACAAGCAAAAAACTCGCGAGCGGCGCATGCGCCGACTGATCGCCCAATCAGCCGGGCGAATGGTTCATGATGGCATTCGGGATGCCGCCGGCGGCGAACTGGAAGAGCTTGTCAAAACCGCCGCGTCAGGCGAAATCGGCATCGCGGAAGCCGCGCAACGGGCGCTTAAGACTGTTCTTTAAAATCAATGCGTACACAACGTTGCATACGGAGTGCGACTTACCCAACCGCTCGCGCCGCGGCGCGGCCGGCCGCCCGTCCGGAAAAAATACAGCCGCCGAGGAACGTGCCCTCGAGTGCGGCGTAGCCGTGAACGCCGCCGCCGCCGAATCCGGCCGCTTCGCCGGCGGCGTAAAGCCCCGGGACAGGCCGGCCGTCGGCGCCAATAACGCGGCTGTCGAGGTCGGTTTGCAGGCCGCCCAGAGTCTTGCGGGTCAAAATATTGAGGCGAACCGCGATCAAGGGGCCGGCGGCGGGATCGAGCAGTTTATGCAGCCGCGCCGTGCGAACGAGTCTGTCGCCAACATAGCGGCGCGCCGCCCGAACGGCGTTGATCTGCATGTCCTTGCAAAACCGATTGTCGAGCTGGCGATCGCGGGCGGTCATTTCATGCTCGATGCCTGCGAGCGTCAGCAGCGGCTCGCCGCCGACGAGCGCATTCATGCGCTCGACCAACTGCGCCAGATTGCGCTCGACGATGAAATCCTCGCCCTTGTCCATGAACGCCTTGACCGGCGCGGGAATGCCCTTGGTGGCGCGGCCTAAAACCTGGCGCCAGCTTTTCGCGGTAAAATCCGGGTTCTGCTCCGAGCCGGACAGCGAGAACTCTTTCTCGATGATTTTCCTGGTCAGAATGAGCCAGGAATAATCGTATCCGCTCGCCGTGATGTGCTGGAGCGTCCCGAGCGTATCGAAGCCGGGGTAGAGCGGCGCTGGAAGCCGTTTGCCGCGCGCATCGAGCCACAGCGCCGATGGACCGGGGATGACGCGAATGGCGTGCTCGGTCCAGATCGGGTTCCAGTTCTTGACCCCCTCCGGGTAATGCCACATGCGATCGCGATTGATGATGGTGCCGCCGGCGGCCTCCGTGATCGCCAGCATGCGGCCGTCGACATGGTCGGGGACACCGGTAATCATCCGTTGCGGCGGCGGTCCCATCCGCCCGGGCCAGTACTTGCGCACGAGTTCATGATTGGCGCCGATGCCGCCGGAGGTAACGATGACCGCCTGCGCCTTCAGCGCAAAAGCGCCGACGACCTCGCGCGAGCTTTTTTGGCCGCGCGCGACGTTCGACGGCTCGAGGATATCGCCGGCCACCCCGTCAACCGCCGCGCCCGACTTGGTCAGTTCGTTGACGCAATGCCGAAACCGGAAGTTCAGTAGGCCGCGGGTTGCGGCCTCGCGCGCGCGCTGGACAAAGGGCGCGATAATCCCCGGCCCGGTTCCCCAGGTGATATGAAATCGCGGCACCGAATTGCCATGCCCGGTTGCGTTGCCGCCGCCGCGCTCGGCCCAACCGACCACCGGAAAGAAGCGGACGCCGCGCTCGTACAGGTATGATCGCTTTTCGCCGGCGGCGAAGGCGACATAAGCCTCGGCCCACTTTCGCGGCCAGAAATCCTCGTCACGATCGAACGCGGCGGCGCCCATCCAATCTTCGAGCGCCAGCGCGTGCGAGTCATGAATGCCCATGTGCCGCTGCTCGGGCGAGTCGATGAGAAAAATCCCGCCGAAAGACCAGAATGCCTGACCGCCGAGCGATTGCTCGGACTCCTGATCGAGCAAGATGACCTTCTTGCCGGCTTCGGCAAGCTCCGCCGCGGCGACGAGGCCGGCAAGTCCGGCTCCGACCACGATCGCGTCGGCGTCATAGGCCATCTGCTATTCTCCCCGTGCCTATTACCATTCTATGCCACCGCTTTGTCTTTAATTGATTTTTTTACGGAACCATATCGGGCCATGAAGGTTTATCCGTCACTTGCCATGGAGAGCAACGTTCGGCTGGCCATGATGAGCACCCTGTCCCGCCTGCGCAGTCACGCCAGACGCGGCTGCGCCGACCCCGCAACAGTAAGGGGCGCACGAATGAACCGCTTTCTTGTCGCTCTCGTTCGTTACTTTGGTGCCGCGCTATGCGGCGGGCTCTTGGTGTTTAGTTCGAGCGCTGCCTTCAGCAGTGACAACTGCCGGCGCCTGGAGGCCCTCGCTCATCAATATGCGGGCGTTCAACTGACCAGCGACCAGAAGCAAATCAAGCGGCAAATGGTTGCCTGGTATTCGACGAATTGCGTTCGTCAGGCGCGCCGCTAATTTTAGTGCATTCCGTTGAGTGCTTCCCACACGCGACGCGGCGTCGCGGGCATGTCGATGTGGCGCAAGCCAACACGCCGATGCAGAGCGTCGACGATCGCGTTGATGACCGCGGGCGGCGCGCCGACGGCGCCGGCTTCGCCGGCGCCCTTAACGCCCAGCGGATTGGCCGTAGTCGGCACGTTATGCGTCGAGAAAGCGAAGCTCGGGATATCGCCGGCGCGCGGCATGGCATAGTCCATGAACGAGCCCGAGAGTAGTTGCCCACTCTCAGGATCATAGACCGCCTGCTCAAGCAGCGCTTGGCCGATGCCCTGTACGATCCCGCCATGGACCTGGCCCTCGAGCAGCAGCGGGTTGATGGTGCGGCCGAAGTCGTCGACGACGGTATAGCGTTCGATGCTGACAACACCGGTGTCGGGATCGATCTCGACCTCGACGATGTGACAGCCGTTGGGGAAGGTTTGTGCCGGCGGCACGCGCTGATGCGTCGTGTCGAGCCCGGGCTCCATGCCCGGCGGCAGTTTCGCGGGATCGCGCGCTGCCTTGGCGACCTCCAGAAGATCGATCCGGAGATCGGTACCGGGCACGGAAAAAACTCCGTCCGCGAAAGCGATGTCCTGCGCTGAGACTTCCAGCAAGTGCGCCGCGAGCTGCGAACCTTTGCCGATGATCGTGCGCCCCGCCTCGTAGAGCGCGACACCGGCAACGGCGATGGCGCGCGAACCTCCGGTCAGCCCGGGCGGTGTGCGGTCGGTGTCGCCCATGATGACGTCGATGCGGTCAGCATCGATGCCCAGCTGGTCGGAGACAAGTTGCTTGTACGAGGTGACGAGACCGGTGCCATATTCCTGGTTGCCCATCACCAGCTCGACGCGCTCGTCCTTGAATTCGATCGAAGCGGTCTCGGGAAAGCCGCCGCCGCAGCGCTCGGTATAAGTCGCCATGCCGATGCCCCGCAGCTTGTCGTTGCGTTCGCTTCGCGCGCGGCGCTGCGGGAACGAGGACCATTCCGCCGCCGCCATGCAGCGGTTCATCACCTCCTCGAATTCACCGGAGTCGAGCAGGAGCTTGGTCGCCGATGTGTAGGGCATCGCCGACGGCGGCACGAAATTGACGCGGCGGATGGCGTCAGGGCTCTTGCCGAGCTCGCGCGCGGCGGCGTCGACCAGGCGCTCGAGCAGGTATGCGGCCTCGGGTCGCCCGGCGCCGCGATAGGCGCAAACCGGCACGGTGTTGGTACAGACGCCTTTGACGTTCACGTCAATTGCCCCGATCGCATAGAGTCCGGAGACGAGATCCGTCGAGCGGGTCGGCACGAAGCAGCCGAACGGCGACAGATAGGCGCCAAGATTCGCCAGGATCGAAACACGCAAGCCGAGAAAGCGGCCGGCGGCATCGAGCGCGAGCTCGGCGCGCGTTGTGTGATCGCGGCCTTGGTTATCGGAGACAAATCCCTCGGAGCGGTCCTCCTGCCACTTCACCGGCCGTTCCAGCTTGCGGCTTGCCCAGACGACGAGCGCGTGCTCGGGATAGACGAAGGCCTTCATGCCGAACGCGCCGCCGACATTAGGTGTGATCACGCGGAGCCGGTCTTTCGGGATCTTGAGTACCGCGTCGGCAAGTGGGTCGCGCAGGAAATGCGGACCTTGCGTCGCCGTGTAGAGCGTTGAGCGGCCGTCTTCCCGATCGTAATCGGCAATAGCATTGCGCGGTTCCATCGAGTTGACCACGAGACGGTTGTTGACGAGTTCGAGCGCGACGACACGCGACGCCTTGGCGAAGGCGGCTTCGGTCGCCTTGGCGTCGCCCATGTCATTGTCCCAATCGAAGACGATGTTGCCGGGAACGTGGTCGAACAGCTGCGGCGCGCCTGCGGCGATCGCATCCTTGGCCTCGGTGACCGCCGGTAGCTGATCATATTCGACCTCGATTGCTTCAGCGGCATCGCGTGCGGCGTTGAAAGTCTCGGCGACGACCAACGCCACCGGCTGACCGACGTGTCGAACCTTGCCGAGAGCAAGCACGGGCCGAGGGGTGTTGTGCCGCGGTGTACCGTCGCGATTGACCAGGGGCACCATGCAGGGCACGTCACCGAGTCCGTCGGCCCGAACGTCCTCGCCGGTGGCCACGAGCAGTACCTCGGGCATGCGCTGCGCCGCGGTCGCGTCGATGCGCTTGATATGCGCGTGCGCCACCGGCGCGCGCAGGACGAAGGCGTAGGTCATCCGCGGCAAGGCGATGTCGTCGGTGTAGCGGCCGCGCCCGGTGATAAGACGCAGATCCTCATGACGCCGTATAGGTTGACCGATGCCGAACTTCATGCCGTGTCCTCATTGCCGCCCTGTAAATATGCAGATATGCGCTTTCGTGTAAAATCGATCGATCGCAAGCGCGGCTTTGCGGCACCGCTCGATCGCCCCTTGCTGGAGAGTCCTTGTATCGATTTGATATAGGTGAGCCATGAAAACAAAGCCGCACACTCCCGTCGACCATAATCGCCAGACCCATCTCGACGCCATCAGGCAGGGCGTTCGCGCGGTGGTGACGGGCTTCGACGACGAGTATTGGCTTGAATGCGACGAAGACGGAGAGTTTCCGACAGAGTTTCACCGAGCCATGGCCGACAACGGATGGCTCGGCATCATGATGCCCGAAGAGTACGGCGGCTCGGGTCTCGGCGTGTCCGAGGCGGCCATCATGATGCACGAGGTTTCGAGCCATGGCGGCGGCATGGCGGCGGCTTCGTCGGTGCACATCAATCTGTTCGGACCGCACCCGATCGTGGTTCACGGCACGCCTGAACAGAAATCCGAGTGGATACCCGGCCTGGTCGCGGGCGAGGACCAATGTTGCTTCGGCTTCACCGAGCCCGACGCGGGGCTCAACACCACACGCATCAAGACCTTCGCCGCGAGGGCACCGGGCGGCTACATCGTGCACGGCCAGAAGGTGTGGACGTCGACGGCGCAGGTCGCCAACAAGATCATGCTGCTGACGCGCACCACGCGTTATGAGGATGTCAAACGGCCCACGGACGGAATCACGATCTTCTACACCGATCTCGATCGCTCCAAGATCGAGGTGCGCAGAATCCCGAAGATGGGCCGCAAGGCGGTCGACTCGAACGCCATCTTCATCGACGGACTGTTCATTCCTGAATCACATCGGATCGGCGAGGAAGGTAAAGGGTTCGGCTACATCCTGGACAGTCTCAATCCGGAGCGCATTCTGGTGGCGATGGAGGGGATCGGGATCGGCCAGGACGCGCTGCAAAGGGCGGCCAAGTATGCTCGGGAGCGTGTCGTGTTCGACCGGCCGATCGGTAAGAACCAGGGCATCCAACACCCGCTCGCCGAGCGCTGGATGTATCTGGAATCGGCGTACCTCATGGCGGCGCGGGCGGCCGACCTTTATGACCGCGGCGAGCCGTGCGGCGCGGAAGCAAACGCGGCAAAATTCCTCGGCGCCCGCGCCGGCTATGACGCCTGCTTGCAGGCCGTGCTGACACATGGCGGTTTTGGCTATGCGAAGGAGTATCATGTGGAGCGGTTGCTGCGCGAAGTGACGCTCACGCGCATCGCCCCCATCACCGAGCAGCTCATTCTTTCCTTCATCGCCGAGAAAGTGCTCGATCTTCCCAAATCCTATTGAATGGCCAGATTTGAAGGCAAGTCCTGGAAACGCCTTGACGAGAGGTGTTGAAAGATCGGGCGCATACTTAAGGAGCTTTCGATCGAGACCGCTACACCGAACGAAGGCCGTCCGCTGGTTCGAAACCCCGCAGAACCGGGATTATTCGTCGACAGTAGGAAAGCTCCACAAATGACTGAGTGAATGGTGGGCGCACAAGGACTCGAACCTTGGACCCGCTGATTAAGAGTTACGCGCACCACTTTTAGTTAAGTCCTTGACCGATTGACGACTCCTTGTGTCCGCACATTATTAGCCATATTTCATCGACATTCTTGCAGACACCCGCTGACATTTAGCACATACCGACAGACAGTCGGGTAGATTGATTGTGCGGACATAGTGCGGACACGAGTACCATGACAGAGGGTAAACTCAGCCAAGAGACAGTCAAGCGGCTGCCGGCCCCCACGAAGGGGAATCGAGTCACCTATTTTGCGGGCGCCGTGATCCAAGGCGCCAAAGCACCTCGCGGTTTCGGTGTTCGCGTCACGGCCGCTGGCGCTCGTGCTTTTGTCCTCAACTATCGTCTGCGTGGCCGCGAACATCGCTACACTATCGGCGCTTGGCCAGATTGGTCGCCGCTCAAAGCGGTACGGCAGGCGCGCGACCTGCGCCAACGCGTTGATCGGGGCGAAAATCCGGTCGAGGATCGTACGCCTCCTCCGGCCACGGCAAGCGTCGCTTCTGTTTTGGACGACTTCGTTGCTCGTCACGTCCGCAATAAGGAGCAACCGCTGCGAAGCGCGCACGAATACGAGAGTGCATTCACGCGGTTAGTAAAGCCGCGGATCGGCAAGCTTGGCATCTACGAAGTTCGCCGATTTCATATTAACACAATGCTGGATGAAATTGAGGACGAGAACGGTCTCGTCATGGCGGATCGCACGCT
>JBAPYW010000003.1:0-3511 GCA_049284935.1 Xanthobacteraceae bacterium
GCGGCATCTACAATTTTGTCACCAAGCGCGGCGATTGCCGCGGCAAGAACGCGAAGATTTCCTGGACGCAGGTGGAGACCGGTTCCGCCATCACCTGGAAATATCCGAGCTGCATCCTGCGCGGCGACAATTCGCGCGGCGAGTTCTACTCGATCGCCATCTCCAATGGCCGCCAGCAGGTCGATTCCGGCACCAAGATGCTGCATCTCGGCAAGAACACGACCAGCCGCATCATCAGTAAGGGCATCGCCGCCGGGCACTCGAACAACACCTATCGCGGGCTTGTCACTTCACACCGTCGCGCCAGCGGCGCGCGCAACTTCACCAATTGCGATTCGCTCCTGATCGGCGAGCACTGCGGCGCCCACACGGTGCCCTATATCGAGGCCAAGAACGCCTCGACCGTGTTCGAGCACGAGGCCACGACCTCGAAGATCTCCGACGACATGCTGTTCTATTGCCAGCAGCGCGGGCTGTCGGCGGAGGAGGCGACGGCGCTGGTCGTCAACGGTTTCGTCAAGGACGTGCTGCAGCAATTGCCGATGGAATTCGCGGTCGAGGCGCAGAAGCTGATCTCGGTGTCGCTGGAAGGCAGCGTCGGCTGAACGCGCGTGAGTGTCATGACCGGCTATTGGTTCAGACCCAAGCGTTACGGTTACGGCGCCACGCCGGTGACGTGGCAGGGCTGGGCGCTTACGGGCGGGGCGGTGCTTGTCATTGTCGCCGCCGCGCTGTTGCTCCTGCACAATGGCGAGAAAACCACGGGGGCGTGGATCGCGTTCTTTGCAATCGAGGCCGTGGTGATCGCCATCCTCTGGATCGTCAGCCGCCGCAAGACCGACGGCGAATGGCATTGGCGCTGGGGCGGATCGCAAAGTTCGGAAAGGTAGTTTGATGGCGTTGCTGGAAATCAAAAATCTACACGCCGGCATCGACGGCAAGGAGATTCTCAAAGGTCTCGACCTCACCGTGAACCCGGGCGAGGTGCACGCGATCATGGGGCCGAACGGCTCGGGCAAGTCGACGCTCGCCTATGTGCTGGCCGGCAAGCAGGATTACGCGCCGACGGAAGGCGAAGTGCGGTTCGACGGGGTGAACCTGTTCGACATGGAACCCGACGAACGGGCGGCGCGCGGCCTGTTCCTCGCCTTCCAATATCCGCTGGAAATCCCCGGTGTCGCCACCATGACGTTCCTGCGCACCGCGCTCAATGCGCAGCGCAAGAAGCGCGGCGAAGCGGAATTGTCGACGCCGGAGTTTTTGAAGAAGGTGCGCGGGCTGGCCAAGACGCTCGGCGTCGATCCGGAGATGCTGCGCCGCGCCGTCAATGTCGGCTTCTCCGGCGGCGAGAAGAAAAGGAACGAGATTTTGCAAATGGCGCTGCTCGAGCCGCGGCTGGCGGTGCTCGACGAGACCGATTCCGGCCTCGACATCGACGCGCTGAAGATCGTCGCCGACGGCGTCAACCGGCTGCGCGGTCCCGGCCGCTCCTTCATCGTCATCACGCACTATCAGCGGCTGCTCAACTACATCGTGCCCGACGTGGTGCACGTGCTGTCGAGGGGTCGCATCGTCAAGACCGGCGGCAAGGAATTAGCGCTCGAACTCGAAGCGCGCGGCTATGCCGAGTATCAAGAGGAGGTGGCGGCGTGAGCCTGGCGCGGCTTACGACGCCTGAACAACAATGAATGCCCCGGCTGAAGTGAGGGTGATCAAGACCGCCGCGGAGACCGCGCTGGCGAACGCCTATACGGAAGCGCGCACGCGGCTGCCAGGCGGCGACGCGATCGCCGCGCAGCGCGCGGCCGCCTTCGATATTTTCGCCAAGGAAGGCCTGCCGCATCGCCGCGTCGAGGAATGGAAGTATACCGACCTGCGCGCGCTGATGCGCGAGGCGAAGCCGCCGGCGAGCCCGCCCGATGCCGCGGCCAAGGCCCGCGCCAGGACCGCGGGACAAGTGCTCGGCGATGTCGAAACCCGCCGCATCGTTTTTGCCGACGGCGCGTTCGTCCCGGATTTGTCCGACACTGCCGCGCTGGAACGCGGCCTGACAGTGAGATCGCTCGCCGCTGCGCTCGCCGTCGGCGATCCGGCGCTTACGGAAAAGCTCGGCACGCTGGCGCCGGGGAGCGATGTCGCCGTCGCGCTCAATACCGCTTTGATGGGCGACGGCGCGGTCATCCGCGTCGGTGCCGGCTCGACCATTGAGCGGCCGCTGCATCTGATCTTTGTCGCCTCGGAAAAGCCCGCCGCGAGCTTCGTGCGCTCGCTGGTCGTGGTCGAGCCGGGCGCGCGGGTCATGCTGATCGAGAGCCACGAAGGTCCCGCCGGCAGCGATTATCAGGTCAATGCGGCGCTCGAAATGGCGGTCGGTGACGGCGCCCATGTCGATCACGTGAAAATCATCGGCGAAGGCGCCGAGGCGCTGCACGTCTCCACGCTCGCCGCCGGGATCGGCGCCAGGGCGCGCTTCAACACCTTTACCTTCACCATCGGCGGCGCCGTGGTGCGCAACCAGCTGTTTCTGAATTTCAACGGCGAAGACACCGTCGCCGGCATTCGCGGCACGACCCTGATCAAGGGACACCAGCACGCCGACACGACGCTCGTCGCCAACCATATAGCGCGCAACTGCCAGAGCCGGGAGGTGTTCAAGTCGGTGCTCGACGACGAGGCGCACGGCGTGTTCCAGGGCCGCATCATCGTCAAGCCCGGCGCGCAGCAGACCGACGCCAAGATGATGACGCGGGCGCTGCTGCTGTCCGAGCGCGCCGAGGCCGACAACAAGCCGGAGCTCGAGATTTTTGCCGACGACGTGCAGTGCGGCCACGGCGCCACCGCCGGCGCGCTCGACCGCGAGCTGAAGTTCTACCTGATGGCGCGCGGCATTCCCGAGGCGGAAGCCGAAGCGCTGTTGATCCAGGCTTTTCTCGGCGAGGCGATCGAGGGCATCGAACATGCCGGCCTGCGCGAGGCGCTGATGGACTGCGTCGCCGGCTGGGTCAGGGCCCGCGCATGATCCCGAAAGTGATCACGCGCAAGAAAAAGATGGCATAGGCGGCAAATGCATCCAGCGGCGAGCAACGGCGCCTATGACGTCAACCGCATCCGCGCGGATTTCCCGATCCTCGCCACGCAGGTCTATGGCAAGCCGCTCGTCTATCTCGACAACGCCGCCTCGGCGCAGAAGCCCCGCGCGGTGATCGAGCGCCTGACGCAAGCCTACGAGCACGAATACGCCAACGTTCATCGCGGCCTGCATTATCTCGCCAACGCCGCGACCGAGGCCTACGAAGCGGCGCGCGAGAGCGTGCGCCGCTTCCTCAACGCCGCCTCCAGCGAGGAAATCGTCTTCACCCGTTCGGCGACCGAGGCGATCAATCTGGTCGCCGCGAGCTTCGGCCTCGCCCATATCGGCGAGGGCGACGAGATCGTGCTTTCGGTGATGGAGCACCATTCCAACATCGTGCCCTGGCATTTTCATCGGGAACGCAAGGGCGCCGTGCTCAAA
>JBAPYW010000004.1:0-41500 GCA_049284935.1 Xanthobacteraceae bacterium
CGCGGCGGCGTCGGGCGGCCGGCGGGCGTGCGCCCAAAGCGCGGCGCCGGGCCCGGTTGCACCACGCCGTCGAGCTCGATGAAGGAGCCGCGGGCGACGTTGTGCGGATGATGCGGCGCCTCTTCCATGGTGAGGACCGGCGCGAAACAGGCGTCCGTTCCCTCAAGCAGCAAGCACCATTCATCCCTGGTGCGGGTCTTGAACATAGCTTCGAGTTTGCCGCGCAGTTCCGGTCCGTCGTCTTTGGTGTAGGACAGGCCGAGCCGCTCGAACAGCACTTTGCGGAATTTCAGCTCGATCGGCGCAATCGCGATGTAGCGGCCGTCGGCGCATTCGTAGGTGTCGTAGATCGCCGATCCGGAATCGAGCAAATTGGTTCCGCGCTTGAGACTGTGCAGGCCCGCGGCATGCAGGCCATAGAAAATCGTCATCAGCGACGCGGCGCCCTCCGTCATGGCCGCGTCGACGACTTGGCCTTTGCCTGAGCGCTGCGCTTCGAGCAGGGCGCAGGCCATGCCGAAGGCGAGGTAGAGCGCACCACCGCCGAAATCCGCCGCAAGGTTCAAAGGCGGCGTCGGCTTGGCGCCGGCGCGGCCGATGGCGGCCAGCGCTCCGGTCAAAGCCAGGTAGTTCAGGTCGTGGCCGGCCGCCTGGGCCAGCGGACCCGACTGACCCCATCCTGTCATGCGGCCGTAGACGAGCCGCGGATTGCGCTTGAGCGCCACCTCCGGCCCGAGGCCGAGGCGCTCCATGGTGCCCGGCCGAAATCCTTCGATCAGGCCGTCGGCTTTGCCGATGAGATCGGCGGCAAGCGCCAGCCCTTCAGGGTGCTTGATGTCCACCGCTACCGACGGGCGCGAGCGCGCCAGCAAACCGAAGCGCGCCGGTATGTCGACGCCAAGCCCGCTCGGCTCGACCCGGTCCAGTCGGATGACGCTTGCGCCCAGGTCGGCGAACAGCATCGCCGCCATCGGCGCCGGGCCGATACCTGCGAACTCGACTATGCGAAAACCGGCAAGCGGGCCCATCATCGGTACTCTCGCTCATGGTTGCTTCCTGCCAAACCTTTCTTGTTTTTCATTGGCATCCGGGCAGCTACTCTGGCAAAGCACAGCAGAGAGGAGAGGGCGCATATCCGCTTGTCAACAGGAAACCATCGCTGATCTTGGGCTTGGATATCACCAATGACCTTGAGTAACGCGGCACCCTTCATCGCGGCGCGCGACTTCCTCTTTCGCCACCGCGAGGACTACACCACTGCCTACCGTGACTTCCAGTGGCCCAAGCTCGACCGCTTCAACTGGGCGCTGGATTACTTCGACGTCATGGCGCGCAAAAATGCGCGGCCGGCGCTGTGGCTTGTCGACGAGGATGCCGGCGAGACGAAACTCACTTTCGCGCAATTGAGCGAGCGCTCGAACCGCGTCGCCAATGAGCTCCGCCGGCTCGGGGTGCGGCGCGGCGATCGCGTCCTGCTCATGCTCGGCAACGTCGTGGCGCTGTGGGAATGCATGCTGGCAGCCATGAAGCTCGGCGCGGTGATCGTACCGGCGACCATGCTCTTGGCCCGCAACGATCTCGCCGACCGTTTCGCCCGCGGCCGCGTCCGCCACGTCGTCGCCAGCGCCGACGTCGCCGCGAAATTCGCCGATCTGCCCGGAGACTATACGAGGATCGCGGTCGGCGCCGACGTGCCGGGCTGGTTGTCGTACGAAAAAAGTTACGAGGCATTGGCGCAGTTCACGCCCGACGGCGAAACGCGCGCCGACGATCCGCTGCTGCTCTACTTCACTTCGGGGACGACGGCGACGCCAAAGCTCGTGCTGCACAGCCATCAGAGCTATCCCGTCGGCCATCTATCGACGATGTATTGGCTGGGGCTGCGGCCGGGCGACGTGCATCTCAATATCTCGTCGCCGGGCTGGGCCAAGCACGCCTGGAGCTGTTTCTTCGCGCCGTGGAATGCCGGCGCCACGGTGTTCATCGTCAATCAACGCCGCTTCGATGCGCGCGGTCTGCTCGACACCATCACGCGCTGCGGCGTGACCACCTTCTGCGCGCCGCCGACCGTGTGGCGCATGCTGATCCAGGAGGATCTCGCCGCCTGGCCGGTCCGCTTGCAGGAGCTCATCAGCGCTGGCGAGCCGCTCAATCCCGAAGTCATCGAGCGCGTCAAGGCGGCCTGGGGCATCGTCATTCGCGACGGCTACGGCCAGACCGAAACCACGGCGCTGGTCGGCAACACGCCGGGCCAAAAGGTCAAGGCCGGCTCGATGGGCCGGCCGCTGCCGGGCTACCGCGTCGCGCTACTCGATCCTAACGGCACGCCGCAGAGGGAAGGTGAGATCAGTCTCACGCTCAGCCCGCGGCCGGCCGGGCTGATGCAGGGTTACCAGGGCGACGGCGACACGGTCCTTCCGATCAGCGGCGTCGTTTACCACAGCGGCGATGTCGCCTCCGTCGACGACGACGATTATCTGACCTATGTCGGTCGCGCCGATGACGTGTTCAAATCGTCCGACTATCGGATCAGCCCGTTCGAGCTCGAGAGCGCCTTGATCGAGCATCCGGCCGTGGCCGAAGCGGCGGTGGTGCCGTCGCCCGATCCGATGCGGCTCGCGGTGCCGAAGGCTTTCGTCGCGCTGGCGCCGGGCCAAACGGCGGATCGCGATACCGCGCTGTCGATCTTCCGGCATTGCCGCACGGCGCTTGCTCCGTTCAAGCGGGTGCGGCGGCTGGAATTCGCGGAATTGCCGAAAACCATCTCCGGCAAAATCCGCCGCGTCGAGCTGCGTCGTGCCGAGGCGGCCAATCGGGACGCCAATCACCGGGCCGCTCTCGAGTTTTGGGAAAACGACTTCGCCGAGGATGAGTTGCGTCGGGAAACTGAGAGTATCTGAACCGTGGCGGCGCTCGGTAAACTGCTTCGCACTACGGCATTTCAGCTCACGCTCGTCTACCTGCTGATCTTCGTCCTGTTCGCGGTGTCGCTGCTCGGCTATTTTGCGCTGAACACCCGCCGTCTGATCACCGATCAGATTACCAATACCGTGAATTCGGAAATCCGCGGCCTGCGCGAGCAGTACGAGCAAGGCGGCATCCGGCGTCTGGTCATCGTCGTCGATGTGCGTTCGCGGCGTCCGGGGTCGAACCTTTATCTGGTGACCACACCGACCGGAGAGGGCCTGGCCGGCAATGTCGGCTCGCTGGAGCCCGGCGTACTCGGCCATGCGGGCTGGTTGGAAACCGCGTACCGCCGGATCGATTCGCCGGAAGAAGCCGAACATCGGGCGCTGGTCCAGGTCGTGCAACTGCCCGACGGTTTTCATCTCCTGGTCGGGCGCGACCTCGAAGAGCGCGAGCGTCTCTATGCCATCATTTCCAACGCCGGACGCTGGTCGTCGGCGCTGGTCATCGTTCTCGGGCTGGCCGGCGGATTCTTCGTCAGCCGCCGGGTGCTCAACCGCATCGATGCGATGACCGAAACCGCGCACACCATCATGGCCGGCGACCTCACCGGCCGTTTGCCGGTCGCCGGCACCGGCGACGAACTCGACCGTCTCGCCGACAACGTCAACGCCATGCTCGAGCGCATCGAGGCGCTGATGCGCGGCCTCAAGGAGGTCTCCGACAACATCGCGCACGACCTCAAGACGCCGCTGACGCGGCTGCGCAACCGCTGTGAACAGGCGTTGCGCGGCGCCAAGGGCGAGGCCGATTATCGCACGGCGCTGGAATCGACCATCGCGGAATCCGACGAACTCATCCGCACCTTCGACGCGCTGTTGATGATCGCACGCGCCGAATCCGGGCATGCGCGCGACAACATGACCGAATTCGACGCGGCCGAAATCGCCCGCGACGTCGGCGAATTGTACGAGCCGCTGGCCGACGAGAAGGGGCTCGCACTCACCGTCGATGCGCCGGCACCGGCGCCGGTGCGCGGCAATCGCGAACTGGTGAGCCAAGCGCTGGCGAATCTCATCGATAACGCGATCAAATATGCCGGGCCAAAGCCCACCGAGACCAACAAAGTGCCCGCCGAGATCGTAGTCAAAGCCGGCGTGGACGGCGATCGCGTTACGCTCACGGTGGCGGACCACGGGCCGGGTATTCGCGACGCCGATCGCGACCGTGTCGTCGAGCGCTTCGTGCGGCTCGAACAGAGCCGGTCGCAGCCAGGCTCGGGATTAGGTTTGAGCCTCGCCTCCGCCGTCGCGCGACTACACGGCGGCGAGCTCAAGCTCGAGGACAACCACCCCGGCCTGAAGAGCACCATCGCTCTGCCGTGCGCCGGACCGGCGGGGACGTGATGCGACGGGCTGCGGCGGGCAAGCGGCCGACCCGCACCCTCGACGAAACGGCATTAGTCCCGCGATTCGCCGGCGCCTTGCCGCATGCGTCGGTGTCGGGTCGGGCGCGCGCGAGCGAATGGCTTGCGAGTATCGCGCGCACCGCTTCCGGCAAGGCGCTCAAGGCGATGATAGACCGGCATCCGGCGCTGACAAGCCTGCTCGACGGTATTGCCGAAACGGCGCCTTATCTCTGGGATCTCGTTGAAGCCGACCCGGCGCGCTTGTTTCGTCTGCTCAGCCGAAATCCGGAAGAGGAATTTGCCGCACTGCTCGGCAAGGTGCGCAGCGCCGCCGCGGCGGCGCGGGGTTCCGCCGAGCTGATGCGGGTTTTGCGCCGCCTGAAGGCGGAAGCGGCGCTGCTGGTGGCGCTTGCCGACATCGGCGGCGTGTGGCCGGTCGCGCGCGTGACGACGGCGCTGACCGATTTCGCCGAGACGGCGCTCGGCGCCGCGGTGCGCCATCTCCTCGGTGAGGCCGCCCGGCGCGACAAGCTCCATCCGCCGGATCCGCAAAACTCCGGAGTGGGGTCCGGCTATATCGTGCTCGGGATGGGCAAACTGGGCGGCCATGAACTGAACTTCTCCAGCGACATCGACCTTATGGTGTTTTTCGATAGGGCCGCGGCGACGCTCGCGCCCGAGGTCGAGGCCGCGCCGTTCTATTTGCGCATGACGCGCGAACTGGTGAAGCTCCTGCAGGAGCGCACCGCGGACGGCTACGTGTTCCGCGTCGATCTACGGCTGCGTCCCGATCCGGCGTCGACCCAGATCGCCATCTCGACCGAAGCCGCGCTCGATTATTACGAGAGCAGGGGCCAGAACTGGGAGCGCGCGGCGCTCATCAAGGCGCGGCCTTGCGCCGGCGATGTTGCTGCCGGCGAACGGCTGCTCCGCGATCTGTCGCCCTTCATCTGGCGCAAATATCTCGATTACGCGGCCGTCGCCGACGTGCATGCCATGAAGCAGCAGATCCACGCCTATCGCGGTCACGGCGAGATCGCGGTCGAGGGTCATAACGTCAAGGTTGGACGCGGCGGCATCCGCGAGATCGAATTTTTTGTGCAGACCCAGCAGCTCATTGCCGGCGGCCGGCATCGCGGGCTGCGTGGGCGTTCGACCGTCGGGACGCTTGCCGCGCTCGCGGCGGATGGCTGGATCGACGCCGCGGCGCGCGACGAATTGACGGCGGCCTATGATTTCTTGCGCCGCGTCGAGCACCGCTTGCAGATGCTGGCCGACGAGCAAACGCACACCCTGCCTGCCGATCGCGAGGCGCTCGGCGCGTTCGCCCGGTTTCTCGGCTTCGAAGATCGCGACGATTTCGCCACTGTGCTGCTGGCGCATTTGCGCAAAGTCGAGACGCACTATGTCAGGCTATTTGAGCGCGCGCCCGCCTTGCTCGCGCAACGGCAGAATCTGTCGTTCACGATGCCGGAGCGCGAGAGCGAGACGCTGGATCGGCTCTCGGAAATGGGTTTTCGGCAGCCGCGCGAGATTGCCGCCGCGGTGCAGCGTTGGCACACGCCCGCTTACCGCGCCCTGCGCGGCGAGCAGGCGCGTGGAAACCTGATCGCGCTTGTCCCGGTCATCATCGACCAATTCTCGCAAGCAGAAAACCCGGACGCGGCGTTCACCGCCTTCGATCAATTCCTCGCCGGCCTGCGCGCCGGCGGACGTTTGCTGTCGCTGCTGCGGCAGAATCCGGAGATCATCCGCTTTATCGCGCTTATTCTCGGCGTCGCGCCCCGTCTCGCCGACATTTTGGCGCAGAACCCGCACGTCATCGATCCGCTGATCGACCCGAGCTTCTTCGGCGCGCTGCCGCAGACGACGCGGCTTGAAGCCGAGCTGGCGCGTGCGCTCGGCGAGGCCGGCAGCTACGAGGATGTGCTCGATGCGATTCGCTTGTTCGGCCAGGAACATATGTTCCTCATCGGCGCGCGCATCCTCTCGGGATCGGTTTCAGCCGAGCAGGCGGGCGACGTGTTCGCGGGGCTGGCCGATGTCCTGATCCGCGCGCTGCATCAGCGAGTCGAAGCCGATTTCGCTACCCCGCACGGACGCGTGCGCGGCCAACAGACCGCGATCTTGGCGCTCGGCAGGCTCGGCGCACGCGAGATGACAGCGAGTTCCGACCTCGATCTCATTGTCGTCTACGATTTCGACGCCGAGCATCCCAATTCCGACGGCAAGCGTCCGCTCTACGGCGCGCAATATTTTGCCCGTCTCACCCAGCGCCTGATCAGCGCGCTGACGGTGCAGACCAATTACGGCGTGCTCTACCAGGTCGACATGCGGTTGCGTCCTTCCGGCCGCTCCGGGCCGCTGGCGACGCAAATCGACGGCTTCATCGGTTACCAGGAGCGCGAGGCCTGGACCTGGGAGCACATGGCGCTCACCCGCGCCCGCGTCGTCTCCGGCTCGCCGGCCTTCGCCGCGCGGGTCGAGGCCGCGATCCGCCATGTGCTCTGCCGTAGGCGCGACGCGCGCGCGGTCGCCGCCGATGTCACCGAGATGCGTGCCGCCATCGCCAAGGAAAAAGGCGATGCCGATCCCTGGGATCTCAAATACGCGGCTGGCGGGCTGGTCGATATCGAGTTCATCGCCCAATATCTGCAACTCGTGCACGCCGCGGCGACGCCGGACATCCTCGATACGTCGACGGCGCGGATGCTGGAACAGGCGGCGCGGCTTGGCGTGCTCGCCGCCGAGGACGCCGCGGTACTGCGGCCCGCGGTACTGCTGTTTCACGATCTGACGCAGATTCTGCGGCTTTGCCTGCCTGGCGCGTTCGATCCGAAATCGGCGAATGCCGGCGTGCTCGCCCTGTTGGCACGCGCCGCCGACTTGCCGGATTTTCCCGCGCTGCAAGCCCATGTCGTGGAAACCCAGCGCCAGGTGCGCGGATGTTTTGTGCGCATTTTGGGGCGGGCGCCTTAGCGAGCGCCGGTCCCGCTACTTGGCTTCGGGCTTGGCGACGGGAGGCTGGACTGGGCCGTTCGCCTTACGCCATGCACCGAAACCGCCCTTGATATGGGCGACCGGACGCAGCCCCATCCGGTGCGCTGTTTGTGCCGCCAGCGCCGAACGCCAACCGCCGGCGCAGAAAAACACAAAGCGTTTTTCTTCGCCAAAGATCGGTTTGTGGTAGGGACTTTCCGGATCGATCCAGAATTCGAGCATGCCGCGCGGAGCATGGAAGGCGCCGGGCACGCGGCCTTCGCGCTCAAGTTCACGGATGTCGCGAACGTCGATAAAGGTCACGTCGTCGCGCCCGTGAAGGGCAATGGCCTCCTCGACCGACAGCGTTTCGATCTCGCGCTCGGCGGTATCGACCAGAGCCCGAAACCCGGTCGTAATTTTCTGAGCCATGACGCGCTCCATCTTGATCGTTGGGCAAGGCGCATGTCCCGGAAGCGGCCCGGGATATTGCCGATCGACATTGGCGGCAACTACGCCAGAACAGCGTGACTGTCCGCAAGGGGAGGGGAAGCAACCTCCCGCTCCGCGCGCAGGGGTTCGCGCGCTTCCAGCGGCAGCCGCACCACCACCATGGTGCCGGCGCCGAGCACCGAGCGGATGCGCATGGCGCCGCCGTGCAGTTCGACGAGCGATTTGGCGATCGCCAGCCCGAGGCCGGACCCCTGGTGGCGCTTTGTCAGCTGGCTTTCGACCTGCTCGAACGGCCGGCCGAGCTTATGCAGCGCGTCCTTCGGGATGCCGATGCCGTTGTCCTCGATGCCAATCGTGACCACGCCGCCGCGCAGCCGCCCGCGCAACGTGACCGCGCCGCCGTCGGGCGTGAACTTCACGGCATTCGACAGGAGATTGAGCGTGATCTGCTTGACCGCGCGGCGGTCGGCCTGCAGCCGGATGCCGGAAGCGATGTGCGAATTCAGCGTCAGGTTCTTTTCGTTGGCGCGGCCCGAGATCACGCGCAGGCAGTCGGCCAGAATGTCGTCAAGCTCCACCGCTTCGGGCGCCAGCCGGATGCCGCCGGCCTCGATCTTCGACATATCGAGGATGTCGTTGATGACGTCGAGCAAATACTGGCCGCTTTCGCGGATATCGCGCGAGTACTCGCTGTATTTTGCCGACCCGAGCGGCCCGAACATCGCCGTTTCCATGATCTCGGAAAAGCCGATGATGGCGTTGAGCGGCGTGCGCAATTCGTGGCTCATATTGGCGAGGAACTTCGATTTGGTCTGGTTCGCCTCTTCCGCGCGGGTCTTTTCCTCGGCGTATTTCTGCGCCAGGTCGGCAAGCTCGCCGGTCTTGCGTTCCAACGCCTGCTGCGACTGGCGCAGGTCGGTGATGGTGGCAATCCGTCGTTTCTCGCCTTCGATCAGTTTCTGCTCGTGCTGCTTGATCTTGGTGATGTCGGTGCCGACGGAGACATAACCGCCGTCCTTGGTGCGGCGCTCGCTGATATGCAGCCAGCGGCCGTCGTTGAGTTGCGCTTCGAAGGTGCGCGCGCCTTGGGTCTGGCCGTCCTCGTTGGCGATGGTGGTGCGAATGATCGGTTTGCGGCCCGCCGCCACGACCGTTTCGTAGGGCGTACCCGCCACGACGGCGCTGTCGGGCAGGCGATGCAGTTCCTGGAAGTTTGAATTGCACAGCACCAGACGATTGTCGGCGTCCCACAGCACAAAGGCTTCGGGTATGGTCTCGATGGCGTCGCGCAGCCGCAAATCTGCCGCCGTGGTCTTTTCGACCAGGCTCTTTTGCTCGGTAATGTCGACGGCGATGCCGATGAGATGCAGGCCGGTTTCGCCTTCCTGGCGCGCCAATTCGCAGCGCGCCCGCAGCCACAACCATCGGCCGTTGGCATGACGCATGCGGAAAGCGTGGTCGATCGATTGCAGCTTGCCGTCCGCCAGTTGCCTGGCCAGCTCGTAGAGGTCGATGTCGCCGTCGTGCACCAGCGCGTTCAGCTCGCCGAAGGTCAGTAGCTCATTCTTCGCCGGCAGGCCGAGGATGTCGAACATCGAGCGCGACCAGAACACCCGGCCGCGCGCCAGATCCCAGTCCCACAAGCCGCAGCGGCCCCGATTGAGCGCGGTGTCGATGCGGCTGCGCACGGTGTCGTGGATCAGATCGGCCTCCCGCGCGCGCGTCGCCTGCCAGTGGAAAGCGAAGCCGAGGATCAGCACCACGAAGCCGGTCGTCGCCGACAACGTCACGGTAAGCGCGGTCATCGATCGCCAGTTGGTCAGGGCGCTGCTCGCCGTCTGCACCACGGCAAGGATGCCCAACGGGTTCTTCAACGCCCGCACCGTGGCGAAGGCGGCGGCGCCGTCCGGCAGCGTGATCTCCAGCGTGCCGGCGGTGGCGCCGAACGTGGTCAGCGGCTGCGACGGTCCGAGTACATCGAGAATTTGGCGACCGAGCTTCAGCGGATCGCTCGGCACGCTGGCGATGATCGTGCCATTGGCGTCGCCGACGACGATCGATCGGCCTTGCGCCGTAGCCCAGACCGGCAGGGCGCGCTCCAGCGCCGCGAAAGTGCGACCGGGGTTCACTCTGCCGTCTCTGCCGGGATGGTCGAGCGCGACGGCGAGTTCATCGGCGAGCGCCTCCGTGACCCGGCGGGCGTCGACGACGACTTGGCGACGCTGTTCGAGCATCTGCACGACGGCGCCGACGCAAATCGTTATCAGAAAGGCGATGATCAGAACCGGGACAGCGCGGCGCAGCAGCGGTTCGGCGCTCAACAACCGCCGATACGCGGGTTTGGCAATCGATTTTGCCAATCCCTGAATCGAATCGGAACGTAGAGACGCACTCGCCGTGTCGGCGCGCGCCATCGCCGGCCTCCGTTCGGACTGTCCCCTGCACCCGCGATCGGAAGGATGTGCCGCATCTCTTGCCGAATCACCCTGATAAGAATCGATGCGAATCGGTTTGTCGAGAGTCCGGAGACTCCAGAGTCAACATTTTTTTCAAAGACTATCCCGGACTTTTTGCGGGTGCACCTTTGCCCCGTCATGGCGAGACGCGACCCGCTTGCGCTCGCTCGACGCGCCCAAGCCCGTTGCGCGAAGGCGGAAGCAACGAAGCAATCCGGTCTTGTTTCTACATTGGCGCGCGTCAGTTCTCGGCCAGCGTGCGGGCGACGATGTCGCCGACGTCGCGCGACAGGCTCGGTGCCGACGCGACGCGGCGCAGCGTCGCTTGCGCGCGCGCGCGCCGTCCGGCTTCGAGCGCACGCCAGGACCGGAACGCGTTCATCAGGCGGGCGGCCATTTGCGGGTTCTTGGGGTCGAGCGCGAGCACGATATCGGCGACGAAATCGTAACCGGCGCCATCGGGCCGGTTGAATTGGGTGGAGTTCCCCTGCGCGAACGACCCGATCAGCGAGCGCACGCGATTGGGATTGGTCATGGAAAAGGCCGGGTGCGCGGTCAGCGCGCGCACGCGATCGAGCGTTGCCGGCTCCGGAATCGTCGCTTGCAAGGCCAACCATTTGTCGATGATCAGCGGATCGTCGGCGTAACGGGCGTAGAAATCCTCCAGCGCCGCGGTGCGTTCGGGCCGGTCGTGCAGTGCCAAAGTCTCGAGCGCCGCCATGCGGTCGGTCATGTTGTCGGCGTTCTCGTACTGCGACGACGCTCGTAAAATGGCCTCTCTCGCGTCTGTCGCCGCCAACAAATCGAGGCAGACATTTTTGAGCGTGCGCCGCCCGGCGCTCGCGGCATCCGGCCGATAGGGTCCCGGCGTGATCATCCGCGAATAGGTGTCGGCGAGCGCCGGGCCGAGCCGCTTGCCGGTTAAGGCGCGCAGGTGCCGGCGGGCGGCAAAGATGGCATCGGGGTCGACGTCGCGGCCGATCTCGCGGGCGATATCGGGCTCGCTCGGCGGTGTCAGCGTCAGCGCGATGAAGGCGGGTTCGAGTTCGGCGTCGGCGAGGATGGCGCCCAGCGCGCCCGTGAGGCCCTCGTCGTCGCGCACCGGCGCACCCGCGCGCAACGCCGCAACGTTGGCGGTAAGAAGCGACATCGCCAGCGTCTGCACCGCCTGCCAGCGATTGAACGGATCGCGATCGTGCGCGGCAAGGAAGCGAAGGTCATCGGCGTCGATCGGCAGAATAAGCTTGATGGGTGCCGAAAAGCCGCGGTTGAGCGACGGTATCGGCCGCTCGGCGACGCCGGTGAAGACGAAGCTCTGGCCCGCCTCCTTCATCTCGATAACCCCGCGCTCGATCTTGCGGCCGTCGAGCATGAGCGGCAGGTCGCCGCCATCGCTGCCGACCAGCCCGACGGCAAGCGGAATTACCATCGGGTCCTTGTGTGGCTGCCCGGGTGTCGGCGCGATCGTCTGCGCGATATCGAGCCGATAAGTTTTTGCGCGCGCATCGTAGTGCGACGTGACTGCAATTTCCGGCGTTCCCGCCTGCGTGTACCAGCGCATGAACTGCGAGAAGTCGCGGCCGCTCACGTCGGCGAAGCATTGGAGGAATTGTTCGACGGTGGCCGCCTCGCCGTCATGCCGGCTGAAATAAAGGTCCATGCCTCGGCGAAACAGGTCGGGGCCGAGCAGGACCTTGATCATGCGCACGATTTCGGCGCCCTTGTCGTAGACCGTGGTGGTGTAGAAGTTGTTGATCTCGTGATAGAGATCGGCCCGCACCGGGTGCGCCAGCGGCCCGGCATCCTCGACGAACTGATGCGCGCGCAGCGCGCGTACGTCGCCGATGCGGACGACCGCGCGCGAACGCTGATCGGCGGAAAACTCCTGGTCGCGGAAGACTGTGAGGCCTTCCTTCAAGCTAAGCTGAAACCAGTCGCGGCAGGTGATGCGGTTGCCGGTCCAATTGTGGAAATATTCGTGGGCGATGATCGCCTCGATATGGGCATAATCGTTGTCAGTTGCGGTCGCCGGCGAGGCCAGTACGTATTTGTCGTTGAAGATGTTGAGACCCTTGTTCTCCATCGCGCCCATGTTGAAGGCGGAGACGGCGACGATCATGAAGATATCGAGATCGTATTCACGCCCGAACACCGCCTCGTCCCAGCGCATGGCGCGCTTGAGGCTGTCCATGGCGTAGCGCGAGCGCTCCTCCTTGCCCGGCTCGACATAGATGGCGAGCGCGACCTGGCGGCCGGACATGGTGGTGAAGCTGTCGTCGACGCGGCTGAGATTGCCGCCGACCAGCGCAAACAAGTAGCAGGGCTTTTTGAACGGATCGTGCCAGACCGCGAAATGCCGGTTGGTCCCGGGAACATCGCCGTGCGCGACCAGATTGCCGTTGGCCAGAAGCACCGGTGCCTCGGTTTTGTCGGCCTCGATGCGCGTGGTGTAGACCGCCATCACATCCGGCCGGTCGAGGAAATAGGTGATGCGGCGAAAGCCTTCGGCCTCGCACTGCGTACAATAGGTGGTGCCGGCGCGATAAAGGCCCATGAGCTGCGAGTTGGACGCCGGATTGACGATGGTCTCGATCTCGAGCTCGAAGGGCCGGTTCGGCGGCTGCGCGATCGTGAGCTGTTCGGGCGTGGCGAGGAAGCTGCCGTCGGCCAGCGGCTTGCCGTCGAGCTTGAGCGAACGCAGCTTGAGTTCCTCGCCGTCGAGAACGAGCGGCGCCGGGACCGCGGCGCTGTTCGGCTTGAGCTTGAGCTTGGCCCGGACAATGGTCGCAGTCGCATCGAGCGATACGTCGAGATCGACGGTGTCGATCAGCCAATCGGGCGGGCGGTACTCCTTCAGACGGACGGGGCGTGGCTCTTCGGTGCGCATGATCAGCTTGATGTAGAAGTTTCGCAGACCAATGGAAAGCGCATGCACTAGCCTGCGGCGATAAGGGATCGCCCGGTGCTTACCATGCGCGCGATGGTTTTTGGATCGGCCGGAACCGCTGCTGGTTTGGCGGAGCGGCCGAGGCGACGAAGAACTCGTCACAATGTCGCTGACAAGCTAACCGGTCGTTCACTTTGCGATCGGAAAGTTGCAGTTCAAAGTTGCAGTTTAAGTGTCTCGCGGGACAGTGGATTTGACGGTCCGCCGGGCGTCAACGCCATGTCATACGGCCACATCTTGATCTAAATCAATGTAGGCGTCCTCGCAACGTGAGGTAGTAGCACACAGCATATCGTCCGCGCATTCGGTAGGCCTCATAACCTCATCGGGAGGCATGCATGAAAATCGCGTTGGTTGGCCCCGAGCTGGAAGAAAATCTGGGGCTTCGCTACATCGCCTCATCGCTTGAGCAGCGCGGACACACCGCCGACATCGTTGCATTCAACGACGCCGGCGACATCGACGACGTCGTCGGAACGGTGCTGGCGACCTCGCCGGACATCACCGGCCTTTCGATGGTATTCACCTCGCGCGGCCGCGAATTCTGCACGCTGGCGACGGCGCTGCGGGACGCCGGCTATCGCGGCCACATCATCGGTGGCGGCCCGTTCGCGTCATTCAACTGCGAGCGCGTTCTGGCGGATTTCCCCGCCTTCGACAGTATCGGTCTCGGCGAAGGCGAAGGCCTGATGGGCGATCTCGCCGAACGACTCGACGATGTGTCGGGCATCCCCGGTCTGTGCTACCGCGACGGCGAAGGGCGGCCGGTGATCAACATCGCAACCGGCAATCGCGGCCGTCTGGACGATCTGCCGTGGCCGAAGCGGACTACCTTCGACACCTACCTTGGCAAGCCGATCGCCAGCATGCTGACCAGCCGAGGCTGCTGGCGCAACTGCGCATTCTGCAGCATCAATGCCTGGTACGAACGCGTCGGCGGCAAGAAGTTCAGGGTGCGCAGCACCGCCAGCATCGTCGCCGAGGTGGCCGACCTGTATCACAATCACGGCGTACGCGTTTTCAACTTCCAGGACGACAATTTCTTCCTGCCGAAACCCGACAAGGCCGCCCGCCGCTTCGCCGAGTTCCGCGACGGCTTGCGGCAAGCCGCGGTAGGCGAGATCGCCATCATGGTGAAGGCGCGGCCGGACAGCATCACCCGCGAGTCGGTCGCGATCTTGGACGAACTTGGGCTGTTCCGCGTGTTCCTCGGCGTCGAGAACGGCTGCGACAACGCGCTCCGCAAGCTCAATCGCAAGAACACGGTCGATGAGGTGCTCAACGCGCTGCGCATACTCAACGACTTCGACGTGCACATCGCCTTCAATCTGCTGATGTTCGAGCCGCATACCGAGCTGGGGGAGATCCTCGCCAACCTGCGCTTCATCGAGCGCCACATCGACAACCCGTTCAACTTTTGCCGTGCCGAGGCCCATGCCGGCACGGGGCTGGCCGACCAGTTGGCGGCCGAGGGCAAGCTGCTGGGCGACTACTTCGGCTTCGATTATCGGCTGGTCGATCCGCATGCCGAGATGTTCCACCAGATCGCAAACTTTGCTTTTTACGATAGAAATTTCAACGATTCCGGGCTGCACTACTTCAACATGCAGGTGGACTTCACGTTCCAGATGCTGCGGCGCTTCCATCCCGCAGTGCTGACGGAGCGCCTGCGGGCCGCGGTCAAGAATTTCATCAAAGAGACCAATCTCGATACCTACGAGCACCTCTGCACCATCTACGATTTCGTGGCCGGCGCCACGCCGGGCGACCGCGTGGCGATGGAGGCCTTTGCCCGCCAGATGAGAGACAGTGTCGACGCGGCCAGCGCGCGGCTCATCGCCCGCGGCCAAACTGTTCTCGGCCGGTTGGACGAGGCGCATCGCGGCCGCAACGAGCCAAGGCGGCCGCCGTTACAGGGCTTGGCAGCCAGCGATCTTCTGGGCTGGCGGCTGACGCCCTATTCCGGCCCCGACGACTTGCGTCGCCTGGCCGGGTTGCCCGCCGCAGAAGGCTATTCGGCCACCGACCTCTTCGGTCTGGCATCGGGCCCGGTGCCATACGCCGCGTTCAGGAGCCGGTTGGAACAACTCGCGAGCGTCAACGAGAATCTGTCGACCCTATAGCCCACCGGGCATGAGGGAGCGCCCGCGAAATTCTCCGCTGCCGATACCTTTCCGAAAACCAGAAGGGGAACTCCAATGGCACAAAACATTCCGTTATGGTGGCACGAGCCCGCTCATCCGGGCGTCATCCAGCAACTTTCCGATGTTGTCAGTGTCTACCGCGCAATCCGGGAGAAGGTGCAGCCGCAGATCGACAAGGCGTTCGACGAGGCTTCACGCCAGATCGGCTTCGTCGTTGCTACGACCCTGCCCGTTGCGATCACGGTCGATGACAAAGGCAAAGTCACCGCGGTGACGATCGGCGGACAATTCAAGGGAACGCTTTTCGAGCGCGAGCTCGCTAAGGCCTTCACCCCGCTAATTGGTCAAAACGTCGCCGGCGTCAGCCCCGGCACTTACCAGCTCTATGCGATCTGGCAGGCGGCGCTCAGCCTGGTGCTGCAGCACTACTGGCTTGAGCCGGCACAACCCGGGACCGTCCTGGGCACGGGGGACCTTCAGGTGCAAGCCTTCAAGCGGCCGCCGGGCACGCAGGAACCAGCTCATTTCCTCGATGCCACGATCCAGCTGACAGCTGAAGACACCATCGTCATTGCGGCGATCGACCAGGTTTATCCGGAACTGCGGCTTGCCGAACGCATCGCGGCCGCGCGCACCGCGACCCGGTCCGTCAGGGTCAACCCCAATGTGCAGGAGCGTGTACAATTCCGCCAAGTCTCCGCCTATGTGAAAGAGCCGCCGCATTCTCCAGCGTCAAGCCTGCTCCAGAACGACAGCTTTGTTGCCGCACTCCGTGACCTTATTGAAAAGTTTAACGGCTGACCCGACGCATCGAGATCGTACGATCGACTTGATCTAGAAGTTTTGCACGCTACTTGAACGCGCATGCGCTAGCCTGTGGCATTCAGGGGGGCGCCCCATGTCAGCCATGCGCGCGATGGTTTTGGATCGGCCGAAGACGCCGCTGGTTCTGCGCGAGCGGCCGATCCCGCAGCCGGCCGGCAGCGAAATTCTGGTGGAGATCGCCGCTTGCGGGGTGTGCCGTACCGATTTGCACCTGGTCGACGGCGACCTCCCGTACCCAAAACTACCGATCGTGCCGGGGCATGAAATCGTCGGCCGCGTCGCGGCAATCGGGTCGGCTGTGACCGGCTTCACGCTCGGCGAGCGCGTTGGTGTACCTTGGCTCGGCGCCACAGACGGCACCTGTCCTTACTGCCGTTCCGGGCGCGAGAATCTGTGCGACTCTCCAGCTTTCACCGGCTACACCCGCGACGGCGGCTATGCGACGCACGCGGTCGCCGACGCGCGCTTCTGCTTTCCGCTTGATGAGAAGCTCGATGCCGCGGAAACGGCGCCGCTGATGTGCGCCGGCCTGATCGGGTGGCGCAGTTACCGCATGGCCGGGGAGGGGGTTGCGCTCGGCCTCTACGGCTTCGGCGCCGCCGCCCACATCCTGGCCCAGGTCGCGGCCTGGCAGGGACGGCGGATCTATGCCTTCACGCGCCCCGGCGATGCCGCGACGCAAAACTTCGCCCGCTCGCTGGGTGCGGTCTGGGCCGGCGGCTCGGAAGACATGCCGCCGGAGCCGCTCGACGCCGCCATCATCTTGGCCCCTGTCGGCGCGCTGGTGCCGGCGGCGCTCCGCGCGGTCAAGAAAGGCGGCCGCGTGGTCTGCGGCGGCATCCACATGTCGGATATTCCGAGCTTCCCCTACCGCATCCTGTGGGAGGAGCGCCAGCTCGTCTCGGTCGCCAATCTGACGCGGGCGGACGCGCGGGAATTTTTAGGCGTAGCGCCGCAGGCCGGCATCAAGATGCAGGTCGCGCGCTATCCGCTCACCGAAGCGAACCGGGCGCTGGCCGACCTGCGGGCGGGCGGCTTCGAAGGCGCCGCCGTGCTTATTCCGTGAATGGCGATCGCGATCGCCGTTCGGGGATGCAGGCCGTCGCCAACGAAACGAAGCCCAGGTCCGGGTTATCCAACGCTTGGTGATCGGCCCGTGCGTAGACAAGGCGGACGAACGGTGGTACATGCATAGCTGCTATTGGTCTAACTTAGACTTTCTCGGAAGAAACGTGCAAAGGCAGGAGGACTCGTATGTCGCATGCGAAGCGCGCTTCGAAGCAAAAGCGTCTGAGGAAAGCCGTACCGGCGGTGGGAATCGCCGGGATGTCTTTGGCAATGGCGGGCGGCGCATCCGCGGCAACCGCTCCCCCCACGGCGAATCTGCCGTCGCAATATATCCCGCTGAGTCACGAAATTATTCTCGGCGAGGAGGAGATTTCCGACGTCAGCTTGGGGACATTCTACGTCTTCGACAAGGAAGACGCCGCATCTGAGCTCGGCAATAATATACAAGTTGCAAGAGGCGGCGGACGCGGCGGCGGCGGCGGCGGACGCGGCTGCGGCGGACGCGGTGGCGGCGGACGTGGCTGCGGTGGACGTGGCTGCGGCGGACATGGCTGCGGCGGACATGGCTGCGGCGGACGTGGCTGCGGCCTGGGCGGCTGCGGCTGCTGGGGCGGCTGCGGTTGCGGTTGTTGCCTATCGTGGGGCGGTTGCGGCCTCTGCTAGGCTCGATCGCCTTCCCATTACGTTGACTGGCGCAGTTCATCATGGCCGGGTTGACCAGTTCAACCCGGCCAGTTGCGCGTCGCCTGCCGCACTGCCCACCTGGATGCGCGCCGAGCCTGCGCATTCAGCCGAGCGGGTAGCCAACCATATCGAGAAACGCTAAATCCAAGAACACCAGCGCGAGCTGGACGGCGGACGCCCGTAGCTGGAGAATACGCCTTGCACTGGCGGTCCGCAGTTGTGACAACGTGTGTATATTGACCTCATGACAGGCGATCGCGCGACCAGCTTTCCGCAGAGTACCAGCAAGGACGTTCCGCAGTTCGCGCCGAATTTTACTGTCTATGTGCTGCCGCCGGACGTCGTGTGCCTCTATTCCGAGCACCGGAAGTTCTTTCTTCACGGCGAGCTCTATTGTGCGCTCGCCTCCGCAATAGCGGAAGGCGGAAGGAGTTTTCGCGATCTCGTTCGCGAGTTTGAGCGCGATTTTCCGCCCGACAAAGTCCACGAAGCGCTGAAGCGGCTAGTCGACCGCCGCTACGTCGTCCGCGCGTCGCGTTCCTCCGCCGGCACGGCGGCCGCTTATTGGGCGAGCCTCGGCCTGTTGCCGGAGACCGCGGAGAAAAATCTTCAGAAATGTCGCGTGCGCATTCAAGCGATCGATGTGCAGGGGGCAAGTGAACTCGGCGACGCGCTGGCTGGACTGGGCGTTCGCGTCGTCAAGCGCTCCCCCGACCTGACGGTCACGTTGGTCAGCGATTATCTTGAGGAGCGACTGGCCGAATTGAACCGGCAGCATTTGTCCGACCACTCGCCCTGGGTGCTCGCCCAACCGTCCGGCATTTTTCCGTTGGTGGGGCCGATGTTCAATCCCGGCAAGAGCGCCTGTTGGATGTGTCTTGCCGAGCGGATGAAACGGAACCGGGAGGTCAAGGCGCTGCTTGGCCGCGGCGGCGGCCGCTGCGTCGCGGTCTCGCCGCTCGGCCGCAATACGTTAGGACAAAGCTCTATCCAGCTCGCATCCGTCGAGATCGCGAAAGCGATCGCCACCGACTTTCGTACTGAATTACGCGATCACATCATCAGCCTCGACCTGTTGGGCTCGACCATCGTGAAGCATTACGTGGCGGCCCGCCCGCAATGTCCGGCGTGCGGCCGCAAGGAGTTGCGCGACCCGCGGCGCGCGCCGGTGCCGGTCGAGCCCGCCGCCGGCGGCAAGCTCATCATGACCAGCGGCGGATACCGCACCGTTTCGTCGCGAGCCACGGTGGCACGGTTCCGCAAGTATGTGAGCCCGCTGACCGGTGTGGTATCGCGTCTCGAGCGGATGGAAGCGGATGTGCCTTTGAACACCAATTACCATGCCACGCACAATTTTGCGCCGCCGGCTCAGACGGTCAACGACCTCAGGGCGGGACTGGGGGGCGCCAGCTTCGGCAAGGGCAGCACCGCCGAGCAGGGTGAAGCCAGCGCGCTCATGGAGGCGATTGAGCGTTACACCGGGATCTTTCAGGGCGACGAGATCCGAGTGACACGGCGGTTTACCGATTTTCCGTCGCGCGAGATCATTCATCCGAACAAGGTCCTATTGTTCAGCGATGCCCAATACCGGCAAGGCCAAGCGCCAACCGCAGATCCGGACGAACCGCAGCGGCCGATTCCACTCGACCGATCGGCCGAGATCGAATGGTCGCCGGTCTGGTCGCTGCGCGACAAACGCTTCAAATACCTGCCGACCACGCTGTTGTATTTTTTCTACCGGGGCCCCGCCGCGTTTCTGGCGGATTCCAACGGCTGTGCCGCCGGCAACACGCTCGAGGAAGCCGTCGTTCAGGGATTCCTGGAACTGGTCGAACGGGATGCCTACGCAATCTGGTGGTACAATCGGGTGCAGCGGCCCGAAGTCGACCTCAGCCAGTTCGACGATTCCTACATCCGCGATGTGCGAACCCAATTTGCCGAAACCGGACGCCGGCTTTGGGTACTTGACGTCACCAGCGATCTGGGGATTCCGACCTATGTCGCGATAACGCACTGGATGCAAAACGGGCAGGAAAATATCGAGTTCGGTTCCGGCGCGCACTTCGATCCGCGAATCGCGGCACTGCGGGCGCTGACGGAGCTGAACCAATTCATGTCCATCGGTTTCCTAGGCGGGGGGACCGGGGAAAAATCAAGCCTCGACGGCACCACGCCGTTGCGTTTGCAGGACCATCCCTATTTGACGCCCAGCAACAGTGCGGCGATCCGGCCGGGGTCCGGCTCGACGTTCGATCATCACGACACGCGCGAGCAGGTGATGAGTTGCGTGCGGCTCGCCAAGCGAGCGGGCCTCGATTTCCTGGTGCTCGATCAGACTCGCCCCGATATCCAGGTCCCGGTGGTCAGAGTGATCGTTCCGGGGCTGCGGCATTTCTATCGCCGCTTCGCGCCGGGCCGGCTGTACGATGTTCCGGTCAAGCTCGGCTGGCGCGACCAGCCGCTGTCGGAAGACGAGCTCAATCCGATTCATCCCCATACTTGAGGGCTATCCGAGCTTGCGTGTTCCCGGAATAAAGTCAGCGCGGCGAGCTGCGCCGCCGACCATTTGCGCTCGGCTCAGCGGTCATGTGACGTTGCAAGCAGCCGCAGATGGAGCGATCGCCGCCCGCTTCGATGGTTACACAGTCGGTCTAGGAACGCTCAGCGCAGGCGCGGCGAAGCGCGCGCAGGAGCTGCGCACGGGTCTGCCACTTGCCGCGTTTGCCTCCGGCAGCCGAGACTTCGACAAGGAAATCGATCTGTTGGTGCGGCGATTGGCCAGACGCGGTCTGTTGGAGTACTGCCTGAGGCGCTCGGCAAAGGACGACGACCTCCTCGTCATCGAACCGCAGGCTCCCGATTATTGGCCGCGAACGCCACAGCTCGGCAATTCCGACGCTCTCGTCCTGTCGCGTTTTGCCTACCTGCGGCGGCGCGGCAACGCGATGGTCCTGGAATCGCCGCGCGCCACCGCGTTGTTCAAACTTTGCGATCCGAAGATTGTTGCCGCCATCGCCATGCTGTCGACACCGCAGCAAATCAAACGGCTGCGTCGGCAGGACGATTTTCCTGGGGTGGAGCTTCTTGCCCTGCTGGTGGATTGCCAAATTCTTTTCAAGATCGACGCCGCTCGCGACGGTGGCCTGCGACGGGCTGAAGGCGACGACAACCTCGTTCTTTGGGACTTTCACGATCTTTTGTTCCACACCCGCAGCACGGCAGGCCGACAGGCCAACCCGCTGGGCGGATTTTATCCATATGCCGGCGTGATTGCTCCGCTGCCGGCGGTGCGGCCGCGCTGGCCCGGCAAGAAGATTGATTTGCGCAAGTTCTCGGCGTCGGATGCGCAAGCCATCTCGCCGGGCGCAAAGCTGCTGCGCGAACGGCATTCGATGCGCAGTTTCGATGACCAGCGGCCGATCACGCTTGGCGAGCTTTCGCGGTTTCTCGACGGCACCGCGCGCGTTGTGGCGAGATCGAAAAGCAGGGTTGAAGACGGCGGTCCGGTGGTCGAGTACGCCGCCAGGCCATATCCCGCAGGAGGCGCCGCTTACGAACTCGAGCTCTATCTGGCCGTCCATCAATGCGACGGGCTGGCGCGCGGATTCTATCATTATGACGCCGGCGGCCACGCACTGATGCCGATCGGCGTCGGCGCGCCCGAGCTGGAAGCGCTGTTGGCGGGAGCAAAATATGCCATGGGTGCGCCCGCCGTGCCGCAGGTCCTGATCACGATCGCCGCGCGCTTTGGCCGGGTTTCATGGAAGTACAGCTCGGTCGCCTATGCGCTTATTCTGAAGGACGTGGGCGTGTTGACGCAGACGCTCTACGTCATGGCGACGGATGTGGGCTTGGGCGGATGCGCGATCGGGCTGACCAACATCGATCTGTTCGCGAAGATGACGGGGATCGAATTCCACGTCGAGGGTCCGGTCGGTCAATTTGCAATCGGCCGCGGTACGACATAGCCGTTAATTTCCGGTGGCCGGCCCTACCAAGACCATCGCCGGCTGCCTGGACCGGACGGATCGGCCGATGTGGCGCGTTCGAAATATCCGATAGGCTTGTGCTTGCGCGTTCCCACCAGTGCGAACATGGCACCCTGAGGGTCGCTGCATTGGACAATCCAGTCGTCGCCTGACACTTCAAGCGGGCCCTCGAGGACCTGACCACCAGCAGCCTTCACGCGCTTCGCCGCCGCGTCGATGTCGCCGACGTTGAAGTAATAAAGCCAGAAGGGGACCGGCACCGTCGGAGGCTTCGTGAACATGCCGCCGATCGTCTCCCCGCCGGCGGAGAACAGCCGATACGCGCCGGTCGCGTCGCTATCGGGGTTTGCTTTTTGCCAGCCAAACAGCTCGCCATAGAAAGTGAACGCTTTCTCCCAGTCGGCGGCGAATAGTTCGTGCCAGCGAATATGGCCAGGCGCACTCAGTTCGGCGGGCTGCTCGCGGCGGGGCAGCAGCCACTGCAACAGCGCAAGCGTTGCCATTTGCGGGTCAGCGACGACCGAAAAGCGGCTGACGTTGAGGATGTTCCGCGGTGGGACGTGCACGGCTCCGCCAAGGCGCTTAATCTGGTCGGCGGTAGCGTCCACGTCGGCAACCCCGACATAGCCGATCCAGCTCGGCTTCTCGCCCAGTTTCTTCGCGTCTTCCGGCAGGCGCATCAGCCCGCTCACCGAGGACCCTGCAACGGTGAACAGGATATAGGGCATGCCGGGCATCGAGACGTCCTGGGTGCCCCAGCCCACGACCTTGGTGTAGAAGGCCGTGGCGGCCTCCATATCCGTCGTCATCAACTCGTACCAGACGAAACGGCCATGAGAATCGACCATGCCTGTTGCTCGCTTCGAGCCTGCAAGAATTGCGGCGGCGCCATGAGCCGATCTGGCTTACCTTGCGACGATAATTGAGAGGCTAATGCAGGTCACGCGCTATCCGCTCACCGCCGCGAACGCTTCACTTGCTGATTTGTGGGCTGGCGGCTTCAAAGGCGCCGCCGTGCTCATTCCCAAAAGCAAAATGCGCTGCGGCGCACCGCTTCCTGGCGCGCCGCAGAACCCGAAACCGTCAGATACTCGAAGGTCCGCTTAATCGCAAATCCAGACATAGCCTGCCGGCGTCAAGCGTCAGCACGGGCCTTCACCATAGCCCCACCAATGGCCGTGCCAGAAATGGCCGTGTCCATGGAATTCTGGCCGGAGACCGTCCGTGACCGCCATGTCCATGACCGTGGTCGTGACCGCCATATCCGTGGCCGTGTCCGCCATGACCGTGGCCGCGTAAATTACTCAGATGAAGACGTGGAAATGAACGATCCTTCATCTTGGCAATGCTTATCGCCGCGGCTCGGCATGGCTGATGACGCGCGCGATACTCGGAAAGCGGCGGCGTAACCCACGCTCCACTGTATCGACGAGGTCGTGGACTGCGCTGACCGACAGCGCCGCATCGACGCGACAATGGAAATTGACGATCTCGCCGTCGGCGGTCTCGCGCACGCGCACGTCGTGGACCTCACCGAGGCCGGCGATCTCGGCGGCGAGCGAGGTGAGTGCTTCGGTGATTTCCGTGACCCGTGCGGCGGTGGCGTCGCGGCCGGCGAGGACCACGGCCGGCAGCGGCTCGATATGCGTTTCCACCTCGACATCGGGACCGAGCTCCTCGCGGATCGCTTCCTCGAGCCGGCTGGCGATGTCGTGCGCTGCATTAAGCGGCAGCATTCCATCGACCTCGAGATCGGTCGAAACCGATAGGCGATCGCCGATCGCCTGGACGGCGACATGGTGTACCGCCAGCCCGCGATTGCGCGCGATCAGCATCACACGCTCGCGCACGGTCTCGTCGTCGAGCGCGCGCGGCTCGGTGGTGATGGTGACCTCGGCCTCCGGCATGTCGGCGCGGATGGCGCGGAGCAACCCGTCCTTGATGGCAGTGACGCGTTCGAGCGGCAACGCGCGGCTGACGCCGACGCCGAGTTCGATGAACAGCACCGCTCCGGCTGGCCGCGCCCGGACCCGTTCGACGGCGACGATGCCGGGCACGCGCCGCGCGATTGCGGCCACGCGTTCGCTGACCCCGGCCGGCGCCGCGTCGGTCAGCGTGTCAATGGTGCGCCGGCCAAGCCGCCAGCCGGCAATACAGATGAAGATCGCGACCACCAGCGCCGCCGCGGCGTCGGCCCGGGAATAACCGAGCGCGACGCCGGCCAGTCCGATCAGGACGGCGATCGACGACCACATGTCGGAGCGGAAATGCAGCGCGTCGGCTTCGAGCGCCTGACTCGATGTTTTTTTGGCGATACGGCCGAGCGTGCGGGCGCGGAAGAAATCCACAACGATCGACGCGACGATGACGGCGAAAGCCGCTGCCGTCGCCTCGACCGCATAAGCGCGCTCACCGATCAGCCGCTGCGCCGCCTCGTACAGCACGACGGCGGCGAGCAGAAACAGCAATGCGGTCTCGGCGAGCGCGGTGATGCTTTCCACCTTGCCGTGGCCGTATTGGTGCTCGGCGTCGGCCGGCTTGCCGGAGACGCGCACCGCGACATAGGTCAGCACCGTTGCCGCCAGATCAAGCAGCGAATGGCCGGCCTCCGACAGCAGGGCCAGCGAGCCAGTGAGTAAGCCGATAATGGCCTTCGCCGCGGTGAGCCCCGCAGACGCCGCGATCGATTCGAGCGCAGCTCTTTCCTTGTCGTTCATGCAAATCTCGTGGCGAAGCCCCATTCTCCTGCACAACGCAAAGCAAGGCAATGCTACTGTTTGTACCTATTCAGCGCGCGCCGATTTGCCCCCGGATGGCATCACGCCATTACGCCGGCGGGGCTCCGCTGGCCGAGAAGTCCGGCACTACCGGGCCAGCAGATACAAACGATCTTGCCGTATCGCCGGTATCAATACGTCAGTGTTGAGACACCCGCTCAATGTGCTAATGGTAGGCAATTCGGCGCAATCCGATGCCGTGGGGGCCGGCAAACCAGGGATTGAGGGATACCGCATGCGTCGCCTGCTCGTGTGCTGGTTGACGTTCTTGATCGCGGTGCTTTTGTCGTTGCCCGCCTTGGCCGACAAGCGCGTTGCGCTCGTGATCGGCAACGGCAAATACGGCTACGTGACGCCGCTGGACAATCCGTCAAACGACGCGCGGCTTCTTGCCCAAGCATTGCAGTCGGTCGGGTTTACCGTGATCGGCGGCGGCGCACAGCTTGATCTCGACAAACAGTCTTTCGAAAAAGCAGTTCAGGAGTTCGGCGCGAAACTCCAGGGCGCCAACGTCGCGCTTTTCTATTATGCCGGCCACGGTCTGCAGATGCGAGGCATCAATTACCTTGTTCCCGTCGACGCCAATCCGGTCCGTGAGGCGGATGTCGGCATTCAGATGCTCGATGCCAATCTGGTCCTCAGCCAGATGGAAGGAAGCGGAACGAAGCTTAACATCGTTATCCTCGATGCCTGCCGCAACGATCCATTCAGCGGTCGGGGGCTCGGCATGGGCCGCCGCCGCGATATCGGTGGCGGCGGCCTCGCCGAAATGCAAGCGCCCGAGGGCACGCTGATCTCGTTTGCCACTCAGCCCGGCAACGTCGCTTTAGATGGAGACGACGGCGACAGTCCCTTTGCCAAGGCGCTTGCGGACACCATTCACACGCCGGGGCTTGGCATTTTCGATGCTTTCAATCAGGTCGGTTTGAAGGTGAAACGCGCGACCGGCGGCAAGCAACAGCCATGGATGTCGAACTCGCCCATCGATGGCGCTTTTTATTTCATTGCGCCGCAGGTAACCGCCACCACGCCAGGCGCTGCACCCGTCGCGAAGGGTCCCTCCGCGGAGGAAATCGCCTGGGATTATCTTAAGGACACGGCCGACGTCGCGTCGCTCCGCCGCTTTGTCACGAGCTTTCCGCAGGGCACGCTCAAGCACCAGGCCGAGGTGCGCATTGCCGCCTTGGAGCAGGCGGCCGCGGAGGCGCAACGGGCGCAAGGCGCGCAAACCAAGGGGACTGCGCCGGTGGAGAAGCCTACTCTGCTGGGCCAGCTGTCGCCGGAGCAGGAACGCGCCCTCAAACCACCCGACCGCTTTAAGGAGTGCGACAATTGTCCGGAAATGGTCACGGTGCCCGCGGGGATATTCGTTATGGGCTCACCCGCGAGTGAGCCGGGGCGCGAAGCCGATGAAGGCCCGCAGCAACAAGTGGTGTTCGGCCACACGTTTGCGGTCGGACGCGCGGCGGTGACGTTTGACGAATGGAATGCCTGTGTCGCGGAAGGCGGCTGCAATGCCTATCGGCCTGGCGACTATGGTTGGGGCCGCGGCAAGCGCCCGGTGATCAATGTCTCCTGGAACGACGCGCAAGCCTATGTGAAATGGCTGTCGGCCAAGACCGGGGCGCCCTATCGCCTGCTCAGCGAGGCGGAACGTGAATATGCTACCCGTGGCTGCACTTCGCCGGCGTGCCCGTCGACACCGTTCTGGTTCGGCGCCGAGATTTCTCCGGATCGCGCGAATTACGACTGGCGCTATTCCTACAATGGCAGTGCCAAGGCGCAAGCGACTCGGCGCACCGTCGCGACCGACGCCGCCGCGCCTAATCCGTTCGGCCTTCTGCAGGTGCACGGCAATGTGCGCGAGTGGGTCGAGGACTGTTGGAATGCAAATCTTTCCGGGCTACCGCGAGACGGTACGGCGCGAACCACGGGCGATTGCTCAGGCCACGTCCTGCGGGGCGGCTCGTGGGCGGACGAGCCAAAGGATTTACGATCCGCCAAGCGCACTTGGGAGGTCACGACCGAAAGGCAGGCCGAGATCGGTTTCCGGGTGGCGCGCACCTTGCGAGAGTGACGCCGCGGATATTCGGGCAATTGCTCAATAAACAGCCGCATTGACCCTGCTGGCGGGGACGAACCTTGTTTCGGAGGCGTTGCAATGGTATTGGTTACAACAAATTTTCATACCCCTATTGATTTATTGCCCAGAGGTCGCCGGAATTCGGAGGTAGCCGCAATCGCAATGTCGAAGAGGGCACGATGGTGAGGTCGGCAATCGACGCAAAAACCTGTAATGCGGCGAAATCGCAAACGGGTCCGCGATACTGCAACGTGATGATCTACGCTCGCGCAGTTGCCGGTTTCGTCGCCGGTCTGTTGCTATTGTTGTCCGTAGCGCCAGATTCGGCGTTGGCGGAAACACGCCGCGCCTTCGTTGTCGGCATCCAACGCTACTCGGACGGCTATATCCAACGGCTCGAACGGGCGGCGAACGACGCCAAGGACCTGGCGAAGGACTTGGAAGAGGTTGGATTTGACAAGAAGAACATCAAGCTTGCGGTGGACTTGAATAGCCGGGAGGCGTTTGAGAAGGAATTTTCCGCCTTCCTCAATACGATTGAAGCCGGCGACGACGTCGTGTTCTATTTTTCGGGCCATGGCTTCGGAGTCGAGGCAGATCAGACGAACTATCTGTTGTTCGCGGGTCTGAAAAGTCCCTTCACCTATACGAAGTCGAAGCTGAGCGAGCAGGAGCGGAGGAATTCCGATGTGGTACGGCTGAAGATCAGCCAGTATCTCGACGCCTACCAGAAGGACGAAATTCCCAACGGTGTTTCAGCAAACGAAATCGAACGCCGGATCGGCGAAAAGAATCCCAAGACCGTTATTATGATCTTGGACGCGTGCCGGTCGCTCGTTCAAAACGATGTCTCCGAATCGCAGGACGCCAAACTCGTCAGGCGCGGCGATGATTCGGGTAGCCGGCTGTTAAAGGTACGCCAGCCACGACCGGGCTTTCTCATCCTCTATTCGGCCTCATTCGGTGAACAGGCGGCCGAGACGCTCGGCAAGGACGATTTTGGGCAGAACTCGCTATTTACTGGCGTGCTGCGGTCCGAGCTCCAGCGCCCGGGGCAGTCGGCTGTCCAGCTCGGCGAACGTGTCAAGCTGATGGTACGCGCGATTGCCAACGGCAAAGGCCGGCAGCAGGAACCCGAAGTCTTTTATGATGGGGATCAATCGGCCAGTGTCGACGATTTCTATTTCGTCGGCTCCATCGGCCGCGAACGTTTTCAAATGTCGGAGGACAGATGCGCCGGCGATGAGGCTGACTGGAAACAAATCAAGGATTTGCAGAAGCGCGAGCTTTACGACCGTCACATCCGCAGATTCGATCTGTGCCCGCATGGGACCGCCCAATTCGCCCGCCGTGCGCTTGCCACGCTGGCGTTAAACTCAGACGACCCGATCGAGGTGACGGTGGGAGCGGACAAGTCGGTCAATGACTGTGACCGGCTCGCCGCCTCTCCCCTGGATATGGATCGCGCCCGGCCGCCCGGAACCGGCGTTGTGACGGAAAAGCTGGACGCCGAGGCGGCGATTGATGCTTGCAACAAGGCGGTGAATCAAAATCCGCGTATCGCTCGCTACCTCTACAATCTCGGACGCGCCTATCAGAAACTGGCGATGCGGCCTGGCCTTGGCGACGACGAACGTCGGCGTGCGCTGGACAGCGCACGGCTTGCTTATGACGACGCAGCCAACCGCCGTGGCTATATTAGCGCCTTGAACGACCTGGCGGTTTTGGATGAGTTGGACAACCGATTCGCTGATGCGATCGATCTGTTTAAGCGCGGCGCCCAGCAAGGCCATCCGCTTGCCATGTATAACCTTGCGCTCCATTATCGGGATGGCGTCGGCGTGCCGCGCGATGATGGGCAGGCCGCGGAATGGTTCGCGAGGTCGGCCGGAAGCGGTCTCGTCTCGGCAATGGTCGAGTACGGCCGGGCGCTGTGGACCGGTCGCGGACAAGCGGATTCAAGATCGAATCCACGCCGCGCGGTGGAATGGCTGCAACGCGCCGCGGAGGCTGGCTCACTGCGGGCGATGTACTGGCTGGGATGGATTTACCAAAGACAGCATGACTCTCAACTCGCGCTGCTGTGGTACGGCCGTGCCGCGGAGGCGGGCTACAGCGACGCCCAGGTGAAGGTGGCGCTGATCATGGAAAAGGGAGACGGCCTCCCTAATCCGCAGCCGGAAATCGCCGAACGGTACTGGCGGCTCGCCGCTCACCACGGCGACGCATTTGCGCAGGTCGAATTTGCCGACAAGTTGAGAAACGGTCTCCTCTTGGTCAAGGAAGAATACGGGGAGAACGAGGTCGTCACGCTACTGAAGCAGGCTATGAGCCAGGGGTCGGCGCACGCGGCCGTCGCCCTTGCTCAAATTTATCGAAGAGGCGAGCTTGGCGAGGAGAAAAATCCAATCAAAGCCATGGAATTTGCCTATCGCGCCATTGACCTCGCGGTCTTGGCCGATCCGACCGCGGCAGATGGCGATCCATTTTACGAATTCAACGCCGCCCATCTTCTCGTTGAGATGGCCAAGGACGGCGAAGCTATCGACGCGATGGGACGACCGCTTTTGACCCCGGAGGAGATCGACCGCCTGGAGCACTATTACGGGGCCGTCGATCCGACGACCAAGCACATCAAGCTCCGCGGGTTCAAGATGCCGATCTTTTGCGAGCCTTCTGAGACTTGGTATTTCCCGGAGCAAATTTGGGTTTGGGATTGGGGCCGCTCCGAAGCTCCGACGGAATTCCAAATTCGCTATCTCGAGCGCCTGACCGGGTGTCCCTACAATATGGACCTGCGTGCGACGCTCATTGATATTTACTCGCAGGCCAAGAAGAGCAAGGTTGCGTTCGGCGATCTGCTAGCCCAGAGAATGCAGACTTTAGAGGGCCAAGCCAAGCCGCAAACGCAGGAAGGTGATGGCGGTCGCCGCCATCGCCGACGGTGATATGAGCAAAGAGCATTGGAGACGCGAGATGAACAGGTACCTGCCAGGCTTCATGGCGGCATGTTCAGGCATGGCGTTACTCGCCGCGAGCACGTTCAGCTTGCCGGAACCCGCCCACGCTCAGTTCGGCATCTTTATCCCCCGCATCGGGGGCTTCAATTTGTACGGACGTGGCTGCCGCCATTGCGGCGGCGGTAGGCACTCGGGAGATGATGATGCCGGCAACGACGACAGCGGCTCGCGTAAAGATCGCAATGACCGCGCCGCCACCCTCGCGCCGCCTTCGAGCAAGGTTGAAAATGCGCTGCTCCATGTCGTAGCGGTGCTCAACGCGGACGAGCTCGGCAACGCTTCCGGCGACACCGGCACGAACAAGGCCTTATCGCCGTTGGGTAAGGCTGTCTCTAAGGAGCGCGAGCGCGACTGGACCGAGGCGGTCCAGAAGATCCTGAAGAAGTTTACCGAAAACCAAGACAGGCGCGTCACTACTGCAGGCGACGTGACCGAACATGCGATCGAGCAATCGCTCGACAACGCGATCAAGAGCGCCAAACTTGATACGTTTGAGAGCTTTCTGGGCGAGAACTGGACGGTTGAGCGCTTGCGCGCGATGGTGCTCGATCTGGTCTCGGCCGATCTCGACAGCCTGTTCAAGGGCAATAGCCGCGGCTATGCCCCGATGCAAGAGGTCGACCAGCTGATCCAGCACTCCGCGCAAGCTACCTATCGCCGCATTTTCGAGCTCTCTGAGCTCATGGCTGCGAACCGCGGCTCGGCGTTGTTCGTGCAGCGTCTTTATCAGACCCACGGTGGGCACGTGAAAGACCAGCTGCGGGAGGACGCAACCGACATGATTGCGCGCACCGCGAACGCTGCAGTCGGCAAATTTGAGTCAGCGCTGCGCCAGAACGAGAACGGTTACGCGCTTCGTTACCGGGCCGAGCGTATTGTGTACGACTGCCTTTCGGACAATGTCGAAAGAATTTCATCATCGGAGACGGATATCGCAGAGCGAGGCGAAATTGCGCAAAGGATCGACGATACCGCCAAGAAGGAGTGCATCAGCTGGGTTGAAAATCAATTTGGGACGGATAGTCGCGCCCTCAAGCCGCAAACGCCGATGCCGTTGCGCGTAGTCTGGTCGGCCACCGGCCCGAAGGACGATCCATCGATGTACGGCCAGGCGGCGAGCGAGCTAAGGTAGCAAGCTGCGTTGCAGGAGATTGGGCTGGACGAGGTGATTCGAGCGCGGCGCTTGCGCTGCGCAAATGACGATGGATTTATTTGCGCAGCCTGCTCGCGAACTGTTGGCAATAGGGATCATTTTTGTCACACTGCCTCCCTAGGCGAGCCTATATGGCAGCTACACTCGGCGACTGCGGACACGGCATCCGGGTGATCAGCATTCCGAATGGAGTCGACCAATGAGCTTTTCCAGAATCGCGGTGGTTGCGGTGACTCTGCTTGTGACGATTATCGTCTTCTCCGGCGTGCAAGTATTCGCCCAAAGCCCCGCCCCCCCGTCGAATTCGCCCAATCCGACCTCGGCCCAACATCAGGTGGTTAAGAAACAGCACCATGGGACGACGGAACATAAGGGTGGAGGCCCGGGCAATGCCAAAAAGGCGCCCAAGGGCAGCACCGAGCTGAAATAATACGCGCCAGGGCTGTTTTGGTGCTGATGCGGCTTGTCTTTGCGCAGACCGCTCTATGATCAGGAGCGGTCGCGAGCGATATTTGTCAGGGATTTAAGTTCCATGTGAATGTACTCTCATTGGATGGAAGCGGTTCGCTGCCAAATCCTCGCAGTACTTCGTTGGATTGACAATTGTATGAGCTGTTGCCTGAGTCGACGCGCGTGAATGGACCAGGATATTGCACGCATAAATTACCGGCGGTGCCGTTCCATTCATAGCCTGAGTTACCGGTCTCTTCGGCATAGTAATAGAACGATCCGATGGGGAAGCTGCCGATGGTCTGGCAGTTGCCAGCGGGCACGGTCCACCAACCTTCGACCTGAAATTGGCTGGCGCCCGGAGCTGTGAGTGCGGCAACAGCAACCGATGCTGACACGGTGCTCTTGTTGCACACCTGAAAGTTAAACGTTTGCGCGCGCGCCGCTACCGAACCGAGGCACAGCACGGTTAACGCGAACGACAACACAATGGCACCGGATTTTGCACCACGCATAGCATGCTCCCCAGTTGAAATAAATGCGAGCATGATACGTTTTTGCGGCGATGACAAGACGGCAATTCTTCCGCTGCACTCCCCTTGGCGTATGTTAGGTTGGTCAACGTGCGGCCGACAAGGTCGGCGCATTCGGCGCGTACGTGTTGTTCGGGTGCGCCATAGCAGCGGAAACTCTGCGGCGGCTCCGATTGCATGCTGGAGCGCAACTCGGCCCAGATGGAATGCAACTCGAGCTTACGGCGCCGAGCAGGTGGGCAGGCGTCAGCGGTGGGTATGGTACGATCCGCGTGACTGGCCCGTCCGCCACAAGGGGGCACTCTGGTGAGCTCCGTCAAACACAGTTTGCCGATCGCCGTGGCGATACTTGCGCTGCTGTTTGGGTCGGCTTCGCCGGCACTCGCGCAATCGAGCACAGCGGATGACCTGAACAAAAGAGCAATTGAGCTTTATAGAGCGGGAAAGTTCGCAGATGCGGTTCCGCTGGCCCAGCAGGTGTTGGCGATCCGGCAGAAGGAGCTAGGCCCTGATCATCCCGACGTAGCAATGGCGCTGAGCACCCTGGCCAAGCTCTACGACCAGCAGGGCCGCCATGCCGATGCCGAGCCACTCTACAAGCAAGCGCTGGCTATCAACGAGAAGGCGCGCGGGCCGGATAGTGCCGCTGTCGATTTTTCATTGAGCGATCTGGCTGGATTGTACGCCAAGCAGGGCCGCTATGCCGAAGCCGAGCCGCTCCTCAAGCGGGCGCTGGCGATCCGCGAAAAGATACTCGGCCCCGATCATCCTGCGGTCGCAACGGCGCTGGGGGACATGGCGGTATTCTACGCCGATTGGGGCCGCAATGCCGACGCTGAACCGCTGTTCCAGCGGGCGCTGGCGATCCGTGAAAAGACGCAAGGGCCCGATCACCCCCAAGTCGCGGTTGCACTGAACAATCTGGCTTTGTTCTACGCCGACCGGCACCGCTACGCGGAAGCGGAATCGCTCTACAGGCGGTCGCTGGCGATCCGCGAAAAAACGCTCGGTGCCGAGGATCCAGATCTCGCAACGGTTTTGAACAATCTGGCAATGTTATACGATCAGCAGGCCCGCTATGCCGATGCCGAGCCGCTCTACAAGCGGGTGCTGGCGATCCGCGAAATGACGCTTGGTCCCAATCACCTCGATGTCGCGATGACGCTGCACAATATGGCGGCTCTTTATGTCAGTCAGGGCCGCTACGCCGAGGCCGAGCCACTCTACAAGCGGTCACTGGCGATCGATGAGAAGGCGCTCGGCCCCGAGCATCTCAATGTCGCAAACACGCTGATCAACCTAGCTTTGCTTCACCGCTACCAGGGTCGCTATGCCGAAGCCGAACCGCTCTACAAGCGAGCGCTAGCGATCCGTGAAAAGGCGCTTGGTCCCGAGCATCCCGACGTCGCGGTAGCGCTGGACAGTCTGGCTGAACTCTATCGCGATCGAGGCCGCTACATTGAAGCGGAGCCACTCTACAAGCGGGCGCTGGCGATTGACGAAAAAGCCCTCGGTCCCGATCATCAATCTGTCGCGACGGATTTGAACAACCTGGCTTTGCTTTACAACACTCAAGGTCGCCACGCCGATGCCGTACCGTTCTCCGAGCGCGCACTGACGATTTACGAGAAGACGCTCGGCCCCGATCACCCTTACGTAGCGATATCGTTGAGCACTCTCGCCTCGATCTATGACAATGAAGGTCGCTATGCCGACGCCGAGCCGTTGTACAAGCGCGCATTGGCGATCCAGGAAAAGGTGCTAGGTCCCGACCATCGCGATGTTGCGGTGACGCTGAACAATCTGGGAGCTCTGTACAAGAATCAGGGGCGCTACGCCGAAGCCGAGCCGCTCTACAAAAGATCGCTGGCAATCCGGGAAAAAGCTCTCGGGTCCGATCATCCCAGTGTCGCGGTAGCGCTCGGCAGCCTCGCTGAACTCTATCGCGAGCAAGGTCGTTATGCCGAAGCCGAGCCGCTCTACAAGCGCGCGTTGGCGATCCAGGAAAAGACGCTCGGTCCCGATCATCGCGACATTTCAGTTTCGTTAAACAACCTGGCTTTGCTCTACGTCGCACAGGGCCGCTACGCCGAAGCCGAACCGTTCTACACGCGGGCGCTGGCCATTGCGGAAAAGGCTCTCGGTTCCGATAGTCCCGATCTAGCAATGAATCTGTACAATCTGGCTTTGCTCTACGACGACCAAGGCCGCTATGCCGACGCCGAGCCGCTCTACAAACGGGCGCTGGCCATTCTTGAGAAAGCGCTCGGTCCCGATCATCCCAGAGTCGCAATAGCACTGAAAAGCCTTGCTTCGTTCTACGCCGGCAAACAGGACCGCTACGCCGACGCCGAGCCGCTCTACCGGCGGGCGCTGGCGATCCAGGAAAAAGCGCTGGGTCCCGAAAATCCAGCCGTCGCAAGCACGCTGGGTGGCTTAGCTCGGCTATATCGCGGGCAGGGCCGCTATGCCGACGCCGAGCCGCTCTACAAACAGTCGCTGGCGATCGTTGAAAAGGCGCTCGGGCCCGATCATCCCGATGTCGCGCAATCGTTGAACAATCTGGCTGAGCTCTATATTGACCAGGGCCACTACGCCGAGGCCGAGCCGCTCTACAAGCGGGCGCTGGCGATCTGGGAAAAGGCGCTCGGTCCGGAGCATCGCAATGTCGCGCTTGCGCTGAGCAATCTGGCTTTGCTCTATAAACAGCAGGGCCGCTACGCCGAAGCCGAACCACTCTTCAAACGAGCGCTGGCGATCGACGAGAAAGCGCACGGCCCCGAGCATCGCGATGTCGCGGCGCAACTGAACAATTTGGCTGCGCTCTACGACGACCAAGGCCGCTACGCCGACGCCGAGCCGCTCTACCAGCGCGCGCTGGCGATCCACGAAAAGACACTGGGTCCTGATCATCCCGATGTGGCAGTGAACGTGCACAACCTCGCGAATCTCTACCGCCAACAGCGCCGCTACGCCGAAGCCGAACCTCTCTTCAAGCGAGCGCTGGCGATTGAGGAAAAAGCGTTTGGTCCCGATCATCCCACCGTTGCAACCACGCTGGGGAATCTGGCTTTTCTCTATCGCACTCAGAATCGCTATGCCGAAGCAGAGCCGCTCTACAAGCAGGCATTGGCGATTGAGGAAAAGTCTCTTGGTCTTGATCACCCCGCCGTTGCAATTACGTTAAACAATCTAGCGGTGCTATATCGCCGGCAGGGCCGCTACGCCGAGGCCGAGCCGCTCTACAAGCGGGCGCTAGCGATCTACGAAAAGGCGCTCGGGCCTGATCAGCCCGATGTCGCGGCGTCGCTGAACAATCTGGCAGGGCTCTACAATGACCAGGGGCGCTACGCCGATGCGTTGCCGATTGTTCGCAGGACGATTTCCAACAAAACCGCCGCGATTTTGGCCGCGCTCCCCGCCCTGCTGGGTGCGCAGTCGGCCAACCTCGTTGCTGCGGACGAGGCCATCGACGACGGTCTCAATGTCGTGCAACGCGCGTCGCAGACTGCCGCCGGCGAAGCCCTCAATGCGCTGGCCGTGCGTTTTTCCGCTGGCAACGATCGGCTCGCCCAGCTGGTGCGCCAGGATCAGGACCTCTCGGGCGAGGCCGCGAGCTTCGACAAGGCGATGATTGCTGCCGTGTCTTCCGAGCCCGCGAAGCGCGACGCCGCGGCGGAGCAACGGATCAGGGACCGCATTGCGACAATCGCCAAGGAGCGCGACGATCTTGGCAAAACGTTTGCGCAGGAGTTTCCCGATTATGCGGCGTTGTCGAATCCGCAACCCCTGATGGTCAAAGACATCCAGGCACTGCTTGCCGACGACGAAGCGATCGTCATCGTTCACGTCGGTGACGAGAAAAGTTACGTCTGGGCCGTCACTCGAGACCAGGCCGATTGGAAGGAGCTAACCGTTACCATGGCGGAGGTCTCCAAGGCCGTCTCAACCCTGCGCGCCGGGCTCGATTTTGACAACGAAAAGCCGTTCGATGCGCACGCGAGCTTTGCGCTTTACCAGAAAATTCTGGCGCCGGTCGAAGGGCTGCTAAGTGCAAAAGCGCGGCTGAGCATTGTCGTCAACGGCGCCCTGACCAGTCTGCCGCTCCAGCTTCTGGTCATGCGCGATCCTACCGGCAAGGCGCTAAAGGACGTCGACTGGTTGATCCGGAGCCACGCCGTCACCGTGCTGCCATCGGTCGAGAGCCTCAAGGTGCTGCGCGGCAAGTCCGCCGTAGCGGATGCTCAAAGCCCGTTGATCGGCTTCGCCAATCCGGTGTTCGATCGCACCCCGGAGCAGTTACAGCAGAATGTCCACGTTGCCGTTAACGTGACCGCGTCGCGCGGCCTTCGCGGCGCGGTAGCCGACATTGGCGAGCTGCGGACGGCACTATCGCCGTTACCCGACACAGCCAATGAGCTCAGAGAAGTTGCAGCCAGCGTGAAAGCCGATCCCACCAACGTCATTCTCGGTCTCGACGCCACCGAGACCCGCGTCAAGCAAGAGAAGCTCGATCAATACCGCATCGTCTATTTTGCCACCCACGGCCTGCTCGCCGGCGATGTCGCGGAGTTCGCCAAGCTCAATGCCGAGCCGGCGCTGGTGCTGACGCTGCCTGAGAGGCCGACCGAGACCGACGACGGGCTTTTGACCGCAAGCGAAGTAGCGCAGCTTAAGCTCAATGCCGACTGGGTGGTGCTGTCGGCCTGCAACACCGCATCCGGCGAAAAGCCTGGCGCAGAGGCGTTGTCAGGGCTGGGGCGCGCCTTCTTCTATGCCGGCGCCCGCTCGCTCGTCGCATCCCACTGGGAGGTCGAGACTCAAAGCGCGGTCGCCTTGATGGTCGGAACGTTCTCAGCCTTTGCCGCCGACCCGAAACTCTCCCACGCCGAAGCGTTGCAAAAATCCATACTGGCCATGATCGAAGATGCGCAGCACCCGGAACGGGCCGACCCCAAATACTGGGCCCCGTTCGTCGTAGTAGGGGAACCGGCCAAGCCCGCGAACTGAGGAGAGGAGTTGCTTACTGAAGGTGTCAGCTCACAGGCGTTCGGCATTCGCCGCTGCCTGGCTACCGCGGCGAAGCCTCGGCAGCGCAGTGGTGATATATTGGCGATTCCGGGCAGCTGCCGAACCTAATTTGTTGCGCGCTTCGAACTTCCGTGCCCCCTCAAGCCTCAAGAAATTTCGCACGGGTTATGGCGCTTCGTCCAGAGCTTGGTCGCTTTGATGCTTCATTTCCTTCTTTCACGTCCTGGTCGCCGAGACAAATTCAAGCGGGAGCTTAAATTTCAGCAATGTTGCGCTAAAAGCGGTTCCGCAAGTTGACTTTCGCTGCGCTTTCGCTCATTTCCCACGCCGTGGACATGACTGAGCCCATAGCGCTTCGCGCTCGCGACCTCGGTGTCGCGCCGACCGCAATTTTGCGGCCGGAGGTGGAGCTATGTCATGCCCAAGCTCAAGCCCTATCGGACCAAGGCGCAAAAGGCTGAAGCGCGCCGGCTGGCGCGTAAAGACGCGGACGGTGCCTGGCGGAGCGCAGCGCCGTTCTCCATTCACGGCCAGCCAGGCGAATGGATCTGGGACAAAAGCCACAAGGTGCCAGTGCGGAAGTTGGACCAATCTCAAAACGCGCGCGTCAAGAGGGGCTAGGTAGCTTACACCTGCCTCCCCGCCCGTCAGCATTGAAATTTCTTAGGGCCAAACGGCTGATTGACAATTGTCTTCGCGCCTTCTGAGGGGACTTATCGCGTACGATCGATATGCCGTTTACCCACCACCCACGCTTATCGTCGGGGATATCGGCGGCAGCGCCGAGGGTATCGCCATCATGGTCAGGAACAAGGATATCAGATCGAAGTTCCTCTGCGATACTCGGTCTCCAGCATCGATATAGTACCAAGTGCCATGGTCGAAATGAGAGACATACGCGTTTGCGGGAGGGTGATCATCCATGATGATGAGGATGTAGCGTCTAAGCGTACCTAGTCTGTAGTTCCTTGCGAGGTAATCGTCGATTGAGCCGGGTTTTGAGTCATACACATTGAGGTTTTTTCCATTCTCGATCCACCGGCTTACGTCCGCGTTGATTTGCTCGGGCACCCCAGGATTATCAGCTGGATCCTCGCTCCGTGGCAGCAAAGTGTAAAAGCTCGAGCCATCAAGCTCCTTGCTCCACGGGTAACCGGTGATTTCGCGGTATCTTTCCGGGGTAACGAACGCAATTTTGGGGGTCGGTCTTTCGGTTGCGGCCTTGAGTATCCCGAGGGCGGAAGAGGTCTTCAGCAATGGCGCGCCACTAACCAGACCGTCACTCAGCGCCTTGGCAGGCGGCACCGGCTTGGTTCGCAACTCGATGAAGTTTGGCAGACATTTTAACACGTGATCGGGATCGAGCCCTGAGCGATCGAGCAGACCGGGATTCCAGGCCAACACTCGCAGTTCACTCTCGCTCCGCGACGACAGCCCAATCTGTGGACACCAGGGGGCATCCTTCGGTGTGAATTTTGGTTGAGTCCCGGAATACAGCCAAAGCAGGCGAATCCATAGCTGCAAATGCCGCTTGTTGTACTTGAGGTGGATGCGCGACCCATACGAACGAAGAGGATGGAGATAGATCGTCAGCGTGTCGTTGTTGCCACCGCCGCTACTCGACTTGGTGGTGACCTCAAGCGTCCCCACCTGCCCGGTCTTCGTCGTACCTTGCTCCTTCGTCAAATCAGATTTGGTGGCTGCAACCGCCAGGGCCCTGCCGGCATAGAGATCGGATAGTATGTTCAGCACCGGATAGAACTCGGAGATGTCAGGCGTTAGATAAGCCGCCCCAAGATCTATGAGCGGCGTAACATTCCAGCCCGAATCGAACAGGTCCGCCAGCGCGTCGGCGCTGACCGGCGTGACCATTTGCGCGACGAGCGCTTGGCCAAGCAATGGCGTGTAGCGAATGAGCGGCTGCTCGGTGTAGACCGCGCCGCCGCTCACGGCTCCTACCTGGCCGGCGATGGTCCCGGCCGAGGTGCTCTTAGTGCCGGGGATGGCGCCGATACTGCTGATCGCGCCGCTGACGTTGCCCGAAAGCGTCGTCGTAGCATCGACCTCGCTCACATCCATGAACGAGGTCGGCTCACGGTTGCGGACGCGAATAATGTTTGAAAAAGTTTGTTCCTTCGAGGTCGCTTGGATGACGCCGTTGTATCGATCGCGGCCCTGGTCGATCGCGATCGGCCCGACGTACTGACACCCGCCGACAAGACTCAATGTCGCGGCCACAAGAAAGAGCTCGGCGGTACGCTTGACCAACACGACGGCTGTCCCCCAGATCGCCGGTTGAAGACGCGAAGCTATCACGTATGTGTGGTGACGAAAGTGCCGCCCGTTTCTCTTGCGGACGGAACTTCCACCCCCCAGCCGGATTGCGGCCCCAGCGCCCCGATATCCTTGGCCCAACACCTCAGTCGATGATAAGATAACGCTGGGGCGAGCTAGTCAAGGGAGGACAGCAGTGCGGAAAGTGGATGCGGTCAAGATAGCGGTTGGCCTCTACCTAGCAAGTGCTGGCGCGTTGCTGTCGTCGCCAGCGCTGGCGGATGACAAAGCGACTTTGCTGCAGGATGTTAAAGCATTTATGCAGCGATGCGACGGCAGGCCAAAAGAGACGCTTTCCCCGTCGTGCGCAAACGAGTGGACTGAGCTGCACCGCAGACAGGACGCGCTTCATTTGAGCAACGAGGACGTGAACGGGCAAATGAAGAGCGGGGTGAAGACACGCGGCGGGCTTCATAGCGGGGGGCCGTGGTTTCCATGACAATGATCTAAGCGCCCTGTCTAAAAGCGTCTTGGAGGTCATCTCAAACCGTTTGCGGACGCCGGCGTCAGCTTTCGAGCCAACAGCGACATTAGCCTCCGCCTGCGCTGGGCCGAAACCGAGGGGACCGATGATCCCCTTGGCAGTCCACGCACACTCGTGGACAAGCCGTTGTGCGGCGGCCACGTTTGTTGTGAAATAGAGAGAGCGGATTGCCAGTGCCGGAGGACGGCATGAAGCGAATGTGCGCCGGGTGGTGGGCGGCTCTCGTGCTGATGCTGGCGGCACCGGCGAACACGGCGTGGGCGCAAACGCTGCCGCCTACGGAGCCGATCCCGCGCATCGAAACCGGTACGCATAACGCGGTCATCGCGCGCATCGGCATTGATGCATCATGCCGCCTGATGATCACCGGCTCTGTTGATAAAACGGCACGGCTGTGGGCACTGCCCGAGCAAGGCGCGCGCGCGCCAAAGCTCCTGCGCGTGCTGCGGGTGCCGATTGGACCGGGCGACGAGGGTAAGATCTACGCGGTGGCACTCTCGCCCGATGGCCAGTTCGTCGCCGCCGGAGGATGGACTGGGACTGGAACCGACATCAATCGCGGGGTTTTTGTTTTCGATGCGGCGACCGGAAAGCTCATCCAGCGTCTCGAGCTCAACAATGTGATCTTGCATCTCACCTGGTCTGCCGACGGCAGATACCTTGCGGCAACGCTTAACGCGCTTAACGATGGCGAAGGCCTGCGGGTCTGGGAAACGGCCGGCTGGAGCCTTGTCGGGGACGACCGGGATTATGGTAGGAAGGACAGCTACGGTGCCGCGTTCGATGCAGCGGGCCGGCTTTATACGGTCGCCGATGATGGCCTGCTGCGGCGCTACGGGGCGGGCTTCAAGCTTGAAGGGAAGCGGGCAACGCTTGGCGGTAAAGAACCTTTCAGCGTGGCGGTCGATCCGAACGGCGACCGGATAGCGGTAGGGTACAAAGACTCGACCGCCGTCGAGGTCTACCGCGCCGAGGACCTTCAGCTCCTCTTCGCTGCCGATACGGCAGGCGTGGACAATGGCGGCCTCAGTGCCGTCGCCTGGTCCGCCGACGGCGCGCGGCTTTATGCGGGTGGCAAATATCAGGATAAAGGCGCCTTTCCGGTTCGCTTCTGGGACAAGGAAGGCCAAGGCAAGGGACGCGACCTAGCTGTGGCTCAGAACACCATCATGGAGCTTCTGCCCTGCCGCGATAAAATCGCAGCGGGCACAGCGGACCCGGCCTTCGGCCTGATCTCGCTCGATGGCGAAAAGTTGGTTTGGCAGGAAAGCGCCATTGCCGACATGCGCGGTAAGCTCAGAAGTAATTTCACGGTTTCGAACGACGGCAGCAGTGTCCGTTTCGGCCTGGGGTACGGCGGTGAACGCCCCGTCTTGTTCGATCTCGCGGCCGGTCGCCTCACGGATCAGCCTCAACTTGCAACCGGTCTTACCGAACCCGACACTACAAGCCGCAAGCTCAGCGACTGGGAGCACAATTACACGCCCAAGCTCGACGGCAAGCCGCTGGGACTTGAGGAACACGAGGCCGCCCGTTCGGTCGCGATCGCGCCCGGCGCTGATCGTTTCGTGCTTGGCACGGATGAGTTTATTAGGGCCTACGACAAGACCGGCAAAGAGCTCTGGCCTAAACGGGAAGGGCCCGGAGCCGCCTGGGGCGTGAACATTCCGCACGGCGGCAAGTTCGTCGTCGTGGCCTACGGCGATGGCTCAATTCGCTGGCTCCGGCTTGCCGACGGCGAGGAAGTGCTGGCGCTGTTCGTGAATGCCAAGACG
>JBAPYW010000005.1:0-79948 GCA_049284935.1 Xanthobacteraceae bacterium
CAGCGTCGGATCGATCTCAACCAGGGTGACGGCGACGCCCTCGGTGCGGCGAGCAACCGCCAGCCCCGCCGCGCCGACACCGGCGCCGAGATCGATGATCTGCTCGCCGGCATGCGCCAACGTCGCCGCCGCCAGCAGGACGGCGTCGTGGCCGACGCGGTGCCCGTTGCGAGGCTGGCGCAGCATGAGCCGGCCGCTGAGGATCGCATCCTCGCTGATTTCGGCCCGTTCAGCGGCCATCGCGGCGCAGCTCGTGGGCGAAGCCGGCCTCCTTGAGCAGCCGGCGTGCGCCTTCGAATTCATCCTCGCCGACCAGAATGCGGCGCGGGAAAATGCCGATCGAACCTTCCAGCACGCTCATATTCTGATCGACCACCATGTGGTCGATCTGCGCGCCCTTGAGCAGCGCCTCGATCGCCGAGATCAACACCGCATCGTTAGTGCGGACGAGTTCGCGCATGCTCAGCCTCGGTGACGCTCCTCGCCCGGTGCGCCCAGCGCCAAATAGGCGATGAGATTGCCGACGATGGAATTGTTGTCATAGACATGGACGGCCGCCTCGGGCAAAACCGCACGGTAAGTCGCTAGCGCGATCGGCGCTAACGGAACAGATGCAGGCGGCGGCGGATTTTTACTGCAACCGCCGGCATACTTGCCGCCTTATCTTAGCGTTTCTATGCTTGCGCGTCCTCTTCGGAGTAGTTCAAGTGGCTGTTGTCGTCCCTTTTGAAAGTCCGGGTGCACCCTCGATCGATCCCTTGGTCGAGCTGGTCACCCCCGATATGGAGCGCGTCAATAGCGTCATTCTCGCGCGCGCGGGCTCCGAGGTGGCCATGATCCCGGAGGTCGCCAACCACCTGATCAATTCCGGCGGTAAGCGGCTGCGGCCGATGCTGACGCTGGCGCTGGCGCGGCTCACCGGCTATGGCGGCGACGGCCATATCAAGCTGGCGGCGGCCGTCGAGTTCATGCACACGGCCACGCTCTTGCACGATGACGTGGTCGACGAGAGCGAGCTGCGGCGCGGTCGGCTCGCCGCCCGCATGCTCTGGGGCAACGAGGCAAGCGTGCTGGTGGGCGATTTCCTGCTCGGCCAGGCCTTCAAGATGATGGTCGAGGTCGGCAGCCTCAAGGCGCTCGAAATTCTCTCCTCGGCCGCCGCCGTGATCGCCGAAGGCGAGGTCATGCAGCTGGCCGCGGCCAAGAACACGGCGACCACCGAGGACGAGTACATCGCCGTTATCCGCGCCAAAACCGCCGAGTTGTTCGCCGCCGCCTGCGAAGTCGGGCCGGTGCTTTCTTCGCGGGGAAAGGCCGAGCAGGCCGCCTGCCGGTCGTTCGGGATGAATCTCGGCATCACGTTCCAGCTGGTCGACGACGCGCTCGACTATGGCGGCGCCGCAGCCAAGCTCGGCAAGAACATCGGCGATGATTTCCGCGAAGGAAAGATCACGTTGCCGGTCGTGCTTGCCTTCCGCCGCGGCAACGACGCCGAGCGCGAGTTCTGGCGGCGCGCGCTGGAACGCGGCGAGACCACCAATGCCGACCTCGATCATGCCATCGGCCTGATGACCAAGCACCGCGCGCTCGAAGACACGATCGGACGCGCGCATCATTACGGCGCCATCGCCCGCGACGCGCTCGCCTTGTTCCCTGATTCGCCGATGAAATCCGCGCTCGCCGAGACGGTCGATTTTTGCGTGGCGCGGACGCATTAGTGGAGCATGATCTTTTCGGAAAACCGGCTTCCACTTTTCCGGATCATGCTCTAGCGCGCCAATCCGCCCTCCATCCGGTCGCGACCCAATACGCCTGCCTTGACCCACCAATGCTGATATTTGTCGCGCAAGACCTTGCCCGCCGCGCGTGCCGCCGCCGCCGAGGAAAATAAGCCGAAACACGTCGCGCCGGAGCCCGACATGCGGGCGAGTTGGCATCCCGAAAGCCCGCGCAGCTCGCTGAGAACATCGGCGATGACCGGCGTAAGGGCGATCGCCGGCTCTTCCAGATCGTTCGACTGCGTAGCGAGTAGGCGCAACAGCGGATCGCGGCTTGTCAGTTTGGCGACCGCCGCAAGGTCGAGCCCCGCGCCCGGCGCCGCGGCCGGCCGCCATGCGGCAAAGACCGCCTTGGTGGGCAGCGCCACGCGCGGGTTGACCAGCACCGCCGGCAGTGGCGGGAGCGAAAGTGGCGCCGAGAGCAAGTCGCCGATGCCGCGCATGATCCGGGCGCGCGTATCGAGACAAACCGGCACATCGGCGCCGGTCGCGCGGGCGGCCGCATACAGACGCGGATCGTCGCGCGCAAGCCCATTCGCTTGCGCAAGAAGCCGCAGCGCCGCGCCGGCGTCGGCCGAACCGCCGCCGAGCCCGGCCGCGACCGGCAGTCTCTTGTCCAGGCGAAAAGCGCCGAGGACGATATCGGGGTACCGCGCCGCAAGCGCGCGCGCCGCCTTGAGCACGAGATTGTCGGCGCCCTCGTCGGCCGTTGCCGCGCTCGGCCCGCGCACCGTCAACGTTAGCCCTTGGCCGCGCAACAAACTCAGACGGTCGCCGAAGTCGGCGAACGCCACCAGGCTTTCAATGTCGTGATAGCCGTCGTCGCGGCGGCGGAAGACGCGCAGCGTCAGATTGACCTTGGCTGGTGCGTTCTCGACCAGCGGAACGGGCAAGGACACGCCTTAGCCGCCGTTGCCGGCCTTTTTCGCCTTGGCGGCATCGGCCGCCGAAGACGTGTCGTCGGGTAGCCCGGATTTGATCTTTTCCTCGATCTTCGGCAGGTCTTCGGGGTCCGGATTGAGATCCTTGGCGTGCGACCATTGGAAGTGCGCTTCCAGCACGCGGCCGACCCTCCAATAGGCATCGCCGAGATGATCGTTGATGGTCGAGTCGTCGGGCTTGAGCTCGACGGCGCGATCGAGGTCCTTCACTGCGTCCTCGTAATTGCCGATGCGGAAATTGGCCCAGCCGAGCGAGTCAACGATGTAGCCGTCGTCCGGCCGCTGCTCGACGGCGCGACGGATCATGCGCATGCCTTCGTCGAGATTGACGCCCTGGTCGACCCAAGAATAGCCGAGGTAATTGAGCACGAGCGGCTGGTCCGGAAACAGCTCCAGCGCCTTCTTCAGATCGGCTTCGGCCTTCGGCCATTGCTTGGAGCGCTCGTAGCAGATGCCGCGAAAATAGAACAATACCCAGTTCGCCTTTTCCGGCACCGCCAGGTTGTCGACCGCCTTGCTGTAGACCTCGGCGCATTCGGCAAACGCCTTGCGGCCGCGCAAGATGTTGCCGAGCGCGATAATCGCCTCGGAATCCTTCGGATGCTCGGCGATCAAAGCTTCGAGCCGCTTCTTGGCCTCGTCGGTGCGATCGAGCGAATCGAGATCGGAGGCGACCTGAATGTCGGCGTTGCGCCGCAGCGGCGACGACGCCGGGATCCGGTCGTAGATTTTGATCGCGAGCTCGGGCTTTTTCAGCGAGTCGTAGAGGTCGGCAAGCGACAGCAGCGCCATGGCGTGCGTCGGCTCGAGATAGAGGGCAAGCTGCAGATAGACCAGTGCCAGATCTTCGCCGCCGCGACGCCCGATCGAGGCACCGAGGCCGTAAAGCGCTTCGGCGGCGCCGGCTCGCGGCGAATCGGCGAGCGGCGGCAATCTGTCGCCGGCCGAGATTTCCTTCATCTCTTCGACGACGACCGGATGATCGGCGACGCCCTTGTTGAATTGTTGATAGAGCTTCAGTGCGTCGTCCTTGCCGCCGTTGCGCGACAAATAGTGGGCGTACGCCTGAACGGTGCGCAGCGCCATCGGGTCGGCCTTGTAAGCGCGCTCGTAACGCTTGCCCGCTTCCTTCTTGTTGTTGGCGACATCGAGGATCAGGCCGCCATGCAGGTCCTTGAAGATGGCGTACCAATCCGGTCCGGCGAGCCGATCCAGGGTGTCGATCGCGGCGTGGGTGTCGCCGGCGCCGGCCAGCGCCCACGCCGAGAGCAGCGTCGCGGTCAGATCGGTCACCGGACCGCGCACGGATTGCGCAAAATTCTGCCGGGCGATCGCATATTGCTTCTGCTTGAGCGCCCGCACGCCGATCACCAGGCGCGCAATGCGGTCGGTGCGGTCGAGCTGGATCAATCGGTCGGCGAGCCTGCCGGCTTCGTCGATGTCGCCGTCGGTCAGAACGGACAGAAAGGTGCGGCTGAGCAAATCGGCATTGCGCGGATCGGCCTTGAGCACATTGAGGTAATAGGCGGCGGCCGTCCCGGAATCGCGCTCGACGCCGGCATGCCGGGCAGCCAAGTAGCTGCCGGTGGCAGTCGAGTGCATCAAATCCTGAGGCGTCGGCGCCTGGGCGGCGAGCGCTGAAGGCAGACTCCAGAGGACAACGGCGCCGACGACGGCGGCGCGCCGAGACAGCAGCGGATGAATCACGAGATCTCCATTGGTAACCCGGATCGGCGAACTAGGACTGGAAAGCGCCGGATGTCGGTATGGCGCGAGAATGGCCGTTTTAACGCGCCCTCGCAAGGACCTACGACCTTTAGCCCCGAAAGGAAGGCGAAATCGCGGCAGCAGGACAGGCTGTTGCGGCGCAAGGCCTGGTGGGAACGTGGGAATCACATATTCGGGTAATTCGGCCCACCGCCGCCCTCGGGCGGAACCCAGGTGATGTTTTGATTCGGGTCCTTGATGTCGCAGGTTTTGCAGTGGACGCAATTCTGCGCGTTGATCACAAAGCGCGGCGTGCCGGCTTCCTCGACCCATTCGTACACGCCGGCGGGGCAGTAGCGCGCCGACGGCCCGGCATAGATCCCGAGCTCGGATGATTTTTGCAGCGCGGGGTCGCGCACGATGAGATGCACCGGCTGGTCCTCCTCGTGATTGGTATTCGAGAGATAGACCGAGGAGAGCCGGTCGAAGGTGAGCTTGCCGTCGGGCTTTGGATAAGCGATGGGCCGGCAGGCCGCGGCGGGCTTGAGCGTCGCCGAATCGGGCTTGCCGTGGCTCATCGTACCGAGGAGCGAGAAGCCGAGCGTGTTGGTCCACATATCGAGCCCGCCGAGCGCGACGCCGGCGAAGGTGCCGAGTTTCGACCATAACGGCTTGGCGTTGCGCACCCGCCAGAGGTCGCGGCCGATCGGGGAAGCGCGCCACGCCGCCTCGTAGCTCGACAGCTCGTCATGGGCGCGCCCTTGCGCCAGCGCGGCGGCCATATGTTCGGCTGCCAGCATCGCCGACAACATCGCGTTGTGGGTCCCCTTGATGCGCGGCACGTTCAGAAAGCCCGCCGCACAGCCGACCAGGACGCCACCCGGAAACGCCACGCGCGGTACCGATTGCCAGCCGCCCTCGCTGATGGCGCGCGCGCCGTAGCAAAGCCGCTTGCCGCCGGCGAAGGTGTCACGCACCAGCGGATGCGTCTTGAAGCGCTGAAACTCCTCGAACGGCGACAGATAAGGGTTGTTGTAATTCAGGTGGACGACGAAGCCGACCGTCACCAGGTTGTCGGCGTAGTGGTACATGAACGAACCGCCGCCAGTGCGGTTGTCGAGCGGCCAGCCCATCGTGTGTTGAACAAGGCCGCTGCGGTGCTTCTCCGGCGCGACCTGCCAGAGTTCCTTCAGGCCGATGCCGAATTTCTGCGGCTGGCGATCGCGGGAGAGACCGAAACGCTCGATCAGCCCTTTCGACAGGCTGCCGCGGGCGCCTTCGGCGAATAGCGTATATTTGCCGCGCAGCTCCATGCCGCGGGTGAAACTCGCCTTATGGTGTCCGTCTTTGGCAACGCCCATGTCACCGGTGGCGATGCCGGCGACCGCGTCATTCTCGAACAGCACCTCGGTGGCGGCAAAGCCCGGATAGATTTCGACGCCGAGCGCTTCCGCCTTCTGCCCCAGGTAGCGGCAGACATCGCCGAGCGAGACGATGAAAGTGCCGTGATTGCTCATCAGCGGCGGCATCAGCGCATTCGGCATCCGCACCGCACCGGAAAACCCGAGCATATAAAAGCGGTCCGTGGTGACCGCGGTGCGCACCGGCGTCTCCTCGTTCCGCCATTCCGGGAGGAGAAGATCGAGCCCGACCGGATCGATCACCGCGCCGGAGAGAATGTGCGCGCCGACCTCGGAGCCTTTCTCCACGACGACGACGGAGGTTTCGGGCGAGAGCTGTTTGAGCCTGATCGCGGCGGTAAGGCCGGCCGGCCCGGCGCCGACAATGACAACGTCGAACTCCATCGCCTCGCGAGCGGGAAGGTCCGTTGCATTCATGGCCTGCTCCATCATCCGCGCGAACAGTATTTCATGTTTTCATCCCTGGCATAGACTGAAATCATCGTCCATAAATTGCCTCAACCATGATTTCCGCCGGCAAGCACGCACGCGAGTTGATCTCCTTCTACCTCGATGCCGGGGTCGACGCGGTCGTCGGCGAAGAGCCGATCGATCGCTTTGCCGATGCAGCTCAGTCGCCAGCGGTGTCGTTGGGCTCCCCCCTTGCGGCAGAGGCCGGCGCGAAGCGCCGGGAGGGGGCTGACGGCGGCTCGCCCGGCATGAGGAAAGCACCCTCATCCCTGCCCCCCAAGGGGGGAGCGAGCAGCATGACCGGTCTGCCCGGAGCGGGCATCGCCGCCGCCCCGTCCTCGCCCGAGGTCGCCGTCATGGCGGCGCGCGCGGCCGCCCAAAGCGCGAAGACCCTGGACGAGCTGCGGGCGCTGCTTGAAGCCTTCGAGGGCTGCATGCTGCGCGCGACGGCGACCCAGCTGGTCTTCGCCGCCGGCAATCCGGCAGCGCGCGTCATGTTCGTTGGCGAAGCGCCGGGGCGCGACGAGGACATCGCCGGGCTGCCCTTTGTCGGCCGCTCGGGAAAATTGCTCGACCGCATGATCGAGGCGATCGGGCTTGATCGCACGCAAGTGTACATCGCCAACATTGTGCCGTGGCGCCCGCCCGGCAACCGCACGCCGACGCCGCACGAGAGCGCCATCTGCCTGCCCTTTATCCGCCGCCAGATCGAGCTCGCCGACCCTGATATCCTGGTCTGTCTCGGCCAGCCGTCGACGCAGACCTTACTCGAGACCAAGGAAGGGATCACACGAACGCGCGGCCGCTGGTTCAAATTCGACACCGGCAGCCGCGAGATCCGCGCGCTGGCGACCTACCACCCTGCCTTTTTGCTGCGCAGCCCGCTGCAGAAAAGGCTGGCGTGGCGCGATTTCCTGGCGATCAAAAAGGCGCTTGCGCCATAGCTTGGCCGAATTCAGGGCATCGCCACCAGGATCGCGCCGCCGGCGACCAGCAACACGCCGAGCCAGTTCACCGCCGAAAGCTTCTCGCCAAGCAGCAGCACGCCGAAGATGGCGACAAGAACCACGCTCAATTTGTCGATCGGCGCGACTTGCGCGGCATTGCCGAGCTTGAGCGCGCGAAAATAACACAGCCACGACGCGCCGGTACCGAGGCCGGACAACAGCAAGAACAGATACGTGCGTCCGGAGATTTCCGCCGGGTTCTGGAACTGCCGCGTGGCAAAGACGATCAACCCGAGGACGGCGACCACAACGATGGTGCGGATGAAGGTGGCGAGGTCGGAGTTCACGTTCTCCACGCCGAGCTTGGCGAATATCGCCGTCAGCGCGGCAAACACCGCCGACAGCGCGGCCCAAAGCTGCCATGAGGAAAAGGCGCTGGCATTCATGGCGTCCGACCCTCCGCTGTTGAGGCTCTTTCTTTGCATCCCTTGAGTACGCGACGACAAATCGATGGCGATCAACTTCGCCAAAGTCGTGCTACGCCGACTTGATCAAGTCAATCATAGGGTCGAAAATGCATGAGTGTTTGGTGTGCTGGCGATGGCGGCTTGTTTTAGGGCCTGCCGATTCGCCTGACGCGCCCCTTGTCGTGGGAATTCCACGACTGCGTGAGACGGAGTTCACGCCATGGAACTCGATCCCGTTCTGCTGTCGCGCGTTCAGTGGGGTTGGGTGATTGGCTGGCACATCCTGCTGCCGGCCTTCACGGTTGGCCTCGCCTCCTATATCGCGGTTCTCGAGGCATTCTATTTCTTCACCGGTCGCGAAATCTGGTTCCGGGTATCCGGCTTTTGGACCAGAATATTCGCCGTCTCCTTCGGGATGGGTGTCGTGTCCGGCATTATCATGCCGTTTCAATTCGGCACGAACTGGAGCCGCTTCACTGACGCCACCGCCGATGTGATCTCGCCGTTGCTGGCCTACGAGGGATTAATGGCCTTTTTTCTGGAGGCGTCTTTCCTCGGCGTGTTGCTGTTCGGCCGACGGTTGGTGCCGGCATGGGCGCATTTCTTCGCGGCGCTGATGGTGGCCTTCGGGACGCTGCTATCCTCATTCTGGATTCTGGCCACGAATTCGTGGATGCAGACGCCGGCCGGCTACAAACTCGCCGATGGACGTTTCGAGCCGATCGATTGGTTCGCGATCGTCTTCAGCCCATCGTTTCCTTATCGCTTCCTTCACAATGTGACCGCTTTCTACATCACGACCGCATTTGTGGTGATGGGCGTGGGCGCGTGGCTGCTGCGCCGCGGCCGTGCCACCGAAGAAGCGCGGATGATGATCCGCATGGCGCTCGATCTTCTCATTATCCTGGTGCCGCTGCAGATGGTTCTCGGCGATCAGCACGGGCTCAATACGCTCGAATACCAGCCGGCGAAGCTTGCCGCCATCGAGGGACGTTACGATACCGCAGGTCCGGCGCCGTTGACGCTGTTCGGCATCCCCGACGACGCCGCGGCCACGATGCGCTACGCGATCGAAATACCTGATCTAGGCAGTATTGTTCTCACGCATTCCTGGAACGGTGCAGTCAAGGGCCTCAAGGAATGGCCGCCGGATCAGCGACCACCCGTCGGGCCGCCGTTTTTCGCCTTCCGTATCATGGTTGGAATTGGATTTATCATGCTGCTCGTGATCGTCGTCGGTCAATGGCTGCAGCTACAGCGCCGGCTGTGGGACGCCGGCTGGTTCCTGCGGCTTTGCCAATGGACAGCGCCGCTCGGTTTCATCGCCGTCATTGCCGGCTGGACGACCACGGAGGTCGGCCGTCAGCCGTGGACGGTGTATGGGCTGTTGCGCACCGCGGATTCAGTCTCGCCGTCGCTGACAGGAGCGAACGTGGTTCTGTCGCTTGCTCTCTACGTTGTCGTCTATTTGATCATGTTTCCCACCGGCATCGCCTTCATGGTCGGCTTGGTGCGCCGCGGCCCGCAAGAGCATGATCTGCCGCCGGAACTTGTCGAAAGCGGGCTGCCGAGCCGGCCGTTCGAGAACGCGGCGCGCGCGGCCGCGGACTCATAGCAACAGCGAGGCTGCCATGGGGCTCGATCTCGTGCCGTTGTGGACCGTCCTTCTCGGCCTCGCCGTTTTTTATTACGTGGTGTTCGACGGCTTCGACCTGGGCGTTGGCATGCTCTACGGCTTTGTCCCGGACGCCGGCAGCCGCAGCACCGCGATGAATTCGATCGCGCCGATTTGGGACGGCAATGAGACGTGGCTGGTATTCGGTGGACTCGGTTTGCTGGCGGCTTTTCCGCTCGCCTTCACCATCATTATTCCCGCGGTTTATTTTCCGATTCTGGCGATGCTCCTGGCGCTCGTCTTCCGCGGCGTCGCTTTCGAATTCCGGTTCAGGCGGCCGGCCTTGCGCCGGTTCTGGGATGGGGCCTTTTGCGGCGGATCGATGCTGGCGACTTTTGCTCAAGGAGTCGTTCTCGGTGTTTTTATCCAAGGCTTCAAGGTGGACGGGCGGCAATTCAGCGGCGGTTCATTCGATTGGATCAGTCCATTTCCGCTCGCCGTCGGATTGGCGCTGATGTTCGGCTACGGCCTGCTGGGTGCGGGGTGGCTCATCCTTAAGACCGAAGGGGACCTGCAGCATTGGGCGCGGCACGCCGGCCGCGTGTGTCTGGTCGCGGTCATGGTCGCGATCGTCGCGGTGAGCATTTGGACGCCGCTGACGCACCCCGACATCGCACGGCGATGGTTTACCTGGCCCAATATCGGTTTTCTCTCGCCGGTGCCGATCGCGACCGCGCTGATTGCGTTGTGGGTCTGGTACGCGCTGAGCCGCCGCCACGAATTGTCGCCTTTTCTGGGCGCGATTGGGCTGTTCCTTTTGTCCTTCGTCGGGATCGCGATCAGCCTCTGGCCGTTCATCGTGCCGTACCACTACACGCTCTGGCAGGCAGCCTCATCCCCGAGCACGCAAGCCTTCCTCCTGATCGGCACGCTGTTCTTGCTGCCCGTCATCCTGATGTACACCGCCTGGTCGTATTGGGTCTTCCGCGGCAAGGTTGGCGAGCGCGCGGCCTATCACTGAATTAGCGTGGTGAAGCCGGCACCGCAGGCGCCGTCGGAGTGGCCGCCGCCGGCGCGCTCGCCGGCCTGATCATCCCCCAGCCGATCCGTAACGGCGGCAGCCGGCCGCGTACCGGCCGCGCGAAGGTCTGCGGCACCTCGGCAATCAGGTCGGGAAAACGCGCCTTGATCGCGGGCGGCGGTTCGGGAGTCGTCGGGGCCGCCGGCCAGACCACGACCGCGCCCTTCTCGCGAAGGTCTTGCGCGGTGACCCAAGGCGAACGCTCGGGCTCGGCGGCGAAATAGACTTCCGGGCGGCTCGGCGCGGCGAGCGCCACCAGCGCGGCGATGCGGGTATCGCCGCTGACGATGGCGAGCGGGTGCCCGGTCCGGCGCTCGAAGCTGTCGGCAAAGAAGCGGCCCATGGCGGCCGCCGGCTGCGCGATCGCGAGATCGGTCCCGATGGTCCACGGCAAGAGAACAATCGCAGCGGGAACGAGGATCGCCGGCACGACCAGCAAGCCGGCCCAGGCGAACCCGAGAGTGCGTTGATGGTGCAGCGCGATGGCCTCGCCAGCGGCGACCACGACCGCAAGTCCCGACAGCACCAGGAGCGGCGCCGCGCCGCCAATCGGCAGCCGCTGCCCGAGCAGCACCGTGATGGCCGTCGCCAGCAGCGCCGGGATCAGCGCGAACACCTTCACGAAGGTGATGGCGGAAGGAACGACCGGCGCGCGCGCGATGGCTGGTGCCGGATCGGCGTACGTTCGCGGCCAGCCGCTCGCCAGCACCACCAGAATGGCAAGCCCGGCGTGAGCGAGGACGAGCGCGCCCGCGAGCCGCAGCCAAGCCGCCGTATTCTCGCCGGCCACGCCGGCGATGCGCAGCCGTGCAAGCGTCGTCGCCAACACGTCGCCCGCACCCTTGAGCCAGAAGAGATGGACGCCCAGCACGACAGTAAGTCCGGCCAAGACGATCCATGCTTCGATCGGACGCAGCGCCGCGCGCCCGCGGACGCTCAGCGCCGTGAAAGCGGCCACCGTTCCCAGCAGGATCAGGGCAGCGTCGCTGGTGAGCAGGAGGAGCGCAGTCGCGCCGCCGAGCGGGTACCATGACCGCCGTCGCCCTTCGATCGCTGCCTGCCAGTAGAACAGCAGCACCGCTGCCCAGAGTGCCATGGCAAGGATAGGCGGACCGAAATTCGGCGTCGGTACCGTGAACACCAGAATGCCGACCATCAGCAGCACCGCCATGGCCGCGTGGGTGGGGCCGACGATCTCGCGGCCGAGCGTGAACACGCACCAATAGGTCGCGATCACGCAAATCTGCGACAGCGCATAGACACCGAGCAGGCCGGCCGCGCGAAACGCGATCTCCGCGAGCCAGTAAGCGAGCGGCGGCCCAAAATCGGCGGTGAACGGGAACTCGTGGCCCACCGCGAGCAGCCGTGCGAGCTCGCTCGGCGGCGCGGCGTAGAACAACAGCGGTACCATGAGCCACAGCACCGCCTGCGCCAGGGTTGCCAGCCAGAACACCAGCCCGGGCCGCGAGCGCAGCGCTTCAATGTAAAGGGGTACGTAGAACATCGGCCCGGCGCGATACCCTAGCCAACCCTCTCAGCGAGGGAGCAGGCGAGAAAATCCCTTTGCCTCCCTGAAGGGGGCGAATGGGCGGGGTGCAGTTTACAGAGGCAAGACGCCGACAACGAGGTCATCCGCGTCGGCGCCCAGCTCGCCGAGCGCTAGTGCCACCGGCGAGAACGAGCGGCGGTGATGGATCGTCGGACCGAGCCGGTCGAGCGCGGCGAAGTGCTCGGGCACGCTGTAGCCCATGTGGCGCTCGAAGCCATAGCCCGGATGCGCCGCGCCGAGGCAGGTCATCAGCCGATCGCGCGTCACCTTGGCGACGATCGAGGCGGCCGCGATCGAAGCGACCAGCCCGTCGCCGCCGATGACGGCCTCGCAGGAGCAGCCCGCATCGATGCGGTCGCGGCCGTCGACAAAAACGAGACGCGGCTTGACCGGCAGCGAGGCCACCGCCCGCGCCAAGGCCCACAGCGACGCGCGCAAAATATTGTCGCGATCGATGCGTGACGGCGGCGCCATGGCCACCGCAACCTGCGCCCGCGCGCAGATGCGCTCATAAAGCACCTCGCGCCGCTCCGGCGTCAGCCGTTTCGAGTCATCGAGGCCGCGTGGAACATTGTCGGGATCGAGAATGACGGCCGCGGCGACGACCGGCCCGGCGAGCGGGCCGCGTCCGGCCTCATCGCACCCGGCAACCGGCCAGACGCCGCGCTTGAGCGCCGCGCGCTCACGCCGGAACGTCGGCCGGAGCACCTCCTCGTCGAGCGGCAGGCGCACCGCCGCCTTGGTCTGGGTCCGACTCATGGCCCATGATGACCATGCCTGCGCTCCATCCGCAACGCGGAGCGCGCGCCAAAAGGATAGCGGGGATGATTTCGCGGAGTGCTGGCAGTGAGCGAGGGCCGGAGTTCAGCCGAACAGGCTGAGCTGCTGCGTCGCCGGTTGCGGCGGCCGGAAATGCTCGGTCGTGGTCTTGACGCTGGTCGCGTTGAAGCCGAGCCGCTCGCAGGCGACTTCGAAACGGCGGCCGATCATCCACGCGATCGGACCGGCGCCGGTCATCCGCTTGCCCCACGTCGAATCATAGTCCCTGCCGCCGCGGGTATCGCGGATGAGCTTGAACACGTGGTTGTGGCGGTCGGGAAAATTCTCTTTGAGCCATTCGCTGAACAGGTCGCGGATTTCGAGCGGCAAACGCAACAGGACATAGCCGGCATGGCACACGCCGGTCGCCGCCACGGCTTCAAGAATGCGTTCGATCTCGGCGTCGTTGATCGCCGGGATGACCGGCGCGACCAGCGTCGAGGTCGGCACGCCGGCCCGCACCAATTGCCGCAGCGCGTCGAGCCGGCGCGCCGGCGTCGCCGCGCGCGGCTCCATGGTGCGCGCCAATTTCGCATTGAGTGTCGTCACCGAGAGCGCCACCTTGACCAGATCGCGCCTCGCCATGCGCGCCAGGATATCGAGGTCGCGCAGCACCAGCGCCGATTTGGTCACGATGCCGACCGGATGCCCGGCGCGCTCCAGCACTTCGAGGATGCGGCGCATGATCTGGTAACGGCGCTCGATCGGCTGGTAAGGATCGGTGTTGGTGCCGATGGCTATGATTTTTGGCACATAGCCCGGCGCCGACAATTCACGCTCCAGCAATTCGGCGGCGTTGGGCTTCATGAACAGCTTCGATTCGAAATCGAGCCCCGGCGACAGCCCGAGATAAGCGTGGGTCGGCCGTGCGAAACAATAGACACAGCCATGCTCGCAACCGCGGTAGGGATTAATCGAGCGGTCGAAGGAAATGTCGGGAGAGTCGTTGCGGGTGATGATCTTCCGGGTCGCATCGACCGTCACGCTGGTCTTGAAAGGCGCCAGGTCGTCGAGGTTTTGCCAGCCGTCGTCAAAGGCGACCCGGGCGACCGGCTCGTAGCGCCCTGACGCATTCGAATGCGCGCCGCGGCCGCGCCGCCGTTCGCGGTCGATAGCGGTTCCCTTTTCGCCCGCCGGCGCGGAGGGCAGCGGCGCCGGCGGGCGTTTCAAGGCGGAGGTCCGGGTCATGAGCTAAAGCTAACGCCTGTCTGCGAACAAAACAAGAACAACTTTTCGTGAGACCAAGGAAAAGCTTGGAAATAGCCGCCACCGGCCATAAATCTGCGCCCGGAACACCTCGGACCCCGCCGGACCCGCGATGCGCAACGAATGCTGAGCGTCATCATCGCGACTCGCGATTCCGAACGGGCCCTGGTGCCGACCTTGGCCGCGCTCGTTTCGGGAGCGACCGCCGGTCTCGTCAGCGAAGTGCTTGTGGTGGACGGCGGCTCGCGCGACGACACCGCCAAGGTCGCCGACATTGCCGGATGCACTTTCACGGTCCTGGAAGGCCCGCCGGCGCGCCGGCTCAGGGCAGGAGCCGCGGCGGCGCGCGCCGCTTGGCTGCTATTTCTGCAGCCCGGAACAATCCTTGAGGCCGGCTGGCCCGGCGAAGCGAGCCGCTTCCTGGAGCAAGCCACGCACAATCCGCGCGTTGCCGTATTCCGGCGTGGAATTCCCGCTCATCCGTCGCTTCGCGATGCGTTGTCGCTCATCGGCGCGGCTGCGTTCGGAGCAAGGCCGCGTGCCGAGCAGGGGCTCGTGATCTCGAAACAGCTTTACGATCGGCTTGGCGGGCATTCCGAAATCGCCGCCGATCCCGAGGCCGAGCTGTTGCGCCGGATCGGCCGGCGGCGGGTCGTCACGCTTGCCGCCGGCGCCTTTTTGGCAAGTTCGTAATACTTGACTAAGTCAAGTATCTGCTCCAGCCTCCCCGGCATGACGGCAAGTCAGCAACGCCAGCAGCGGATCGCCGCCGTGCGCCGGTTCAACCGCTTCTACACGCGGCGGCTCGGCGTGCTGCGCAAGGCCTATCTCGACAGCCCCTATTCGCTTGGCGAGGCGCGCGTGCTTTACGAGATCGCCCGCGGCGGTTCGCCGACCGCCAGCAACATCGGCCGCGTGCTCGATCTCGATGCCGGGTATCTGAGCCGCGTGCTGCACAACTTCGAAAAGCGCGGATTGATCCGACGCAGCGTTTCCGTCAGCGATGCCCGGCAAAGCCATCTGGGGCTGACGCCGCGGGGCCGCAAGGCGTTTGCGCCGCTGCAACAGCGTTCGCAACGCGACGCTGGCGACACGCTGGACAATCTCCAGCCTGCCGACCAGTCACGGCTGGTCGCAGCGATGTCGACGATCGAGAACCTGCTCGATCCGCCTCCGGCCGACGAAACCGAGTCGCGCGGCAACTATCTGGTGCGCGGGCCGAAGCCGGGCGATTTCGGCTGGATCGTCAAACGCCACGCCGAGCTCTACGCCGAGGAATACGGCTGGACCGAGCCGTTCGAGGGGCTGTGCGCGCAGATCGTCGCCGACTTCGTCAACAAATACGATCCGAAATGCGAGCGCTGCTGGATCGCCGAGGTGGACGGCGAAAATGTCGGCTCGATCATGCTGGTGAAGGATAGCGAAAGTGTCGCCCGCATCCGCCTTTTGCTGGTGGACCCGAAAGCACGCGGGCTCGGGCTCGGCGCGCGGCTGACCGAAGAAAGCATCCGCTTCGCCCGGCGCGCCGGCTGCAAGAAGATCACGCTATGGACCCACAGCGTGCTCACCGCCGCGCGGCACATTTATGGGCAAGCCGGCTTCAAGCTGATGCGCACCGAGCGGCATAAAAGCTGGGGGCGCCCGGTCGTCAGCGAATACTGGGATTTGGAGTTATAGCCCTGTTCCGTCATAGCCGGACTTGTTCCGGCCATCCACAACTTTGTTTAAGGCTCCTTAAGACGTGGATGCCCGGCACCAGGCCGGGCATGACGGCTACACCGCAGCCCCCTTTGCTTTCGGCCGGCGCAGGTGCTCGTCAAGCCGCGGCATGATCTCGACGAAGTTGCAGGGCCCATAGCGATAATCGAGCTGGTGCATCAAGATCTCGTCCCAGGCGTCCTTGCAGGCGCCGGGTGAGCCCGGCAGGCAAAAGATGTAGGTGGTGCCGGCGACGCCGGCGGTAGCGCGCGACTGAATGGCCGAGGTGCCGATCTTGGGGAAGCTCACCACCAGGAACAGCGCCGAGAAGCCGTCCATCTTCTTGTCGAACAGCGGCTCGATGGCTTCCGGCGTGACGTCGCGGCCGGTGAAGCCGGTGCCGCCGGTGGTGATGATCACGTCGATCACCGGATCGGCGATCCAGGCTTTGACCCGGGCGCGGATCGCCTCGATGTCATCGGTCACGATGCTGCGTTCGGCGACGTAATGGCCGGCGGCGACGATGCGCTGCACTAGGAGCGCACCCGATTTGTCGTCCTTGAGATCGCGCGTGTCGGAGATCGTCAGCACCGCGATCTTGAGCGGCACGAACTCTTTGCTCTCGTCAAGCCCGGGCATGGCACACCTTTACGCAACCGGATCAACGGCTCATCCCCGCGACTGCGAGGACCCGTGCTCTTTCTTCTGGGTCCCGCGTACTCAGGGATGAAGGGAATACTACACTAAAGCGCGCCCGCCGACATGGTATCGCAGGCCGAGACCTTGCCCAGCTTTAAACCGGTCGAAAACCACCGCTTGCGCTGCTCGGAAGTGCCGTGGGTGAAGGCGTCGGGCACGACATAGCCCTGCGTCTGCCTTTGCAGGCGGTCGTCGCCGATGGCGGAGGCGGTTTGCAGCGCCTGATCGACGTCGCCGGGATCGAGGAAGTCGTGCTTCTGCTGCGCCCGGTTCGCCCACACCCCGGCGTAGCAATCGGCCTGCAGCTCGATTTGCACCTGCAGGCGGTTCGACTCGGCGCGGGTTGCCGCAGCCTGCTGCATCTGCGTCACGCGGGGAAGAATGCCAAGCTCATTCTGCACGTGATGGCCGACCTCATGCGCAATCACGTAGGCCTCGGAAAACTTGCAGGCATTGCTGTTCGAGCAGCCGCCGAACTTGTGCTGCAGATCGTCGAAGAACGACGTATCGAGATAGATGCGCCGATCGCGCGGGCAGTAGAACGGTCCCATGGCCGATCGCGCGAATGCGCAAGGAGTCGGCTCGGAGCCCGCGAACAAGAGCAGTTTCGGCGGATGGTAGGTGCGGCCGTTGGCGGCGAAAATCTCCGTCCAGCGGTCTTCGGTGTCGCCCAGCACCAAGGCGACGAACTTGCCGGTCGGGTCGTGCGGCGTACCGGCGGCGACCGGAGGCGCCGGAGCGGTTTGCTCGGAGGTCGCCCCGCCGCCGGTGAGAATTTGCGCGCCGTTGAGCAGCACGTTCGGATCGATGCCGAAGTACCAGCTGATCAGCCCGATAACGATGATCGTGCCGATACCGAGGCCGCCGGCTCCGCCCGGCATGCCGCCGCGCGAGGCGCTCGCTTCGCGATCGTCTTCGACATTGTCGCTGGGACGGAAATCATCGGTGCGCATCTGTTCACTCTCCCTTCGCAGATCGGGCCGCGCGCCATCTTCAGGGGATCATTTTTCGACTCAAAAAGCTGCCACCCTTCGTCGGTAATTAACCAAGTGTTTCCGGCATTTATTGCCTAGCACAGACGCGCCGCGATTAAGTCGATCTTTACCTTGGGCGCGCATCATCTGCTTTGTCGGTTGTAGGTCCCGCGTCGCCGACCGCATCGCCTGAGTCAGAGTTCTGAGTCATGGTTGTGTCGCGTCGCGGGGCGTCCGCAAGGGCGCCCCGCGTTAGTCTTGAGTCCGCTCCGTCGGCGCGCATCCTCATCGGCAATTGCGTTGCCGAAATGGCAAAGCTCCCGGCCGCATCCGTCGATCTCGTCTTCGCCGACCCGCCGTATAATCTGCAGCTGCAAGGCGACCTCAAGCGTCCCGACGATTCGCGCGTCGATGCGGTGGACGACGACTGGGACAAATTTGCGAGCTTCTCCGCCTACGACGATTTCACCCGCGCCTGGCTCATCGCCTGCCGTCGGGCCATGAAGCCGAACGGCACGCTCTGGGTCATCGGTTCCTACCACAACATCTTCCGCGTCGGCACGCTGATGCAGGATCTCGGCTTTTGGATTCTCAATGACATCGTCTGGCGTAAATCCAATCCGATGCCGAATTTTCGCGGCCGCCGCTTCACCAATGCGCATGAGACCCTGATCTGGGCGGTGCGCGACGCCGGCAAGCGGAATTATACGTTCAATTACGAGGCGCTCAAAGCCGGCAACGACGATATCCAGATGCGCTCCGATTGGCTGATCCCGCTTTGCACCGGCGAGGAACGGCTCAAGGGCGGCGACGGCAAGAAGCTGCATCCGACGCAGAAGCCGGAGGCGCTGCTGGCGCGCGTCATTCTCGCCGCCTCGCGGCCCGACGACCTGGTGCTCGACCCGTTCTGCGGCACCGGCACGACCGGAGCGGTCGCCCGCCGGCTGCGCCGGCGCTTCGTCGGCATCGAGCGTCAGGCGGACTATGCCGCTGCCGCCGAAGCGCGCATCGCCGCGGCCGAGGCTCTGCCCGAGCCGGCGCTGGCGACCTTCATGACCGCGCGTGAGGCGCCGCGGGTGCCGTTCGCGGCGCTGATTGAGCGCGGCCTGGTGGCGCCGGGCATCAAGCTCGTCGACTCTAAGCGGCGGCATCGGGCGCTCGTTCGCGCCGACGGCGCTATCGCGCTCGGCGAAGCGGTCGGTTCGATCCATCGTATCGGCGCGTTGGCGCAAGGCCTCGAAGCTTGCAACGGCTGGACCTTCTGGCATGTCGAAACGCCGCAGGGCCTGACCGTAATCGACACGCTGCGGGCGCAGGTGCGCGCCGAGATGGGCGCGGGCTAAACCCGCCTCCGATCATTTACCCCGAGTGCATGCGCGACGACCTTGCGCATGAGGCTCGGCAAAGCCTCGCCGGATAACCCCGACAGTGCGACCCAGCGCATGCCCGCTGGCGCCGGTGTGCGCGCCGGAAGCTCGGCGCGATAGACGGTCAGTTCCAGCGGAAAATGCGTAAAGACGTGCCGGACCACGCCCGGAATACGACGCCAAGCGGTACGCCGCTTCGGCTGCGCCGAAGGACAACGCGGCGCGGCGGCAAGCGCCGAACTTTCATCAAAATTCGCCGCCCATTCCGTCGTCGGCACTTCGGTCATGCCGCCGAGGAGGCCCTTGGCCGGTCGCGTCCGCACCAGCAACAAGCCATCCGTCCGGCGCGCGACAAAAGCGGCGCCGCGGCGCAGCGCGCCTTCGCGTTTCGGTACCCGCCGCGGAAAGGTCTCCGCCTCGCCGCGCTGGTACGCCGCACAGCTTTCGTTCCACGGGCATAGCGCGCAAGCCGGTTTCTTCGGCGTGCAGATCGTGGCGCCGAGATCCATCATCGCCTGGGCGAAATCGCCGGCACGCCGCTGCGGGGCGAGTTCGCGCGCAAGCCGGCGCAGCTCGGGCTTTACGCCCGGCAGCGGCTCGGCGACGGCAAAGAGCCGCGCGATCACGCGTTCGATATTGCCGTCGACCGGGCTCGCCGGCGCGTCGAATGCGATCGCGGCAACGGCGGCAGCGGTATAGGCGCCGATGCCCGGAAGCACGCGCAACGCCGCTTCACTTGCCGGGAACTCGCCGCCATGGCGTTCGACGACGGCGCGGGCGCAGGCATGCAGATTGCGTGCGCGCGCGTAATAGCCAAGCCCCGCCCAGGCTTTCAACACCTCCTCGAGCGGCGCCGCCGCGAGCGCGCGCACGTCGCCCCAACGCGCGAGAAAGCGCGCGTAATACGGTGCGACGGCCTTGACCGTCGTCTGTTGCAGCATGATCTCGGAAAGCCAGACGCGGTAGGGATCGGCGGGTTTCCCCGGCGCCGCGCGCCACGGCAGCACCCGCCGATGCCGGTCGTACCAGGCGAGCAAGGCGGTGGGTTGCGGGCATGAAATGGCCGCCACGGCCTTCGCGCGCTGTCGCCCCGGCGCTTTCGCTGCTACCGTCGTTGCCGGATTGGGAGCCGGACTCATGGTCGAGGGATGACAGAGCGCTCCATGACGAACAAGCCCTCCCGCTCTTTTGCCAAACCCCTGCGCGACCTCTTGAGCAAGGTCGTCGGCGAGACCTTTAAACGGCGGGGTTTTGCATCGGCCGAACTGGTAACGCGCTGGACCGAGATCGTCGGCATCGAGATCGCCGCGCACAGCGAACCGATCAAAATCCAGTGGACGCGCCCGGCTTCCTCCTCCCGCCCCGCCCCCGCAAGCGGGGCAGAGTCAGGGTGGGGGCAGGACCCCGGCACGCTCATTCTGCGCGTTGAGGGCCCGGCGGCGGTTGAGATTCAGCACCTCGCCAACGTCATCTGCGAGCGTGTCAACCGCTTCCTCGGTTGGCGCGCCGTCGAGCGCATCGCGCTGCGTCAGGCGCCGCTGCGCAACGCCTTGCGCCAGCCTGTTCCGATGACCGACCCGGCCGCTGCCGCGCGTATCGCAGCGAGCCTGCCGGAGATCGCCGACGACGAATTGCGACAAGCGCTCGCCCGGCTTGGCGCGGCCGTCAGACGCAGCTGACGCGGGCGGAACGGCACTCAAGCGACCGTGACCATCGCGGCAATCCGGGGCCTTGGCGGGACGACGCGCCGGTGCCACATTCGTGCCGCAGGATTTCCCCTTCGAACCAGGAGCCGACCTTGACGCTGTCCCGACGCCAATTGTTCACAACTGCCGCGATCGTTGCCTTCACCGGCGCTGGTGTTGCGGGCGCTATTCTTTCCGACCTCATCGAGCCGGCCAAAGCAGATACGCCCGAGGCCGACCAGGCGGAACTGGCCAAGGCCGGTCCGGAAGGAGATATCGTCCTCGGCTCCGACAAGGCGCCGGTGACCATCATCGAATATGCCTCGATGACCTGCCCGCACTGCGCGCATTTCTCAACCGACACTTTCCCGGAGCTGCAGAAGCGCTACATCGACACCGGCAAGGTGCGCTACATCTTCCGCGAATTCCCGCTCGATCCGCTCTCCGCCGCCGGTTTTATGCTGGCGCGCTGCGCCGGCAAGGACAAGTTCATGCCGGTCGTGGAGACCTTGTTCGCCAAGCAACCCGATTGGATGGTGCAAAAGCCGATCGAACCGCTCAGGGCGATCGCCAAGCAGTTCGGATTTACCGAACAATCGTTCGACCAATGCCTGGCGAATCAGCATGTGCTCGACGGCATCCAGGAAGTGCGCGACCGCGCCGCCGAGAAGCTCGGGGTCAATTCCACGCCGACTTTCTTTGTCAACGGCCAAAAGCTCACCGGCGATCAGTCGATCGACGCGCTGGCGAAGGTCATCGACCCCTATCTCAAGCAGGGATAAGGGTTTTTTGACTTCGCCCGGGTGCCCGGGGGCACCCGGGTCGCGGCCGCGGACCGGTGCCTCCCGGCGCAAAAATCTGGATAACGCGGCGGCGCTGTTGCGCTCGCGAGCGCGAAGATTCATTCTCCGCGCCGATGCGGCAACTTTCGACGCGCCTAAAAAGTAGCGTGAGCCTTTGGTGATTCCCTTCACCGCCGTAGCACGGAAGATGGAAGTAGAACGCGAATGAAGCTCACGCGGCTGCGCCTGATCGGCTTCAAGTCCTTTGTCGAACCCACCGACTTTGAGATCGAACCCGGACTGACCGGCGTGGTCGGTCCGAATGGCTGCGGTAAGTCGAACCTGGTCGAGGCCGTGCGCTGGGTCATGGGCGAAGCCTCCTACAAGGCCATGCGCGCCTCGGAGATGGACGACGTCATCTTCTCCGGCAACACGGAGCGTCCGGCTCGCAACCATGCCGAAGTCGCCGTCATGATCGACAACAGCGACCGCACGGCGCCGGCGGCATTCAACGATGCCGACGCGCTCGAAGTCTCGCGACGCATCATGCGCGAACAGGGCTCGATCTTCCGCGTCAATGGCCGCGAGGTGCGCGCGCGCGACGTCACCGTGCTGTTCGCCGACGCCTCGACCGGTTCGCGGTCGCCGGCGTTGGTGCATCAGGGCCGCATCGGCGAGATCATCCAGGCGCGGCCCGACCAGCGCCGCCGCGTCCTCGAAGAGGCCGCCGGCATTTCCGGACTGCATGCGCGCCGTCACGAGGCGGAGCTGCGGCTGAAGGCCGCCGAGCACAATCTGGCGCGGGTCGAGGACATCATCGGCCAGCTTGCCGCGCAGGTCGCCTCGCTCAAGACCCAGGCGCGGCAAGCGGTGCGCTACCGCAATATTTCCGGTCAGGTGCGCCGAACCGAAGCGCTGCTGTTCCACTTGCGCTGGATCGGCGCCCAAGCCGAACTCGGCGACGCGGAGCGGACCAAGGATGCGGCCGTCCGCATCGTTGCCGCGCGCACCGGCGAGCACGCCCAAGCGTCCACCCGCCAGGCCGACGCCGCCTCCGGTCTGCCGGCGCTGCGCGAGGCGGAGGCCAAGGCGGCCGCGGCGCTGCAACGTTTGCTCATCGCGCGCGAAGCGCTCGAGCGCGAGGAGGCCCGCGCCAAGGAAAGGATCGGCGAGCTCGACCACCGGCTCGAGCAATTTGCGGCCGACCTTGCGCGCGAGCATACGCTGGCGGCCGATGCCCAGGCGGCGCTGGACCGGCTCGCCGCCGAGGAGCAAGCGCTCAGGGCCGACGCGCACGCCAACGCCGTCCGGTTGACCGGCGTCAACGACCGTGTCGCCGCGGCAGACGCAGCGCTTGCTGCGTCCGAAAAGTCCTTCGCCGAGCTCACCGGCGCGCTCGCCGATCTGACGGCCCGCGGCAATCAGCTGCAGGCGACGCTGCGCGATCACGAGCAGCGCGCGGCGCGGCTCGAAGCCGAGTTCGCCAATATCGAAGCCGGCCTCGCCGCAAGCGGCAGCGGCCAACCCGACCAGTCGGCGCTGGGCGAGGAACTCGCGACCGCGCAGGCCGCGCTCGCCGAAGCCGAAAGCGCCGCGCGTGCGGCGGAAGTCGCACACACCCGCGCGCGCGAGGAAATCGACGCCGCGCGCGCTCCCCTCGCCGCGGCCGAGCGCCGCGTGCAGCGGCTGGAAACCGAGGCCAAGACTATCGGCAAGTTGTTGTCGGTCGAGAACAAGAATCTATGGCCGCCGGTCATGGATGCGCTCACCGTCGCCAAAGGTTACGAGAAGGCGCTGGGCGCCGCGCTTGGCGACGATCTCGATGCGCCGGTGGATCAGTCCGCGCCGATGCGCTGGGCGGGCGCGGCGTTCGATCCGTCCGATCCAGCCTTGCCTAGCGGCGCCGAGCCGTTGGCTCGCTTTGTGACGGCGCCGCCGGAACTTGCGCGCCGTCTCGCCCAAATCGGCGTCGTCGAACGCGGCGACGGGCCGCGCCTTGCCGCGTTGCTCAAGCCCGGCCAGCGGCTGGTATCCCCCGAGGGCGACTTCTGGCGCTGGGACGGCTTCGCCACCGCCGCCCAGGCTCCGACCGGAGCGGCGCGCCGGCTCGCCGAGCGGGGCCGGCTGCAGGCCATCGAGAGCGAGCTTGAGACCGCGCACAGCGAGGTCGAGACCAAGCAGCGTGTCGTCGAGGTGGCCGAAGCCGCGCTGGCCGCCGCAGCGGCCGCGGAAGTCGAGGCGCGCGCGCGCTGGCGCGATGCCCAGCACGTGGCCGATGCTGCACGCGAGGCGCATGCCGCGGCCGAACGCGAGATCAACCGCAACGCGGCGCGCATCTCGGCGCTCAAGGAGGCGAGGCAACGGACCCGCGCCGCTTGCGACGAGGCGATGGCCGCGCTCCATGACACGGAGCAGGCTCGCGCCGCGCTGCCCGCCGCCGCCGATCTCGAAACAAAGCTCGCGACGATCAACGACGTGATCGACCGCGACCGCGGCGCGCTTGCCGAGGTGCGCGTCGAAGCGCAGGCAATCGCGCGCGAAGCCGAACTCGCCGACCGCCGGCTGCGGGCGATCGCCGCCGAATCGGTGGGCTGGGAGGAACGCAAAGAGAGCGCCGCGGCTCAGATCGCCACGATCGGCCAGCGCACCAACGAGGCGCGAAGCGAGCAGGCCGAACTCAGTCACGCGCCGGAGAAATTCGCCGCTCAGCGCCAGGCGCTGATCGGCGAGATCGAAACCGCGACCGCCGCGCGCCGCGCCGCCGCCGACCGGCTGGCAGAGGCCGAGAGCGAACTTGCCGCGGCCGACCGGGCGGCGCGCGCCGCGCTGGAGGCGGTCGGCGAAGCCCGCACCGAGGCCGCGCGCGTTGAAGAACGCCGCGATGGCGCCAAGCGGCGGCTGGCCGACATCGAGCATGAAATCCGCGATCTTCTCGACGTCGAGCCGGCGGCAACGGCGGAGCTCGCCGAGCTCAAGGCCGGCGCCGAGCTGCCGACGATCGGTGAGGTCGAAGGCAGACTCGAGCGCATCCGCCGCGAGCGCGAGCGCCTCGGCTCGGTCAATCTGCTCGCCGAACAAGAACTCCGCGAGGTCGAGGCGCAACACGGCAAGCTTTCCGCCGAGCGCGACGATCTGGTCGAGGCCATCAGGCGGCTGCGGCAGGGCATCCACAGCCTCAACAGCGAGGCACGCGAGCGGCTGCTCGCTTCGTTCGTGACGGTCAACGCCAATTTCCAGAAGCTTTTTGTCGAATTGTTCGGCGGCGGCAATGCCGAGTTGCAGCTGATCGAAAGCGAAGATCCGCTCGAAGCCGGGCTGGAGATCATGGCGAAGCCGCCGGGCAAGAAAACGGTGACACTGTCGCTTCTCTCCGGCGGTGAGCAGGCGCTCACGGCATTGGCGCTGATCTTCGCCGTGTTCCTCACCAATCCGGCGCCGATCTGCGTGCTCGACGAGGTCGATGCGCCGCTCGACGATTACAACGTCGAGCGCTTCTGCGACCTGCTTGACGAGATGACCCGCTCGACCGATACCCGCTTCGTCATCATCACGCACAATCCCATCACCATGGCGCGCATGAACCGGCTCTACGGCGTCACCATGGCCGAGCGCGGCGTCTCGCAGCTCGTCTCGGTGGATTTGGAAGGCGCCGTGAAGCTGCGCGAGGCGAGCTGAAACCCGCCGCCTGCGCAGAGCCGCACCGGTCTCGGCAACAATCTTGCTCGGTCGCGATCTGCCCTGCCATGCGATATCGTCGTGAGCGAGCCTTAACGGCGCCGATGAACTCTCCTATCTAAAGAGGCGGAGCGGGGACCGGCTCACCGTTCCGAGCCGGGCCCCGCTCGCCGCTGTCTTATCCCGCGGCTATAGTGCGGCCGCGAAAGTTATTTTGCGTCAGCCATGCCGAAGGATTCCGCCGATGAGCATCTCGACACTGATCGTCCTTGCCGTCATCGTTGTGGTGATCTTGTGGGTGATCACGATCTATAACGGTCTCGTCGCCATGCGGCAGCGGGTCAACCAGTCGTTTGCCGACGTCGACGTGCAACTGCGGCAGCGGCATGACCTCGTTCCCAACCTGGTCGAGACCGTGAAGGGTTACGCCGCGCACGAGCGCGGCACGCTCGACGAGGTGGTCAAAGCGCGCAATGCGGCGGTCGCCGCCCAGGGCCCGGCACAGCAGGCGGCGGCTGAGAACATGCTCTCCGGCGCGCTGCGTCAGCTCTTCGCGCTGGCCGAGGCGTATCCCGACCTCAAAGCCAACGCCAGTTTCCAGCAATTGCAGGCCGAGTTGACCGACATCGAGAACAAGATCGCCGCGGCGCGGCGCTTCTTCAACCATGCGGTGCAGGAATACAACACCGGCATCCAGCGATTCCCGGCCGCCCTGTTCGCCGCCTCCCTTGGCTTTGCGCCGAAGGAATTCTTCGATCTCGGCGACGAGCGCAAGACCGTCGGCGAGGCGCCGCAGGTCAAGTTCTAAAGCGACTGCGCGATGGCCGCATACGGTCTCTACAGCCACATCCAGTCGAACCGCCGCCGCTCGCTGGTGCTGCTCGTCGGCCTGTTTCTTCTCGTCTATGTGCTGGTCTATGCCGGGGCGCTGACCGCCGAAGCGCTGTCGGCCGACGCCGACCTCAACACGCTGATGCAGCGCGCCTGGAACGATCTCCTCAGCGCGGCGCCAATCGCGACATTGGGCACGGCGCTCTGGGTGGTCATCGCCTATTTCTTCCACCAGAGCATGATCGACGCGCTCACCGGCGGGCGCGAGGTGACGCGCGCCGAGCAGCCGCGGCTCTATAATCTTCTGGAGAATCTCTGCATTTCGCGCGGCATCACCATGCCCAAGCTCAAGGTGATGGAGAGCGACGCGCTCAATGCGTTTGCGACCGGGATGAACGAAAAACAATATTCGATCACCATCACGTCAAGCCTGCTCGATCGGCTCGACGATGCCGAGGTCGAGTCGGTGCTCGGCCATGAGCTGACGCACATCCGCAACGGCGACGTCCGCATGATGGTCATCGCCGTCATTATTGCCGGCGTCGTTTCCTTCGTGGCGGAGCTGGTGTTTCGGTTGTGGTTCTACAATGGCTTTTCCTTTCGCGGCTCACGCTCCGACCGGCGCGGCGGCGGCGCCGGTATCGCCATCCTGATCGCCATCGCGCTGTTGGTACTCGCCTACGCGCTGTCGTTCATCATTCGCCTGGCGTTGTCGCGCTCTCGCGAATTCCTCGCCGATGCCGGCTCGGTGGAGCTGACCAAAAACCCCGATGCCATGATCTCGGCGCTGCGCAAGATCGAGGGCCGCGGCGAATTGCCGGGGGCGACGTCGGCGGTCATGGAAATGTGCGTCGATAACCCGCGCGAAGGTTTCGGCGAGCTGTTCGACAGCCATCCGACGGTCGAGAGCCGGGTGGCGGCGCTGGTCAAATTTGCCGGCGGCCACGATCCCGGCCCGATCGCACTGCCGCCGCCGGCGGACGATGCCGGCGAGGAGAGCGCCGAAGAGCCGGCAACTGCCGGTCCCTGGGGTGCATCGACCGAAGACTCGGGCGCACTGCCGCCATCGCCGCCGCCAATCGGCACCCCGTCCGATCCCGAGCCCTCCGCCGGACCCTGGGGCTCGCATCGCGGCGGCTAGCATGTCCCGCAAAAGTGGGAACCGGTTTTGCGGGGCATGCTCAAGCAAATAGACAGAGCCGGATGATGCTCTAGCCGCGCTCACGCCTTGGCGCTGGGGCGGGCTGAGACCTGCGCGTACCATCGGCGCAAATTTCGGCATTCCTCCGGAATCGGCATTTTCACCCAGCGGAAGAAATCGACCGCCACAAGCGTCGTGATATCGGCGATGCTGTAGCGCGGGCCGGCGACGAATTCGCTTTGCGCGAGGCGGCCATCCATCTGTTCGAAGAAGCGCGCGATGCGCGCCCGCCCGCGCTCGGCAAGCGCCGGAATCTGCGCGTAGTCGTCCGGGCCGGGCAGCGCCCGGTTCTTCAGGCCGGGCGTCGAATTGCGCAGCGCCTCCATGCCCGCGTAAAAGCCGCTCCGCTCGACCGCGCGCTGCCAGGTGGCGACCAGCGCCTTCTCCTCGGCGCTCTCGCCCATCAGCGGCGGCTGCGGATGCGTCGCCTCGAAATAGACGCAGATGCCGATCGCGTCGGTGATGCGGGTGCCGTTGTCGAGTTCGAGCACCGGCACCGTGGCCTCCGGATTGATAGCGCGGAATGCGGCGCTGAACTGCTCGTTGTTACGCAGGTCGACCTGCACGGTCGGTACGCTGATGCCCTTCTCGGCGAGGAAAATACGGACCCGCCGCGGGCTCGGGGCGGTGCTGCAATCATAGAATTTCATCTCACAATTCCTCGTGATCGGGGTCAACGACGCTCGTCTCCAGATCGAACATTTTCGCCCTCGGAAAAATCTTTCGCAGCCGCATCGATGGATAGCACAATCTGTTCGATAAATGCGCGCGTGCGCACATGAAAATCTTCGGTCTTCGGTGGAGCGTTGAAGCGCATGCGGCGCCTTTTGTTGCGATCCGGAAATCGACGACATATTGTTTGTTTGTCGCGCGATCACAGCAATGGATCGCTCCGTTCGAACCTTCGCCACGAGGCAAAGCATGGCCAATTTCACTCCGATCTCCGCGGCGATTGGCGGCGCGCTGATCGGGCTCTCCGCGGTCCTGCTGATGCTGCTCAACGGCCGCATTGCCGGCGTGACCGGAATCTTTGCCGGCCTGATCGAGCCGCAAGGGAGCGATCGCGCCTGGCGCGCCACTTTTATCGTCGGGCTCATCGCGGCGCCGCTTTCCGCTGCGCTGATCGGCTACACAATGCCAATTCCGCAAATGCCGCCAAGCCTCGCTGTCATTGCCGTCGCCGGCCTCCTGGTCGGCTTCGGCACCAGGCTGAGCAACGGCTGCACCTCGGGCCACGGCATCTGCGGCATCGCGCGGTTGTCGCCGCGCTCGATCGCCGCGACCGGCATCTTCATGATTGCGGCGATGATCGTCGTCGCTCTGACGCGACACGTCGTCGGAGGTTAAGCCATGCGCGCACTGGCCAGTCTGTTCTGCGGCTTCATCTTCGGCTGCGGCCTGTTCATCTCCGGCATGATCCGGCCGGACAAGGTTTTGGGCTTCCTCGACGTCTTGGCGATCCCCAGCGGCAATTGGGACCCGAGCCTTGCCGTGGTGATGGCGGCCGCGCTCGCGGTGACCGGCCTCGGCTACGCGCTGGCGCGGCGGCGCCCGCCGCTTTTCGAAGCACAAAACCAATGGCCAACGCAGACGGTGATCGATCGCCCGCTGATCGCCGGCTCGGCGCTGTTCGGCATCGGCTGGGGCCTGGTCGGACTGTGTCCGGGACCGGCAATCGAAACCCTGGCGACGCTGTCGTGGCCGGTGCTGGTCTTTGTCGTCGCCATGGCGGCCGGCATGGTCGCGTATCGTCTCTGGGAGACACGCGCTGCGGCATCGGCCGAGCGCGCGCTGGCGACTGCAATCTCCATGGACGGCTAGCGCGCACCTGAATTACGAACGTCCCTTGACGTAATCCGTCAATCCCGCCGCGAGGTGATCGAACAGCAGACGTACGCGTCGCGTCGTCTTCAGGTTTTCGTGCATGACCAGCCACACTTCCAGCGCGTACTGGATGGCGTTCGGCAGCACAGCGACAAGCTCAGGCGTGCGGCGGGCGATATTCTCCTGGCAACCGCCGATGCCAAAGCCGGCGCGCAACGCCGCAAGCTGAGCGAGGTCGTTGTCGCAGCGGAAACCGAAATCCTCGCGCGTCAGCCCGCGGGCGAAATCGCCGGCGCCGCGAAAAGAGCGGTTGTCGCGGTCGAAGCCGATGACGCAATGGCTCCGCAGGTCGGCAAGCGAGCGCGGCTTGCCGAAGCGCTCGAGATAGTCGCGATCGGCATAAAGCCCGATGCGCGCGGCGCCGATGCGCCGCGCGACGAGCCCGCTTTGCGTCGGACGCACCATGCGCACCGCAATGTCGGCGTCGCGGCGCGCCAGATCTTCGTTGCGATTGGTGAGCGCGAGCTCGATCGCGATGCGGGGATGCTCGACGTGGAATGCGGCGAGGATCGGCGGCAGCACTTCGCAGCCGATGACCTCGCTGGCAGTTACCCGCACGACGCCGCGGTCGGCCGCTGCCTCTCCTGAAGCCGTGCGCGCCAACGCCGCCGCGGCCGCCGCCATCGCTTCGACGTGCAGCGCCAGCGCCGCCGGAGTCGGTGTCAGGCCGCGCGGCGACCGGGTGAACAGCGTCGACCCGAGCGCAGCTTGCAGCGCGTCGATGTGGCGCCCGACCGTCGGCTGACTGAGGCCGAGCCGTCGCGCCGCGCCGGAAAGGCTGCCGTCGCGCGCGACCTCGACGAAAGTGCGCAGTCCGTCCAGCTGAGCGCGCGCTGCGCCATACGAAAATGTATAGCAGACTGACATAAATATGCAATTACGTTCATCGGCGGCACCCCTTATGAAACAGACGTCGCCGCGCATTGGGTAGCAGCGTCAACGCACCAGGAGGCTTATTCATTCAAGGAGCGACACTTATGCGCATCCACCCCATCCAGACCGGCCGCGTGCAGATAAAGCAGGCTCAGATTGAAGGCCGGGGCCACGGACTGTGGCGGCAGCTCCAGCCCATCCTCTCGCGGCAATGGGCGGAATGGTCGCCGGTCTATGCCTGGGCGATCGAGCATCCTGAGGGCGTGATCGTCGTTGACACCGGATCGGCCGCTCATCTGAAATCGCTGCCGCGCTGGCATCCGTATTTCCAATTCAGCGTTCGCTTCGACATCGAGCCTGAGCAGGAGACCGGCCCGCAATTGCGAAGCCTCGGTATCGGCCCCCGGGACGTCAAGACGGTGGTGCTGACGCACATGCACATCGACCACGACGGCGGCCTCGCGCACTTTCCTGGTAGCCGCATCCTTGCCAGCGGCGAAGAGCTCGCGCGCGCATCCGGCATCAGCGGCGCAATCCTCGGCTATCTGCCAAAGCGCTGGCCAAAATGGTTCAACCCGCAGCCGTTAGCCTGGCAGCCATCGCCCTACGGACCCTTTACGCGCAGTGCCCGTATAACGAACGCGGGTGACGTCATCGCAGTGCCGACGCCAGGCCACACGCCAAGCCACGTGTCGGTCATCGTGCGTGACGGAGCAGAGCAGATCATGCTCGGCGGCGACGCGTCGTATCTGGAGACGACAATGTTGAGCGGCACGGTCGACGGCGTGAGCCCCGACGAGGTCGCGGCGAAAGCGACACTCACAGGCATCCGCGCGTTGTGCTCGCAGCGTCCGACCATTTACCTGCCGTCGCACGACCCAAAATCGGCCGAAAGGCTCCTTGAGCGACGTGCCGTAACGTGCGCGCTTGAGACGCCTCACACGCGCAGCGCCACCAGCTGGCCGCCGTCGGCAACGATGGTCGCGCCGGTCATGTAGCGCCCGGCATCGGACGCGAGCAACAGCAGCGGGCCGTCGAGATCGCGCTCCTCGCCGAAGCGGCCCATCGGGATCTGGCGCTTCATCGGCGCGCCGCGTTCGCTCGCAAGATAATCGCGATTGATATCGGTGAGGATCCAGCCGGGCGCGATGGCGTTGACGCGGATGCCCTTGAAGGCGAGTTCCAGCGCCAGCGCCTTGGTGAGCTGGATCACGCCGGCCTTGGCCGTAGCATAGGCGATGACGCCCTTGTCGACATTGAAACCGAGCACCGAGGCGATGTTGACGATGGCGCCGCCTTGGCCGGCGGCGAGCATGCGGCGGGCCGCCTCCTGCGCCCAAAAGAACACGGCGTCGAGATTGGTGGAGAGCACGCGCCGCCAATCCTCCTCGGCAAGCTCGACGGCGCGCCCGGAATGCACCACGCCGGCATTGTTGACCAGAACCGTCACGGTGCCGAAGGCCTTTTCCGCGGCATCGAACGCCGCCCGCATCGACTTGAGATCGCGAACATCGGCTGCGATCGCCGCCACGCGGCCGCCCGATTTCTCGATCCGCGATTTCACCGCCTGGAGGCGGTCGGCCCGCCGCGCTACCAGCGCCACCGCCGCGCCATTGTCCGCCAGAACCTCGGCGAAGCGCACGCCCAGCCCGCTCGAAGCGCCGGTCACCAGCGCCACCTTGCCGGTGAGGTCGAAGATTTGTGCCGCGGTCATGATGTCTCCCTTGCCAACCGTTTCTCGATCCCTGATCCTCGGACGAATATCCCGAATTAGCGCGGTTCCGACGACCGCCGCCGCCCCGTTCGATCGGCGAAAAGACCGTCCCCATATCCGCTTTAGCCTCTTGGAGCAGCCATGTCGAAGCCACTCGTCGTTTCCATTCCGCATCGCCTCGGCAAGCGCGAAGCACTTCGTCGCCTCAAAACCGGCCTTGGCAGCGTTGGGACAGACTTTGGCCATCTGTTCATCGTCGAAGAGACAATCTGGACTAGTGACCGGGTTCAGTTTCGCCTAAGCGCGCTGGGACAGCCCGCCAGCGGCAGCATCGCCGTCGCCGAGGAACACGTGCACCTGGAAGTGTTTTTGCCGGGGTTGTTGGCGATGCTCACCGAATCGCTACAGCCGCTGATTCGACGCGAATGCGCTCTGCTGCTGGAAAAGAAATGAGGAGATTGGGTCGCAAGTAGTTTTCTTACCGCATGGACGGCCTCAACTGTATCGCGAGATGAAACGCGGAATTAACTTGCGGCAAGGAACATTCGGCGCGGCAGCTGGTTCTGTCCTGCAACTGGTGGCCGATAAAAACCGAGGGGCGACCAATGCAAGGTTCATTCGCCGCCAGAATGTGGCTAGGCGTGGTCTTGTATGCCGCCATCGGCCTGTTCGGCGTCGTCGTCTTAACCCGTGGCGAACCGGGCACCGCGGCGCTGACCGAGGGTTATGGCACGACCTACGACACAGCCGCCCATGCCATAGTCCGGCGATAGCCCCCGTTACTCGCTCCATCGGTCGAACAAACGCGGCACGTCTTGTCGGCCAGCATCCCAAAAGTAGTGCCGCAGGCGCCGACTTTTCCGCCCTCCCCGCGGGCAAAAGGTGATGATAGGCTGCCGCTCGCGATGACGCGCAGCGTGCGAACCCTCGTCGGAAGGAACCATGACACGCGACCATGATCACGACGACGATCGCGAGCACGGCTCGGAGCTATCCGAGATGCAGTTGCGGGTCCGGGCGATCGAGACCGTGCTGGCGGAGAAGGGTTACATCGATCCGGCCGCGCTCGACATGATGATCGAGGCTTACGAGACCAAGATCGGCCCGCACAATGGCACCCGCGTGGTCGCCAAGGCGTGGACCGATCCGGCATTCAAGCGGGCGCTGATCGCGGATGCGACCAAGGCGGTGCAGTCGCTCGGCTTGATCGATCGCGTCGGCGATCACCTGATCGCGGTCGAGAACACACCGAAGCTCCACAACATGATCGTATGCACGCTGTGCTCCTGCTATCCCTGGGAAGTCCTCGGCCTGCCGCCGGTCTGGTACAAATCGGCGCCCTATCGATCTCGCGCGGTCAACGATCCGCGCGGCGTGCTGGCGGATTTCGGTCTCACGCTTCCGGCGGACACTCAAATCCGGATCTGGGACTCGACCGCGGAGACGCGCTTCATCGTGCTGCCGATGCGGCCGACCGGGACCGAAGGCTGGAGCGAGGAAAAACTCGCCGCGCTGGTGACCCGCGATTGCATGGTCGGCACCGGCTTGCCGCGCGAGCCGAAGGATATCGCGTGATGGACGGCATTCACGACATGGGCGGCATGCACGGCTTCGGCAAAGTGGAGCCTGAAAGGAACGAGCCGGTTTTCCATGCCGCCTGGGAACCGCGCACGCTCGCGATGCAGCGCGCCATGATGTATGCGGGCGCTTACAACATCGATCAAATGCGGGCCGCCATCGAAGCGTTGCCGCCGGAACTCTACCTCTCCAGCTCCTATTACAAGCGATGGGCCTTGGAGATCGAGAACCTCGTCACCGGGCTTGGGCTCGCCGACGTCGACGAGATCAAGACCGGACTGGCGCGGCGTGCCGGCAAGCCGCTGCGTAAACTCACCGCCGGCGAGGTGCCGAACGCGCTGACGCGCGGATCTTTCGGCCGGCCGGCGCCGTCGCCCGCGCGCTTCAAAATCAGCGACCGCGTGCGCGCAAAGAATATCCATCCGCCGACGCATACGCGGCTGCCGCGTTACGCCCGCGGCCATGTCGGCGTGATCGAGGCGATACGCGGCTGTCACGTATTTCCCGATTCGTCGGCGCTCGGCGCCGGCGAGAACCCGCAATGGCTTTACACGGTCCGGTTCGAGGGCCGCGAACTATGGGGCGAGGCTACCGACCCGATGCTCACGGTCTCGATCGAGGCTTTCGAGCCATACCTAGAGGCGGCGTGACGATGAGCGCCGACAGCCAGGTGTTTCGCGAGCCGTGGGAAGCCCAAGCCTTTGCGCTCGCGCGGTCGCTTCAAGAGCGCGGCGTATTTTCTTCGAGTGAATGGGCGATCACGCTCGGCGAGGAAATCAAAAAAGCGCAAGCCGAAGGCGACCCGGACACCGGCGAGACCTATTACCATCACTGGCTGGCCGCGCTCGAGCGCCTCGTCGCCGCCAAAGGCCTTGCCGACGCGCAAACTCTGGCACGCACCCGCGAAGCTTGGCGCCGCGCCAGCGCCCGCACCCCGCACGGTACGCCGATCGACCTACGGCCGAGCGACTTCGGCGCCTAGCATCTCATCGACCAACGTCTTCACCAGATCGGCGGCCGGCATGGCGCGCGAACGCGCCACCCCCTGCCCGGCCCACAGCGAGATGAAATCGGCGATCCCTTGCTGGCCAGCGGCATTGCGCATCGGCCGCGTGAGATCGTTCTGCTGGCGGAACGGCAGAATCGTATCCTCTTTGCCGGCCACCATGGCAATGAACGCATTGGTCAGCCCGCGCGCCGGCCGCCCGGAGAAAGCGCGGGTAATGACCGTGGTATCGGCTTTGGCTTCGAGCAGCGCCCGCTTGTAAGCCGGCGGCGCGCCCGATTCCGGACACGGCAGGAAGGCGGTGCCAAGTTGGACGGCGAGGGCGCCCAGCGCCATCGCTTTGGTAACGTCGCGTCCGTCCATGACGCCGCCGGACGCGATGACGGGGAGCGCAGTGTTGGCGCAGATTTCGCGCACAAGAACCGCAAGCGGAATCATTGAGTCTGCAAACGGCGCAGCAAAGCTGCCGCGATGGGCGCCGGCTTCCGCGCCCTGGGCGGCGATCGCATCGACCCCCGCTTGCTGCAGTTGGCGCGCCTCCTGCACCGTCGTTGCCGTGCCCATAACCGCGATGCCGCGCTTCTTGAGTGCGGCGATCTGCGCAGCAGACGGCATGCCGAAGGTGAAGCTGAAGGCCGCAGGACGCTCCTCGAGCACGGCTTCCAATTGCGCATCGAACGGATCGCTCGGTACCGGCGGCAATAGCGGCGGCGGCAAGCCGAGTCTGGCATGCGCCTCGGCCATGATCTCGAGCATCGGCTGCGGGTCGATCTTGTGAGTTTCATACCCGCCGGCAAACAGATTGATGTTGAAAGGCCGTTGCGTGAGCTGCCGGATGCGGCGGATCGCGCCGGCGATCTCCTCGGGCTTGGCGTAGGCCCCTCCCCACGCGCCCAAGCCGCCAGCATTCGAGACGGCGGCGGCAAGTTCCGGCGTGCCGCCGGCGCCGGCCATCGGCGCGAGCAGGATCGGATGCTCAATACCGAGACGCTGCAGAAGTTTGTTCGCTGCCATCGCGATGCTTCCTGTTCAGCGCGGTTGAAGATAAGCGGCGCTCCCGTAGGAGCAATGGGACATTAGCGCGCCCTACTATGTACTTTGCGAAAGTCGGCTTCGGCGGACGCGAAAGAAGGCGACGTCACAACATCCCCAACAGATGCGGCAGCCACAGCGAAATCGCCGGGATGTAGGTCACCATCACCAGGAAGATCAGCATGGTGGCGAGCCACGGCAGGACAGCAACCGTCAGCTCGGTGATGCCCATCCCGGTGATGCCGGAGGCGACATAGAGGTTCAGCCCGACGGGCGGATGGCAGAGCCCGACTTCCATGTTGACCGCCATCAGGATGCCTAAGTGAACCGCGTTGACGCCGAGCGCCGCCGCCATCGGAAACAAGATCGGCGCCATGATAAGGACGATCGCGGCCGGATCCATGAAGTTGCCCGCGGCCAACAGCACGATGTTGGTGACCAGCAGGAACCCCACCGTGCCAAACCCCTGCGCGGTCATCCATTCGGCCATGGACTGCGGAATCTGTTCCGACGTCAGCAGCCAGGAGAACACCGCCGCATTGGTAATGATGTAGAGGATCATCGCGCTCATGGCCGCGGCCTTGAGCAGCACCGCCGGCACCTCGGAGAGCTTCAGTCCCTTGTAGACGAATACCGCGATGACGAATGCGTAGACGGCGGCCACGGCGGCGGCTTCGGTCGGCGTGAAGAGGCCCGAATAGATGCCGCCGAGCACCAGGAAGATCAGCAACAGCCCCCAAACACTTTCGCGGAAGGTACCCCAACATGCGCCCCAACTGGCCCGCACCATGCGTGGATAGTCATTGCGCCAGGCGCGAAACCAGGTCGTCGCTCCGAGCATGGTGGCGAGGATCAGCCCGGGGATGAGCGCGGCCATGAAAAGCTGACCGACCGAGGCGGAGTCGACGACGGCGCCGTCCGGTCCGCGCGGCTGCATGCCGCTGGTCGCGACCGCGAAGATGACGAGATTGATCGACGGCGGGAACAGGATGCCGAGCGCGCCCGATGTCGCGATCACGCCGGCGCCGAACCGGCGCGGATAGCCGTTCTGCGCCAGCGCCGGCAGGATGATGGAGCCGATGCCGACGACGGTGGCGACAGAAGAGCCGGAGATCGCCGCAAATAGCGCGCAAGCAACGACGCCGGCCAATCCGAGACCGCCGTACCAATGCCCGATCAGCGACGCGGCGAAATCGATCATGCGGCGGGCAACGCCGCCGCTGGTGAGAAAATTGCCGGCCAGGATGAAGAACGGAATCGCCATGATCTCGAAGCGGTCGAGGCTGGTGAAAAGCTTCAGGCCAACCATTTTCGGATCGACATCGGAAAGGATGAACAAATACGTGAGGACCGAGAGGCCGAGCGCAATCGAGATCGGCATGCCGCACGCCATCAGCGCGAGCAGCAGCGCGAACAACAGCTCGGCGCGCACCGTGTGCGACAGCTCGATGACGTGCAGCCGGGCGGCAAAGCAGACGAGCGCCAGCGCAATCGGGATGACGACGATCAGCGCGGCAGTGATCGCGTCGCCGAGCGGCCGCGGCGCGGCCGGCTTCGAGGCGTGCGAAAAGGCGATCACCGCGCCACCCCGTTCAACGGCACCGGCGCATCTTGCGGCGCCGTGTAATCTATTCCATGCGCCTGATGCGGCACCAAGCCGGTGCGCAGATATCGCCACATCACCTGCAGGAAGCGAAAGCACATCAGGTAGGAGCCGAGCGGGATGCAGAGATAGATGATCCAGCTCGGCCATTCGAGTTCCGGGGAGACCTCGTCCGGGTCGAGGTCGTGGATGTAGACGGCGCCCAGCGTGCCGATGACGCCGGTGAACAGCGCGCCGCACAATAGCGCGAACACGATCACCGGCTTGCGCGCCGCCGGCGACAATCGCTTGACGAAGACGTCGACGCCGACATGGATGCCCGTGCGCACGCCGAGCGCGGCGCCGAACTTCGCCATCCATACGAACATGTAGGTGGCGAGCTCCTGCGCCCAGGACAGGTTGATCGCGGCGAGCGAGGTGTAGACCTCATTCGCGGCGTGTTGGAGAAAGACGAAACCGTGCACACCGGCCCACCTGGCCAACACCGCGGAATTGCTCGCCCCATAGCGGTGGACCACGGCGACGAAGGTGAGGATCGTCGCCGCGGCGATCAGCGAAGCGATGATCCACTCTTCGAGCCGATCGAGGATGCGGTCGAGCAGCAGCTGTCCCCGCAAGCTGAAACCCCCACTCGCCCGACTGATCGGCTCAGGACTGCGGCGGCGTGAAGCCCGAGGCCTTGTAGACTCGTTCGATGAAGTCCTTGCCGAAGCGAGCCTGCATCTCGGCGTGAACAGGCATCAGCTTGGTGATCCAGGCCTTCCGTTCGGCTTCCGTCAAAACATGAATCTCGGTCTTCCCCGATGCCTTGATCTTGTCCAGCGCATCGGCGTTGTCCTTAGCCGCCGTGGCGTTGAAGAATTCGGTCGACTCCGCCACGGCGCGATCGAGCTGCGCCCGAACATCGGCAGGCAGCGAATTCCAGAACGTCTTGTTGGTGATGAGCGCATACGCGATCCGCCCGTGGTACGAGACGGTCAGGTGTTTCTGCACTTCGTAGAATTTCTGCGTCAGAATGTTCGACGGCACGTTGTCCTCGCCGTCGACGACGCCGGTCTGCAGCGCCTGGTAGACTTGCGAGAAGGCCAGGATCTGCGGCAGGGCGCCGAGCTCGCGCGCCACGGCGTCCTGCACCTTGCCGCCCTGGATGCGCAGCTTCAGGCCGCGGAAGTCATCCGGCCAGATCAGCGGCGTGTTTGCGGTAAACACCGTGGCACCGTTCTCCCAATAGGAGAGCGCCGAAACGCCCTTGGCCGCGAGCTTCTGATTGAGTTCGCCCATCGTCGGGCTCGCCCTCATCTGCCGCAAATGCGCGTCGTCCCTAATCAGGAACGGCAGATCAAAAATGTCGAACTCCTTGACCCCGAGCGGACCGAATTTCGAGATCGAGGGCGCCAACAGCTGTACCGAGCCGAGCTGCAAGGCTTCCAGCTCCTCCTTGTCCTTGTACAGCGACGAGTTCGGATAGACCTCGACCTTCACTTTGCCGTTGGTATATTTCTCGGCCAACTCCTTGAAGAATATTGCGGCCTTGCCCTTGGGCGCGTCGGGCGCCACGACATGGCTGAATTTGATGATGATCGGCTCGTCGGCAAGCGCTGGCTGGCCGAGTGCAAGGGCGAGCATGGCGGCAAGCGCGATAGCGAGGCGTTTCATGTGTTTCTCCCCAAGGACGACGGAGGACGGATGACGGACGACAGAAGACGGATGCAGGCAAGCGCATCCCCGCCTTGAATTCTGTCTTCTATCTTGCGGCGATTATCGTCCATCTTCCGTCGTCTGTCATCCGTGGTCCGTCCTCTGCTTCAATGCATCGCGGCGTTGGCGCGTGGCACAAAGGCGCCGTGGTGCCGGATCACATCGCCGGCGAGCCGGTGCGCCGCGCTCGCCGCCTGCGCCGGGTCCACCCCGGCGAGCCGCGCGGCGAGATAGCCGGCGTTGAAGCCGTCGCCGGCGGCCGTGGTGTCCACCGGCACCATGACCTCCGGCACCGGCACGAATTCCTGTCCGCCGGCCGCGGCGACCAGCGCACTGTTGGGGCCGTTCTTGACGACGATCTCACCGATGCCGAAGGCTTGCAGCCGAGCCACCGTCGTCTCCGGGCTCGGGTCGCCCCAGAGCACGGCCTCGTCATCGAAGGTCGGCAACGCGATATCGACGCGTTTGAGCGCCTCGATGAAGACGGTGCGCGTACGCGCGAGGTCGCCTTTCCAGCCGCGCGGACGGAAATTGCCGTCGAAAGCCACCTTGGCGCCCTGTTGGCGCGCGGCTTCGAGCAGCGCGAGGAAGCGGCCGAGGCCGTTATTCGAATACAGCGATAACGTGATGCCGGAGAAGTAGATCAGCCGCGCCGACATCAGGGCGTCGGCGATCTGCATCCAGTCGGGAAGCTCGAACAGGTCGCGGGCCGGCGCCCCCTCACGCCAGTAGCGAAAGCTCCGCTCTCCGCCCGGTCCGTTTTCGACCAGGCACAGTCCGGGCAGCCGGCCGGGAACGCGCAAAGCCAGATGTCCGGAGATGCCTTCGGCGGCGGCGAGCGCCATGATGCTGTCGGAATAAGGATCGTCGCCGACGGCGGTGGCGAAAGCCACGTCGACGCCGGCGCGCGCCAGATAGACGGCGGTATTGAACGTGTCGCCGCCGCACGAGAGCGCGAACCTGCCGTCAGCGCCGCGCGCCAATTCGATCAGCACTTCGCCGACGCAGATGGCGCGGGGTTTCTGCTCGCTCATACCGTTTCTTCCCGGCGCTGCAGAAAGCTGCCGCGGCTAAGGAAATAGCCCAACGCGCTCAGCAAAGCGATGCAGAAGCTGACCGGCCAATCGGTGTGGTAGGCAATGGCAATGCCGCACCAGGCCTCGGCCAGAGCGAGCGCCGCGGAGAGCGCCATGCCGCTCCACAGGCCGGTCACCAGCCGCTGCGCCGTCGCCGGCGGCCCCACCATCAGGCTGAAGACCAGGAGGATGCCGACGATCTGCGCGCACTCCGATACGGCCAAGGCCACAACGGTTAGGAAGGCGGTGGACACAAAGCGCAGCGGCACGCCCTTGGCTTCGGCCAGTTCCGGCTGCAAGCTCGCAAAGATCAGCGGCCGCATGATCGCGGCAAGCCCGCCGAGCGTGACCAGGCCGAGCCCGACCAGGGTGCCGATCATCGCGCGGTCGACGGCGAGCACGTTGCCGAACAGCAGCGCCGTCGCCTGGGTGGCGAATGACGTATAGTAGTGCAGAAACAGCAGGCCAAAGCCGAGCGCCAGCGCCAACACCACGCCGATGGCGACGTCGCGGCCGCTGATGCGCTCGCCGAGCAATCCCATGCCGATCCCGGCAGCGACCGTGAGGCCGACCAGTCCCCACACTGGTGCCAGGCCGATCAGCATGGCGCCGGTCGCTCCGGCAAAGCCGATATGGGAGAGCGCATGCCCGGCAAAAGTCTGGCCCCTCAGCACCAGGAAGTAGCCGACCAGCCCCGACACCACCGCCGCCACGCCGGCGGCGGCAAACGCATTCCGCATGAAATCGTACTCAAGCATGGTGGTCATGGCCGTGATCATGGCCGTGATCGTGACCGTCGTCATGCCGATGCGCGGCACGCTCGACGTCGCGGCCGCGCGACAGCACGAAGATATGCCCGTCGGCGTGAACCACGTTGATATCGGTGCCGTAGAGTTGCGACAGCACCGGGCCGGTGACTACCTCCGCCACGGTGCCGAGCGCGGCGTGGCCATTGCCGAGGTAGAGCACGCGGTCGAGGGTGCCGATCAGCTGATTGAGCTCGTGGGCGCTGAACAGCACCGTGATGTTGCGCTCGCGGGTGAAGCGGCGCACCAGGTCGACCACGGCTTCCTGGTAGCGATAATCCAGGCTGATCAGCGGCTCGTCGAGCAGCAATAGCTGCGGTTCGCCCAGCAACGCTTGCGCCAGCAGCAGACGCTGGCGCTCGCCACCGGACATTTCCGACAGCGGACGGGCGGCCAGATCGCCGGCGCCCGCCGCGGTCAGCGTCCTATCGATCATCATCCGGTCGGCGCGCGACAGCGACGGCACCCCCCAGCGCTCGCCATGCACGGAACTGGCGATGAAATCGAAGCCCCGCACGCGCAAGTCCGGCAGCACCGTACGCACCTGCGGAAGGTAACCGATATTCCGATCGCCGCGCTGCGGCGCTCGGCCGAAAACGCGGATTGCTCGGGCGCTCGGCGGCAACAGACCGAGGATGGCGCGCATCAGCGTCGTCTTGCCGGCGCCGTTTGGGCCTAGCACCCCGATGAATTCGCCGCGCTTGATGGCGAAGCTCGCGTCGACGAGGACGCTGCGGCCGCCGATTGCGATGGTCGCCCGATCGAGTTCAATGACGTTCATGAAGAGGGCCCGGCCAGCGCCTTTTCGGTGTCGTCCAGCTCCCTCATCATCCATTCTTGGTACGACATGCCGGGCGGGCAGGTCTCGGTGATGCCGACCACCGGGATGTTGGAAGCACGCGCCAGATCGACGAGATGGCCGACCAGCTTGTCGGAAGCTTGCTTGTTGTAGAACAACACCTGCACCTGATGCGTTGTTAAATCCTGCTCGAATGCGGCCACGTCACGGGCACTCGGCTCGGTATCGTTCATGACGGCAAGCTGAAATCTCTCGTTGCGCATTTTCAGCTTCAGCGCAGCCGCCATGTAGCCGAAAACCGGTTCGCTGGCGGTGACGGCGACGCCGGCATACTTGCCGCGAATGGCTGCGATCTTTTCATTCAGCGGATCGAGCGAGGCCACGAAGGTTTTCAGCTTTGCCGCATAATCGTCCTTGTGGGCCGGATCGGCCGCGGTGAACGCGGCGGCCAGCGCCCGCGCCACCGCCGGCATGGTCGCCGGATCGTACCAAATGTGCGGGTTGTCGCCGGCTTGCTTGTGCACCAGATCGGCGGCGTTGATCACGACGCGCCCAGGCTTGGGCGTCACCTTGAGGAGCTGCCCCATCCAGGGATCGTAGTCGGCGCCGTTGTAGACGACGATTCGGGCCGCGGCGATTTGGCGAACGACGGCCGGCGAGACCTCGAACAGATGCGGATCCTGGTCGGGGCTGTTCAAGATACTGGTGACGGAAACGCGGTCGCCGCCGATTTGCAGCGCCACGTTGCCGTAGAAATTCTCCGCCGCCACCAGCGCAATCTTGCCGTCCGCTGCGGGTGCCGGTGTGGCCGTGGCAAGCGTCAGGAGAAGGGCCGTGGTCAGCCCGAGGACTAGCTTCATGGCAGCGCCATCGCTGTTTCGCCTGAAAAATCAAAGCCGAGCGGCTCAGAATGTAATATTATAACATATCGATCGCAATGTCATTGTCCCCAACCACGGCGCCACCGGCTTTCTGGCGTGTTGGGTCGGCGCGGGATCGCCTATATAGCCGCAGGAGGTTCCCGCATGTCCGCACCGCTTTCGTCCGACAAAATCCCCGTCACCGTGCTGACCGGCTATCTCGGCGCCGGCAAGACCACGTTGCTCAACCGCATCCTCTCGGAGCCGCACGGCAAGAAGTACGCCGTCATCGTCAACGAATTCGGCGAGATCGGTATCGACAACGATCTCGTCATCGGCGCCGACGAGGAAGTCTTCGAGATGAACAACGGCTGCATCTGCTGCACCGTGCGCGGCGACCTCGTGCGCATCCTCGACGGGCTGATGCGGCGGAAGGGCAGGTTCGACGCCATCATCGTCGAGACCACCGGGCTCGCCGACCCGGCTCCGGTGGCGCAGACCTTTTTCGTCGACGAGAATGTCGGCCGCAGGACTAAGCTCGACGCCGTGGTCACCGTCGCCGATGCCAAGTGGCTCAACGACCGTCTCAAGGACGCTCCGGAAGCGAAGAATCAGATCGCGTTCGCCGACGTTATCCTGATCAACAAGACCGATCTGGTTTCGGCTGAAGAGCTAGACGAAGTCGAGGCGCGCATCCGCGGCATCAACCCCTACGCCAAGGTGCACAAGACCGAGCGCGCCCAAATTCCGCTCAGCGAGGTTTTGGGCCGCAACGCCTTCGATCTCGACCGTATCCTCGACATCGAGCCGCAGTTCCTCGAAGGCCACGGGCACGATCACGACCATGATCACGACCATGACCATGACCACGACCACGACCATGACCACGACCACGATCACGACCATCGCGGCGGCCTCAAGCACTACCACGACGAGGAGATGCAATCGGTCTCGCTGCGGACCGACAAGCCGCTAGACCCCGACAAATTCTTTCCCTGGGTACAGGAGCTGGTGCAGAAGGAAGGCCCGAATATCCTGCGCTGCAAGGGCATCCTCGCCTTCAAGGACGACGATGAGCGCTTCGTCTTCCAGGGCGTGCACATGATCCTCGATGGCGACCACCAGCGGCCATGGAACAAGGGCGAGAAACGCGACAGTCGCGTCATCTTTATCGGCCGCAATCTGCCGGAGGAGAAAATCCGGCAGGAATTTGAGAGCTGCGTCGCTTGATCACTTTCCTACCTCCCCCTCCAGGGGAGGGTGATGAGCGCCAGCGATATTTTTGATGACCGACACCCGCAGCGATATCGTCTCTGTCGTCGATCGCACCCGTCCGCTGGCGGCGGGCGGCGCGGTCGTTGCCGCGCATTTTCTTGGCCGTGCGGCCGTGTTTGTGCTCGGCGAGGAAGCGATGGTGTTCGTGGCGGCCGACGGTGCGCCGCGGCGGGTTGCCGTCCATGACGGCGCGATCCTCGCCACGGCCGCCGATGGCGAGCGCGTCGTCAGCGGCGGCGACGACGGCCAGGTGATCGCGACCAACGCGCAGGGCGAGACCCGCACGCTTGCGAGGGATGCAAAACACCGCTGGATCGATCATGTCGCGCTGGCGCCGGACGGCGCCGTCGCCTGGTCGGCCGGCAAGACCGCCTTCGTGCAGGCGAAGGAGCTGCGCGAATTCGAAGCGCCATCGACCGTCGGCGGGCTTGCCTTCCTGCCAAAGGGCTTTCGGCTGGCGGTCGCCCACTACAACGGCGCCTCGCTGTGGTTCCCCAACGCGCCGCAGGCTGCGCCGGAAAAGCTCGAATGGAAGGGCTCGCATCTCGGCGCCACGGTGAGTCCCGACGGCCGTTTTCTCGTCACCACCATGCAGGAGCCGATGCTGCACGGCTGGCGGCTCGCCGACCGCCAGCACATGCGCATGTCCGGTTATGCGGTGCGCGTGACCTCGTTCGGCTGGAGCATCGGCGGGCGCTGGCTCGCGACTTCGGGTGCGACGCAGCTCATCCTCTGGCCGTTCCAGACCAAGGACGGGCCCATGGGCAAACAGCCGCGGCTGTTGGCGCCCTCCGAACACCGCATCGAGGTCGTCGCCTGCCACCCCAGCCAGGACATCGTCGCCGCCGGCTACGCCGATGGCACGGTGCTCTTGGTCCGCATCGAGGACGGCGCCGAGATTTTGGCGAAGAAGCCGGGCGACGCGCCGGTCACTGCGCTTGCCTGGAGCGCCGATGGCACGCTGCTCGCCTTCGGCACGGAAAGCGGCGAGGCCGGATTGATCGACCTCGCGTGACGCTCAGATCACGTACTGCCGCAGCGGCGGATAGCCGTTGAAGCCGACCGAGGAGTAGGTCGCCGTGTAGGCGCCGGCGGCCTCAATCAACACCTTGTCGCCGATGGCGAGCGAGACCGGCAACGGGTAGGGCGTCTTCTCGTAGAGCACGTCGACGCTATCGCAGGTCGGGCCGGCGATGATGCACGGTGTCGTCTCGTCACGGTCCTTGGCGGTGCGGATCGGATAGCGGATCGACTCGCCGATGGTTTCCGCCAGCCCGTGGAATTTGCCGATATCGAGATAGACCCAGCGCACCTCGTCCTCGGGCGAACGCTTGGCGATCAGGACCACCTCGGCCTCGATGATGCCGGCATTGCCGACCAGGCCGCGGCCCGGCTCGACAATGGTGTTCGGCAGGTTGTTGCCGAAATGCTTGCGCAGCGAACGAAAGATCGCCTTGCCGTAGGATTCGAGCTTCGGCGTTTTGCGCACGTAGCGCGCCGGAAAGCCGCCGCCGAGATTGACGATGGCGAGCGTGATGCCGCGCTCGGCGCAGGCGCGGAATACGGCCGCCGCCGAGGCGAGCGCACGATCCCAAGCCTCGACGTTGTGCTGTTGCGAGCCGACATGGAACGACACCCCATGCGGGACGAGGCCCTGCTTATGGGCAAACTCCAGAATATCGGCAGCATAGGCGGGCTCACAGCCGAACTTGCGCGACAACGGCCACTCGGCACCAGACCCGTCGCAGACGATGCGGCAAATCACCCGGCTGCCGGGGGCGGCGCGCGCGACCTTCTCCACCTCAGCCTCGCAATCGATGGCAAAGAGAGTGATGCCGAGCCCAAAGGCCGTGGCGATTTCCGTCTCCTTCTTGATCGTGTTGCCGTAGGAGATCCGCTCCGGCGGCGCGCCCGCCGCGAGCACGGCTCGAACCTCGCTCACCGAGGCGACATCGAAGCAGCAGCCGAGCCCGGCCAAAAGTTTGAGGATTTCCGGCGCCGGGTTGGCCTTGACGGCATAGAACACTTTGGTGTCCGGCAGCACCTTGGCGAAGTTGAGATAGTTGTCACGGACCACGTCAAGGTCGACCACGAGGCAGGGTCCGTCTTCGCTGCGTTGCTTGAGAAATTCGCGGATGCGTGCGGTCATTGCCACCCACTCCCCTATCCGACTGGCGGCGAAGCCACCGAGGTGAACCTCCTGCGACGCGCGCCGTTCCGCACTATGCGGAGCCAGTTAGCGTCGCCGTGATTGCTGCCTTGGTCCGGATGAGGGAGATCCCGTTCCGCACTGCTGGCAAAGAAGGACAAGCCTTTTCAGTCAACCGGCATTGGCGCCGGGGATCCAAAAAAGCCCTTCCGTCGTTGCTTTAAGCCGCGTCGCCCGTGGAGAGCGGGCTATGCCGGTTTCGCCTCCGGCTGCCGGTCGCTGGAGCAAGGAAGGAGAGATCTTCCTTAGGCGGCTGTCCGGCCTCTTGTCCGGATGCCCACCGACCGACACACGGCCACAGGCACGTGCGAAATTGGGCGATTTCCGAATTAAGCTATTCAGCCGCGCTGTCAAGCGTTTTTGGTCTTAACAAAACGTTGCAGCGGAATTTTCCCCGGCGCACGCGCCGAGCGGCGCGGCGGGTATTTAGTCCGCCGCCGTGAACGGCTCGACGCGGCGCGCGGCACGGACGAACTGCACCATGACGACGATGCCGCCCAGCACGAACAGCCCGTCGAGAATACGCGCGCCGATCGCGCCGAGCGCCAGCAGGTTGGCGATCGCCCAGCTGCCGGCAAAGGCGGCGCCGAACACTTCGGCGCTGATCAGGATCGCCGCGCTGACCACCGTCAGCACGTTCTGCCAGAGGATGCGCCGGGCGCGTCGCGGTTGAGGCTTGTTCATGGGCCGGCAGTTAGTCCGAAAGGCGGGGCGGGATCAAGTCGAAGTTAAGCCGCGTCGCGACTCGCTTTGGCGCCGAGCAGGCCCGCCTCTACTAGCGCGGCGCGGACGCGGTCGATCTCGGTGCGGCCGAGCTTGACCAGCGGCGGCCGCACCACGGCGCGCGGTAGGCGGCCGAGCAGCACCAGCGCCTCCTTCATGCGGTTGTGCATATCCGCCCAGGGGTCGGCATAGAAGACGCGGGCGAGCGGGTAGATGCGGTCGTTGAGCCGCTTCGCCTCGATAAGATCGTTGGCCTGGACCGCCCGGAACAGCGCGGCCTGCAGATCGGGGATCACGCTGCCGCTGCCGGAGAGGAGCCCATTGCAGCCAAGCACCAGCGAGCTCAGCAGCCAGGCACTGTGAGTGGTGAGCACATTGACCGGCGGCTTGCGGCTCTGCAGCTCGCGAATATGCATTTCGTGCTGCGGCACGTTGCCCGACCAATCCTTGATGGCGCGGATGGTGGGGACCTCCTCAAGCAGTTTGAGGAGCGTTTCGCGCGGATAGCCCTGGCCCGTTGCCAGCGGATATTGGAAGACGATGATCGGCAACTCGCTCGCGTCGGCGATGCGCTTGAAGTGCTCGACCGCCATCGCCGGCGATTGTCCGAGCGTAAATGGCGCCGGCGGGAACACCAGGAGCGCGGCGGCGCCGCCCTCCTCCGCCATGCGGGCGATGCGGGCGCCTTCAAGGCTGCCGTCGGCCCACACGCCGTTGACGATCGGCAGCCGGCCGCCGATCTCATTCCGCGCGATGTCGAGGACACGGCGCTGTTCGTCGAACGTACAGGAGGCGACCTCGGTCGAATGGGCATTGATGGTAATGGCGGAAAGGCCCGGCGTCGCCGCGACGTCGCGAAGGTGCTTGCGGAAGCTTTTCTCGTCGATCGCCAGATTTTCCGCGAACGGCAGCAATACGGCCGGAATGACGCCGTGCGGTACGTACGGGGCGGCGCGGGGCATCTTTCGGCTCTCCCTTAGGGTATGGCGCGGTGGCGCGATGACATATATCACGCCAGCCCCTGCATTTGGCATGACCTTCGATGACCGATTCCAAGCCGCGCGAAAATCCGTTCGTCGAGAATTGGACGACCCCCGACGGGGTTCCTCCGTTCGACCGCATCACGCCTGACCACTTCCGCCCGGCCTACGCTCGCGCGCTCGCCGAGCATGAGGCCGAAATTGCGGCCATCGCGGCGGCGCCGGAGCCGCCGAGCTTCGACAATACGATCGGCGCCCTCGAACTGAGCGGCCGTGCGCTGGCGCGGGTCGAGCACGTCTTCCACCTTCTGGTCGGCGCCCACAGCAATGACGCGCTGCTCGAGATCGAGCGGGAGATCGCCCCGCGCATTGCCCGCCACTGGAACAAAATCCACACCGACGCGGCGCTGTTCCGGCGCATCGAAGCCCTCATGCATCAGACCGACACGCTCGGCCTGTCCGCCGAGCAGAAACGCGTGCTCGAGCGTTACCACGTGACCTTCCACCGCGCCGGCGCCGGCCTCGAAGCGGCGGCGAAGGCGCGCCTCGCCGCAATCATCGAACGGCTGGCGGCGCTCGGCACCGCGTTCAGCCAGAACGTGCTCGCCGATGAGCAGGATTTCGCGCTGCCTCTTCAGGGCGAAGTGGAGCTTGCCGGGCTGCCGGGTTTCATGCGCGAAGCGATGCGCTCCGAAGCGCAGGAACGCGGCCTCGCCGGCCACGTCGTCACGCTGTCGCGGTCGAGCGTCGAACCGTTCCTGCAGTTCGCGCAGCGGCGCGACCTGCGCGAAAAGGTGTTTCGCGCTTTTGTCTCGCGCGGCGACAATGGCGGCGCCACCGACAACAAGGCGATCATCGCCGAAATGGTGCAGCTGCGGGCCGAGCGCGCAAAACTGCTCGGCTATGCCGACTTCGCCCATTACCGGCTCGACGATGCGATGGCGAAGACGCCGGAAGCCGTGCGCGATCTCTTGGACACGGTATGGGCGCGCGCGCGGAAGAAAGCGCTGGCCGACCGCGACGACCTGCAAGCGCTGGTGCAGCAGCAAGGCGGCAACTTTGCGCTCGCGCCCTGGGATTGGCGCTATTACGCCGATCAGCTGCGCAGCCGGCGCTGCGCCGTCGATGAGGCGGCCATCAAGCCGTATCTCGCCGTCGACCGCATGATCGAGGCTGCGTTTTACACGGCGGAGCGGCTGTTCGGTTTGCGCTTCACCGCACGCGCCGACGTGCCGGTCTGGCATCCCGACGTGCGGGTCTGGCAGGTCCGCGACAGCGACGGCGCCGAGATCGGGCTCTTCTTCGGCGACTACTTTGCGCGGGCGTCAAAACAAAGCGGCGCCTGGATGACCTCGCTGCGGGAGCAGGAAAAGCTTGCCGGCGACATTCGCCCGCTGATCGTCAACGTCTGCAATTTCGCCAAGGCCCCCGATGGCGAGCCGACGCTGCTCGGCTTCGAGGAAGCGCGCACGCTGTTCCACGAATTCGGCCATGCGCTGCACGGTCTCCTCTCAGCCGTCACCTATCCGCAGATTTCCGGCACCAATGTCGCCACCGATTTCGTCGAGCTGCCGTCGCAACTCTACGAGCATTGGCTCGAGCAGCCGGGGGTGTTGCGGCGCTTCGCCCGGCACTACCAGACCGGCGCGCCGATGCCGGAAGACCTGCTGCAACGGCTTCTCGCCGCACGCAATTTCAATCAGGGATTCGGCACCGTGGAATACCTGGCTTCGGCTTTCGCCGATCTCGATTTCCATTCGCTCGGCTCGCCCGGCACAATCGACGCCAGCGCGTTCGAGAACAACGTGCTGTCGCGCATCGGCATGCCGGAAGAGATCGTCATGCGCCATCGCCCGCCGCACTTCGGCCACGTGTTCTCCGGCGGCGGCTATGCCGCGGCCTATTACAGCTACATGTGGTCGGAAGTGCTCGACGCCGACGCGTTCGAAGCCTTCGAGGAGACCGGCGACATCTTCGATCCAGCGACCGCGCAGCGGTTGCGCGAGACCATCTACGCCGCCGGCGGCGCCCGTGATCCGGCCGACGCCTACAAAGCCTTCCGCGGCCGACTGCCGAGCGCGGAAGCGCTGTTGCGCAAGCGCGGATTGGCTGAGCCGGTTGCGGTTGCATGAGCATGGTCGATCTGCACAGCGCCGGTCATCGCCGCGGCGTCGTCTGCGCGCCGCATTACGGCGCCGTGGAAGCCGGCCGCTCGATTCTCGCCGAGGGCGGCAACGCGCTGGAAGCGATGGTGGCCATGGCTGCGTCCATCGCCGCCGTCTACCCGCACATGAACCATATCGGCGGCGACGGGTTCTGGCTGTTCCGCGAGCCGAACGGACGCGTGCGTGCGATCATGGCGCCCGGGCCCGCCGCGATGGCGGCGCGGCTTGAGCTCTACCGCGAGCACGAGACGATCCCGCCGCGCGGGCCGCTCGCCGCGCTCACTGTGCCGGGCGCCGTCGGCGGCTGGACGCTGGCGCTCGAGGCGGCGAAGGCGAATGGCGCAAAACTGCCGCTCGGCGTCCTGTTGGCGCCAGCCATCGGCCAAGCGCAAAGCGGCTATGCCGTATCGCGCAGCCAGACACGGCTCACGCAAGAACACCTTGCCGCACTGGCGCCGGTGCCGGGCTTTGCCGAAACGTTTCTGGTCGATGGCAAGCCGCCGGAAGTCGGTGCCATCCTCAAGCAAGCGGCACTGGCCGAAACGCTCGCGCATCTTGCGCATGCCGGTCTTGACGATTTTTATCGCGGCGACGTCGGCCGCGAAGTCGCCGCCGATCTCGTCCGCATCGGCAGTCCTCTCACCCGCGAGGATTTGACACGCTACCGCGCCACGCTCGCCGAGCCGCTGCGCGTCGAACTGCCGGAGGCAACGGTCTACAACACCGACGCCCCGACCCAGGGCGTCGCCTCGCTGATGATCCTTGCCTTGTTTGCGCGCTTGGGCGTCACCGAGGCGGAGGGTTTCGACCATATCCACGGCCTGGTCGAGGCCACCAAGCGCGCGCTGCGGGTCCGCGATCGCGTCGTCACCGACCCGAACCATCTGGCGCATGCGCTCGATCGCTGTCTCGAACTGCGGTTCATCGCCGGCGAGGCGATGAAGATCGAGCGCCGTAAGGCGGCGCCCTGGCCGCTTGGCGCCGAAAGCGACACCGTTTGGATGGGCGCTGCCGATGCCAGCGGCCTGGTCGTGTCCTATATCCAATCGCTCTATTGGGAGTTCGGCTCGGGCTGCGTGCTGCCGGCGACCGGCGTGCTGATGCAGAACCGCGGCATCAGCTTTTCGCTGCAACGCGGCGCGCTGAATTTGCTCGCGCCTGGGCGGCTGCCGTTCCACACGCTCAATCCGGCGCTCGCCGTGCTCAAGGACGGACGCATCATGGCCTACGGCGCCATGGGCGGCGACGGCCAGCCGCAGACGCAGAGCGCGGTGTTCACGCGCCATGTGTTGTTCAAGGAGCCGCTCGCTGCCGCGATCGACCGTCCGCGCTGGTTGCTTGGGCGGACCTGGGGCAATCAGCAAACCAAGCTGCGCTTGGAATCACGTTTCGACGGCAATCTCGTCGATCAGCTCGCCGCCGCCGGCCATGATCTGGAAGTCCTGCCCGAGCCCTACTCCGATACGATGGGCCACGCCGGCGCCGCCGTACTACATCCCGACGGCACCTGCGAAGGCGCCCACGACCCGCGCGGGGATGGCGGTGCGGCGGGGGTGTGATCCTGTTCTTTCTCGCTTGACGGCGGATTATTTCATATCCTGAGCGAAAATCCGTATCAGCGTCATTAGGCCGATGCCGATTAACGCGATTGCGATTAAAGCATGGAAATCGAAACTGGAAGAGAGAATGCAACCCGCGCCTTCAGCTACTCCGCCAAGTAAATAGAACAGGCCGTAAAGCAGCTCCAGAATCTTCATGGTCCACCTCTCCTGCGGTGTGACCGAAGCTTCATCTCGGATGATGATTCGAACTAGCGCAGCTAATAGGTACGAATTCGCTGGGAAGCAGACAAAAACGCAAAAATTCGCATCGAATTCAGAAAAGGCGGCTAATTCGACTCTAGCCAGTCAAACACTGCTGCGAGAGCATCCGTATCATTTACCGGGGTCCCCGTTCTTCCCGGCGTCACCGGGACGACTCCTAGAGGTTGAGGTGTCCTCGTTGAATTCGCGATTTGGACGCAAACTGAGCGGGGTAACAAACGCCCAGCCATGGCGCGTTCGATAACAATTCGCGGATAGCCGGCTGCAATGGCGAGATCACCAATCGGATCAGTGTGCTCACTTGCGGGACCAGCAAGGAGAGTGGATAGGCCTATGATCCGGTGATCGAAGCGGACAACTTCAGAAGCGACGCTTCGAACAGTTTTCCCTTGAATTTGGCGATGATAGTTGAGCAATGCCGCTAAATCATGAGCCGCAGCGTAGTCCACTAGGGCAGGGAAATCAGGGTTACATTTGGTTTCCAAGAAACGATTCGAGAACGTGGTCCCGCAACTTGGTTTGAATCCGTTGACGAATCTCAATGCCTTCAACGCGCGCGGAGACCGGCTAAATCCCAGCTCTTCCACGTGCAGCCAGAGTTTAGGGTACGCGTAGGACGAAGGAGGTCTCCCCACCATAAATGCGTTTCCGAGCGATTATTTGCGCTTGACAATAAAGAGGAACGTGCCGCACGCGTCAATGGGGTCACACGCGAAAGTTGACACTTTTCGCGTGGCGATGGCGTGCCTTGCAGGCCGCTCGCCCCGTCCTCCGGCGCGTGTTTGCTGCGCGGTTTTGTGCCGGAGCGTCAGTATGTTGCTCGCCATGCCGGACATCGTACACGGCCTGCATGCGCCTTACCGTCCTACCGTTTCGCGCGCGCGGAAGAACAAAGTTCATACAGCTCGAGATCTGCGTGGCGACGGCACCTGCGAAGGCGACCACGATCCGCGCGGGAACGGAGGGGCTGAGGGAGCTTAGAACACGCAGCGCTGATTACATTAAGCTGCAACCAGCCGGATATGCTAGATAGTCGACTGAACGCCGCACATTCGCGGAACGGCAGGACACAATATTCCCAAATGAAAAGCCTAAACTATCTATGGCCCGCCAATCGCCAGGTCCTCGTAAACGTTGGCAATCGCTTCGTCGTCTTTGGAAGTGCGCAAACGCTGCCGCAAAGTTCTGCTTTTAGCCCGAGCGACTTGCCAGCGCCGTCCTCGCGCGTTCCGGACGAAAAGGAAGTTTATGCCCAAAGAACTGTAGAGAGCGTACGCGTTTCGGATGCAGAGGTGCGCCACGCTCAAGGGCAAGACCCTGGCTGGGATTTTGAAATTGTGAGTCCTGAAGGAAGTCATACCCTTGTAGAAATGAAGGTGCGCGAACGTGATCCGAAGCGCGTTGATTATCAACAAATGTTTGAGCAGCTTCAAGACTACGCCGCATCTTTGGACCGTAAACTGGAGATTTGGGTTTTGAACGTCGAGCGTTTGACCCTCCACATTTTTATGCAAAACGACCAAGGGCTTGTGTTGCCCATTGAACTGAGGCCTATCGACGTATGGGACTACGGGGTAAAGGGTGATCAGCCGTTCCACCGATCCCGGGTCTTGGAGGAAGTCAATGAATGGGCGCGGCAAATCGACTCGCTGTACGCCCAGGTTGAAGAATGGGCATCGCGATCGGGGCTAAATGTCGATCGCAGTCGAACTGTCACGATGTCCGAGGAGCTGATGCAGCATTTTGCTGTCCCTGATCGTGAGGTTCCGGTTCTCGACATAAGCAAGGGTGATCAACCGATCATAAGTTTCGTACCCAACGGCTTATGGATCATAGGAGCGCACGGGCGAATCCATGTCGTGACGCCGCATGGGACTTCCAACATCGATAATATGAATCCCCTGAAACCAGGGAATAAAGCCAAGTGGAATTTTTTTGATCCACAAAGTCGGAACTCTGCTCCGTTCGACGAGGCAGCGTTTGCGTCGCTGATCGCTCCGTCATGAGCAAGCTGACCGAGACGAAACGTGCCTACGACAAGGTCGCGCAGCTTCTGGATCAAGAATTGCTCAGGAGAGGAAGTAACGCAAACGAGCTACGACGTTTCCGTGCAGCGCTGGACGTCGCATTCTATCTTCTTGGTTGGGCGCAATTCGAATATCTGGTTCGCCAAGAGGCACAGGATCGAATCGAGGCAAATGCCCGTTTAAAGACGGTCGACGGTATTGCTTGGCAGTATCTTTTGGCTAATTCAAAAGCTGTGCCGATCCGCAAGCGTCTCGATATGATCTTCCACGCAAATTCAAATATGCGGATCTCCTTAGACAAAGACTATGAGCTGCGAAACGACGCTGCGCATAACTACAGGGCGCTACCTAGCGAGGCCCGTGACATTTCACTATGGCTTCAAAAATTGGAGGCTTTGGTCGAAAAGTTTTGAAAGGATATGCCCAGTATAGAGGCTCCTCTAATCGGCCTCGTTTCCGCCCTACTCGGCGTTCAAGTCTGCGCCCGTTGTCGGGGTGGCAAATCGCGACGATTTGGCGCGGGCGCGGGGGCCGATGATCCAACGCTTCATCTCTGTGATGGCCGGATTGGCCTGCGTCGTCGCGGCGACCGGGCGTGTCGACGCACACCCGCATGTCTGGGTGACGATGACCGAGGAGCTCCTTTACGCGGCGGACGGCTCGGTCACTGGCGTGCGTCACGCCTGGATGTTCGACGATATGTTCTCCGCCTTCGCCACGCAGGGGCTTGAGCAAAAGACCAAGGGCACGTTCACGCGCGAGGAGCTGGCGCCGCTCGCCAAGGTCAATGTCGAGTCGCTCAAGGAGTACGCCTATTTCACCTATGCCAAAGTGGACGGCAAACGGCGGAAAGACGCATTCCTCGATCCGATCGACTATTATCTCGATTACGATCCGAAGGAGACGGTGCTCACGCTGCACTTCACGCTGCCGTTCAAGACGCCGGTAAAGGCGAAGGCGATCGAGATCGAAGTGTACGATCCGGAATTCTTCATCGATTTCGGTTTTGCGGAAAAAGACCCGGTACGGCTGGTCAGCGCGCCGGCGCCATGCACGGTCGCGGTCGAGAAACCGCACGACGATAATTTCCCGATCACGCTGCGGCTCGATCGGGCCTTCCAGACCTCGGAGGCCAATATCGGCATGGGCGCGAATTTCGCCAACCGGATTGCGGTGAAATGTCCGTGAGCAGCGGCGCCAGGACGCGGCTGACTCGCTGCATTGCTTTGGCGTCGGCGATCCTGGTTCTGGCGCTAGCCGCGGACGCGCTGGCAAACGCCGCGTCGGCGCAGGCCGGGCCGTTCGGCGCCATTCGTCCGGCGCCGATCGCCGGCGTCGCCGGCTGGATCCTCGCCAAGCAGGCGCTGTTCTACCGCGCGCTGTCCGGCCTCATCCGCGCATCCAAGACCGATGGCTCGGCCTATTGGGGACTGATGGGCATCTCGTTCATCTACGGCATTTTCCATGCCGCCGGCCCAGGCCACGGCAAGGCGGTGATCGCGTCCTACCTGCTCGCCAATGAGGAGACCTGGCGGCGCGGCATCGCGCTGTCGTTCGCCTCGGCGCTGCTACAGGCGCTAACCGCCGTCGCGATCGTCGCCGTCGCCGCTGTTCTGATCGGCGCCACGGCGAAGATGATGGGCGACACGGTGAAGGTCATCGAGATGGTCAGCTACACGCTGATTGCGCTGTTGGGCGCGCGGCTTATTTGGGTGAAGAGCCGCGGCTTTCTTCGTGCCCTGTACGCGGTCAGGTCAGGACCCGAACCGGCAGCGGCCGAAACGGCAGCCGACCATGCGCCCTACGTGCATGCCGCCGACGCCGATTGCCATCACCCCGATCATTCGCACCACGACCATGCCAATCACGATCACGCCCGCGGCCATCATCACGCCGCCGACGAAGAGGAGGACGTGTTGCCCTGGGGGCACGCGCACGGGCCGGAGCCGGAGGAGTTGGCGGGACCGGGCGGCTGGCGCCGCGGCTTATCGGCGATTGTCGCGGTCGGATTGCGGCCCTGCTCGGGTGCGATCATCGTCCTCGTTTTCGCGCTGGCGCAGGGTTTGTTCTGGGCCGGCGTCGCCTCGACCTTCGTGATGGGCGTAGGCACTGCGATCACCGTCGCGGCGATCGCCACGCTCGCCGTCGCCGCGAAGGCCGCGGCAAAGCGGTTTGCCGCCGGGAGCAACGGCTACGGCACGCTCATCCTGCGCGGCGTCGAGGTCGGCGCCGCGCTCGCGGTGATGATGTTCGGGGTCCTCATGCTCACCGGCACCATGGCGAGCGAGCGCATGGGGATGTTTTAGAGCATCGGGGACAGACCGAGCCGATCCATCAGCCCCTGGTCGCGGTCGCGCTCGGGGTTCGCCGTGGTCAGCAGCTTCGGCCCGTAGAAAATCGAGTTGGCGCCGGCGAGGAAGCAGAGCGCCTGCGTCTCCTCGCTCATGGTCTCGCGGCCGGCCGAGAGCCGCACCATCGACCGCGGCATGGTGATGCGGGCGACGGCAATGGTGCGCACGAATTCGATCGGGTCGAGACTGGGCTCGCCCGCGAGCGGCGTCCCGGCGACACGGACCAGCATGTTGATCGGCACCGATTCGGGATGCTGCGGCAAGCTGGCGAGCGTCGCGATCATGCCGATGCGATCCTCGCGCGTTTCCCCCATGCCGACGATGCCGCCGCAGCAGACGTGGATGCCGGCGTCGCGCACGTGTTCGAGTGTTTCCAGGCGATCGCGGTAGGTGCGCGTGGTGATGATCTTTTCGTAAAACTCCGGCGAGGTATCGAGGTTGTGATTGTAATAGTCGAGCCCGGCTTGCCTGAGCTGCTGCGCCTGCGCGGCGGTGAGCATACCGAGCGTCGCGCAGGTCTCGAGGCCCAACGCCTTGACGCCTTCGACCATGGCGCAAACGGAATCGAGGTCGCGATCCTTGGGCGAACGCCAAGCGGCGCCCATGCAGAACCGGCTGGCGCCCGCAGCCTTCGCCGCCCGCGCCTCCGCGAGTACGGCATCGAGCCGCATCAGCTTTTCGGCGCGCACACCGGTCTCGTATTCGGCGCTCTGCGGACAATAGGCGCAGTCCTCCGGGCAGCCGCCGGTCTTGATCGAGAGCAGCGTTGAAATCTGCACGGCCGCCGGATCGAAATGGTCGCGGTGAACGCTCTGCGCACAGAACATCAGCTCCGGGAACGGCAACTCGAACAGCGCCCGCACCTCCTCGCGGGTCCAGTCGTGGCGCAGCGGCGCGCCGTGTGCGGCGGCAAGCCGCGGCGATTCAGCAAGAGACATAACCAGACCTTTCTGTAAACGGCCGAGACACGATCATCGGCGCAGCTTAAAACAACCCGACGATCCTGCCATCCGGCCCGACGTCGATATGGTCGGCGGCGGGAACCCTCGGCAAGCCGGGCATGGTCATGATCTCTCCGCAGATTGCGACCACGAATTCGGCGCCGGCGGAAAGCCGCACGTCGCGCACCTTGATGACATGATCGGTCGGCGCGCCCTTGGCATCCGGGTTGGTCGAGAAGCTGTATTGGGTCTTGGCGATGCAAACCGGAAACTTGCCATAGCCCATTTTCTCGAACGCGGCGAGCTGGTCGCGGACCGATTTGTCTGCCTCGATATCCCTGGCGCGATAGATCTCCTTGGCGATCATGCGGATCTTTTCCAGCAGCGGCATGTCGTCGGGATAGAGGAGCTTGAGCTTGCTTTTGCCGCTCTCGGCGATGTTGACGACGGCGCGCGCGAGATCGGCCGCGCCCCCGCCGCCGAGCGCCCAATGATCCGCCATCAGCGCTTCGACGCCGAGCTTGGCGCAAGCCTCCTTGACCAGCGCGATCTCGGCATCGGTATCCGCGGAAAAGCGGTTGATCGAGACCACCGGCACGACGCCGAATTTCTGCACGTTCTCGATATGACGCACGAGGTTCGTCATGCCGGCCTCAAGCGCTTTGAGGTTTTCCGCCTTGAGGTCCTCCTTCTTGACGCCGCCGTGCATCTTCAGGGCGCGGATGGTGGCGACCAGCACGGCGCAGTCGGGCGCCAGCCCGGTCTTGCGGCACTTGATGTCCATGAACTTTTCCGCGCCCAGATCGGCGCCGAACCCGGCTTCGGTCACCACATAATCGGCGAGCTTGAGCGCCGTCGTCGTCGCCAGCACCGAGTTGCAGCCGTGCGCGATGTTGGCGAACGGGCCGCCGTGGATGAAGGCGGGGGTGCCTTCGAGCGTCTGCACCAGGTTCGGCGCCAGCGCGTCCTTGAGCAGCGCCGTCATCGAACCCTGCGCCTTGAGATCGCCGGCGCGCACCGGCTTTCGCTCGCGCGTATAGGCGACGACGATGTTGGCGAGGCGCTGCTTGAGGTCCTGCACGTCGCGCGCCAGACAGAAGATCGCCATCACCTCCGACGCGACGGTGATGTCGAAGCCGTCCTCGCGCGGGAAGCCGTTGGTGGTGCCGCCGAGCGAGGACACGATCGAGCGCAGCGCCCGCTCGTTCATGTCGATGGCGCGCCGCCAGGCGATCCGGCGCGCATCGATGCCGAGCGCATTCCCCCAGTAGATGTGATTGTCGAGCAGCGCCGCCAGCAGATTGTTCGCCGTGCCGATCGCGTGCAGATCGCCGGTGAAGTGCAGATTGATCTCCTCCATCGGCACGACCTGCGCGTAGCCGCCGCCGGCCGCCCCGCCCTTGACGCCGAAGCAGGGACCGAGCGAAGGCTCGCGGATGCACAGCATCGCCTTCTTGCCAATGTGATTGAGGGCGTCGGTCAGGCCGACCGTCGTCGTGGTCTTGCCCTCCCCGGCCGGCGTCGGTGTGATCGCGCTCACCAGGATGAGCTTGCCGTTCGGGCGATCTTGCAGCCGCTTGATGTAGTCGAGCGACACCTTGGCCTTGTAGTGGCCGTAGGGTTCGAGATTTTCCGCCGCGATGCCGAGTTTTTCGCGGGCGACATCGGCGATTGGCCGCATCCTGGCAGCCTGGGCGATCTCGATATCGGATTTCGGATGGACGTGTTGCGAGGCGTCTGCGACGGATTTCGCCGCGGTTGCGGGAGGCGGATTCATGAAAACCTCATGCCAGGGGTGAGCTTGGCGCCGACGGCAAATTCACCGGCGGCGATTTTCGGACCGTCCGCTTGGACGCGGCTGACCTTGAAGCGGCCGTCGGCGCAAACCACGCTGAAGCCATCGCCGTCAATGGCGACGATCTCGCCCATCTTGCCGGCGATGCCTTTGGGATCCTTGGCCGGCAGCGGCTTGGCGTCGAAGATTTTCACGGTTTTGCCGTCGAGTTTCGACCAGGCGCCCGGCGCCGGATTGCAGCCGCGGATCAGCCGGTCGATCTGCACCCACGGCTTGCCCCAGTCGATACGCGCATTGTCGGGACCGCAGCGGCCCTCGTAGGTCGCTTCGGTTTCGTCCTGTTTGATGCGCGGCGCCCTTCCGGCCTTCACCAAGTCGACCGCTTCCAGCATGGCCTCGACGCCCATCGGGAACAGGCGGTCGAAATACACCGTGCCGAGCGTATCGGTAGGACCGATCGACGTCTTCTTCTGCAGAAGCACGTCGCCGGTATCGAGCCCGTTGTCGGGCCAGAAGATCGACAAACCGGTCTCGGTCTCGCCTTTGATGATCGGCCAGTTGATCGCGCTCGGTCCGCGATAGGCCGGAAGCAGCGACGGATGGTACTGGATCGAGCCATGGGTGGGGATGTTCAGAAAATCCTCGGGGACGAACAAGGTCACGAAGGCCATCACCTGCAGGTCCGGTTTGAGCGCGCGGAATTCGTCCCAGACTTCCGGCTTGCGATAGGAAGCCGGCTGATAGACCGGCAGCTTGGCGGCGCGCGCGGCCTCTTTCAGCGGATCAGCCTTCGCGCCCTCCTTCTCCGGTGCGACGTAAGCCGCGATCACGTTCTCGCCGCGCTTGAGCAGTGCCTCCAGGACCGCCTTGCCGAACGCCTGCTGCCCGTGAACCACGATACGCATTTACATCCCTTCCCTGTTGGCACCTCTCCCCGCGTGCGGGGAGAGGTCGAGCGAGCCTAGCGAGCGAGGGTGAGGGGCGTCGCCGCGATTCTGAGCCGAGTGGAGAGGCCCCTCACCCCAGCCCTCTCCCCGCGCAGCGGGGAGAGGGAGGAGCAGACTACGCCGCCTCCGCTTTGGCCGGTTTGTCCGGTGCGGTGATCGCACCGGACGCCCTGATCTCGACGATCTCCGAAGCCGAATAGCCGAGAACCCGGCGCAAGATTTCATCGGTGTGCTCACCAAGCAGCGGCGAGCGCCGCACATCGGCGGGCGAATCGGACAGCTTGATCGGGTTGCCCACCGTCAGGTACGGCCCGCGCGTCGGGTGGTCGACCTCGACCACGGTGCCGGTCGCGCGCAGCGACGGCTCCTCGGCGAGCTCCTTCATCGACAGGATCGGCCCGACCGGGATGTCGACCTTGTTGCAAATTTCCATGACCTCGAACTTGGTCTTGGTCATGGTCCATTGCTCGATGGTATCGAAGATCTGCCGCAGCCGCGGCAGCCGCGCCGGCGGCGTCGCGAAATCGGGATCGGTCTTCCATTCCGGCTTGCCGATGAGATCGCAAATCGCGCCCCACACCGGCGCTTGGGTGATGAAATAGACGTAGGCGTCGGGATCGTCCTCCCAGCCCTTGCATTTGAGAATCCAGCCCGGCTGACCGCCGCCGGAATCGTTGCCGGCGCGCGGTACCGCTTTGCCGAACGGAATGCCCTCGCCGTACTGGCTGTATTCGGCGAGCGGGCCGTGCTGGAGCCGCTGCTGGTCGCGCAATTTCACCCGCGCCAGGTTGAGCACGCCGTCCTGCATAGCGCACAGCACTCTCTGGCCGCGGCCGGTACGGAGGCGCTGGTAGAGCGCGCTGACGATGCCGAGCGCGAGATGCAGGCCGGTACCCGAATCGCCGATCTGCGCGGCGGTGACCAATGGCGGGCCGTCGCGAAAGCCGGTGGTCGAGGCGGAGCCGCCGGCGCATTGCGCCACGTTCTCGTAGACCTTGCAGTCCTCGTAGGGACCGGGCCCGAAGCCTTTCACCGAGGCGACGATCATGCGCGGATTGAGCTTGTGGATATGCTCGAAGGTGAGCCCCATGCGGTCGAGCGCGCCGGGCGCGAAATTTTCCACCAGCACATCGCAGGTCTTCACCAGCCGATCGAGGATTTCCTTGCCCTTGGCATGTTTGCTGTCGATCGTAATCGAGCGCTTAGAGCCGTTGAGCATGGTGAAATAGAGGCTGTCGGCGCCCTTCACGTCGCGCAGCTGGCCGCGCGTTATGTCGCCGACGCCGGGGCGTTCGACCTTGATCACGTCGGCGCCCATATAGGCGAGAAGCTGCGTGCAGGTCGGTCCCGATTGCACGTGGGTGAAGTCGAGGATGCGCACGCCGTCGAGCGCCCTGCCCGCCTGTCCCCACGGCTTCGACGATGGCCGCGGCAGGCCATTGCCCGCTGCGGCTTTTGCCACGGGCTTTTTGGTCGCCTTGAGCTTCAGTGCTTTCCTGGCCGGCTTTTTTGCCGCCGTTTTGGTTTTGGCTTTGGCGGCTTCTTTACGCGGTGCCATTATTTCCTCTCCTTGATCTCCTGCGGTCCTTTATTTCTTGCGGACCATGCTTTGCGGGTTGAGGTTGCCGATGCGGCCGCTTTCGGTGCCGGCCGCCGGGTCAATCACCGCGTTGATCAGCGTCGGCTTGCCGGAGTCCATGGCTTTGTTGACGGCGCGACTAAGCTCGTCGGGCGTGGTCACATGCACGCCGACGCCGCCGAATGCCTCGATCATCTTGTCGTAACGCGCGTCCTTGACGAAGACGGTGGTCGCGGGGTCGGCACCGCCGGTAGGATTGACGTTGGTTCCGCGATAAATGCCGTTGTTGTTGAAGACGACGGTGCAGACCGGCAGGCTGTACCGGCAGATCGTTTCCACTTCCATGCCGGAGAAGCCAAAAGCGCTGTCGCCTTCGACCGCGAGCACGGGCTTGCCGGTCTCGATGGCGGCAGCGATCGCATAGCCCATGCCGATGCCCATGACGCCCCAGGTACCGACGTCAAGGCGCTTGCGCGGCTGATACATATCGATGACGCCGCGGGCGAGATCGAGCGTGTTGGCGCCCTCGTTGACCAGGATGGCATCGGGCCGCTCTTTGATGATGGTGCGCAGCGCACCGAGCGCGCTATGGAAATCCATCGGCGCCGTGTTCTTCATCAGCCTCGGCGCCATCTTGGCGATGTTTTCTTCCTTCTTCGCGTTGACCGCGGAAATCCAATCGGCCGGCGGGGCTGGCCAATTGCCGCCCATGGCCTCGAGAAGCGCCGAGACGCAGGAGCCGATATCGCCGACCAGCGGAGCGGCGATCTCGACGTTTGAGTCCATCTCCTTCGGCTCGATGTCGATCTGAATGAATTTCTTCGAGTGAGGCTCGCCCCAGGTCTTGCCCTTGCCGTGCGACAAAAGCCAGTTGAGGCGGGCGCCGATCAGCATGACGACGTCGGCGTCTTTCAGCACCGTCGAGCGCGCCGCGCCGGCGCACAGCGGATGCGTGTCGGGCAGAAGGCCCTTGGCCATGCTCATCGGCAGAAACGGAATGCCGCTCTTTTCGACGAGCGCGCGGATCGCCTCATCGGCCTGGGCGTAGGCGGCGCCTTTGCCGAGAACGATCAGGGGACGCTTGGCACCCTTGAGGGCGTCGAGCGCGCGCCTGACAGCGGCCGCAGCGGGAAGCTGGGCCGGTGCCGGGTCGATGACCCTGACCAGCGACTTGGCTCCCGCCTCCGCGTTCATCACTTGCGAGAAAAGCTTAGCCGGCAGATCGAGATAAATGCCGCCGGGACGACCGGAAACTGCGGCGCGGATCGCGCGCGCCACGCCGATGCCGATGTCGGCGGCATGCAGCACACGAAAGGCCGCCTTGCAGAGCGGCTTGGCGATGGCCAGCTGGTCCATCTCTTCATAATCGCCCTGCTGCAAGTCGACGATCTCGCGTTCGGACGAGCCCGAGAGCAGGATCATCGGAAAGCAGTTGGTCGTGGCATTGGCGAGCGCCGTCAGACCGTTGAGAAAGCCGGGAGCCGACACGGTGAGGCAGATGCCGGGCTTTTTCGTCAGGAAACCGGCGATGGCGGCGGCATTGCCGGCATTCTGCTCATGCCGGAACGAGATGACGCGCATGCCCGCGGCCTGCGCCATGCGGCCCAAGTCCGTGATCGGGATGCCGGGCACGCCGTAGATCGTGGTGATGCCGTTGAGCTTGAGCGCATCGATGACGAGATGAAAGCCATCCGTCAGCTCCTGCTCCGCTGCGGCCGGATCCGCGGTTTCGCGTTTCTCTTTTGTTGCTACATCGGCCATGGGAGGTCTCCCTCAATCCAGATAATCTGCATATTTCGCAACGTGCTCGGCGAGACCGAGCGCATGATCGCGCACCAGCGCCTCGGCGCGCGCCGTATCGCAAGCTTCCAATGCCTCGATGATCTGTATGTGGTCGCGGATCGAGCGGTCGGCACGGTCCATTTCGCCAATGGTCTTTCTTCTGATCATCCGCATGTGGGTGAACAGGTTCTCGGCAAGATCGATGAGCATGGTATTGCCGCTCATGCGAATGATCGCCTGATGGAACTCGATGTTGATCTCGGAATATTCGTCGAGATGCGCGCGCACTTCGCCGTTGTCGAACGTTGCAAACATGCGCCGTAACGAGGCGATGTCGTCATCGCCCGCGGTCTGCGTGATCAATCGAGCCGCCATGCTTTCAAGCGCGGCCCAGGCGGTGATCAGCTCGATCACCTCGCGCTTGGTCTTGCGCACGACATAGACGCCGCGGCGCGGCACCGAGCGGACAAACCCCTCGCGCTCGAGCTGCGCCATCGCTTCGCGCACGGGCGTGCGGCTGACGCCGAAATCCTGCGCCAAGCGGCGCTCGTCTAATCTGATTTCAGTACGGCTGCGATAGATATCCATAGCAGCGATGGCGTTCTTGAGCGCCACATAGGCCTGCCGCTTGAAATTTTCAGGGCTGGCCAGCGGGTCGACGGCCGGTTGCGCGACCGCCATGTCCGCCGAGCGCAACTCGGTGCGCCGCGCTATGGAAAGGCTCGAGCTCATTGCTGGCATACATTATTCCAGAACCTACGAGAGGCAAATAGGCTGGGTTGCGCCGAACCCGAACTTATCCAACTATTCGGGACGATAGGGCGCCCCCCGAGGGGCGCCACTAGGCTAACTCCTGTCGGAATAAGCCAAAATTGGCCAAGCCGGATGGCCGGCTAAAGACACAGGGTCAACCTTTGGCCAGGAACCGGTGCCGCAACGGTTTGAGGACGAACAGAGCCAAAGCCACCACCACGAAGTTCATGATCGCGGTCGCCACGAACACCATGTGCCAGCTGCCGGTCGCGGATTTGATAATATTGGCAACCGGCACCAGGAAGGCAGACGCACCTTTGGCGGTATAGAGCAAACTGAGGTTGACGGTCGCAAACTTGGCCCCAAAGGTGTCCGTGCAGGTTGACGGGAACAGGCTGAAGATTTCGCCCCAGGTTAGGAAGATCAGCGCCGCGAACAATACGAACGCCCAAGGCGCAGAGCCGAGGCTCCCCAGCAGCCAATAGGCAATTCCGCCCAGGCCAAAGGCGATCGCCATGGTGTATTCGCGGCCGATATGGTCGGAAATCCAGCCGAATAGAGGACGCGCCGCACCGTTGCAGACGTTGTCGATGATGAGCGCCGCGCTCAGCGTCGTGGCGCCGAAGAAAACCACCACATCGCCGATGGCGAAGTCCTGGGCGATGGGAGCGATCTGTGCCGTCGCCATCAGGCCCGACGCCGACACCATGACGAACATGATGTAGAGGAGCCAGAACACTGGCGTAGCCAACGCCTGGGCGGGCGTATAGGTGCGCGTTGTCTGCTGGACCTTCGGCACGCCGACACCGGCCATCTCGCCGGGATCGGGTGCCCGCAACAGCCAGGCCAGGATAAAGACGATTCCGCCCTGGATCAGCCCGAACCAGAAGAAGGCCGCTTCGTAGCCGCTCGAGTTGATCACCTCGCGAATGGGAACGACGCTGAGCGCGGCGCCGGCGCCATAACCCGCCGCGGTCAGTCCGACGGCAAGGCCGCGGCGGTCGGGAAACCATTTGACGGCTTGACCGACGCAGGTCGCATAAATGGCGCCGCCGCCGGTGCCGGCCAACACGGCGCCGAAATAGAGCATCTCAAGCGATTGCGCGTTGGCATCGACGATCCAGCCGAGGGCGACCATGACTCCCCCGAAGGCGACCACCAGCTTGGGTCCGCGCCGCGCTCCGAGAATATCGACGATCCAACCCTCGATCGGCGTCAGCCACGTCTCCAGCGCGATGAAAATGCTGAACGCCAGCTGGATCGAGGCGATCGACCAGCCATGCGCCTTGTTGATCGGATTGACGAAAAGCGTCCAGCCGTATTGCAGGTTGGCGATCAGCACCATGCAGATAATGCCGAAGACGAGCTGGTTCCAGCGCGGCGCCAGCGACCCCGCGGCCTTGAGTTCGACCGCGCCAGTTTCAACCGTCATCAACTTCCGTCCCTAAAGATTTTCTTTTTCATTCACCCCCAGAACTTTTGTTCTCGGGAATGTTCGGCCATCAGGATCCAGAAAGATCAAAACCGGTGCCTAATCGGCAGGCAGTATGGCGGGTGAAATTTTTGTGACAAGGCCAAACGGGGCGCCGAACCCTGAAGCCACTGAAAAAGCAAAGGAGTTGCGCAATTGCAACAGTTACATATTAGCCGGTAACTAGCCGGTCCTTTTCTCGTGCCTGACGGCGACCGGTAGTGCATCCCGGCGCCCGAAACAACCATCTAGGTCGTACGGCCGCTTCGCGGTTGGCTTGCGGGCCGCACGTAGCCGACGTGGTCAGACGGCGATCTAATAGCCTTGCCGATCGTTAACCCAGCGGACGAGATCGAACGTTAAGCCAGAGCGAAACAAAAGAATGCCACCCAAAACCGCCGCGCAGAAAGTTTCAGTCACCGCACCGACGGAAGCTTCCTTCTACATTTCCGCCACCCCGTCCGCGACCCGGTCGCGACTGTCGCTCAAGCATAACGACACCTTCGTCGTGCTCGACAGCCATGGCGATATCGGTGCATCCGAGGAAACCGACGGGCTGTTCCACCGCGACACGCGGTTTCTCTCGCGGCTCGAATTGCGGGTCAACGACGCACAGCCGCTGCTGCTCGGCTCTAATTTGCGCGACGACAACGCGGCGCTGGTCGTCGACCTGACCAATCCCGACGTCATTTCCGATCAGCACATCGTACTGGAAAAAGATACCGTACACATTTTGCGCACGATTTTCCTGTGGGGGGATACCGGCTATCAGCGCTTCGGCGTGCGCAATTACGGCGACCGGGCGATCGACGTTCGCTTGTCGATTCTGTTCGCCAACGACTTCGCCGACCTGTTCGAGGTGCGCGGCACCCATCGCGCGCGCCGCGGCACCGCGACGGCGAAGCTCCGCGGCAACGATCAGGTGCTGCTGAGCTATCACGGCCTTGACGGCAAGCTGCGCCGGACCACGCTGACCTTCGATCCGGCACCGGACCGGCTGGCGACGAACGGCGCCATCTATGAATTGCGGCTCGCGCCGGGCGAGGCGCGGCCCATCTTCCTCGCGGCCGGATGCAACGAAGCGACGTCGCGTCCGGTGCCGTTTCAGCGCGCGCTCATCGCCGCGCGCCGCGAGCTGCGCGAGGCGACGCGCGGCCGCACCAGCGTCGAAACCTCGAGCGAGCTATTCAACGAAATGCTGTGCCGGTCGGCGGCCGATCTCGAAATGCTGATGACGGACACGCCGCAGGGCCGCTATCCCTATGCCGGAATCCCATGGTTCTCCACCACGTTCGGCCGCGACGGACTGATCACGGCCTTGCAAATGCTGTGGTGGAGCCCGGACGTGGCGCGCGGCGTGCTGCGGCGCCTCGCCGCCTATCAGGCCAAGACGACCGATCCGCTCGCAGATTCGCAGCCGGGAAAGATCCTGCACGAGATGCGCGGCGGCGAAATGGCGGCGCTGCGCGAAGTGCCGTTCGGACTTTACTACGGCAGCGTCGATGCGACGCCGCTGTTCGTCCTGCTGGCGGGACTTTACGTCGAACGCACCGGCGACATCGAGACCATCGCGGCGCTGTGGCCTTCGATCGCGGCTGCATTGGCTTGGATCGACGGCCCCGGCGATCCGGACGGCGACGGCTTCGTCGAATATAAGCGCGCCAGCGACCAAGGGCTCGCCAATCAGGGATGGAAAGATTCGCAAGACGCGATCTTCCACGCCGACGGGCGACTGGCCGAGGGTGAGATCGCGCTCGCCGAGGTGCAAGGCTATGTCTATGCCGCCAAACGCTTGGCGGCGCGTTGCGCGCGGCGGGTTGGACGCGACGGCGAAGCCCACAAACTTGACGCCGAAGCCGCCCGGCTTGCTGAGCGCTTCGAGGCCGCCTTTTGGTGCCCGCGGATCGAGACCTATGCGCTGGCGCTGGACGGCGCCAAAAAGCCCTGCGCCGTGCGGACGTCAAACGCCGGGCAGGTTCTGTTCACCGGAATCGCCGAGCCGGCGCGGGCCGCCCTGGTCGCCAAGGGATTGTTGCGGCCCGACTTCTTCTCCGGCTGGGGCATCCGCACCGTGGCGCGCGACGAGGCGCGCTACAATCCAATGTCGTATCATAACGGCTCGATTTGGCCACACGATAATGCGCTGATTGCTCTCGGTCTCGCGCGGTACGGACTAAAACAATCCGTCGAAACTCTTTTCGAGGGCCTCTTCAGGGCCGCCAGCTATATGGACCATCGGCGGCTGCCCGAACTGTTCTGCGGCTTCCAGCGCCAACGCGGCCATGGCCCGACGCTCTATCCCGTCGCCTGCGCGCCGCAGGCCTGGGCGAGCACCACTCCGTTCGCCCTCCTGGAAGCTTCGCTTGGCCTCGAACTCGATCCCTTCCAGAACGAAATCCGGCTTTGCAATCCGCGGCTGCCCGCGTTTCTCGATACGGTGACGGTACGGAACCTGCGACTCGGCTCCTCGCTGGTCGATCTTCAGGTGCGTCGCCATGGCGACACGGTGTCGCTCGATACGCCGCGGATCAGCGGCGGTATTCGGGTATCCGTGGTTTATTCGTCCTGAACCGCACCCGCCTCCGCATCGCGTGGAACTAGACGGACACCCTCGGTTTAGTGGGGAGAGACCTCGTGGGAGGCGGCATGCGCGGAAATCATCGAGCGGCGATGACGGCTGCCGCGCTGTTGCTGGTGATCGCCGCCATGACCGCGGCGCTTGCCGAGAATGACGCCGACAAAAAAGAGCCAACCGCCACTCCGGCCACTCCGGAGGTCACGATCCTCAATAAGCACGAGGTGGAGGGCGTCCTCGGCCGCGAGGTGCGCAGTGCTACCAACGAGAATATGGGCAGGATCGTGGACGTGCTTGTCGACCGCAGCGGTGAGGTTCGTGCCGCGATCATCGACTTCGGCGGTTTCCTCGGCGTTGGCAGCCGCCAGATCGCCGTGGACTGGAATGCGCTGCATTTTCCGCCGCCCGGCGAGCCCGGCGGCCGGATCGCACTTGAACTGACCCGCGACCAAGTCAAAGCAGCACCCGAATACCGGGAGGGCACGCCCGTCGTCGTCCTCGGCGCACTGGGCAAGCTCGAGCCGCTGCCCGAATAGACCACAGTGCTGGAGATGTATTCTGTCTGCGGAACCTTTACGCCGCTTAGGCGACAGGCCGGATCGGCAGCGTGGGATTGCCGCCACGCCTTCGCCGTCGCGCGGCCAGGAATCGGCCGGCGACGAGCCGCCGCTGGCGCCCTCACCTCGCAGCCTGCGCGGCCTTGATTGGTTCGTCTTCTTCGTCGCCGATGTGCAGACCGGGTTCGGCCCGTTCGTCTCGGTCTTTCTCACCACGCAAAAATGGACGCAAGTCGACATCGGCCTGGTTTTGTCCGCGGCCGGCGTCGTCTCCCTGATCGGCCAGATGCCGGGCGGCGCCTTGGTCGATGCCGCCCGCTCCGAGCGTCTGGTTGGCGGCATCGCCATAGCGGCGATCTGCATCAGCGCTTTGGGCTATGCCACCATACCGGTGTTTCCGGTAGTGCTGTCGGCTTCGATCCTGCACGCGGCGGCAAGCTGCGTGCTCGGTCCGGCGATCGCTGCGATCAGTCTCGGACTGGTCGGTCATGCGGCGATCGGCGAACGGCTGGGGCGCAACGCCCGCTTCGCCTCGGTGGGCAACGGGCTGGCCGCGGCCGCGATGGGCGCCTGCGGCTATCTCCTTTCCGCCCGCGCCGTTTTCGTCGTGACCGTGCTGCTGCTCGGGCCCGCGTTACTGGCGCTACGCTCGATTAACGCGGCCGAGATCGATCCAGAACGCGCCCACGGGGCGGCGCTGCGACCACGCGCCAAGGCGCCGAGGAAACTTGCCGATCTGATGCGCAGCCGGCCGCTCTTGATCTTCGCCGGCTGCCTGCTGCTGTTTCATCTCGCCAATGCGGCCATGCTGCCGTTGATGGGCAGTGTCGTCACCATGCACTCGGCCCGCTGGGCGACAGTCTTGATCGCCGCCTGTATTGTCGTCCCGCAGCTTGTCGTCGCCGCCTTGTCACCGTGGATCGGCCGCCGCGCGCAGATATGGGGCCGCCGCCCGTTGCTGCTGATCGGTTTCGCCGCATTACCAATTCGCGGCCTCCTTTTTGCGTCGGTGACCAATCCCGAGCTGCTGGTCGTCGTGCAGCTGCTCGACGGCGTGACTGCCGCCGTGTTCAGCGTCATGGTGCCGCTGGTCGTCGCCGACCTGACCCGCGGCACCGGCCACTTCAACCTCGGGCAAGGAATCGTCGGCACCTTCATCGGCGTCGGCGCCTCGGTGAGCGCCACGCTCGCCGGCTACATCAGCGACCATTTCGGCAGCCCGGCAGCGTTTACCGGACTGGCGGCGATCGCCTTCGCCGGCTTGGCAGCCGTGTGGCTGCTGATGCCGGAAACCCGTGACGCCGCGCCGGCCGACTGACGCCTGGAAGCAAAGCGTCCTTGCGCCTTACAAAGCCGGGGCGTCGTCGGTGACCAGCCGTAGATGCAGCGCCGCGCCGTCCATGAGGCTGCGGTAGACGGCAAGACAGTCCTGCGCCATCCGCCGCGCGGTAAAGCGCTCCTCAAAACGCCGCCGAATCTTTTCCCGCGACAAATGTCCGAGACGGTCGACCGCGCCGATGGCGCCGGTTTCGTCCTCGACGATGAATCCGGTGAGACCGTCGTCGACAACCTCCGGCACCGAGCCGCGGTTGAACGCGATCACCGGCGTGCCGCAAGCCATCGCTTCGATCATCACTAAGCCGAACGGCTCCGGCCAGTCGATGGGAACCAAGAGAGCAATGGCGCCGCTCAGGAAATCCGATTTCTCCTGGTCGGTGATCTCGCCGATGTAGTCCACCTTCGGGGATCTGAGCATCGGGCGAATTTGCTCATCGAAATATTCCCGGTCGGCCTTGTCGACTTTGGCCGCGACTTTGAGCGGCACGCCGCAATGCTCGGCGATGCGGATGGCGCGATCGACGCCCTTTTCCGGCGCGATGCGGCCGAGAAATGCGAAGTAAGATGGCTTGACCGGCTTCGGCATCAGCAACCGTTGCGGCAGGCCGTGATGAACCGTGCGCACCCAGTGCGCCTGCGGCAGCGGCCGCCGCTGAGCGTTGGAGATCGAGATCACGGGAACCGAGGAAAATGCGTCGAAGACCGGCTGGTGCTCGGGCAAGTCTAACCGGCCGTGCAGCGTCGTGACGAACGGCGTCGACTGCCGCGAGAACAACGAGAACGGATAATAGTCGAGATGGAAATGCAGGAAATCAAAGTCGGCTGCGCGCTGATACACCCGCTCCAACATCAGCATGTGCAACGCGTTGGGGTCGCGCACCGCTCCATCCAAGCGCAAGGCGCGCGGCCAGACCGCTTCCAGCCGCGCCGACGTCGCGGAGTCGCCCGAGGCAAATAGCGTCACCTCATGGCCAAGCGCGATCAACTCTTCCGTCAGCCATGACACCACACGTTCGGTCCCGCCATACAGCTTGGGCGGGATCGCCTCCGTCAGCGGAGCGACCTGGGCAATGTGCATACAATTTGACCTTCCTGCGGATATCCCGCCGTCCCGTGAGTTCCCGGCACTGAACCAAGAACCAGGCAGCGGCTAAATGTTCCAAATTGGACCGCGAACTTATTTTTCGCAGGGCACGGAACTTTTGCCCATTGCTGCGGCGTGATCGCGCGCAAGGCTACCTCCCGCACCGTTCACAATCCTCCCAGACAATCGCCACAGGGCTGACACGGTTCCCTGCCGGGAACCTTGATCGGCAGCGCGAAATGTCACGCCCGATCGGCGACGCGAAATATCACGATGAGGGGCGGAAAAATTTCGCGTCCTCGGCGTTGTGATGCTGTACGGACCTCTTGGAGGGGTCGCGGCATTCCCGGGCGGAAATCCAGCGCATGGCCGACCTTTGCGATTACGCCAGTCGTCCCCTCGCCTTTATCCTTCGTTACGTGCGGCGGCGCCCGCTGTCCCATGCGTTCATCCTCGCCGCGGTCCTCGGCGCGGTCGCCTGTTCGGTGGGCACGCAATACGGCGTCAAGTTTCTGGTCGACACGCTGTCGCACAACGCCAATGCCGGCGTGTGGACGGCCTTCGTCCTGCTCGGATCGCTGATCGCCGCCGATAATCTGTTGTGGCGACTCGCCAGCTGGATCGGCAATTTCACCTTCGTCGCCGTCACCGGCGACATCAGGCGCGACCTGTTCCGGCACCTGACTGGGCATTCGCCGCGCTATTTCGCGGAACGGCTGCCTGGCACGCTGACGAGCCGCGTGACCGCGACGTCCAACGCGATCTTCACCGGCGAGAATATGTTCGTCTGGAACGTGCTGCCGCCCTGCGCGGCAACCGTGGCGGCGATCGCGCTGGTGCGTATGGTCAGCCTGCCGATGGCCGCAGGGCTCGCTCTCGTCGCCGGCATCATGGTCTGCATCATGTTCCGTCTGGCGGCGGCCGGCCGGCCGCTTCATCACGATTTCGCTGGCAAAGCAGCGGCGGTCGACGGTGAAATGACCGACGTCGTCAGCAACATGCCGCTGGTGCGGGCGTTCGGCGGCTTTCTGCGCGAGAATAGCCGGTTCGACGCGACCGTCGAACGCGAAATGGATGCGCGCCGGCGCAGCTTGTTCTATCTCGAAAAGCTACGCATTTTTCACGCGGTGGTGACCATCGTGCTGGCGCTCGGCCTGCTCGCCTGGGCGATCGTGCTCTGGCAGCAGGGCGAGGCCACGACCGGCGACGTGGTGCTGATCTGCACCTTGGGACTGTCGGTGCTGCATGCCACGCGCGATCTCGCGGTGGCGCTGGTCGACATCACGCAGCATATCGCGCGTCTGTCAGAGGCGCTGGCGACGCTGTTGGTGCCGCATGAGCTGCGGGATCATCCGGAAGCGGCGCCGCTGGTCAAGGGCGGCGCCAGCGTCAAGTTCGAACATGTCTATTTCCGCTACGGTGAGGGTCAGCAGATTTTCGAGGACTTCAATCTCAGTTTCAAACCGGGCGAGCGTATCGGCCTGGTCGGCCCTTCCGGCGCCGGCAAGTCGTCGCTGTTTGCCTTGCTGCAACGCTTCTACGACGTGCAGGACGGCCGGATCCTGATCGACGGACAGGATATCGCGCGAGTTACGCAGGACAGCTTGCGCGAAGCCATCGGCGTCGTACCGCAGGACATTTCGCTGTTTCACCGCTCGGTGATGGAGAACATCCGCTACGGCAGACCTGATGCCTCGGACGAGGAGGTGCTCGATGCGGCATTCGCGGCGCGCTGCGATTTCATCGAGGATTTGCCGGACGGCATGCGCACGCTGGTCGGCGAACGCGGCGTCAGGCTCTCCGGCGGCCAGCGTCAGCGCATCGCCATCGCGCGGGCGTTCCTCAAGAACGCGCCGCTCTTGCTGCTCGACGAGGCGACCTCTGCGCTCGACAGCGAGTCGGAGGAAGCGATCCGCGAAGCTTTGGTCCGGCTGATGCACGGGCGCACCGTCATCGTCATCGCGCATCGGCTGGCGACGGTCAGGAGTTTCGATCGCATCGTCGTGCTGCGGCTCGGCAAAGTCGTGCAGGAGGGTCCCCCCGATCTGCTGATGCGGCGGGACGGCCCCTATCGGCGGCTGGTGGAGCGTGAGATGGACCGCCTCGCCACCCGGGCGGCGGCGTAGGCCATATTTCGCTCGCCTGGAAGCTGGGCTTTGTTGCATTATGCGCCGACTCCCAGTCCCGGGACCGACCGTGAACGATCATCGCGCTTCGTCGTCCTCTGCCTCCGCTGTGACCGAGCCAGAAAAGGCTGGGCTATCCACTGACGGCCTATCGCGACTCACCGCCGTGATGCAGCGCCAAGTCGATGCCCGGCACGTGCCGGGTATCTCGATGTTGATCGCTCGCGGCGGCAAAGTCGGCTACCGGCGCGATATCGGAGCGCTCCGCCCCGACGGGCCGCCGATGCCCGGCAACGCCATCTTCCGCATCTATTCGATGACCAAACCGATCGTTTCGGTTGCGCTGATGATGCTGGTCGAGGAGGGACGGCTGTTTATCAGCGACCCGCTAGCGAAATTCGTGCCCGAATTTGCCAATCCTCGCGTGGGCGTCGAAAAGGACGGTACGCTCGAACTGGTCGACGCCGAGCGGCCGATCACCGTCCAGGACCTGCTGCGCCACACCTCGGGGCTGACGTACTATTTCACCGGTGTTTCGGCCGTGCAGCGCCTTTACTTCAAGGCGCAGCTTATAAGCCCGACGACGTTCAGCCCTGACGGTCCCACTCTCTCCGAATTTGTCGCTGCGCTCGCCAAGCTGCCGTTGCTCAACCAGCCGGGCGCGTCCTGGGATTACAGCCATTCCACCGACGTCGTCGGCCGCGTCATCGAGATTGTCTCCGGGCAAACCTTGGGCGCGTTTCTCCGCGAGCGAATTTTTGTGCCGCTGGGCATGCGCGATACCGGCTTCGCCGCACGCGCAGACGCGCACGAGCGCCTCGCCGAGCCATTCGCGAACGATCCCGATAGCGGCGCAGCCGTGAAGCTCTTCGACCCCCGGACCACACCGAGTTTCGAAATGGGCGGCGGCGGGCTCGTCTCGACGATGGACGATTACGCGCGGTTCGCGCAAATGCTCTATCTCGGCGGCGCGCTCGGCGGCACGCGCATCGTCGGACGCAAGACGCTGGAGTTCATGACCTCCAATCACCTTGGGCCGAATGTCCGCGTCGGCAACCCTACGCTTCTGCATCCGGGATATGGCTTCGGGCTCGGATTTGCTGTTCGCCGCGAGGTTGGGATGGCTGCGACGCCCGGTACGCCGGGCGAGTTCTACTGGGGCGGGCTCGCCGGCACGATTTTTTGGATCGCACCCAAGGAAGAGCTGATCGCGATGATGATGATCCAGGCGCCGGGGCAACGGGATTATTATCGGCAGCTGTTCCGCATTCTTGTCCATGCCGCGCTCGCTTAGCGCCGGGCCAGCTCAGCGATCCGCAACTTCACCGACCAGCCTTCGATGTGGCCGCGAGGATCGCGGCGGCGATGATATTTGCTGCGACGCTCGCCAGGATCGGCAGCGTATAGCTGTGAGTTAGGTCGAAGGCGTAGCCGGCGGCGCCGGGCCCGATCAGTGTGCCGATCGCCACGCTGGTATAGAGAATGCCGATGATACTGCCGGCGTTACGGCCGCCGAAGTAGTCGGTGACCACAGCCGGCGCGAGCGCGACGAACCCGCCGTAGAACAGGCCGAAGACGCAGGCAAAGACGGCCAGCGCCCAGAGCTCGGTCGAAAAGGACCAAATGACGAAGGCGAACGCCATGCCGACGAACATGGCCATCAAGGATAGCGGGCGGCCCAGCCGATCGGCCGCGCCGCCGAGGATGAAACGTCCGGCGGTGCTGCCGAGCCCGATCATGGCGAGCAGAATGACCGCCGACGATTGCGGTAGGCCATGATCGAGCGCGTACGGCACGAGATGCACGAACGGCACGAACAAGCCGAACGCGCAAATGAAACAGGCGGCGTAAAGGCCGATGAACCGCCGCGATCCGATCGCCGCGCCCACGGACACGCCGGTCGCGCGCGTCGGTTCCCCGTTCGATGCAAGTGGCGCGCCGTCGGGATTGAGGCCGCGATAGTGCGGATCGTCCTCGATCAGCAGCGCCATTCCGCCACCGACAAGCGCGGAAAGAATGCCGAGGATCAGATAGGCCTCGCGCCACCCCAGTGCCGCGATGAGGAACGCGGCGAGCGGCGGCACCAAGAGCGTGCCGACGCCGATGCCGCTGACCGCGATGCCGGAGGCAAAGCCGCGGCGCCTGATGAACCAGCGCTGCACCGCGCCCACGGCCGGAACGTAAGAACAGCCGATGCCCAGTCCGACGCCGAGCCCGTACGCCGCATAGACTTGCGGCAAGCTGCGGGCGACGCTCGCGACCACGAGCCCCAGTCCGGTGAGGACCATGCCGATGACGGCAAGACGCCTTGCGCCCCAGTAGCCGGCCAGCGGGCCGCTGACGACCCCGAGGCCGAAATAAAAGAATCCGGCCAGCGAGAACACGACCGCGACCGATCCGCGCGAGGCGGCAAAATCCTGCTGCAAAGAAACGACAAAGGCGCTGAAACTATAGGCGCAGCCAAAGCCGACAAAGGTGACGGCAAAGGTGCCGGCAACGACGAACCACCCATAGAAGATGCGCGGTTTGGCCGGCGTCGAACGCGTGACCACAATTCCTCCCAAGACGGCCTCGCACCCTGTCGGCGGCTCCGCCGCGATGCAAGTGCGAAGATGACTGTGGCAGGAAGCAAATCGGCGCGTGCGGCGACACCCGTTTCCCGAGCGGAGATTGCGACCGGATGACCAAAGTTGCGGGGCACGCGGCGCAATGCGTGGTGCGGCGATGGGCGTTAAAGGGAAATTTGCCTCAGTCGGCGCAGGTGTCGTGAGCAATTGATATTGCTTCACAAATTGGTTGCGGGGGTAGGATTTGAACCTACGACCTTCAGGTTATGAGCCTGACGAGCTACCGGGCTGCTCCACCCCGCGCCAATGTGTCCGGCCCCGCTTAGACCGGGGCCGCCGTGGTGAAAAGCATGTAGCAAGCGACCTCCGATAAGGGAAGTGCGGCGGGCCCGATTTTTCGTCATACTGTCACCGAGGGACCCATCGGACTGTCATGCACGCCTTCATAGAAGCGGATATGGGCGCCAAACCTGCTTTGCAGCCCCGCGCGGCGATCGGACCGGCCGTGCGCGCGATCGCGGGTCATGTGATTGACACTGCGCGCGCAACGATCACCGATCCGGAGCGCTCGAGCCAGGACGCCGTGCACGATTTCCGCCGCGCCATGAAGCAGTGGCGGGCGCTGATGCGGCTGCTCGAGCCCTTCATCCCGGACGCGGTGCACTTGCGCCAGGAAGCGCGCGACCATGCTCGCTCGCTCGCGCGCGCGCGCGACGGCCAATCGGCGCTCAACGCCTTTGACGACCTCGTGGACAAAGGTATGGCGCTGTCGGCGCGCTCGATCGCGACCATCCGCAGCCGACTCGAAGCGATCCGCGGCAGCGAGGAGCACGAGGTGCTGACGCCGGAACTGCGGCAAGCGATCATCGCCTGGCTTGATGCCACGATGGCGGCGATCGAGCTGTGGCCGCTCGATCCGTTCGAATTCAGCGCCATCGCCGCGCGCCTGACCGCCGGCTATCGCGCCGCGCGCCGCGCCATTCCGGCCGACTGGACGCAAGCGAGTGCCGAAGACCTGCATCATCTGCGCCAGCGCGTCGTCGATCACCGCTATCAGATGGATCTGGTCGAGCCGTTATGGCCGCGCCACGGCCGCATGTGGACCGAGGAGGCCGAACGGCTGCGCGACCGGCTCGGCCGCTGCCAGGACCTGGAGATTCTCAAGCACTTCACCGAGCCGCATCAGCCGCTGGCGCATTGGCGCTCGCGGCTGACGCCGGCCTGCGCCGAACGCACCACCGAGCTGGCGCACCGCGCCGCCCGCATCGCCCATCGCCTGTTCGCCGAACGGCCCAAGGCATTCCGCCACCGGCTGGAAACGCTGTGGGCGCACGGGCGGTAGCGGCGCCACATGGCTATGAGCGGCAACGAATCGGTGAAGGAACCAAGCACCCCCGAAGAGGTGCTCACGCTGCACAAGATTCTCGCTCCGATCCGCAACGCTATTTGCGCATCGTCAATGAATGGATCCAGGACAACCCTGAAAATCCTCCTGCCTATTTTGACCGCCACTTTGCATGGATGAAAATCGGTGAGCCGCGGCGGGCCCTCGAAGATCTCAATAAGGTGATTGAACTCAAGCCCGACATGGTATCGTTTCTGTCGCGCGGCGAGGTCTATCGACATATGGGTGAGTACGAGAAGGCGCGGGAAGACTTCGATCGCGGCGAAGCGATTGATCCCGTCGAATGGCAGGGCACGGCATTCGGTCCGCTCTACCAAGCCGATGTGCACGCGCGCCTCGGCAATGAGTCAGCCGCCCTTGCCTGTTGCGCGCGCCTGCCGGACGATTTTTGGACTCCCGGTATTCACGGCGCCCCAGGCGGCGGCAAGGCCGAGATTGCTGATAGGTTGCGGAGCATCGCAGCGGACGCCCGGCGCAAGCGGGTGTAACGACACCAATCAAGGTCATCAGCCATGGATGACATGTGGGACGCGCTGATTCTTTCGACCGCGAACGAGCGATGGCAAAAGGTCTTTAAGATCATCACTTTGGTTTCAGATCGCGTAGCTGATGGACCACACTTCGATGCTGTCGCGGAGCGCATCCGTGTTCTCGTCGATGAAGATAAGCTTGACGCAAAGGGCGATATTTCGCGCTGGGGCTACAGCGAGGTTCGTCTCCCACAGTCGAGTTCGGCAGTCGAGTAGGGCGATTACGTCAGCGCGTCGGCGACCGCCTTGCCGCAGGCTTCGGTGTCGGCCGGGCCGCCGAGATCGCGGGTGCGCAGCTTCGGCTCGGCCAGCACTTGCTCGATCGCCTTGACGATGGCCGCCGCGGCTTCGGCCTCGCCGAGATGCTCGAGCATCATCGCCCCCGACCAGATCTGACCGATCGGATTGGCGATGCCCTGACCGGCGATATCCGGCGCCGAGCCGTGCACCGGCTCGAACATGGAAGGAAATTTGCGCTCGGGATTGATGTTGCCCGACGGTGCGATGCCGATGGTGCCGGTGCAGGCCGGGCCGAGGTCGGAGAGAATGTCGCCGAACAGGTTCGACCCCACCACCACGTTGAAGCGGTCGGGCTTGAGTACGAACAACGCCGCCAGAATGTCGATGTGGTACTTGTCCCATTTGATGTCGGGATAGTTTTTCGCCATGGCCTCGACCCGCTCGTCCCAGTACGGCATGGTGATGGCGATGCCGTTCGACTTGGTCGCCGAGGTCAGGTGCTTCTTCGGCGTCTTGCGGGCGAGCTCGAAGGCGAATTGCAGGACGCGGTCGACGCCGATGCGGGTGAATACTGTCTCTTGCACCACCACCTCGCGGTCGGTGCACGGAAACATGCGGCCGCCGATCGCGGAATACTCGCCTTCGGTATTCTCCCGCACCACCCAGAAATCGATGTCGCCGGGCTGGCGATTGGCGAGCGGCGACGGCACGCCGGGCATCAGCCGCACCGGCCGCAGATTGACGTATTGGTCGAACTCGCGGCGGAACTGGATGAGCGAGCCCCATAGCGAGACGTGATCGGGAATTTTCGCCGGCCAGCCGACGGCGCCGAAAAAGATCGCGTCATGCCCGCCGATCTTCTCCTTCCAGTCCTCCGGCATCATGCGCTCGTGCTTGGCGTAATAGTCGTAGGAGGCGAAGTCGAAATGATCGTTGCGCAGCTCGAAGCCGAATTTCCTGGACGCGGCCTCGAGGACGCGCAGGCCTTCCGGCACCACCTCCTTGCCGATGCCGTCGCCGGGGATGACAGCGATCCGATAGACGCGATTGGTGGACATGCGGCGATCCTACCGATTGCACTTTGTGAGAACATGGTAGGGCGGGTTAGCCGAAGGCGTTACCCGCCGCAAGCCATTCGCGAAATGGCATAATGCCCCGGATTTCGGTGTGCTCAGTCTGGGCTACTTGCTACGCTTGCTTAATCCCTCTCGCCAATGACAACTTGCAGTGGTAAAAGTTCACCAACGAAGAGTAATCTCGTCACCGCCGACTAACCCATGACTGACAGGAGCAACAAGCACGTTTGGGACTACCTCTCCTACTATCTCGGGCTCGGATACCCGCCATATTTCGGCGTCCTCGTTTGCGGCCCCTGGGGCGTCGGCAAGACACATTTGGTGAAGGCTTTCTTGGAAAAGACCCTGGGTGATGACCAGAGTGAATACGTCTACGTGAGCCTCTATGGTCTCTCGACGATCGAGGAAATCGACGACGCTTTATTCCAGGCTGTATTCCCCGCGTTGACCGGAACCGCAGCTAAGGTCGTTGGGCGCGTCGCCAAGGCTGGTCTCAAGTTTCTCAAGGTCGATCCCGGGGATTGGAATATCAAGGAGTTTCTAAACAAATTCCACGCCAAAATTTACGTCTTTGATGATCTCGAACGATGCGAGGCTCCGATCAATAAGGTACTTGGCTACATTAACCAATTTGTAGAGCACGGCGGTGCCAAAGTTGTCGTACTGGCCAACGAAAAGGAGATCAGCGCTAAAGAAGACTACGCACGCAGGCGAGAGAAACTGATCGGCAAGACGTTAGAGGTGCAGTCGGAGTTTGATGAAGCGTTCGCACACTTTGCTTCGAAGATCAATTATGAAAAGGCGCGTGAACTCTTCAAGGCCGGCGCCGATGATATTGCCACAATTTACGCTTTGTCCAAGCTGGATAACCTCCGGATTCTCCAACAGACGATGTGGGATTTTGAGCGATTCTTCGCAGCGCTTGCGCCAGAACACCAGGACAACAAGGATGCTGCACGGACACTTTTGCGACTTCTGTTCGTTCTTTCATTCGAGTTCAAGGCTGCGCGCATCGCCGAAGGTGACATTCTGGAGGGTCGAGGCATCGCGGCAATGACAAAGGCCCTGCTTGATAAGACGAAAAATAACCCGATGCAGCTTGTAGCCCAACGACACCCGATGATTGATATCAACGACAATGTTCTTTCTAATGAGCTTTTGGCCGATTATCTCGTTCGCGGCATTGTCGACCCAACGATGATAGGTAAGGAGCTGAAGGCGAGCCGCTTTTTTGTCACCGTTGCCGACGAGGAGCCGTGGCGGACTGTCTGGCATTGGATGGAACGCTCCGACGCCGAATTCGAAGCAGCACTCGCTAAGATGGAAGCACAATTCAGGGACCGAGCGTTTACACGAGATGGCGAAATTCTGCACGTTTTCGGTCTGCGGTTGTTTCTATCAGATCGCAGCATCCTACCTTTCTCACGCTCAGAGATTGTAGCTCAAAACAAGAAGTATGTTGATGGTCTCTACGCCGCGAAGAGGTTCACCACTGCGCCGCCAGATGTATTTAGCGAGATTCGATTTCAAGGATGGGGAGGTCTCGGGATTCACGAGCACGAAACAGCCGAATACAAGGAGCTCTTTTCGTATCTTATGGAAGTTATGCAACGTACCGTTGAGGAAACCTACCCGCACGAGGGTTGGGCCTTCTATCGGACATGAAGACGGACGTTGAGAAGTGAGGTGGTCCCGGTTATCTGAACAGATTTTCCGCATCGATAAGTGGGGTCTCTGCCAGGGTTAGGCTGCCAAGCGGAGGGGCAGCGGTGGGAAGTAGGCTTGATCTGGTGTCATGCCGTCAAGG
>JBAPYW010000006.1:0-1790 GCA_049284935.1 Xanthobacteraceae bacterium
CCGCCCGGGAACGGGCCGTATCTTCCCGCCCGCGGGCACCGCACTCGCTCCGCTTTCGGGAGTACCCTCGGCCGAAGGCGTCCTTCACTGAGCGAGATTCGCATCGCCTTGTAGCCGGAACGGGGACATCGTGTCAACAGGAAAGTGACGCGGCATTCCGGCGGTTGGCGACCCGCGGCGGCGGCCTCTAGCAAAAACGCGGACAGCCGAAGCCAGGCGTGCATCCGGCCGGCGGGATGACCCAGTGTCCGTCGTGGCACGTTTGCGTGCCGCACAGGCCTCTGACGCAGCCGATGGTGCAGAATTCGCCCTCGCCGTAGACGCGGCTTTCGAAGCTGCAGACGCGCGCCACGACGTGCCGGTGTCGGTGGTGAGCGGCCTCGCCGTCGGCCTTGACGATGCCCGGCGCGAAACACGCCGCGAGCAACAACAGCACTGCAACAGCCCTACGCATGAAACGGCTCCCCCTGGCGAACGTCTGCGCATGATAGCCAAAGCGCGGCAAGGCTGCCATGGCGATTGCGGCCGCAGCGGCTGCCGTTCCGGATAGGCATCTTCCTCCGCCCCCGCGAAGCGGGGCAGGATGATGGACTACCCAAACCCGGCGCGCCTGAGCCGCACGATGGCCGTGTCGAGCGCGGAGAGGAAGCTGGAGCGGTCGCGCGGCGAGAACGGTTTTGGGCCGCCGGTGATCTCGCCGGCGCTGCGCAGCGAATCCATCAGATTGCGCGTCGCCAGCGTCAGCCCGATCGAGTCCTTGGTGAGCGCGCGCCCGTTTGGCGCGATCACGTCGGCGCCGGCTTTGACGCAGCGGCTCGCCAGCGGCACGTCCGCGGTGATGACGATGTCGCCGCGCCTGGCGCGCTCGGCGATCCAGTTGTCCGCCTCGTCCATGCCCGCGCCGACGACGATTCTCTCCACAAACTCATCCCGCGGCACCGCGATCGGACTATTGCTGACGACAAGGACTTTGAGCGCCACACCCTTAAGCGCATGCCGCTCGGCGACGCGATAGACCTCCTGCTTCACCGGGCAGGCATCGGCGTCGATGTAGAGGGTGATGATCGCCACGACTATGATTCCAGATGCTCTGAGCCTGGAGCTCGTCATGGCCGGGCTTGTCCCGGCCATCCACGTCTTGCCTTAATCTGAAAATGGCGGACGGCTGGCTTTATTTCATGACCAATCGGCACAACGGCGTCCTGTATGTCGGTGTCACGAGCAACTTGCCTCGACGAGCCTATGAACATCGGGAGGGGCTTGTCGATGGATTTACAAAGCATCACGGCTTGAAGCGATTGGTTTATGTGGAGCGCTTTGACGATATTCGTTACGCGATCCAGCGCGAAAAGACCATCAAGCACTGGCCCCGTGCCTGGAAGGTCCGCCTTATCCACGCCACGAACCCCGAATGGGATGATTTGTACGATACGTTTATCTGAAGTCGCGTCATGCCCGCGCATAGCCGTTCGAAGAACGGCGTCGCTTCGCTCGCCTATGTCGCGGACATCCACGCCTTCTTATCGGAAGTAAGGAAGACGTGGATGGCTGGAACAAGTTCGGCCATTTCTCCCTGAAATCATTGCAGTTTTCTGGTTAGTACCACACTAATACCACACCGCCGTAATCGTTCGCGGCCGTTCGCTGGGGCATTGCCTAGCCCGGGCTGGGGCATTGCCCAGCCCAGACAGTCCATGCTAGACAAGCCCCGCCCTGGCCCGCTCTTTAGCGGAACTAGCCACAGGGGCACCGGCTGCGCAATCCGGCAATGGGACAAGGGGATCACCCAC
>JBAPYW010000007.1:0-70228 GCA_049284935.1 Xanthobacteraceae bacterium
ACGGCCGCGGCAAAATCGATCTGCTTCAGGCCCGACTAATCGGCGCCGAATGAATCAGCTGCACCAAAATTGCGTCAGAGCCAAAATTGGACGCCGATCCGGGGTCAAATTTGAACGCCGATTGACAAGGACTCTGAAGACATGGCGTGCTCCTTGTCTTTGGCGCCCCTTGCCAGCCTCGATCATTGGCGGGGCAGGAGCACGGCCGGATCATTCCACTGGCGCGCACGCTGGACAGTCTGCGGAGGTCGGCGCCTTACTAAAATAGGTCTCTGTCCGGGAAACAGATTCGATTTGTCGATGTGGCCTCCTTGATTTCAGGCCCAATGCTGGCCATCGGCTCTTGGCCCTGTTTCGGCCGTGCCGAGTACGTCTTCCCTCGCCGTGGTCGGTCCACGGCGACCGCGCCCGTTCAGTTTGGTCGCGGCCCGCACGGCAAGCTACCGGCAAGGCAGTTCACGACCCACATCGCAACCTTAGTGGTTGCAGGTGACGCCTGCCGCGCAGCGCCGTGCAGCTCGCCGGGCTGCGCGCCGATGTACTCCCGCCACGCTGCCCGGAGTAGCCGGCCGTCCAATCTCCGCTTGTGCTTGATCAATAGACAGCACGATGCCCGATATTTTGGAGGGTCCGACCGATATTGGCAGTGCGCAAAGAACCGCAGCGGCCGCAGCCACCGCGCAGGCAAGCACGGTTTTCTTGTTAAAGGTCACCATGGATGCTCTCCATTTGGGATGCAAGGTTTTTGGGAACGCAAAGATGTTAGGATGCCGAATGTTAGAATGTACTCCTTCTCGTGCCGGCGAATTAAATCAACTCATCCGAAAAGGATCGAAGCAATGGTCGGGAAGTAGCCCAACTCGAAATGCGAAACCAACACGGGAACCCTCACAGTCCCCCGAACCCGTAATAATTGTCCGATTCAAACAAACAACTAATTGTCCGATTCACACCACGGCAAAATTAGGGATATCCCGCCGCCGCTCTGGTGTGTGACAAATCGTAGGACTATCGTTTTTTGGGGCTCCTGGGCGGGCATTATTTAGGAGGTCTAGCGCTTTGGTCGCCTTGCCGCCGTTGCCAAGCGATGATTGGCAATAGCTAGAAGCGTTGCTCCGCGCCGTGAGCTGCCTCACCCGCGATAAGGCGCGATGCATACCGCTGCCGGCTGCGCAGCTCTATGACCAGCCACGCGCAGTGCCGGCTTCGCGAGACGCACCAAACTGCGGCGAGCTTGTCCGGATTTCGCGGCTTATGGAGGAAAGGGAAGGCGATCGCTTGTAGCCGCGTGACCCGCGCCTTCAAGCAACTTCGGACAGAGCCGCCGCGAGGCGGCCTTTCTTGTTCAAGCCGTCTAATTTGCTGCGGTGCATGAGTCTCCTTCTGGCCCCATCGCGTAACGTCGCCGCGCCGAAGAATAACGGCGCTATTGGAGTAACAACGTGTGAATCAGCACCCAACATTGACCCCCCTGATTTGCCGGCCGATCAATGGTTTGGCAAGCCGATCGGCGTACAAACCCCACGCCGAATGACACGATGGCCGGCTCAAGCTGGCGATGAGTGCGACCCGGCAATTAACACGTCGTTAACCATAACCGCGGCACGCTCACGGTGAACGGCTCAATCGCGACGTCGGTTCTGACCACGGTGAATGCTGGCGGTACGCTCGGCGGCAACGGCATCGTCGGCAGCACTGTGATCAGTTGTCCTACTCCGTGCTCAAACCGCCCGGCAACTCATTGGGGACAAAGTCACGGAGGCCGACGACAAATCATAAACCGGAGCCCAGCGAGCTTCCGCTCACATGATGCACATTGCTGGTCGATGGGTCATTGCGGGCTGGCTTTTGGTCGTAGGAGTGATTGGCGCAGAACAAGTGTTGGCGCAAACAATCACCGAGCGACGCGAGGCAGCTGTGCTCCAGGCGCGAGCCGGTCAGTTAGAGCCCGCCATAGCAACATTGCGCGCGATGCTGGCCGCCGGCGAAGACGACGGCCTCGTGGCGATGGACCTTTCTGCACTGTTACAGCAGGCTCAACGGCTCGGCGAGGCCATCGCCGTCTTCGAACAGGCGGCTGTTGCCGATCCCCCGGATTACGCTCTGCTGGCCGCCGCGCGCGCCTATCGGGATGTCCATCGCTACCGTGATGCGGAAAAACTGGCGCAGCAAGGCTTCAAACGCTTTCCGGACCAGACCGTGTGGCCGTTGCTGCTGGCGCTGGTGCTTACCGACGCGGGCCGTCCCAAGGAAGCACTCGAAGCCCTGAGTCGGCCCGAGGTGCAGAATGCACCTCCTCTCGAGCGGCTTCTTGCGGAGGGCTACGCCTGGCGGAAGGCGGGCGATCCGTACAAGGCGATGTCCGCGTACACCGAGGCGCTGAAGCTCGCGCCGACGCACCAGGAAGCGCGCACCGCTTCGGCCGCGATCCTTCAGGCGCAGGGCGGGGCCTATGGGGCGGCAGCGATCGCCGGAATCACGGCGCCCTATGCCGTGGACGAGGCCGCAGCGATGGTGCGTTGGGGTACGGACACGAGGCCCTCGGACCCGGCGCACCGATTTAACGGCACCGACGCGGCAATCGCACGGCTCGACAAATTGCTCGCTGCGTTGCCTCCGCCACCCGCCGAGCCTGCGGTACGTCGTCGGCTGCGGCTCGACCGCCTCGTGGCGCTGCGGGATCGTTATCGCATGCGAGAGGTCGTCGAGGAAGGCGACGCACTGCGAGCCGACGCTCCGCTGCCGCCATATGCGGAGGAGGCCTACGCTGACGCGCTTCTTTATTTGCGGCGACCAAAAGGCGCGCGCGCTGCCTATGGCCGAGTTCTGGCCGCAAGTCCGAAAGATGTTAAGGCGCGTTACGGCATGTTCTATGCGGCGGTCGAGCTCGAGGACTTTAAGACCGCCTACGCGACGATCGACTCGCTCGCGAACGACGAGCCGATCTGGCGCACCTACCGCGACGACCCCAGCCGCCACGACAACCCAGATCGCGCCTATGCCGAAGTGACGGCAGCGAGCGCCCGTTTTTATGGAAACCAGCTCGCCGATGCGTGGGCGCGAGTCACCAGGATTGTGGATGCCGCGCCTGCCAACTCATACGCTCGGCTAACCCTCTATCAGATCGCGCGCGCTCGGGGTTGGCCGCGGCGTGCGGAGGCGGAGGGGGAGATCGCCGCGAGCCTTAACCCGGATAACGTGGGATCAAAGATCGCACTCGCCGAAATCGCGATCGCAAATTACCACTTTACTGAAGCACAGCGCATGGTCAGCGATCTGCTGGCGCAATACCCTGAGGATCAGCATGTAAAACGGCTGGCCCGCGAACTTGACGCGGACATAGGCTGGACTCTGGAGTCCATGGCAAAGCCCAGCGATTCCCAGGGCGGCGGGGCGAATGACGCGGGCCGCGCATTGATCATGCAGACCAAGCTGACTGGTCCGCCCATAGCAGACAATTGGCAGTTTTTCACGGTCGCTGATTACGCCGACGCGCATCCGCCAGAGGGCTATGTCCAACGGTCGCGCCTCAGCGCCGGCGTGGAGTGGCGAATTCCAGATCTCACTGCAACCTTCTACCCGAGCCAATCCTGGGGCACTCTGACAAAGCCGGGTGCCGGCGCTACGCTGGATTGGTCGGCGACCGACCAGATCAAACTCGCCTTTAGCAGCGAGCTCTATTCCTGGGATACGCCGCTGCGCGCTTTGCTCCAGGGCATCACGGCGGACGAATACTCGACCAAGGCAACCTATCGCTGGGACGAGTCGAGCAGCGTTTCGGGTAGTTTTGCCTATTTGCCTTTCACCGACGGCAACCAGCGCTTCAGCGCAGGTGTCATCAACACAGAGAAACTCATTGCTCTGCCCGGCTTCGACCTGACCGGAATCGGCGAGGTCAACGCCTCGCACAACAATCGCCCGGCGGCACCCTACTTCAATCCCGACCAAGATCTTACGATTGACGGCGGCCTGATAGCAGCGAACACGATTTGGCGGCGCTATGACGACAGCTGGGTACAGACATTGTCGGTAAACGCCGGGCTTTATGACCAGGCGCATTACCCTGGCAATGTGATCGCCACAGTGCGCTACGAGCACCGATGGCGCTTCGACCCGCAGATGGAGTTCCGCTACGGGCTGGAGCTAAGCCGGAGAGTGTATGACGGCCTGGTCGAGAACACGGAGGCACTCACTTTCGGCCTACGGCGGAGTTTTTAACCGCGTGCGCGGGCTCCTTTACATCCTGCTCCTGGTCATCGCCACGGCGCACGCGCGCGCGGAGCCGCCCGGTCAACGCTTCGTCTCGATTGCCTTTCACGATGTCGTCGACCAACCGACCGATCTCGGCACCGATGCCGTAACGACCAAGACACTCGTGCAGTTCCTTGATTGGCTGAAAGGCACGGGCTGGGAGGCGATATCGCTCGACGATGTGTCGGCTGCGGCGAGCGGTCACCGCAGGTTGCCCAACAAGGCGATCCTGCTGACCTTTGACGATGGGTACGAGAGCCTCTACACGCGCGTTTTTCCGCTTCTCAAGGCCTATCACTATCCTGCGGTGGCTTCCTTGGTTGGAAGCTGGATGGAGGATGGACCCGGCGGCACAGTGCTCTATGGCAACAAGACGGTGCCACGGACGAAATTCATTTCCTGGGCCCAAGCGCGGGAGATGCAAGCCTCGGGCCTCATTGAATTCGCATCACATAGCTACGACCTGCATCGCGATGTCCGGGCCAATCCCCAAGGCAACTTGATTCCCGCTGCCGCAACGTGGCGCTACGATCCGCTCACCCGAACATACGAGGATGATGACCAGTATACCGCCCGGATTCGAGCCGATCTGAAACAGTCGCAGACGATGATGGAGGCTGACCTCGGGCATCCGCCCCGCGCGATAGTATGGGCGTTCGGACGATACACTGGGATTGCGCTGAAGGTCGCCAAGGAGCTCGGATTTTCCTTTGGGCTGACCCTGGAGCCAGAACCGGCCTACACCTCCGATCTCTATGAGATCTCCCGATATTTCCCGTCAGGCAATCCCAGCCTCGGCGACATTGTGAGGAATCTGCGCTTCGAGCCGGCGCGCCCGCATACGCGGCGCATTGCTTGTCTGGCGCTTGATACCCTCGCCGCTAGCAGCGGTGCGCGGCAGGATCGGATGCTAGGCCATATCATCGAGGGTTTGCGAGCGCTTGGCGCCAACACTGTCGTCATCGACGCCAACGTAGCGCTGCCGTCACCTCGCGCGCCGCTTGGTGATGTCTACTTTCCCACGCAGTTTCGTCCACTGCGGAAGGATATCCTCGGGCGCGCGACATGGCAGATCAGGACGCGCGCCGGCGCCGACGTGTTCCTTCACCTGCCGCTGGCTGCTTCCGCGGCCGTGGTCGGAAAGGCCAATGTGCCCCGCCTTTTCGCCGATATGTTGCGGTATGCCCGCCCTGACGGCGTCGTGATCGACATGCCGGTGTCGACCTCGCTTGGAACCATCGTCGCCGACCGACCCGAGAACATCCGAGCCCGGCGCGCCGCGCTCAATCCCAACCGAATAGACGGTGCGGCACGGCTTGGTTTGGCGGCCTATCGCGGGGCAGCTGCCATTGATCCGCGACTGCGCCTGATGCTAGCCCTGGAGCAGCCTGCCGGACCCCCTGATTGGGCCGATATCGCTCTGCTGCCGCCGAGGGAGGATGTCGCGCAGATCATGGCGCTGGCAGGTGGTTTGCGGGCTGAAGGTTGGCTGCGGCCCGATGTGTCTGGTCGCGTTGCCTTCTCTCTGCCGGTTGAGCCGGAGCAACAACAGATCGAGGCGCTGCGGCAGGCACAGCGCCAGGGTGCCTCGGCCTTCGCCTTGTGCCCTAAGGCGCCAATGCTGCCGCCTTCGGCGGCGCTTGCGGCCGCCTTTTCCGCCGCCAGCTATCCGTATCGGCCCTAGACTAAGGCTGGGTGATGGAAGCCACCACGACTGATTGGCTACTGGTTGGCATAGCGGGGTTTTGTTTTGGCTATCCGTTTGTGATGGCGTGGTACTGGATGGTAGGCGGCTTGCTGTTCTACATCACGCGCGAACGGCGCATGGCACCGTCCGATCGTCCGCCGCTAATCGAGCACCCGCCGCCGATCTCAATCCTAGTGCCGTGCCACAACGAGGGTGATAATGCCGAGGAGACGCTAGAGACGGCAGCCGCAGCGGATTACCCGGAATTCGAGGTGATCGCCGTTAACGACGGCAGCCGCGATAACACCGGCGAAGTGCTCAACCAGTTGGCCGCACGGATTCCAAAACTCAGGGTCGTCCATCTCGCCTCGAATCAGGGCAAAGCGACGGCACTGAACGTTGGTGCACTGCTCGCCAATTACGAGCTGCTGGTGTGCATCGACGGCGACGCGCTGCTCGATCCAAAGGCGCTGCATTGGATCGCAGGCGCTTTTCGCCGAGGCGATGTCGGTGGGTTGGCGGGCAACCCACGAATTCGTAACCGCACCTCGATGCTGGGCAGACTACAGGTCGGCGAGTTCGCGTCGATCATCGGGCTTATTCGGCGCGCGCAGACCATGTATGGCCGCCTCTTCACGGTCAGCGGGGTCATATGCGCTTTTCGCAAGCGGGCCCTGGAGGACGCGGGTTGGTGGTCACCGCACACGATTACCGACGACATTGACATCACTTGGCGGGTACAGCTGGCGGGCTGGCGCGTGATTTACGAGCCGAACGCCATCGTCTGGATCCTGATGCCGGAGACGCTGCGTGGCCTGTGGCGGCAGCGCCTGCGTTGGGCCGAAGGCGGAGTGCAAATGATGCTGGCATTTTTCCGCCCGATGATCGCCGGCCGCGCACCGACGCTGCTGCCTACATACATCAATTACCTTCTGAGTGTGATCTGGTCCTATGTCGTGCTGTTTTGTCTCGGGGTAGGACTGCTATGGTCGGTGGAGCTCGGCCCGACGCGGCCGTTGCCGGCGTTTCGGCTCGTGCCGGAATGGTGGGGGTTGACGCTGACGCTCACCTATCTCTTGCAAGCGCTGGTCAGCGCCTTTCTCGAAAGCCGCTACGAGCGCGGAATGCTGCGATCGCTATTCTGGATGATCTGGTATCCGGTGGCCTTCTGGCTGCTCAGCGCGGTGACCACGGCCACTGCGCTGCCGCGTGTATTGTTGCAGCCGAGAAGGGAGCGCACGACCTGGGTCAGTCCGGACCGAGGTCTCCAATGAGTAGCTCGAACCGGCCTTGGCCCCCGCTCGTTGTCGCCAAGCACGTGCCCCGCTTAGTGAAGTGGCGCGATATTCTACTGACTTCGATGATGTGGGGTTTTTTTGCGGTCTTGCTCGATCAGGAGCTCGAGCTGTTCTTGGGCGAATACCTGGAGCTCCTGGGCCTTAGCCGCTCCGACAACAATGCCAATTGGCAGGTGTACTTCGACCGCTTGGTGCCGTTTTTGCTGACGGCAGCCATACTCGCCGGTTTGCTTGTCATATTCAGCCTGCGCACATTGCGGCGCCGCTCACGCGCGCTGATGCTTCCCAAACCGGCGCCACTTGAAACCGCCGCCCAAGCCCGCCGCGCTGGCCTTTATGAGACCGAGCTGATCGTGGCGCGCGACCGACGGATTGCTGTCGTTCATATCGATGCCAACGGCAGGCACCGGATCGAAGCGCCGCACGGGCGATAGAGTGCAATTAAAACGAGGCGGTGAGGTCGAGGCTGAGGGCTGAATCCGACCGTCAATCGGTTTGACAAACTCCCGTCCGGGCGCATTTGGACGAACGTGCGCTTTGCCCGGTACGATGTGGTTGGCCAGCCGTGCGTTCCGCTGAGCGAGCGCCGCTTCTAACTGTTCTTGCTGCGTTGCATGAGTCTGCAAATGGCCCTTCGCGACAAACGGGCCTGAGACGGGTTGCGGTCGCTTTCGGGGTATAGCGGACCTGGCAAGCCGTCCGCCCGGCAGATTTATGGGTTCACGGCCTAGATTGGCGATGATTTCGTCTGCTGCTGTGCTTTTCCCCAACGCCTTGAGCGCCGAAGCATCTGCCTTCCATGCCAGTGCTGCGTCTTGGAGCAATTCGGCATGTGGCTTAGACATGTCGAAGCTTCGCCTAGTCCCACCTGCAAATTCGATTTCGTAAATGGGCAAGGGCCTGAGAAGCGGTGTAAACGCGTCTAGACCTTCCGCCCATACGAGTAACACAACATAGGAGGCGGACAGTACCAACCAAAGCCTCCAAAAGCCCCTCCGCCAATTCATGCCGGTCCTCTTTGTGCTAAGGGAACTCCACGCCGCAGCAATTTATCAAGCTGGCGCTTGCGGTGGTACACTTCCTATCTCGTAAAAAAAACAAGGCATCTTCGAAATCGACCGCCTTAGCACCGCGTTCGTCCCGCCTGGGCGTCAAGCGCGGGCTTCGGCGGCTACGCGCTCGCCAACAAGGGACATGACACGCGCGCCCTGCAAGCCTATCTCGGGCACCGGAATATCCAGCACACCGTCCGGTACACCGAGCTGTCGCCGACGCGGAGCGTTTCCGGCGTGTAGCCGAAATCATTGCCGTGGCGACGAGACCGTTGAAAGGTTATAAATTGAAGCATATAGGAGCTTGGACACAACCGGACCGGGAAGTGCTATGATTCGAACTTTGGTTTTCTTGCTCTGTCTGTTCCTGTCGGTTCTCGGCTATACGTCAGTATCGGCTCAAGCCGGCGGGGACAAGGGAGGCCCAACCTTCACCTTTCTTAATTCGAATTATCATGGCGCGGACTTCCCTCAAGAAAAAATCATCCAAGACATTCGTTCCGGTGTAGGCGACAAGGTGGATTTGTCGAATTACCGCGAGGTTCGGATAGCCGTTATGAATGCAGAGGGCGGAAGGCCATACCTAGTTCTGCAGTTATTATCTAGCAAATATCACAGCGTCGAAGTTGTTCGAGTGAATTTGGATGAAAAGTTTAATGTTCTCGGGATACAAATGGACTACCAAATGACTCCGTATGACTATCGTAATCAGTTCAAAGTGAACGAGGAACAGTCCCCCGTCCAATTTCATCAACAACTGTCTAATCTCAAGTGCCCCGATGAGAACGTTGAATTCTTGGTTTTCGCCCCCAATGATCCAGCATCGGCCAATAATGCTAATGACAGGCAGAATCTCGAATTAGAGCAGTCCATCTCGGAAGATGTTGCAAATACGGCGGCTAGCCATGGCCTTAAAGTGGTTAAGCTTCTCACGAAAGCCGCAACGCATGACATGCTGATTGCGCATCTAAAGTGCCCGAACTTGAAGGGCGTGTTCTATGACGGGGACGCAAATCCAACCTTGATAATCACAAATGATGCTGTGTTATATGCGTCAGAAATCAAACAATTGTTGCAGTTTCGAAAGAAAGTTACCCACATATGGCTCGCTTGCCAAGCATTTAATGATCCAATGCTGTCAACGATGATAGCCAGTGTCGAGTCGCAAAAATATGCAGCAGGCAAAAATAACCTTGAAATCGGGCCGAGCGATAGGGCCGGAGCGTGCGCTATGAAAGCAGCACTTGCCGGAAAACCGATGACTGCCGCTTTTTGGGCTTGTTATAAGGCGGAGGACAGGCCGGCCGATAATTGGGGATTCGATGGCCTGGGATCTGATCAATTTGGCCAATGAACATGCTAGTGGTTCGAATCTAGCACTTGCTACCGTCGGGTCAGAACGGTTTTGGGCCCTTAGTCGGCACTTCGGCCGGACTCAAATGTGTGATTTTGACCACTAGGTCGTCTGATCCGACGGCAACCGGACAGCAAAGCCGTCATGTAGCGCAGGCGATTGGCCGTCTCCCTGAGGGAACGGCCCCTACCGAAATACGGGGCATTTAACGAGAGCAGTTCAACACCTATTGAGATATCTGGTCGGTTCGAGGGCAGATGGACTGGATTCCAGATGCTATCATTGGAGGTACTTGACAATACTAATCGCAAAAGGAGAAAATACTCTGGGGTTGTGGCATAGCGTTCGGTGGGGGGACGGGTGTCATGAAGCGTTACCTTGGGCACATTTTCCTGTCCGTAAGTGCCATTATCCTTAGTTCTTGCGCCGCACTGTACAACATTGATGAACCAACAATCGGTGTAATTGCGAAGGATCAACTTCCAGCATTTCAGAAGTCTGTGAGGTGCGAGCTAATTACCTTTTTCGAGGTCAACCAAGAACGAAGAAAACGTTTTGACGCCCTGGTAGCAAACGGCGATCGGGAGAAGGCCGTAGCGAATTACAAATATTTTGATCTCGATACAACGCTACATGGTGCGGTGGAACTAGACCTTAAGGTTTTAGATACTGGAGGGTTTCCTTCAATGGGCTCGTCCAATTTAACTAACAGGGTTCAAACGACATCCACCGTCGCAAAAACAGCCATATTCAATCCGTCGCTTACTGATCAAAATACATATGAGTGGCAATGGTGGTTTCTCATCCCACAAAATTCTACGCTATATAGACGCAACTTGAGCAAGAGGGTCGCTTATACCTACCCCGAAGACGATAAACTTGACGGTTACGAGTGTTATCGCGCTGTACCTGAAAACGACCTGCAAGGTCTCGCAAGCGGGAATTATCCCGAGCTGGAACAATTTAAAAGGATTCGGGTCAACGGTGGTCTACCGTTTTCTGCGTGGCTTGAGGAAAATGGGGTCGTAATGGGTACTTCCTTCTTTGCAAGGAATCTCGATGCTGAAAAAAAAGAACACTTAATTCCCGCTCAGATGTTCTATAGTTTCATGATTCAGGTCTCGGGCGGAATTAACGCATCCTTTTCTCTTGTTTCTCCGCATTGGAATCCGCTCGCTCCGGTAGCCACACTACAGCAGCAACAAACGAACAATCTTCAGATTTGGATTAATGGTTCCGATGCTTCCATAGTCGCTGGAGCAAAATCTGGCACGGCCAAGATAACGCCACAGAATAATATTGGACGTTTGCATCGATTTGGCGGTCAACCAACGGTGGCGCCAGCCTGCACCACACACGGATGTCTGTTGTATCCGTTGCCACTTATTGGTCCATCGCCCAGTCCCAACCAGCCATCACCCTAAAGGTTGTGCCTAATGCAGGCGGCAATTCGCCGATCAAACAAAATGAAGTAGAGAAGGTTCATGGGCCGGCCAAATCGAGGACGCGAGCTTACTCCGGTGATGCTCTGTTGTGCGCCACAGCAAAATTGAGCAGCGTCCACTTTGGGCCATAACGACCGAGCGGCGCGCCAGTGGAATGTCCGCGGTTGCCAATAGCGGACATTGCATGGGTCGGCCAATCGTCCGGTTTTACAGTGTGAGAAAATACCTTTAGCGCCCGTGACCGCGCTTAGAGCCGTTTGACAATCCAAGTCATTGAAATCGCTATGCCGTGGCACAACTCCCGGGCCCACCACGCCGTCTCAGGTTTTCGAAATTCGCACCGGCGAGACGCGTCGCCCCGGCCGAACAGGCCGATCACTGGGCCGCTTCGCTGTAACTCTCCATCGGCGGGCAGGTGCAGATGGGGTTTCGGTCGCCGTGGACGTTGTCGATGCGATTGACCGGGCACCAATACTTGTCGTCGCTCGCGCCCGCCGGATAAACACCGAGCCTGCGCGCCAGCATCTCACAACCGGGTGGTGCAACAGCGACAGGATCCGCTGCTACGCCGTCACACGCTGTCGCATTGAACGCTGCAGCGGCCGGGCGTAGGATCGCCGCCAACGGCCCATCGGGCCGGCGTCACCGGGGAGTGAAATGCGCAAGATTCAATGCGGCTTAGTGGCTTTGCTCGGCGTAATTCTCGTCGTGCCCGCGTCCTACCTGAAATCCGCACAAGCAGCAGACAAGGTGGAAATCGCAGTGATCGTTCCGCTGTCGGGGCCGAATGCCAGCGTCGGTGAAATGATCGTCAATGCCACCAAGCTCGCGGTCGAGGACGTCAACGCGGCCGGCGGCATCAAATCGCTCGGCGGCGCCAAGCTCACTCCGATCATCGCCGACGCCACCAACGATCCGCAAGGCGCGATCACCACCACCGAGCGGGTGCTGACCCAGAACAAGGTCGCCGGCGGCTACGGCCTGGCGCTGTCACCGCTCACCACCGCGGCGCTGCCGTCGTTCGTCAAGCACCACGTCGCCGTGGTCACCTCCGCGATCAGCGACGCGCTGGTGACGCCGAACAATGGCGGTTATCTGTTCCAGATCGCGCCGAAGGGCTCCGCGTTCGGCAATCAGGAGGTCAAGTTCCTCGAGTTTCTCAATGACAAGTACAAGATGGGGATCACCAAAGCGGCGATCCTCTACGTCAACAACCCCTACGGCATCGCCACCGAAAAGGGCATCGAACAACTCGCGCAGAAAGCCGGCCTCGAAATCGTGCTCAATTCCGCCTACCCGGAGAGCATCACCGATGCCAGCCCGCTGGTTTCCAAGATCCAGCAAGCGGGCGCTCAGGTTCTGTTTCCGGTCTCCTATATCAGCGACGCCAGCCTGCTCCTTACCGCGTTACGCAGCGCCGAATCCCACGTGCTGGTGATCGGCGGCGGCGCCGGCTTCATCTGGCCGCCGATCGGGCAATCGCTCGGCGCCAAGGTGAACGGACTGACCAGCGTTGCTTCCTGGAACCTGGATTCGAAGAACGTCAAGGGCGATCCCAAGCTCGAAGGGGTCACCGAGCGCTACCTGAAATCGTTCGGCACTTTCATGCCGGAACAGGCCGGCGAAGCTTATGCGGGAATCTCCGTGCTGGCGGCGGCCATCGAGGCGGCGGGCTCCGACGATCCGGCCAAAGTGCGCGACGCGCTGGCCAAGATTCACGTGACCGGAGGAAGCGGCGCCATGATGCAACCGGGCGAAGTCGAGTTCGACGCCAACGGCGCCAACACCCGGGTCTTTCCGGTGATGATCCAGTGGCAGGGCGGCGTGCCGCGCACCGTGTTCCCGGAAAGCGTCGCAACGGCCACGGTTGTGAAGCCGTAGCATCCCGCCTGCTCCTTCGTCGGAATGTACTTTAGCCGCGCAACGGGGCGCCTGATGGCCGCGGGGGCGGCGCCATGATCCTTCTGCAGTCGATCGTCAACGGGCTCCTGATCGGCGGCGTTTACGCGCTGGTGGCCATGGGCCTCAATCTGATGTTCGGCGTGATGAAGCTCGTCAACTTTGCGCACGGCGAGTTTCTGATGGCCGGCATGTATGTCGCCGTGTGGCTTGCCGGCCTCGGCATGCTGCCCGGGCTGTTCGGCATCTATTGGGTCGCCATTCCGACCATGTTCGTCATGGCGGCAGTCGGCTTCGCCTTCTATCTGCTGCTGCTCGATCGGGCCGCGCGATTTGGCGAGTCGCCGCAGATCCTGCTCACCATCGGACTGTCGATCGGCGCCCAAGGCCTCGCCCAGGTTTTGCGCGGCTCCGGCTTCAAGCTTCAACCGAACCCGGTCAACGGCGCCGCGATCCATCTCGGCGGACTCAATCTGCAGCTGGGACCCGCCGTTGCCTTCACGGTGGCGCTGATCGTCAGCATGTTGATGGCTTTGCTGCTGCGCATGACGCGGTTCGGCAAAAGCGCCCGTGCGGTTGCCGAGAGCGTCGAGACCGCGGAAATGCTCGGCATCGACGCGCGCCGCGTCTATCTCGTGACGACGGCGATCGCCATCGGATTGGCCGGGCTCGCCGGCGCGCTGCTCATTCCCTACCATTACACGTTCCCCAATGTCGGCCAGAATTTCGTGGTGGTGGCGTTTCTCGCCATCGTCATCGCCGGCCTCGGCAATGTCGTCGGCGCGGTGTTCGGCGGCTTGCTGATGGGCGTCATGCAGTCGCTGACCGCATCATATTTCGATCTCGATCTGTCGACGGCGGCCATCTATGTGGTGTTCCTCGCCGTGCTGCTGCTGCGCCCGCAAGGGCTGTTTACGCGCGGGAGGCGCACGCTGTGAGGCTCGCTATCATCGGCGTCGTCTGGGCGATCGCCGCCATTGCCGGCGTGGCGATCGAAAGCGATTATCTGGTGAGCGTCGCGACGACCATGGTCTTTCTCGGCCTGTGGGCGCAGAGCTGGAATGTGCTGTCCGGCTTGACCGGAAATATCTCGCTCGGCCACTCCGTCTTCGTCGCGGTGGCCGCCTACGTGACGATTATCCTGCAACAAAGAGGCCTATCGCCGCTCATCGGCGGCGTCCTCGGCGTTGCCGCCGCGGTCATTCTTGCCGCGATCATCGGCGCGGCGACATTGCGGCTGCGCGGACCCTATTTCACCCTGGCGACGCTTTCGGCGGCGGCCGTCGTGCTGTCGCTGATCCTGCACTATTCGGATCTCACCGGCGGTCCGAGCGGCATCGCCATCACCTTCGCCCACGATGCGCCGCTCGAACTCGAATTCACCAACGTGAGGGCGTATTACCTGATCGCGACGACGCTATTGGCCGCGGTTACCATAGTCATCAGTCTCCTTAGGCGCAGCAAGCTTGGTTTCTACATTGCCGCCATCAAGAGCAGCGAAGAGGTCGCTGCGGCGGCCGGCATTCGCGTCGCGCTGGTCAAGGTCACGGTCTTCTGCGTAAGCGCGGCGCTCACCGCGCTAGGCGGGGTGGTTTATGTGTTCTATATCGGCTTCGCCGATCCAAACTTCCTCTCCGGTCTCACGCTCTCGGTCCAGATCGCGCTGACGGCGGTGGTCGGCGGCACCGGTTACCTGGTCGGTCCGATTGTGGGCGCCATGTTCTACGAGGCGATCGATGCCGCAGCCAACGCCGCATTCGGCGCCGCCGGCGGCTGGGACGTCATGATTCTTGGATTTTCCGTGGTCGCGATCGTGCTGAGCGAGCCGCGCGGGCTTTGCGAGATGGCGGTCAGGTTGGTGCGCGCGATCGCCGGCCGCATGCAGAGCGCCGTGGCATGAGCGCGCTGCTCGAACTTAAGGACATTTCCAAGTCGTTCGGCGCGGTGCGCTCGCTCGCCCATGTCAGTTTTGACATCGCGGAGCACGGCATTGTCGGCTTGATCGGCCCCAACGGCGCCGGCAAAAGCACGTTGATCAATGTACTCACCGGGGTCTATGCGCCGGATGCCGGCAGCGTGCATTTTGCCGGCCGCGAGCTCGCCGGCCTGCCGACGGCGCAGCGGGCGCGGCGTGGCCTGGTGCGCACGTTCCAGCGCCCGACGCCGATCCTCGATATGTCCTGCGTCGAGGGCGTCATGGTCGGCGGTCTGGTGCGCGGCCTGACTATCGCGCAAGCGGGCCGCGAGGCGCTCGATACCCTGGCGCTGCTTGGCCTGCGCGATGCCGCCGATCAATCGCCGCGCAAATTGCCGACTGGCCATTTGAAGCTATTGGATTTTGCCCGTGTGCTGATGTTGGCGCCGCGGCTGGTGCTGCTCGACGAGCTGATGGCCGGACTGTCGGCCGGCGAGCTCGCGCGAGTGCTCGCCGCCATCGAGAAGCTGGCGGAACAGGGCGTCGCGTTTCTGGTCGTCGAACATTTGATGGACGTGATCAAACGGCTGGCTCGTCATCTGGTGGTGTTGGATGCCGGCGCGATCGTCGCCGAAGGCGAGCCGAACGAGGTGATCCGCGATCCGCGCGTAATCGAAGCCTATCTGGGGAAGGAGGAGGGCGACCTTGCCCATGCTTGAGGTTTCCGGGCTCAAGACCGGCTACGAAGGCATCGAAGTGGTTCACGGCGTCGACCTTAAGGTCGACGAGGGCGAGAGCGTGTGCGTGCTCGGCGCCAACGGCGCCGGCAAGTCGACGACGTTGCGCGCCATCATGCGGCAGCTTCCCTATTGGCACGGCACCGTCCGTTTTCTCGGTCACGATCTGGGCCACGCCCGGCCATCGGTTCCAGCGCATCTCGGGTTGGGTTACGTCCCCGAAGGGCGCGGCATGCTGGCATTGCTCACGGTGCGCGAGAACCTGGAAATCGGCGCCTATCCGTCACGTGCACGCGGGATATTTTCCGCAAATCTCGATCGCGTCCTCGGTCTTTTTCCGGCGTTGCGGCCGCGGCTGAGCGACGTTGCGGCCAATCTCTCCGGCGGTCAGCAGCAGATGCTGGCGATCGGTCGCGCCTTGATGAATTCGCCGCGGCTGCTCATGCTCGACGAGCCTTCGCTCGGACTCGGTCCGCAAATCGTCAGCCAAGTCTATGCCGCGCTGCTCGAACTGAAAAGGGCCGGGCAGGCGATCCTGCTGGTCGAACAGGCCGTCGGCAAGGCGCTGGCGCTCAGCGACCGCGCCTACGTGCTCGATCGCGGCCGCATCGTGCTCACCGGCCCCAGCGATCGGGTAAAGAACGACAAGCTCTTGCGCGACGCCTATCTCGGACTTTGACACCGTTGCGAAACTGATCGGGAGATCCGTCAGATGAGTGCTGCGCCCATCAACCTAAGCCTTGCCGGCATGCGCGCCCTGGTGACGGCCGGCGCCTCCGGCATCGGCCTTGCCATCGCCGACGCGCTGATCGCCGGCGGGGCTCGCGTTCATATCTGCGACGTCTCCGGCGATTTTCTCGCCGAGTTCCATAAGAGCTACGCCGAGGCCGGCGTCAGCCGCGCCGACGTCGCCAGCGAGGCCGATGTCGAGCGGCTGTTCATCGAGGCCGAGAAAAATCTCGGCGGCCTCGATGTGCTCGTCAACAATGCCGGCATCGCCGGTCCGACCGGCGGGATCGACGAGATCGCGCCCGCCGACTGGCGGCGCACGATCGACATCTGTCTCACTGGCCAGTTTCTCTGCGCGCATTTTGCCGTGCCGATGCTCAAAGCCGCCGGCGGCGGTGCGATCGTCAACATGTCTTCGGCCGCCGGTCGTTTCGGCTATGCGTTTCGCACGCCCTATTCCGCCGCCAAGTGGGGTGTCATCGGCCTGACCCAGAGCCTCGCCAAGGAGCTCGGGCCGGCAAACATCAGGGTCAATGCCGTTCTCCCTGGGATCGTCGCCGGCCCGCGCATGGAGAACGTCATCGCCGCGCGCGCCGGACAGCTCGGCGTCAGCTACGCCGAGATGGAAAAGACCTACCTCGACCGCGTGTCGCTGCGCCGCATGGTCACCGCGCAGGACGTCGCCGCGACCGTGGTCTTTCTTGTTTCCGGCGCCGGACAGAACATTTCCGGGCAATCGATCGGAGTGTGCGGCAATGTCGAAACGCTGTGAGAGAGCGGGCGCATGAGCAAGGTCGCGATCGTCGGCACGGGATTCATCGGCCGCGCCTGGGCCATCAGCTTCGCGCGGGCGGGCCATGACGTGGCGCTCTGGGACGCGGCGGCGGCCGCGCCCGCCGCCGCGCTCGCCTACATCGATACGATCCTGCCCGATCTTGCGGAGTACGATCTCCTCGGCGGCGCCGCGCCGGGTCAAGTCCGCGCCCGCATGCGCATCGCGACAACGCTCGAGCAAGCGCTCGGCGGGGCCGATCACGTCCAGGAAAACACGCCCGAAGACGTCGAGACCAAGCGACGGGTTTTTGCGCGCCTCGATGCTGCGGCGATGCCGCAAGCCATCCTGGCCAGCTCGACCTCGGCGATCCTTCCTTCGCAATTCACCGAGGCGCTGGCCGGCCGCGCGCGCTGCCTGGTGGTCCATCCGCTCAATCCGCCCTACGTCATCCCGGCGGCTGAAGTGGTGCCGGCGCCGTGGACGTCCGCGGAAACGGTCCGGCGCACCGCCGATTTCCTGAAAGCCGCCGGCCACGCGCCCATCGTCATGAAGCGCGAGCTCGACGGCTTCGTCATGAACCGCATGCAGGGAGCGCTTCTGGAGGAGGCTTTCCGCTTGGTGGCGGACGGCTATGCGAGCGTCGAGGACGTCGATATCGGCATTCGCGAAGGCCTGGCGCTGCGCTGGAGCTTCATGGGACCGTTCGAGACCATCGATCTGAACGCGCCGGGCGGCGTGCGCGATTATGTCGAGCGCTATGAGCCTCTCTACAAGGACCTGTTCGCTGCCATGCAGCGCCGGGTCGACTGGAGCGGTCCGGTGATCGACACGGTCGAGGCCGAGCGGCGGGAACAACTCGGCGCCGGCCGCTTGCGCGACCGCCAGGTCTGGCGCGATCGTCGCCTGATGGCGCTGGCCGCGCACAAGCGCAGGGCGGCGCGGGAGATCGGCTCGTAGGCACCGCCGCGCTCAGGGTCCGGTGATCTGGTAGCCGATGTACCAGGAGAACAGGTTCGTCGCGGACGCATTCTGCAGGCCGGCGCCGGCGGACGCGAGCAGGTGGTTGTGTTCGTCGAAATCATAGATGGCGCCGATGTTGAAGCCGGTGGTGGCCGCGCCGCTGTTGATGCCGCCGAATACCACGGTTGCGGTCTGGTGGAAGATTTCGCCCCCGATGGCGAGTTGCTTGGTCACCTGCCGCTGCAGCAGCCAGCCGAAAAACCAGTAATCGCGATTGAGCGTATCGTCGCCGTGATTGATCCAGTAACCGCCGCCGCCATAGGTCGTCCAATCGCCGAAGCTCTTTTGTATCCACAGCGGAAAGTAAGCGCGCACATTGCCGGCGCCGAGACCGAGGCTGGCGTTGCCGGTGGGCAGTTCGACCAGCGGATAGACGCCGATCATCGGGCGTGAGCCGTTCTTGTCTTCGTCGATGAAACGATACTTGAAGCCGAGCTCGGTATCGCCGTAGCCGAATTGCAAACGGCCGCCGGCTGGACTGTCGAAGGCCAGCGGCGCGATGATGTGGACCTGTCCGTTGGGAACGATGCCGTAGTTGAATTCCCAGGCCGGGCCGATGCCCGACGTGTCGCCGCGTATCGCCGTGCCGGTTGAGAGCGTGTAGAACTCGAAATGCTGGTAGGGGACCGGCTCGGGATCGTCGGTTTGGAACGGCGGCCCAGCGGCTGCGCGGGCTGCCGGTAAGAGCGCCAAAGCGGCTGCGCTCGCGGCAATGCGGATGAATGCCCTTGCCCGCACCGCCATTGCCGCCTCCCGCCCGCCTCCGTGGCAAAATCGCATTGGCGCAGGCTGGCATGCAATCCTCATTCGCTTGCCGGCCACGAGCGGCGCCGTATTCTCGCTGGCCTTGACGCGGCGGCGCGGCGGGGACATTCACGCGAATGATGACATTGGATTTAAGCCGCGACATTGAAACTATGCCGGAGGCCGCTGCCCTTGGACCGCCGATGAATGCGCTGTTGCCGGCCATTCCGGTCGTCGATATCCGCGAGGGCGGTCCGCCGCGGCACGCCCGGCACAGCGCGATGCAGGCCCGCGCGCTGCGCGACGCCTGTCTCGGCTGTTTCCCGCCCGCGATGTTGCCGCTGGTGCCGGTGCTCGATCGGCTGTCGCGCCGCTCGCTTGCGCGTTCGCGCTCGCCTTACCTGGCGGAGATCGCGCAGATCGCGGCGGCGCTTGATGTCTCAGGCGTCTGGTTGCTCAACGCCTCGTATCACTGGGGTTGCACGGCGCGCGCCAGCGAGCACGATGGCGTGCCTTGGCTGATCCGCACGCTGGATTGGCCCTTCATCGGTCTCGGCCGCCACACCGAGCTGGCGCACATGCGCGGCGCCTGCGGCGATTTCGTCAGCGTCACCTGGCCCGGCTATGTCGGCGTGCTCACGGCGATGGCGCCGCAGCGCTTCGCGGCCGCTCTCAACCAGGCACCGATGCGGCGGCGGACCCGGCATCGCTGGCTTCGCCCCTACGACTTCGCGGCGAATGCCTTGAACGCGCGGTCGCGCGCCGACCGCATCCCGCCGGATCAGCTTTTGCGCCGGGCGTTCGAGCTCTGCGAGGATTTTGCCGCGGCGCGGCGGCTGTTGGAATCAACGCCGGTCGCGCGTCCGGCGATCTACACATTGGTCGGCTGCGCCGCGCGCGAGCGCTGCGTGATCGAGCGCACCGAAACCGGTTGCGTCACCCGCGAGGAAGATACCTGCGCCGCCAACGATTGGCTGCCGGCCCGTCCAGGCTGGGAGGGGCGCATCGGCACGCGGCGGTTCCTGGTGAGCTCGTTCGCCGACGCGGCAGGTTACAGTCGCGCGCGGCGCGACGCGCTGGCCGAGTGGAGCGGTGCGCCGAGGAATTTCGACTGGCTGCGGCCGCCGGTGCTCAACCCCTACACGCGGCTTGCGGTTGCCATGAGCCCGGCCAATGGAATTTTGCGCGCCATCGGTTATGACATGGCCGACGCCGGGCTGCCCGAGCCGGTGACCCAGACCTGCGAACTCGAAATGCTGCGGCGGGCCGCATAAAGTCCTCCACCCGCATTACACCAAAACGAGACATTGCAAATGCCCATGATCACCAGCGCGGACGGCATCCGGCTCTATTACGAAGAGGCGGGCGGAGGCACGCCCGTCGTGTTCGTCCACGAGTTCGCCGGCGATTACCGGACTTGGGAACCGCAGATGCGCGCCTTTACGCGTTCGCATCGCTGCGTCACCTTTTCCGCGCGCGGCTATCCGCCTTCGGACGTGCCGAGCGATCCGGCGCGCTACGGTCAGGACATCGCCCGTGCCGACGTCGTCGCCGTCATCGATGCGCTCGGCATCGATCGCGCGCATGTGGTCGGCCATTCCATGGGCGCCTACACAGCGCTGCATGTTGGCGTCAAACATCCGCAGCGCTGCATCTCGGTGACGGCAGCCGGCTGCGGCTGGGGCTCGGTGGCCGATCCCGCGGCGCGCGAGGCGATGCGCCAACTCGCGGCGGATACCGCCAAGATGTTTACCGAGAAAGGCATCGCCGCGGCGGCGGCGCTCTATGCCGACACCCCAACGCGTCAGACGCATAGATACAAGGACCCGCGCGGCTATGCGGAATTCGCCCGCATGCTCGCCGAGCATTCGGCGCTCGGCCACGCGCTGACCATGTCGATGCTGCAGGCCAGGCGGCCGACGCTCTGGGACATGGAAGCGGAGTTGCAGCGGTTTTCGGTGCCGCTTCTGGTCATCGTCGGCGATGAGGATGACAGTTGTCTCGAGGGCAGCGTTTTTCTCAAGCGGACGGTGCCGACGGCGGGACTGCTGGTCATTCCGCGCTCCGGCCACACCATCACCAGCGAGGAGCCGGCCGCCTTCAACGCCGCGCTCGCCGACTTCTTCGCCGCCGCCGAGGCGGGCCGATGGCTCGCCCATAAGCCGGCCTGAAGCGGCAGCGCTTGAGCCGCTAGTTGATCAGCGCCTGCAGTGGCGAGGGTATCCGCCCACCGCGCGCGATCAGCCGGCTGGAAGACCGCGTGTTGACGGCAATGACGGGAGCGCGGCCGAGCAGGCCGCCAAAGTCGACCCAGTCGCCGACGCGCTTGCCGACCGCGGGAATCAATCTGACCGCGGTGGTTTTCTTGTTGATCATGCCGATGGCGGCTTCGTCGGCGATGATCGCGGCGATCGTTTCCGCCGGCGTATCGCCCGGAATGGCGATCATGTCGAGGCCGACCGAACAGACCGCGGTCATGGCTTCGAGCTTGTCGATGGTGATCGCGCCGCGCTCGGCCGCTTCGATCATGCCGGCGTCTTCCGACAGCGGGATGAAGGCGCCGGACAGTCCACCGACATAGCTCGACGCCATGGCGCCGCCTTTCTTCACGGCGTCATTAAGCAGCGCCAGCGCCGCCGTCGAGCCGTGCGTGCCGACACTGTCCAATCCGATTTCCTCCAGTATCCGCGCAACGCTGTCGCCTTCGGCCGGGGTCGGCGCCAGCGACAGATCGACGATGCCGAACGGCAGCCCCAACCGGGCCGCGGCGGTTCGTCCGACCAATTCGCCGGCGCGGGTGATCTTGAACGCGGTGCGGCGAATGATGGAAGTGAGCGTGCCGAAATCGACGTCGCCGGCCGCCTTGATGGCGCGCAGCACCACGCCCGGGCCGCTCACGCCGACATTGACGGTGCACTCGGGCTCGCTGGCGCCATGAAACGCGCCGGCCATGAACGGATTGTCCTCGACCGCATTGCAGAACACGACCAATTTGGCGCAGCCGATCGAATTCGCGTCAGCGGTCAACGCGGCGGTTTGCTTGACGATCCGGCCCATGGCGGCGATCGCGTCCATGTTCAAGCCGGCGCGCGTCGAGCCGACATTGACCGAAGCGCAGACGCGTTGCGTCGCCGCCAGCGCCTCGGGGAGGGCGGCAAACAGATTGGCGTCGATTTGCGTCATGCCCTTTTCGACCTGGGCGGAAAAGCCGCCGATGAAATCGACGTTGACGGCGTGCGCCGCGCGGTCGAGCGTTTCGGCGATCCGCAATAATTCCAGCGGGCCGGAACGGCCGGCGATCAGCGCTACCGGCGTCACCGCGATGCGGTTGTTGATGATGGGGAGCCCGAATTCCTCGGAGATTTCCGCGCTGACGCGCCGCAGGTCGCGTGCAACCCTTTCGACCTTGTCGTAGACGTTGCGGCACAGACCCTCGCAACTGTCGCTGACGCAATCCAACAGGCTGATGCCGATGGTGATGGTGCGGATGTCGAGCTGCTCGGTGCGCACCATGTCGATGGTTTCGAGTATTTCCTCGCCGGAGAAATTGAGATGGCGCATCTTCGGTCCTCTACGGCGGCGCTAGATCCGGTGCATCGCCTTGAAAATCTCCTCGCGCTGAATCTCGACCCGAACCGACAGTTCGCCGCCCCTGCGCGCCAGCCGTTCGCTCAGCTCGTGAAAGGATACGGCGGCGCCGGCGAGGTCGACCATCATGATCATGGTGAAGAATTCGCGGATCACCGATTGGCTGATGTCGAGGATATTGACATTGGCGTCGGCCAGCACGTTGGCAATCCCGGCGATGATGCCGACGCGATCGGATCCGATGATGGTCAGGATGGCGCGGCCCGCTTGCGGGCCGCTCGGCTGCGGCGCTTGGTTCGGCATCTCGATAGCTCTGTGGTCGACGCGTTCGCAGTCTCGACTGGCGGTGTCTTCAGTCGAGCGCGATCGCGAGTGGCGCGCAGGTCTTACGGGAAGTCGCCTGCGTCATGCAAGCCGGGGCGGCGGTCCTACCCGGCGTGACGCTTGAGGAAGCTCAACGTCTTGTCGTTGAACTCGGCTACGCTTTCGTAGATCGGGGCATGCGCGCAGGTCTCGAACACCGCGAGTTCGCTTCCCTTGATGCCGTTCTTCATCGCGTCGGCGAAGCGGGTCGAGCACACGAGGTCGTGGCGGCCGAAGGTGATCTGGGTCGGCGCCTTGATGCGCGCGAGTTGCGCCACCGCGTCGTGGGCAATGACCGCGCTCGACTGGCTGATGAAGGCGTCGAACGGTTGCTGCGGCCGGCTGCGCACGAAAGCGGCAAGCTGGTCGATATAGTCGGGCTTGGCCGCATAGAGCTCCGGTGTGAAGCACCAGGGAAAGATGCCCTGGATAATCATTTCCTGAACGCTGCCCAAGGCCTTGGCGATGCTGCGCCAGCCCTCGACCACGACCTTGAGGAACGGGTCGCTCTTGGTCCAGCCCGAGTGCAGCGACAGCGATTTGACCCGCTGCGGATATTTGCCGGCGAGCCATAATCCGGTCGCGGCGCCGAGCGAGAGGCCGCTGACATGCGCGCGCTCGACGCCGATCGCCTGCATAAAGGCGGCGATGTCGTCGGCGAATAATTCCATCGAATAGGCGCCGGCCGGCTTGTCGGTCTCGCCGGCGCCGCGCGGGTCGACAGAAATGCAGGTGAATTGCTTGGCGTAATCCGCGACCTGGAAGGCGTAGCAGGCATTGTCGGCGGCGAGATAGGGGATGAGCACCAGCGGCTCGCCGGTCCCTTGCTGCTCGTAGTTCATCGTGATGCCGTTCGCCTTGACCTTCGGCATGTGAACCTCCCCGTGCTGGTTGCCCGCCTTCTTCACAGCGGCGTAGTGCGAAGCCTATATTGACTTGGCCCAGTCACGCAATGGAGCGAGATGAGCGACACGTCAGGCGCGACTTCAGCTAGGACGGTGTCGTTCGTGGCGCCGTTCCGCCATCCGGCGTTCGCGGTGATATGGACGGCGACGCTCGTCTCCAATGTCGGCGGCTGGATGTACAGCGCCGCCTCTGGCTGGCTGATGACCAGCCTCGACCCCGACCCATTGATCGTCGCTTTGGTGCAGGCGGCCAGCACTTTGCCGATTTGTCTGTTTGCGATACCGGCGGGCGCGCTCGCGGATATTTTCGACAAGCGCAAATTTCTGATCGTGGTCGAATCGCTGACCACGGCCGTTTCCGCGGTCTATGCGGTGATCGTCGGCCTCGGGTTGGCCACCCCGGGCAATTTGCTGTTGTTCACCTTTCTGATCGGCGCCGCCGGCGCCTTGACCGTCCCCGCCTGGCAAGCGGTCGTGCCGCGACTTGTTCCCAAGGGTGATTTACCGACCGCCATCGCCGCCAACAGCGTTGGCGTCAACATCTCGCGCGCGCTCGGTCCGGCGCTCGGCGGCGTGACGATTTCCGGTTTCGGCATTGTCGCGCCGTTTTGGATCAACGCCATCTCCAATCTCGGCATTGTCGGGACGTTGCTGTGGTGGCGCGAGGCGAAAGGACCGCGAACGCTGCTGCCGGCGGAACGGTTCGGCCAAGCCGTAACGGCGGGCCTGCGCTATGCCAGACATAATTCGCATCTGCGCGGAACGCTGATGCGGGCGGTGGGATTTTTTCTGTTCGCCAGCGCCTATTGGGCGCTGCTGCCGCTGGTCGCGCGCGAGCAGATCGCGGGCGGACCCCGGCTCTACGGCGTGCTTCTTGGCGTCATCGGCGCCAGCGCCGTCGGCGGCGCATTCCTGCTGCCATGGCTGAAGGCGCAGCTCGGGCCCGATCGGCTGACGGCGCTGGGAGCGCTGGGCCAAGCGGCGGCGATGGTGCTCTATGGCGTCGCCCAGGAGCCGGCGATGGCGCTGCTGACAAGCGCCATTGCCGGAGCCTCATGGATCGCTGCGCTGGCGACGCTCGGCGTGTCCGCGCAAGTTGCCCTGCCGGATTGGGTGCGCGGGCGCGGGCTTGCCTTGTACACCACGGTGTTCTTCGGCTGCCTGACGCTCGGCAGCGCGGTGTGGGGCGAGGTCGCCGTCTGGGTCGGGCTGCCGAACGCGCATTTTCTCGCTGCGGCCGGCGCGGTTGCCGCCATCCCTCTGACCTGGCGGTGGAAACTGCAAACCGGCGCCGGCATCGATCTTTCGCCGTCGATGCACTGGCCGGCGCCGTCGACCGCGCAAACCATCGCTCAAGACCGCGGACCGGTGCTGGTGACGGTCGAATATCGCATCCGTCCGCAGAATCGCGCCGCATTCCTCAAAGCCATCGTCAAGCTCGAGCACGAGCGGCGGCGCGACGGCGCCTATGCCTGGGGCGTGTTCGAGGACGCCGCCGAAGAGGGTCGTATCCTCGAAACGTTCCTCGTCGAATCGTGGATGGAGCATCTGCGCCAGCATGAGCGCGTCACCAATGCCGACCGTATCGTGCAGGAGGCCGTGCACCAATTTCATGTGCACGGCGCTCCCAAGGTGACGCATTTCATTTCCGCCGAGCCCGAGTGACCGGCAAGTTTGACTCAGGCAGCGGTCCCTCGTCGATCCCTATAACCGCCGCAGCGGCATTGACCAGGCAAGCCATGCGCCGATGCCGGTGAAGGTCGCAACCGTCAGGAAGGCGGCGCGGAACGCTTGGCCGATCTCGGCCTGCACGATCGCTTGATGCGCCGGAGCGAGCGCGGCGATGGCGTCCGGCCCGCGGTCGATCATGGTGCCGAACAGGCTTGCCGTTTTCGGGTCGGACGCCGCGAGAATTGAAAACAAGACCGCCGCGACCGCGGCGGTGCCGAAGGCGGCGCCGACGGAGCGGGAGAACTGCACCATGGCGGCGCCGGTGCCCAGCATACGCTGGCCGGCCACGACCTGCACGGTCACCTGCACCACGCCCATCACCGTACCCATGAACAATGCGGTGCCGCCGAAGACCCATGGCAGCACGAACAGGCTCAAATGCGGTATCCAGAAAGCGAGAAGCACCAAGCCTGCCGTTGCCGCTACATAGCCGCAGGACGGGAATATGGCGGTGCGTCCCGTTCGCGTCACCAATTGGCCGGTGACCAGCGAGCCGATACCAATGCCGAACATCAGCGGCAGCAGCAGCAGGCCGGTTTCGGCCGGCGACGTACCGCGGGCTACGCGCAGATAGATCGGCAGGAACGTGATCAACGACACTAGCGCGGCGCCGTGGCAGGCGGCCAGGCCGTTGGCACGCCAGACCGTCGGCTCTCTGAACAGCGTGGGCGGAATGAGCGGCGAGACGCTGTGCTTTTCCTGCCAGATCAGCGCCAACAGCGACACCGCCCCAAACACCACTAGACCAAGGATCATCGGCAGCGTGCGTGCATCCATTCGCTGGACTTCTTCCAACGCCAAGATGACGGGGCTGACGAACATCATGAACAGAACCAGTCCCGGCGCATCGAACGTGGTCCGCCGCCGATCGCCCGGCCGGGTCTTAAGCCGCAACACCAGGAAGACCGCGGCGAGGCCAAGCGGCACATTGACGAGGAAGATCGATCGCCAACCGAAAGCTTGCGTGAGATAGCCGCCGGCAACCGGCCCAAAGGTGCTGGAGCTGACCATAACGCCGGCGAGATAACCTTGATAACGGCCGCGCTCGCGCGGCGGAATGGTCTCGCCGACGAGCGCTTGCGACAAAGTCATGAGCCCGCCGCCGCCGAATCCTTGCAGCACCCGCGTCGCCGTCAGGAATTCGATGCTGGGAGCCAGTGCGCAAAGCACCGATCCGACGATGAAGAGCGCAAGCGCGGCAAGCATCATCCGCCGCCGGCCGAACGAGTCGCCGAGGCGCCCGTAGACCGGCGCGGCGATGGTGTTGGCAATCAGATAGGACACCACAACCCACGACAGCCGCTCGACGTCGCCGAGGTCCGAGGCGATGGCCGGCAGCGCCGTGGCGACGATTGTCTGGTCGGCGACCGCCAAGAACATCGGCAGCATGATCGAGGGGAAGACCGTCCAAAACACCGCGCGCGGTGAAGGCGGCTGGCCGGTGCCGACAGCCGCCACGGCGGCAGGCGCTTCACTTCGGAGGCGGGTGGGATCGTCGTTCATCGAATGAGGCGGCCAAAAGACTCGCTGCTGAATGGTCTTGGCGAAAGATTCCATGGTCGGCAAGGCACTGCGCCGCTGCTGCGGCGGAGCGAGAGGGAATTACAGGGAAAAGACTGGCGGGGAAGTCCGTATGCAGCGCCGGACGGGAGTGCCTGGGACCGCTCTCACCGCATTGACGGCGAACTCAAGCGTCCGCGCGCGGCAAAAGCAACAATAGAACACCGGCCGCCCAGCGGCGGCCGGGTCTTGTTGCAAGCCTATCGCCTGCAGAGCGGCAGGTCGGAACTGAGCGCCTCGGCTTAGCCGAGGAATCCGACCCGTTCCTGTTCGCGCGCCTCGGCCTCGGTCTTGGGTTGCGCCGGCAATTGCAGCACGCTTGCCGCCTGGCCCTCGCACAGCAGCGTCAGCAACACGATGCGCCCATCCGGAAACTCGAGCGCGTCGTGATGCGCGGCCAATTTTTCCTTGTTGACCTGGCGGAAGATGGCCGTCTGATGGTTGATTGTCTTGGTCTTCCACCCGAGCAGGCCGGCCGGCAGGCAGGCCACTTCGCCGACGAACGCCAATTCCGTTCCCGGCAACAGACACACCGCTACGCCAAGATCGTCAGCGTCGGCAAATCCGCGCGTTCCGGTGCCGAAGTCCCGCGTCACAAGCTTGTCACCGACTTTCGCGGGTCGTGAGCGAACGCTTTGGAGGCTAAAGTCACACATTGGCGACTCCTTTCTTCCCAGGATCAAGTCTTCCCAGGTCCTTCCAGGACACCCCCCGCACCCTCCGGCAACGAGTCCAAGCAAGAATGGTGCCGCTCGATTCAAGCAATAATGCGGCCGATCGAGATGCGCCAAAGACACTCGAGTGCAGGAGTGTCGCAGCACCGTCTCGGATTTTTCGCTGGTCGGCGCCGTCGCGACGGCAACGCTCTGTTCTGAGAAATGTGCCGCGGCCAGACGCTTTTTTCATCGGCTTGCCCATGATGCAGGCGGAGCGATGCGCGCGCCGCCAGCCTCAGTGCCCGACTGGAGCGCCGCCGGTCTGGTCGATCCGTCGGATCAGCAACAGAGCGAACGGCACCAGCGCGGCCGCGACCACCGACCAGGTGAAGAAGATGTCGATGTAGGCCATGAGTGCGGCCTGGTTCATGACCGTCTGACCGATCACCCCGATGGCGCGGTCACGCGCTTCGGCCATCGAGCCGCCGAACTGAAGGAAATATTGCGTCAAATTGTGCAGCGCCGTTTGCAGCGCCGGCGAACTCGGATCGACATTCTCTACCAGCCGCGACTGATGAAATTGCGAGCGCTGCAGCAGCTCGATGTTGGCGAGCGACACGCCGATGCTGCCGCCGAGGTTGCGCGCGACATTGACCAGCGCGGACGCCTCGCCGGTCTTCTGCGGTGGTAGGCCGGCATAGGCAACCGAATTGATCGGGATGAACATGAACGGCAAGCCGACGACCTGAAAGATGCGCACCGTCGCGAAATAGCTGAAGCTCGCGTCGGGCGTAAGTGAGGTCGAGTACCACATCGCCAGCGCCACGATACTGAAGCCGATCGCCATCCAGTATTTGGGCTGCATGCGCGGGATGAGTTGGCCGGCGAGCGGCATCATCAGCAGCATCGCCAGCCCGCCCGGCATCATGGCGAGGCCGGACAGCATCGCCGTATAGGGAAAGTTCGTCTGCATCAGCTGCGGCGTGATCTGGTTCGAGCCGAACAGCACCGCGCCTACGGTCAGCATCGCGATGAACGCCATGCCGAACTGGCCCTGGAACAAAAGCCGAAGATCGACCACCGGATGCTCGCAGGTCAGCTCCCAGGGGATGAAGAAGATGAACGAGCAGCCGGAGATCACCGCGCAGGTGATGATGAAGGTCGAGTGGAACCAATCGTCGATCTGGCCGCGATCGAGCACGAGTTCGAGAAAACCGAAGATGAGCGCGATCAGGATGATCCCGACCCAGTCAACCTTCAGGCCGCCCGCCCAGCGCTCGCGGCGCTCGCGTTCGAGCACCTCTGGCTCGTCCACCAGCCAGTGCACCAGGAAGAGCGAGAGGATGCCGAACGGCACGTTGATGAAAAAGATCCAGTGCCAGGAATAGTTGTCGGTGATCCAGCCGCCGAGCGTCGGCCCGACGGTCGGCGCCACGATCACGGCGATGCCGTAGATGGCGAAGGCCTGCGGACGCTGCCGCGGCGAGAAGGTATCGGCCAACATGGCTTGTTCGCTGGTCGGCATCCCGCCGCCGCCCAGGCCCTGCAGAACGCGGAAAACGATCAGGGCGGTGAGACTGGTTGCGAGCCCGCACAACAGCGACGCGATCGTGAACAGCGCGACGCAGATCATGTAGAAGCGCTTGCGGCCGATCACGTTGGAGAGCCAGCCGCTCACCGGCAGCACCACCGCATTGGCGATCAGATAAGTGGTGACGATCCAGGTGCTCTCGTCCACGCTGACCGCGAGACTGCCGGCGATGTAACGCAGCGCGACATTGGCGATCGCCGTGTCGAGCACGACCATGAAGGTGGCGATGGAGATGACGATGGCGATCAGCCAAGGGCTGCGGTCGCCGGCGGCCGAGCGGCTTTCGCGGCCGGCGTATGGCCGCTGTTCGCTCATTTCGTCCTGACGGTGGGCACGACCGACATGCCGGGCCCGAGCAGCACGTCGGCCGGCCGATCGAACACGATCTTCACCGGCACGCGCTGGACGATCTTGACGTAATTGCCGGTGGCGTTCTCCGCCGGCAGCAGGCTGAAAGCGGTGCCGCTGCCGGCCTGGATGCTGTCGACGCGACCTTTGAACTTGCGGCCGGGATAGGCGTCGACGGTGATCTCGACTGGATCGCCGGGCTTTACCGACTGGAGCTGCGTTTCCTTGAAGTTCGCTGTAACCCAGACGGTTTGCGGCACTAACATCATCAGCACCTGGCCGACCGATGCGTAATTGCCCTTGGCGGCGGTCAGTCGCGTTACCCGGCCGGCTTCCGGCGCCGTGACCAGCGTGCGCGAGAAATTGGCTTCGGCGATCTCCAACTGCGCTTCGGCCTGTTGGCGTTGCGCCTGCAACACCGGAAGCTGCTTTTGCGTGACGACGACGTTGCGCTCCGCAGCGGAGAAATTCGCCTGCGCCTGGCGCAAGCCCGATGCGTATTGCTGCGCCTGCTCGACGGTGACCGCGCCCTTGCTTACCAGATCGGTGTAACGCTGTTCCTGCTGTTGCGCGAAGGTGAGATTGGCCTGCGATTCGGCGGCCTGCTTTTCCGCCTGCTCGATGCGCGCCTGCTGCGCGGCGATCTGCGCGTCGATGTTGACGATGTTGGCTTTGTTCTGATCGAGCTGCGCCTTGTAATCACGGTCGTCGAGTCGCACCAGGACCGCACCGGCCGCTACCAGTTGATTGTCGGTCACCGGCACGTCGACGATAGCGGCGTTGATCTGCGAACTGATCGAGACCGTGCGGGCGTCGATAAAGGCGTCGTCGGTCGTCTCATAGCCGCTGGTGTTGATCCACCAGACCACGGTGGCGACGATCGCAATGATGATCAGCGCGGCGATGACGAGCACATGCCGGCGTCGCGCGGCAAGCCAGTCGATCCATGCCTGCGCTTTGCGCGCCTCGCCGGTCGCGGACTTCGCTTCGCGGCTCGGGGCGGCATCCTGGCGACGCTCGTTGTCGGTGCGCTGATCCATATGGAAGCAAACGTCGGGCGTGCCAAATAGGTTGCCACCCGCCGATCGCGGGTGGCAAACGGTCAGCAACGCTGACTCGCCGGATTGTTTAGCCTTTAATGACGGCGGAGGCCAGTCAGGAAGGCCGGGGAAGGAGTGCCCCTGTGAATTTTCGGGCAAATTCGTCAAGCTCGCCGGCGTTGATGTCGCTGACGGCCCAGAAATCGAGGCCTTCGGCGGTCCAATGTCGAATATTGAATCCCTGCACCGACTCGATCTTCGCGGCGCGGTGTTCGGCGTCTAAGTGCCGTATGACGAAGAGATTGATAACGTGTTGGCGACGCCGATAAACGATCGAGCCGGCCGGCTTGCCGTTGATGTAGTCGAGGCGCCCGCCGACCAGGGTAAAACCCTGCGCCGTCAAGTCGATGACCGGCGGCGCCACGTCGAGCTTGCCGTTGAACCACGGCTTGACCGTGTGCTGGTCGCTGGTCTCGACGTCGGTGAGGTGGCCCGGCTGCAGCGAGCGCAGATGCGCCGAGACGATCTCGCTTGCCGTCTCTTGTTGTTGATCGTTGCGGATGACGGCAATGACCAGGCTTGCCGCCACGGCCGCCGAGAGCGCTGTGCCGATCGCCAATCCGCCGAAAAATGAGCGCCAAGATGGGCGCCAGAAGGACCAGGATTGGCGCCCGCCGTCAGCGCGCACCACGTGTGGCGGCAGCGCTGCTTCGAGACGACTGCGCAAACTTGCCGGCGCCGCCTCTTTCAAATTCGCGGCGGCGATCGCCTCGCGCATCGTGCGGAACGCGCTGAGTTTGTCGGCGCAGGCGGGGCAGGTCGCCACATGCGCCTCGACGTCACGCGCGTGCCCGGCATCGAGCTCGCCGTCGATCAGTGCGTGCAGTAGCGTCTGGGATTCGGCGCAGTTCATGTCGTCGATCCTTCCTCGGCGTGCCATGCCGCGCGCAGCAGGGATCGCGCACGGCCGAGCCGCGACATCACCGTTCCGACCGGTACGCCGGCGACATCGGCGATCTCACGATAGCTCAGGTTATTGATCTCCCGCAGCACGATGGCTTCGCGGAACGGCTGCGGCAGCGCGGCGAGAAGCCGCCGGATCGTTTCGCCATCCCATCGGCGCAGCAGCTCCGCTTCCGGCGAAGACTGCGGCTCTTGCCACAGCGGCGGCTGCTCTGCCGTCGGTTCGGCTTCGTCACCTTCGACCGGAGCCGGTGCCGCGCTTTGCCGGGCAAACTCGGCCTTGCAGACGTTTTTCAGGATGGCCAGAAGCCATGGCTTCATCGCCGGACCGCGATAGCTGTCGAAATGACGTAACGCCCGCAGATAGCATTCCTGCACGGCATCCTCGGCGTCGGCGACGTTGCGCATCAGGTAATGCGCGAACGTGAAAAGGTCGTCGAGATGCGGCAGCGCGGCGTCGCGAAAACGCCGCGCACTGTTATGCTCGTCATGAGCATCACCCGTCATCGCATTGCGCTCGGCCGTCCAAAATTTGGTCGACGCTGGCTGTCGCAGCCGATCGAGCATTACTGCGCAGCGTTGCCGCCCGCTGCCGGTTCTACCACGATCGTGCCCGTCATATGCGGGTGAAGGTAGCAGAAGTACTGGTAGGTGCCCGGCGCGGCAAAGATGAACGAGTAACTGTCGTCGGTGTCCAGCGCCTTTGATCTGCCAAATGCGTTGTTCGCCGAGGCGATACCGTGCGGGATGTCGTCCTTATTGGTCCATGTTACCTTGGTGCCGGCTTTCACCGTCAATTGCTGCGGCTTGAAGGTGAAGTTGTCGATGGCGACGGCGCTAGTTGCGTTCTGCGCCCAGCCCGGCACGACGGCGGCGGCCAACAGCCCGGCAGCACCTGCGCCAAGCGCAGCGGCGACGAGGGCGGCGTGAACCGTGGCGCGTGTTGAGCGTCGCATGATCCCGGCTCTTCTCAACCCTGCAGCGGCGTGTCGACGATCGCGAGCCGCTGCTCGCCTTGCCTGAAGGTGACACTGGCGATGCCGAGCATGCTGCGCAGCTGGTCGGCGGGGGCTTTCAGCGGCCCCGGCGAAGGGGCAGTGCCCGGCGCCGGTTGCGGGAACGCGGTCGAGCGGGCGGTGTGGAACGTGACGTTGCCCTCGACCTTCTGCATGACCTGGTGGATATGGCCGTTGAGGACGGTCACCGAACCGAAACGCTTGAGATATTCCAGCACGCGACCGCCATCCTCGGTGCCCCAGCCCCAATCCGGATACACGGTCCACAGCGGGATGTGGGCGAACACGACGATGGGGGTGGAAGCGGAACGGCCTTTCAGGTCGGCTTCGAGCCATTCAAGCTGTTCGTTGCCGAGGTTGCCGAGCCCGCCGGCCCTGAGATCGAAGACGTTGACGAGCCCGATGAAGTGCACGCCATTGGCGTCGAAGCTGTACCAGCCGGCGCCCTTGGTGCCGCGGCCGTAGCGCTCAAGAAAGAGCTTCCGGTCCGCGTCGACGAAGTCATGCTCGCCGGGAACGTAATGAACATCGAGCCGCGTCTGCGAGATGATCCGATCGGCGTCGTCGAACTGCGATGCCAGCGATAAGTGGCTGATGTCGCCGGTGTGGATCATGAAGGCGGGCTTCGCCGGCAGCGCATTGACCTTAGCGATGGCCTCCTCGAGCGTGCCGACGGAATTGGGATACGGCGTCTTGAAGTCGAAGCCGATATGGCTGTCGCTGATTTGCAGGAACGTCAGGCCGCGCGCCTCCTGCGCCGCCGCCTCGCCGATGATGCCCAACGAGTGCGGCACGCCGCCGGTCATGGTCCACAGCACGCCGGTGCCGGCCCAGGTCATGCATTCGAGCACCCTGCGCCGGCTGACGCCGCCGTCGCGGTCGGATTCGCTCATTGCCCTGTCTCCCTAAAGCCCTTGTGGCTTTCGACCAGGAGATCGAGCAGGCGTGCGGTTTATTCCCGGATGCAAAAAATTTTTAATGCGAAAGTTCGTTCGAGGCGGGTGAGTGGATGCCGCGGGAAAGGCGCGGAATGGGCATGGCCGGGCCGCACCACGGCATGAGGGTGCGGCGCACCCTTGCCGAGCCGACGCCCGCTCCGGCGCGGCCGCGCCATGCAAAAATCCTCGACCGCGGACACGACGGCCGCGCTGATGAGCTCGCGGCGTTCCGGGCTCGCCAATTCCAGCTCCTCCTGCCGGTTGACGATCGATCCGGCCTCGAGCAGCACCGCCGGCATCCGGGTATTGCGCAGCACGATCAACTGGTCGTAGCGGTAGACGCCGGCCGCGGCGTCGATGAGCTCGCGGCGGCGATTGCCCATCAATGGCAGCGTGTAATGCGGCGTATATTGCAGGCCGCGCGCTTGCAGCGCCTTGCCCAAAAGCCTGGCGAACTGCAGGCTGCCGGCGCGATCGGCATTGTCGTGCGAAATGAACACGGCGTAGCCCTGGAACCGGTCGCTGAACTGGTATTGTTGTTCCTCGTATTGCCAGGTCTCGAGCAGATAGTCCGGCACCGAATCGTGATGGATGGAGATGAACAGGTCGGCGTGCATCTTGTTGGCCAGCGCCGCCCGCTCGATCAGGCCCTTGGGTGGAGCCGTGGCGGTGACGAGCCGGACGGTCCTGTCGAAGCCGGCGGTGACGAGCGCTTGCTTGACCGCATCGGCAAGCCGAAGATTGAAGGCGTATTCGACAACGCCGCGCGCGCTGATTGCGCCTGGCACCTCGATGGTGTGGCCCACATCGACGACGGCGCGAAACGCCGAATGCTGACAGGTTGCGGGTTTGGCGCGCGGCGCATGCCCTGCGCCGCGCGCCGGATGCTTCCCGGCGCCGAGCAGTAGGACCGCGACGATGACTAGCGAAGCTGTTGCGTTGCGCCGGAGTCTGCTCATACACCACACGCGGATTTGCCGGCGTCGCCGACGCCACGATGGCCCGGCGCGGCCCATAGCGAGCTTTGTTCCCCTTGTCCACGCGGCTGGTCATTACGGTGTCGTGGGCGCCCCGGCGGCGCACGGGCCGCGCCGGGCGGTGTGGGAGCGCGGACTTGTGCCCGACACGCTCCTGTCGTACCAAACAAGCCGGGTGAGGGCGTCGCCGGGTGATGTATTCTCCAGTGCGCAACGTGGTAGGGATTTGCAGCGCGCTCTTCGTGCTGGCGATCGGATACCTGGCGCTGGGCGAGGGGCGCGAAGCCGCCGCCTTGTTGGAGGCCTTCTGGTCGCAGCCGCTTTTGTCCAAGGCCGCCTGGGCCATCGTCGTGCTGGTGCCGATCATGCTCGTCCCCGCCGCCCTTTGGCTGGGCGCGACGCTGGTGCGGCAACGCCAAGCGGCGCAGGCACTCGAGTTGCGGCTGGGCGGCGTGCGTGAGGGCGTCAAAGCCCTGGCGAAGCCGCAGACCGATGCCGAGGCGGCGGTGCACCATCTGGTCCGCACCGATCCGGAAGACGCCATCGTCACCATGCAGCAGCGGCTCACCGAGGCCGAGCGCTTCGCGCAGATCCAGCAGAGCCGCAGCGAAGCCGGCGACCTCGCCGCCCGCGTCGAGCAACTTCGCGCCCAACAGCAGGCATTGCAGAAGCGACTCGCCCCGGTCTTGGAGAAAAGGCGGTCGATCGAGCAGCTCTTCATGGAACTCGGAACCCGGCAGAACGATATCGAACGGGCGCTTGCCGAGGTCGCTGGCGCGGACGATGCCGTCGTGATCGACGCCGGCCTCAAGAACATGACGGACTTCGTCAGGCGGAGCCATCAGCGCTGCGACGACATCGAACGCGCATTGAAGGTCATCTCCGGCTTGAAGGAGGATTGTGCCGAACTGCAAGCCCGACTGGCTCCGTTCGCGGCGGTGGAAGATGGCGTCGTCGGGCGCGTCGAGGAGTTGAGCACGATGGGCGACCGGCTCAATGAGGAAATCGGCGCGCTGGAGCGGACGCCGCAAGGACCGCTCGCGGAGCGCGTGCAAATGTTTGCCGACGATGGCCGGCAGCTCGATGATCGCTTGTCGCAGCTCAATGCTCAGTTCGCCAAGCTGGGCAGGCTGCGCACCGACATTACCGCGCTGTTCGCCAACTTTGATCGGGCGCTCGACGTGCTCTCGGTCGCGAGCGAAGAGGAGGGCGGCGGCGCTATCGGATTCCCTACAGCGCGCGATGCGTTGCCGGCCGCGGCCGGCCAGGCCGAAGCACAGGATGTCGATGCCCGCGTCGCGGTGCTCGCGGCCTTCATCGAGGCGACGCAATCCCAGCTCGATGAGATCGAGCGTAAAGCCGTCGCATTCGCGCAGATGAAGATCAAGCTCGGCGATCTGCAATCGCGGCTCCTTCCGCTCGAAGCCGCAGACGGCGGCGTGGCTAACCTCATCGAGGAGCTGAAGGACATTCGCCACCGGCTCATCGCCAGGATCAGGCAGATTGAAGAGGACGACGACGGCAGCCTCGCCGCGCGCGTACAAAGGTTCACCGAGACCAAGCGGGAACTGGAAAAGCGCGTTTCCAGCCTCACCGAGCAATTTGCCAAGCTGGCGACGATCCGCAACGACATCGCCGGCCTGTTCGAGAAGTTGAGCAACGCAGTCAGCGCGTCGTCGAATTGACATGACCATTGTTCGCGAACCCGTTCTCACGACGATCACGATTGCCGATCTGCATCCGACCCAGATTACCGTCGGCATGCGCGAGGTTCTGATCAAACGCAAGCGCTGGCGCGAGACCGCGGCGAAAGAGGGTGCAGAATTTCTTGGCAAGCACTTGATTCCGGTCGTCCTCGGCCCGAAGCGCCGGCACTACATCATCGATCATCATCACCTCGCGCGCGCCCTTCATGACGAAGGCGTCAGGAAAGTTGCGGTGACGGTCGTTATCGATCTGAGCCAACTCGAGCGCGATGAGTTTTGGATCGTCATGGACAACCGCAATTTGATGCATCCGTTCGACGCCAAGGGGCGCCGCCATCCTTACCGCGACATTCCCAAATCGGTGAGCGATCTTGTCGACGATCCGTACCGTTCGCTCTCCGGCGAGTTGCGGCGCGCCGGCGGCTTCGCCAAGGACACGACACTGTTCAGCGAATTTCTCTGGGCAGCCTTCCTGCGCCGGCGCATCAAGCGCAGCATGGTCGAGCACGACTTCGACCGCGCCATCGCCAAAGCGTTGCGATTGGCCAAGAGCAGGGACGCCGAATACCTTCCCGGATGGTGCGGTCCGGCGCCGGAGATTTGATCTCACCGATCGAGCCTAGGCGCCTCGCCGCCGATGGCGCAAAAGGCGACCATCAGCCTGGCCGGCGTCGTCCACATGAACAGCAGCACGAAGGCGGCGGTACCCCAATGAGACGCCGGGTGACGCCGGACCTGATCGGGCGTGCGATTCAATCGAAGCAATAAGACGCTTGCCGCAACGATTGCCGGCCAGCCCTGGTTGCGTTTGTAACTATTTAAACGTGTAATTATAATTTTTAACGTCTGCTAATTGCATTTTACAACTATGTAGTGTAAATTCACATTGCTGCTACCGGACAAGGGAGGTCGTCCCCCCTGCGGATAGCCTGCTCGGCAACCGGCAAGAAAGCCGGCTGGGCCGCGCAAAAACCGGCCAAAACGGATGAGAGGGAGGCGTGACATGACGAAAATAACATCTGTTCTTCTGCTCGCGGCTGCGTTGGGGCTTGCTGCGCCGAGCGCCGTAAGCGCCCAGCAGGGGCCTGACTCGAGCGGCCGCGTCGGAGCCGACAGGGCCGCTCCGATGGCCCTGACGGTTTCGCCCGCCACGGCGTGTCTTCAGCTGCCCTTGGCAGCACGGTGTTCAACTTCAATATGACAATAAACGCCGACGTCTATCCTTACCCGATCACCGGCGGAACGATCACCGGCTCGATTTGCCAGGCGCCTTGGACAGTGACTGGCGGAAGCTTGGGCACTGGCCTGGTCATCCACGGCCAGCGCACCCCGGTATCCGGATGCGCGACGACCATCGCCGTGGTCGGCAATTACAACAACCCGTCGAGCTACATCGGCACCTACGGCTTCGACGGCTCGAGTACGATGTTTGACCATCATACCCTGTTCCTCGGCTACGACCGTCCATCGTGTCCGTGACTTGGTGAGCACGTCTATTTGATCGCCAATTTGCTGATGCCGCGGCGACGGTGCTGGTGTCAGCCTGTCGCCGCGGCGGTGCAATGTTTGATCGGACGCGTGTGCGGACGGCTCACCGTCCGAATGGGATCAGCGCCAGCGCTTCACCGCCGACGGCGCAGAACGCGACCACCAGCCAGGGCGGCGTCTTCCACATGAACAGCAGCAGGAAGGCGGCGGCGCCGAGCGCGAAATCGCCGGCACTGCTGATCGCCGAGGTCCAGACCGGACGGTAGAGCGCGGCGAGCAACAACCCGACCACGGCGGCGTTGACCCCGCGCAGCATCGCCTGCGCCCACGACCGCCGGCGCAATTCGTCCCAGAACGGCAGCGGACCGATGACCAAGAGAAAGGCGGGGAGGAACATGGCGACCAGGCAAAGGATCGCTCCCGCCCATCCGTTCGGCGGCGGATGCATGACGGTTCCAAGATAGGCCGAGAATGTGAACAGCGGTCCCGGCACCGCCTGTGCCGCGCCGTAGCCGGCGAGGAAAGCGTCATTGCCGACCCAGCCGGGCGGCACCACGGAGGCTTGCAGCAGCGGCAGCACCACGTGACCGCCGCCGAACACCAGCGAGCCGGCGCGATAGAACGCGTCGAACAATTGCAAAGCATGACTGGGCAGGGCGGCAGTGAGAAGCGGCAAGCCGATCAGCAGCGCAAAAAACAGAATGATCGCGGCGGTTGCGGCGGTACGGCTGACCGGGTGCGGCAGGCTCGGATGTTCGTCGGGCACCGGCGCGCGCAGCAACAGGAGGCCGACAACGCCACCGAAGACGATGGCGGCAAATTGCCCCCAAGACGGCGGCAGCGCCAGCACCATGACGGTCGCCACGACGGCAAGCGTGGCGCGGGCACGATCGGGCGCCAGCGCGCGGATCATCGACAGCACGGCCTGCGCCACCACCGCCACCGCGGCGATCATCAGCCCGTGCAGCCAGCCGCTGTGCAGCGCATCGCCGAGCGAGGCGACGCCGTAGCCGAACAAAACGAGCGCGATCGCCGAGGGCAGCGTGAAGCCGCTCCACGCCGCGAGCGCACCGGGATAGCCGGCGCGCGATAACCCGATGGCGATGCCGACCTTGCTGCTCGCCGGTCCGGGCAGAAATTGCGACAGCGCCACGAGGTCGACATAGGTCTTCTCGTCGAGCCAGCGCCGGCGCACCACGAATTCCTCGTGGAAATAGCCGAGATGCGCGATCGGGCCGCCGAAGCTGGTGAACCCGAGCCGGAGAAACACGGCGAAGACTTCCGCGGTGCTGCCGCGGCGCGAAATCGTTTCGGCCGCCGAGTCGGATGCGCCGGTCATGGCGCTAAACTATTGGGGGAAGCTGCGGAAATAAAGCTCCGGACCAGCGAGCCCGATACGCAACCAACGCCGGCTGCGTCATTAAGGGCGCTCGCAATGACGCCAACTCAGACCCGCCGCACCGCGCCGCGCTCGATGCGGTAGGCGCGCGCCAGGAGGTCGGCGATATGGACCTCGTTCGATTCCGCGATCAACACCGAAACCGCTTGCGCCTTGAGGCTCGCCAGAACTTCGCCGAGCCGCCGGGCCAACGCCGGGGCGAGACCCTCAAACGGCTCGTCGAGCAGCAGCATGTGCCGGCCGGCCATCAGCGCGCGCGCCAGCGCCACCATTTTCTGCTGGCCGCCGGATAGTTCAAGGGCGCGTCGATCGCGAAGCCGCGCTACTTCCGGCATCATGGTGAAGATCCAGTCGAGCCGCTCCTCGACGCCGGAGATTTTTGCCGCCCAGCTCGGCAGGCGAATGTTCTGTTCCACCGTGAACTCGGGAACGAGCCGGCGATCCTCGGGCATATAGCCGATGCCCTGAGCGACCCGACCATGCGGCGGCAGCCGCAGCAGATCGATGCCGGCGAGCTCGGCCGTGCCGCCCGCCGGCAACGCCCCCATCAGGGCGCGCATCAGCGTGGACTTGCCGGCGCCGTTGCGGCCAATGAGCCCGCACATCTCGCCGGCATCGAGCCTGAGCGACACGTCGCGGATAATGGCGACGGGGCCGATCGAGACGCTGAGATTGGCGATACTAAGCATGACGCGAGCCCGCCGCCGCGACGTTGAGTTTCGGGCCGCTGATCAGCTCCTGAATGCGCGGATTTTCCAGCGTCGCTATCGGCGGCCCGTCGGCGATCACCGCGCCGTCGTAGAAGGCGAGCACGCGGTCGGCGTAACGCTCGACGATGTCCATGTCGTGCTCGACGAACAGCACCGTGATCCGGCGGTTCTTCAGCGCCGCCATCACCACATCCATCAGTCCGAATTTCTCTTCGATCGAGATGCCGCTGGTCGGCTCGTCGAGCAGCAGCACGCGCGGCGCGCCGGCCACCGCCATGGCGATGTCGAGGAGCTTGCGGACGCCCTGCGGCAGCGTCGCTGCCGGCGCTTGGCGGTAACTGCCGATGCGAAACAGCTCGAGCGCAACTTCCGCCTCGGCCACGGTGTCCGGCGAATGCAGCGGCGTCAGGGCCTGCGCCAATAGCCCGCCGGCAGCGTGCGCGACCGCGGTCGCAATGCACATGTTCTCGAACACGGTCAACGAAGCGAAAACCTGCGGCACCTGAAAAGAGCGGGCGATGCCGAGCCGGGTGATCTCGCGCGACGGGCGGCCGGTGATGTCGCGGCCGTCGAAGTAGATCGCACCCTTGCTCGGCCGCAGATGGCCGGTGATCATGTTGACGAAGGTGGTTTTACCGGCGCCGTTGGCGCCGATGATGCCGACAATCTGCAGCGGCGGCACCGCGACGTTGATGCCGTGCGCCGCAACGAGCGAGCCGAACGTCTTTTCCAGGTCGCGGACGGCGAGGATCGCGCTCATGGCCTCGTGCTCATGGCGTCGTCCTCATGGCTTCGCGTTTGCGTCGGTGCCGGAGCCTGACGAACAGCGAGCCGATGCCCTCCGGCAGGAACAGGATGGTGAAGAGCAGCGTCGCGCCGAGAAATATCTGCCAGGTGCCGGGCAGGATGTCGTAAGCGATGGATTTCAAAAGCTCGAACATGAAGGAGCCGACAAAGGCCGCAGCGACCGAGCCGGCGCCGGCGAGAACCGTCACGAAAACGAAGCCCCCGGAGGTCGTCCAGTACGCCATGTTCGGATCGACATGCTCGATCGAGAGCGCCGCCAAGGCGCCGCCGATACCGGCCAGCGTGCCGGCGATGACGAGGTTGAGGTGAATAAGCCGGTTGACCGAGATGCCGAGGAATTCCAGGCGAATCTCGCTGTCGCGCACCGGCACCGCGAGCGCTCCGGCAACGGAGCGAAAATACAGTGACACCAGCAACGCCGAGACGGCGCAGAATGCCAGCACCAGCCAGAACAACATCAACAAATGCATCCGGCCCTGCGGCGCGTAGCCGATATAGGTCGGCTGTTCGACGCCGAACCCGTCGGTCGAGCCGAGCGTCTCGGTCTTTACCAAGACGCCGTAAAGAATCATCGACATGGCGAGGCTGAGCATGGCGAAGAAGATTTCGCGGTAGCGCGCGAGCAGAAAGCCGGCGAGGAAGGCGGTGAGACAGGACAGTGCCGCGGCGGCGGTGATCAGCAGCAGAACGTCGCGCAGGCCGCTGTAGCGGGTCATCAGCGCCACCGCATAGGCGCCGACGGCGTAGAACAGCGCTTGTCCGAACGGCACCAGCCCAGCCCGCCACAGGATGATCAGCCCGAGCACCACCAGCGCATTGGCCAACGCGATGGTGGCGAGCGAAACCAGCCAGACCGGCAGCGTCGGCGCCATCGCCGCGACGAGGAGGAAGACCAGCGTGCCGAGGGCGAGCGAGCGCGGCGCCATGTGTCAGATCTTTCGCGGCTGCGCGCGGGTGAACAGGCCCTGCGGCCGTAATACCAGCACCAGCGCCATCACCGCATAGATGACGAACAGCTCGATCTGCGGCGCCAAGTGCACGGCCGCGGCCCGGCACTCGCCGACGATCAGCGCGCCGAGCAAGGCGCCCTCGACCGAGCCCATGCCGCCGATCGCCACCACCGCGAAGGCAAGTACGATTACCTCGACGCCGATGCCGAGCGTCACCGCAATTTTCGGCGCCATCACCGCGCCGCCGAGTGCGCCCAGCATGGCGCCGATCACGAAAGTGATGGTGTAGACGAGGGCGACGTTGATGCCGAAGGCGGCGGCGAGCTCGCGATCGAAGATCACGACTGTGAGCAGGCGGCCCCAGCGGGTGCGTTTGAGCGCGAAGCTTGCGGTCACCGCGAGCAACCCGGCGAAGGCGACCAGGCCGATGTCATAACCCGAGAGTACGAGCGGCCCGACGTCGACCGTTCCGGCGACACCGAGCGGCTGATACAGCGCATAGGAGTTGGCGCCCCAGATCAGCTGGATCACATCCTCGAGGATGAGAAAGGCCGCATAAGTCACGAGCACGACCACGACTTCGTCCTTGCCGTAGACGAGGCGGAGCAGGCCGCGCTCGAGAACGAGGCCGAGCACGAGACCGATCGCCATGGCGACGACGACCATGAGCAGGAAGCCGCCGGCAGCCGGAAAGCCGCGGTCGAAGTAGACGCCGACCGCGATGGCGGCGCCGTAGGCGCCGAACGCGTAGAACGAGCCGTGGGTGACGTTGAGGATTTTCATCACGCCGAAGATCAAGGTGAGACCGACAGCGACGAGGAACAGATAGGCGGCGTAGACCAGCCCGTCGGTCACGATGGCAAAGACGGTCAGCACGACGGCGACCCGCTCCCGGCCTCGCTCCGCTCGGCGACCTCCCCCACAAGCAGGGAGGGCAAGAAGATCAATCGCACTTGGCGCCTTTCATGCCGCCTTCGAGCCAGGCGATTGAATCGACGCTCGCCGGCGGATTGACGCATTCGGCGGGGTAACGAACGATATCGACTACCGTCGGCTTGTTTGCCGCCTTGTCGAACTTATAGGTGCCGATGGCCATGTCGGTGATGCCCTGGTGGCCGTTGCCGAGCGCCATATGTACCGTCGTGCTCGGTGTCGGAAACGAGATGCCCTCGAACGCGGCGATCACTTCTTCCGTGGTCGGCCGCCCGCCGCCTTTGTTGGCCTGCGCTTTTTCCCACGCCGTCTTCAGGCCGAACAGCGACTGCGCGAAATCGTAAGAGGGATAGACCGGCTGCTCGTGGAAGCGGTCGACGTAGATCTTCTGGAACCAGGTATTCAACGCGCTGTCATGGGCGAAGAACGAGTGCGGCCCGCGCGCTCCAATGATCGCGCCGTCGGGAAGTTTGGGCCCCAGCCGATAGAGCGAGGTTTCGCCTGCCGTCAAAACGAAGGGGATACGCTGCGGCAGTCCGCGCGCAGCGGCTTGGTACATGAAGGTCTCGAGATCGCCATCGTAGAAGCTCGAATGGATGAACTGTGCATTCGAGGTCAGCAGCGTGGAAATCTCGGCGCCATATTCGCCGGCGAAAACCTTGGGAAACAGCTCCTTGTCGACGGTTGCCTTGGGGTCGAGGTCCTTCATCGCCAGACGAAAATCGCGCCAGGAATCCTGGCCCCAGGCGTAATTCTGATTGATGCCGGAATAGACCGAGATGTCCTTGAATTTATCGAGCACGTATTTGGCCGCCGCGACATTGTCCATGGTGGCGTGCGGATTGACGCGGAACACGTAATGGCGCGGCTTTTCCTCGAAAACGCGGGTGGTACCGCAGATGTCGAGGACGGTGATTTCCTTCAATTCGTCCGCCACCGGGGCGATCGCCAGGCAATTGCCTGACGAGACGTAACCGACGACGACATCGACGTGATCGCGCTCGACCAGATTGCGAAATTGGGTGACGACGTCCGCGGCAGAGCCGGCTTCGTCGATGAACTTGGCATCGATCTTGGCGCCGCCGAGGCCAATCCGGTTGTAGGGTGCCGGGACCGTTCCGGCATTGAGCTGATCAACCAGCACCTCCGCGGCGTTGTGATCCGGAATGCCGAACGGCGCAGCGGCCGGTCCGGTGAGGAAGGTCACGAAGCCGATCTTCACCGGCGCTGGCTCTTCGGCTTGTGCGCCGCCTGCCGTCATCAGCGGCAGGCCGAACGACAACCCGGCTGCGAGAAGAAGGGTGAGAGAACAGGCATGATGGCGGATAGGGTGACGCATGGTCACTCCCTCCCTGAAGTGGCCAACGGATTCCCGCTGCAAGCAAACGCGATCTTGATCGGAGTTTCAACTGATTTCACGCGGCCAGGCCGCGGGCGGCAGCGTTCACGCCGCGTGTGGGATAGTGCCGGCGATAGGCTGCCTCGCTTTTTGATGATAAAAGAGGCAACCAGCCTCAGGGCTTGGCTAACCGGGCAGGACAGCGCCATGGCGACGGCCACAATGCAGGGCGGAGTTGCCGAGGCCCCGACGAGCGGTCTCGCCGCGCGCCTCGCGATCCGTCGCGGTGAGCATGTGGGACCGACATCCGGCGTCGCGCCCGGTTTCGTGCAAGCCAATCTTGCCATCCTGCCGCAGCCGCTGGCCGATGATTTTCTGCGCTTTTGTCAACTCAATCCGAAACCATGTCCGCTCATCGGCGTCGCGGCGCCGGGCGACTGGCGGATCCCGAAATTGGGCGAAGACCTCGATATCCGCACCGATCTGCCGCGCTACCGGGTGTGGCGTGATGGCAGGCTCATCGACCAGCCGACGGATCTTCTGAGATGGTGGCGAGACGATCTCGTCACCTTCGCTATCGGGTGCTCATTCTCCTTCGAGCAGGCGTTGCTCGAGGCCGGCATCGAGATTCGCCACATCACCCGCAATTGCAACGTGCCGATGTACCGCACATCGGTGGCGACGGTGCCGGCGGGCCCGTTCCACGGGCCTCTGGTCGTTTCCATGCGGCCACTGAAGCCCGCCGACGCCATCCGCGCCATCGAAATCACCAGCCGATATCCTTTGGTGCACGGCGCGCCCGTGCATATCGGCAAGCCGGAGCTGATCGGCATCGCCGATCTCGCCGCACCCGATTACGGCGATGCGGTGCCGATTGGCGACGACGAAATCCCGGTGTTTTGGGCCTGCGGCGTAACTCCGCAATCGGTGATCGCGGTGGCGCACCCGGAGTTCTGCATCACCCATTATCCGGGCGCCATGCTGGTGACCGACCGCAGTAACAGCGAATTTGCCGTATGTGGCGAGGCGTGAAGCAATCCCCTGGATGACTTCGCCGAGCCTGTCACCGGGCCGGTCGCTTCGGGCCGGACTGTCGGTATGCCATGACGTTTCGAATCGTTAGCCGCTCACCGCCGGCTATTCGCATGATGCGCGCACGAGCCTGGCGATCTGCGCGATCGAACGGAAGTTCGCCGGCGTCATCTCCCGGTCGGGGATTTTGATATCGAACTCGGCCTCGACGGCGAGCATGAGGTTAACGATGTCGAGCGAGGATAGGCCGCTGGCGGCGAGGTCATCGTCGGCGCCGACCGGACGTTCGATCGCGCGCTTGGCCAAAAGCTGGCGCACAAGCCGCGCCACCCGCTCGGTCGAGCAAGTATCGGTGCGATCAAGCATGGTGAATGGTCTCCAAATCCCGGCGCCTGCTCGATTCAGCAGCAGATTTTCTCTTGAGTAGCGGTCATCTCTTATGAGTAGCGGGCATCTCTTAACCGCATGTAACTGAATATCATGCGAAGCGTTTGCGATTGGTAACCTTTATACGAAAGAAGCGCGGCAATTCCCCATCAATGCCACGAGGAATTGGAAGTTTCGCAGTACCTCTTGGGCGACAGTGATCGCGGTCGAACCCAGATGCCGCATGAGGCGATGATGAGCGCATCCATCAAACTGCGAACTGTGAAGTTGCAAAGCGTTGCAACCTCCACGGACCCGGCGCGAAGCTTGCAGATCGCAACGGACCCTGGCGTTACGGCGGACGCGCAAACTCTCGCATCCCGCGCCGAGACGGTTGCGGCGGTTGCCGCGCAGCATGCCGCATCCGTCGACAACGAGTCGCGCTTTCCGGCCGAGGCGATCGCCGCTGCGCGCGCCGCGCGTCTCATGAGCATCGCGGTGCCGCGCGAGTTCGGCGGCGAGGGCGCCGGCATCTCCGATGTCGCCGATGTTTGTTATGCGCTTGGCCGCGCCTGTGCCTCGACGGCGATGATTTACGCGATGCACCAGACCAAGATTGCTTGCGTTACCCGGCATGGCGCCGGCAGCGCCTGGCATCAGCGTTTGCTGCGCCGGCTCGCTAGCGAGCAGATGCTGCTGGCGTCCTCGACCACCGAGGGCGAACGCGGCGGTGACGTACGCAACAGCGCGGCCCCGATCGAGCGGAACGACGCGCGCATCGCGCTGCAAAGATGCGCCACGGTGATCTCTTACGGCGAAGCCGCCGACGCAATTGTGACCACGGCGCGGCGTTCTGCCGACGCGGCGAGCTCCGACCAGGTTCTCGTCGTTTTTCTGAAACAGGACTACACGCTCGAGCGGCAACTCGGCTGGGATGCGCTCGGCATGCGCGGAACCTGCAGCGCTGGTTTCAAGCTGATTGCCGCTGCCGCGAGCGAGCAGATCCTGCCGGTGAGCTACGACCAGATTCACACCCGAACCATGATGCCAGTGGCGCACCTGCTCTGGAGCGGCGCCTGGGCCGGCATCGCCGCCGCCGCCACCGATCGGGCCCGCGCCTTCGTGCGCAAGGCGAGGCAACGCGCCGACGGCGCGCTGCCGCCAGGAGCGCCGCATCTCACGCGCGCCACCGCGTCGCTGCAAAAATTGCGCGGTCTGGTTGGCGGCGCGTTGCGGCGCTTCGAACAGGCGGCCGACAATCCAAATGCGCTCGACTCGATCGATTTTCAGACCGCCATGAACCTGCACAAGGTCAATGCCTCCGAGCTTGCGGTAGCGACCGTCATGAGCGCAATGCAGGCCTGCGGAATCGCCGGCTATCGCAATGACGGCGAGTTCAGCATCGGCCGGCATCTGCGGGATATTCTTTCGGCACCGGTCATGATCAGCAATGATCGCATCCTCGCCAATGTCGCCACGGCGTCGCTCTTGACCGGCGCCCCGGCCTCGCTGCGCGACTGAACAGCGCCAAGAAAATTGTCCGGAAAAATGAGGCGTCATTCCATGAACCTGGCATTCAAGGAGCCGAAAACCTCGACCCGCTCGCTCGATGCGATCGCCGAGGCGCTGTTGCTGCCGTCAGGGATCGATGGCATCTACGCGCGCACGGCGGTCTACGAAAACGTTGTCGACTCGCTGACCGCATTCATTTCGCGACAGCGCGAGCCGGGGACGGAAGTTTTGAGATTTCCGCCGGTGATGAGCCGCCGGCAATTGGAGAAATCGGGATACCTCAAGAGCTTCCCGCACTTCCTCGGCTGCGTATGCTGCCTCAGCGGCGCCGAAGCCGACGTGCGGGGCGCCGTCGAGACTTTCGATGCGGGTGGAGATTGGACGCCTAACTTATCCGCCGCCGATCTCGTGCTGACGCCTGCAGCCTGTTATCCGGTCTATCCGCTGGTCGCGAGCCGCGGCGAGGTGCCGGCCGAAGGCCTCAAGTTCGATGTCGCCAGCGACTGCTTCCGCCGGGAGCCGTCGCGCGACCTCGATCGCCTGCAGTCGTTCCGCATGCGCGAATATGTTTGCGTCGGCACGCCTGAGCAGATCGACGATTTCCGCCGCCGCTGGATGGCGCGCGCAGAAGACCTCGCCGGCCAATTGGGATTGCCCTATCGCCTGGACACGGCGAGCGATGCGTTCTTCGGCCGCGGCGGCAAGCTGATGGCGATGAGTCAGATCGAGCAGGCGCTGAAGTTCGAGCTGCTGATTCCGCTGCGCTCGGCGGCCGATCCCACCGCATGCATGAGCTTCAACTATCACCGCGACCATTTCGGCACGACCTGGAATCTGCGCAATACGGCCGGTCAGGTCATGCACACCGGCTGCGTCGCCTTCGGCATGGATCGCTTGGCGCTGGCGCTGTTCGCCACGCACGGGCTCGATCTGCAGGATTGGCCGGCGGCGACCCGCAAGGCGCTGATGATGTGAGTGCGTCACCTCTCCGCGCCGAACACGGGTGTTCCCGAGTTCGGCAATACTAAGTGACTGAAGTCGGAAGCATCCGACTTGGGGTGCGGGGACAGCTGAAGCTGAGACAGGCCTTTAAACCTAGTCACGCGAATCTAAAGCTCGCCGCATAATGTCTGCGCGCGTTGTGGCGGAAGCGTTTAACTGAAGCCAGGATTTGGTCGGCAGATTTGGTCCATTTGAAGGGCTTTCGAGTGTGGCGGAAACAGGGGATGCCTTTGGCCCAGGGCGTCCGCTAGTTCGGTGAAGGCGCTTGAATAGATTGGCGGCTGGTTGCAGCCAATCTTGTCACCCACGACGACATAAGTTTCGCCACCTCTGGATGCTGACTGCGTTGTCATTAAGACCAACCTTGACACCTCAGCATTTTGCGCTTGGCACAGTGCTGTTCGACTAGGTCTTTGCCTTTGACATAAGTCAACGAACGGTCCGGCGCATCGGTGTTTATGACGATCCGAGTGCCGGGGCCGCCTTCGCATATCAAATTTGCTTCGACGAGGCGTTAGCTTGTTAGAGTGGCCATCCAATTGGAAGAAGAACCGCTTCGCTCGCGCGCCTCGGTCCAATCAGAGCCAAGACATACTGACGCTGAGTTCCCTGCTCGCTCGCCTTGACGATTTCTGCACACGACACGCATGGATCATCGTCGTGCTCGCCGGACTGCTGGCGATCACGGCCGGCACTTACGTCGCCCGGAATTTCAGAATTGACACCGACATTAACAAGCTCATTTCGCCCGATCTGCCCTGGCGCAAGCAGGAACTGGCGTTTTCTCGGGCATTTCCCCAGCACGCCATTACCGCCGTAATCGACGCACCAACTTCAGAACTCGCGACAAGCGCAAGTTCGGCACTAGTGCAGGAATTATCAAAGCGTAAGGACCTGTTTGAATCCGTCGAGGATCCGCAATCAAGCCCGCTCTTTGTCCGCAACGGATTATTATTCCTGCCGACCGAGGATCTCGCCCGCACGACCGATGCGCTCATTCAAGCGCAGCCTCTCATCCAGACTCTGGTACCGGATCAGACCTTGCGCGGTCTGGCCCGGGTCCTGTCCCTAGTCCTGACCGGCGTCTCAGTTAATCTAATTAGCCTCGACGACCTCGTACATCCGTTGACTATGGCTGCTACTACCATCGATCAGGTACTGGCCGGCCGCTTTGCTGCCTTTTCGTGGCGCGAACTGATGCGGGGCGAGCCCCCTCAACCTGGAGACTTGCGGCGCTTTATACAAATCCGCCCGATACTCGATTTTACCTCCCTGACGCCCGGTTCGAAGGCAACGCAGGCCATAAGACAGGCTAGCGCCGATCTTGATCTTGCGGCTCATGATAGCGCGCGTGTGCGGCTGACTGGGCTCGTGCCAATCGAGGACGAGGAATTTGCGACGCTCACCGAGGGCTTGGTGCCGAATACGATCGCAACTGTTGCCATGGTTCTGCTCATCTTGTGGCTCGCATTGAAATCGCCCCGGATTATCGTCGCGGTGGTGATCACCATCTTTGTAGGTCTTACCGCCACTGCCGCGCTTGGACTGTGGCTCGTTACCGCATTTAATCCCATTTCAATCGCCTTTGCGGTGCTCTTCGTTGGCATCGGGGTTGATTTCGGAATTCAATACAGCGTGCGTTATCGCGCCGAACGCTACGAGCTCGACGATCTCCGAATTGATCTGGTGAGGACGGCCAGAGATGTTGGGGCCCCACTCACGCTTGCCGCCGCCGCAACCGCGGTAGGCTTTTTCTCGTTCCTGCCGACCGCCTATGGCGGATTTTCCGAGCTGGGCGAGATCGCCGGTGTAGGCATGATCGTGGCGTACCTCGGTAGCATCACGCTATTACCGGCCTTACTTTCCCTGCTCAAGCCGCCGGGTGAGCCGGAGCCGATCGGGTTTAGCGTGCTCGCGCCAATCGATTCTTTTACTGAACGGCATCGGATCCCGATCATCATCGCCACAATCATTATTGTACTCGGAGGCCTGCCACTGCTGTTTCATCTACGCTTTGACTTTAACCCGATGAACCTGCGCAGCTCGAAAGTTGAATCAATCGCCACCTATCTCGATTTACGCAGCGATCCCGCGACTGGCGCCAGCTCGATCGACGTACTCGCCCCATCGCTCACGGCTGCCAACCGGATGAGTGAAAGACTGTCAAAGCTGCCGGAAGTCTCCCGCGTAATAACTCTTAAGACCTTCATTCCCGATGACCAGCCGGCAAAGCTTGAGCTCATTCAACAAACTGCCGAGACGCTCGTCCCCGCCCTTCAACTGCCGCCTAAGTCAGCACCATCCGATCAGGAAACAGTCACGGCACTTGAGCGCCTAGCGGCCACGCTGGCCACCGTTGCGGGAGACCGGACTACCGCCGGAGCCGATGCCGCGCGCCGCCTCGCCAAGTCACTGTCACAGCTAGCCAACGCTGATGCAGCGCTGCGCGCGCGGGCCGAAAAAGTCTTCATCGCTCCGCTTCAATCGGCATTCGATGATCTACGCAATCTTTTACAGGCGACTCAGATTACCGACCAAACTATTCCGCGAGAGTTCGGCCAAGAATGGATGAAGGACGACGGCCGAGCGCGCGTGCAGGTTTATCCCAAAGGTGATCCCAACGACAATGAGGTGCTGCGCCGATTCGCCCGTGTTGTGCAGGCCGTGGAGCCGACGGCAAGCGGCGGGCCGATTGCTATCCTTGAGGCTGGCCGCTCCGTTGTTACCGCCTTTATACAGGCAGGAGTAATGGCGGTTATATCGATCACCATCCTGCTGTGGATCGCACTACGGCGCTTCGGAGACGTGCTGCTGACGCTGGTCCCGTTGCTGCTGGCCGGCGCAGTGACATTGGAAATCTGCGTGGCAATCGGACTCCAGCTCAACTTCGCCAATATCATTGCCTTGCCCGTATTGCTCGGTGTCGGCGTGGCGTTCAAGATTTATTACATCATGGCGTGGCGCGCCGGCCAAACGGGGCTTTTGCAGTCGAGCCTGACGCGCGCCGTGATTTTTAGCGCGATGACAACCGCAACGGCTTTCGGCAGCCTATGGCTGTCAAGTCATCCCGGTACATCCAGCATGGGGAAGCTGATGGCCCTCACGCTCGCCTGTACCATGTTCGCCGCGGTGCTGTTTCAGCCATTGCTGATGGGTCGACCACGTGACACCGGAAAGGCGTAAGCTCTCGCGCCGATGTCCAATATCGACGTCGACTGTCGCGATCGCGGCGTTTGAGTTTGAGACATGGCGTGCGCCATGTCTTTGGCGCCCCTTGCCAGCTTCGATCGCTGGCCGGGCAGCAGCACGGCCGCACCATTCCATTATCGGACATTGACATGCTGTGGGCGCGGCATAGGCTCTCTGTTCCAGTTATTTCAGGCGTTTGCTGCGCCACAGACCAAATCTTAAACGGCGAGACGCTGACAGCGATCGAGAGATGGACAAGCACTTGCTCAGCCGGCGGCAGTTTAATGCAGTTTGCGCGGCAATCGGTTTGGCGCTTCCCGCCGCTGGCGCAGTGATTGAAGCGTTTTCAGGCGCATCAGTTCTTGCTGCTGACGCTCCACCGCGCACCGTGAAGTTGCCGAACGGCACCATTGTCCCGGCTGTCGGTCAGGGCTCCTGGCATCTCGGACAGGGCAGACATCCGGCAGCTCTTGAAGAAGAGGCGCTGCGCACAGGCATTTCGCTCGGCATGATGTTGATCGACACGTCAGGAAACTACGGAAACGGCCGCTCGGAGGAATTGATAAGCCACGTGATTGCCGATCGGCGTGAGCGCGTATTCCTGGTTTCGAAAGTGGAGGCCGGCGAAGTGCCGGGAGACGGCATGGCGCGTGCATGCGAGGCTAGCCTCCGTCGTCTTGGCACCGATTATCTCGATCTCTATTTGCTGCACTGGCCAGTCCCCAACTCCCAATTCTCCGGCGTTGTAGCGGGCTTCGAAAAGCTACGCGCGGCGGGGAAAATCCGAGCGTGGGGCGTATCCAACTTCAACACTAGCCAGATGGAAGCTCTCTTCCGTGTCCCAGACGGTGATCGCTGCGCAACCAATCAAGTCCCTTATAGTCTCAGCAATCGCAACATTGAGCATGACCTTCTGGCATGGTGCAAGCAGCACGACATGCCGGTGATGGCGTACTCTCCACTCGGCGGCGACAATAACCTGGTGATACGCGACCGCACGCTGGTGCAGATCGGCGCCGCACACGGTTGCTCGGCGGCGGCGGTTGCGCTGGCCTGGGTGATTCGTAACGGCAATGTTATCGCAATTCCGGAATCGGGTGTGCCGGCGCACGTTAAGGAGAACGCTGTGGCGCTCTCACTGACACTTAATCCGGAGGAGCTTCAGAAACTGAATGAGGCATATCCGGGACCTTCCGGTGCAAACTAGCCGGCCAAGGACCATTTTGCTTGCTGCTTGGGGAACGGCGACGCTGAGCTTCGCCGCGCGGTTCCCCGATTACCACTCGTCGTAACAGAACGCCCGATCGTATCATAATCAAAATTGACTTTTAAATGCGCCGTGCAACCGACAGCACTGAGCTGGCCAACCTGCATTGCACCATGTCCGGAGCTGGCCCTCACGACATGCGACCCTGCGACGGTTGTCGGTCGCTTTCGAGCACATAGCAGACATCGCCGGACCTGATGCTGGCTCGCCTCAGTCGCGAGTGACCCGGAGCGGACCGTGCAGGATTGGAATATCCCTGCAATCTCAAGCCAGCCAGAGAAGCCCAAGGATCGATCGTATGAACAAGCTGATCGTGTTCGAGTCTAATTTTTGTAGACGGCTACTTCGTTGACGCTCACGGCTACATGAGCCGGGCGCACAGTGGCCGAGAAAGATCCAATTAATGCTGCACAAACGGCAAATTCGATCCGAGGCTCCATCGCAGATTGAGACCTGCTTTGATGACCTCATCCGACTCACGGATATTACTGAAGCCAAAAACAGCACCCGTTGGACGCAGAAAAGTATTGTCGACCGTTCCGAAGTCGTAATGATCGTACTCGACGAAGCCCGACAGCCAGCTGGTGAACGCGTATTCGCCGCCGATGCCGATTGTCCAACCGGTGGGGCTCAGCGCGGCGGTCGCCGCCGGCGCCCCCGTTGGCGTGAAGACAGAATAGTTATCGCGCTGCCAAGCTCCGCCGCCCTTCACATAGCCGAGGAAATTGCCCCAGGAGTAGCCGATACGGCCGGTAACGGATGCCAGCGCTGAGATATGAGTCTGGTCGGTGTTGGGACTGATCAGAGATGGACTGCTGCCGGTCGCATCGGCCCAGTCGTAATCTCCACCGAAGCCAATTAGCCAGTTGCCGGCAAACTGATAGTTGCAGCCGCCCTGAACGCCGCCGAACCCACCGTTAAGGTTGGCGCTGCTGAGTGGAGCGCCGAGGAAGGCGCCGGGGGTTTCGTTTGTCCAATCGTCATGGACCCACAAGCCGCCCCCGTTGCCGCCGAGGTAGCAGCCGCTCCAGCTGGTAATGGCGGGTGCCGGAGGTGACGCCTTGAGCGCCATGTCCGCGGCCGTTGCCGGGTTGAATGGCGGCAGTACAAGCAGCGCCGTAGCGCCGGCCGCAAAAAACATTTGGCGTATCATGACAAGCCTGAAGTTCTCGCGCCTCCAACAAACTTACGCCGGTTACTCAGGTGGTGGCAGCCACCACGCGAGTTCTATCCGCTATTCTTATCTACTGTTGCAATCGGGTCACAAGGCCCACGATGCGAACATTCCGCCGCGGCAGCAGTCGCGTTCGGGGAACAATTTGACGCGGTTGCTAAGTAAGGCCCGCAAGCAGACGCGTTCCCGCGGCAAAAACGCGCCTGCCCAAATTGCTTCGCAATGTTGCCAACCTTGGGCGTTTAACAGCGATGGACGATTGCCGTATCGAGCCCCCCAGCTCCGCGGCAGCCGTCAAGAAGCCCCGCGGCGACTAAGTCAGCGGGGCTTCGCCCCCTTCGGCATCGCCTTAAGCAGTTCCGCCCGTCCCGAAGAGGTGTAGACGGATTTTGCTGCGGTGTAGACGGATTTTGCTGCGGAGTCCGGTTGTGGCCCATCACGACATGTTGCACTACGGTCGCTAAAGGTCGCTTTCGGGGAAAAGCGGACTCTCGTGGATGGTCCGCTCCGGCGCATTTATGAGTTGACGCCCTGGTTCTACACTCCCAGCACCGCGTATTCCGTGTAGGCGAGGTCGCCGAGCCGCGGGCGCTGCGGGCCCTTGTAATATTTCGGCATGCTGTCACGGCTGAACCAGCCGACGAGCCCGGGTATCGGACCATTGGCGTCGACAATGACGAAGGGCCTGCCGCGCCGCGCCAGAAAGCGTCCGATCGGTCCGGCGAAGCGGACGAAGTCGCCGATGTCGCGGCAGTAAATCAGCTGCGCGCAGGGCACGCCGATCTTGACCAGGCGAGGGCGGAACACGAAGGGATAGGCGCGTTCGCGCGTGGCGCACCACAGGCTGATACAGCCATGCACGGCGTGCTCGAGCAGCACCTCCTGGTCGGCGGGGTCGAAGGCGACCGCGGGACGCCGCTGTGCATCGAACAGCTCGACCGCCGGGCCGCGGAACAGCCCCTGCAGCATCGGCATCGCAATGAAGATGCCGTCGCAATAGCGCGAAAATCCCTGCGCTTCGATGATTGGCTGCGTGTGCGGCGCCGGCGAGACGTTCAGGTAGGTGACGTCCTTGTGGCGGAGCGCCTGCGACACCAAGAGCGGCGCGTAGGCGCGGAACGACGGTTGGACGTACCAGCTGGAAAGATTGCAGCGGGTGGCGACGGCGCCGCCCGACCGCATGGTCGAGCAGATCAGCAGAATGGCGCCGACCACGGCGCCGCCGCTGTCAAACAGGTAACCATATTTCGGCAATCCGGGCGGCGGCTGGCGCGCGGTCAGTTGCGCAAAGGCGTGCAGCCAGAATTGCCGCGTACGGCTGGGGAATCCCTGCGCCAGCAGCGTGGCGACGGCGTCAATATCGGCTTTTTCGATTTGCCGGCAGCGCAGTCCCGTCACGGCAAGCACCATCGCGTTGACCACGATCGTTTCGTGAACTTGATCGTAAGTGTTGCGCGAATATACCGGGGCGGAATGAACAAACCGTAGGCCCGAACCATGTCGGTAAAATTAACCATAATGCAGCAGATGGAGCAGGTGGCGCAGGAACACGGCCGGATTCTGGCGCCGCTCAACGACGATCTGGAGCTTGCCAACTGCGGCCTCGACTCGCTTGGTTTTGCGGTGCTCGTCGCGCGCCTGGAAGATACCCTCGGTATCGATCCGTTCACGGCCGCCGAGGACGCTTTTTTCCCGGTGACGCTCGGCGACTTCGTGAAAGTCTATGAACATGGCGGGCGTTGAGGCGCCGTCGCTGCGGGCCTATGTCGCGAACGCGCCGGCGGCGCGATTTATTTGGGCCCGCGCCGCTTCCGTTCGTTTCACCGATCTTGCTCGCGGCACCAGCCTGAATCGCCAAACAAGTCTTGGCGGCCGGCTCGCGGATCTGGCGGGCCGCTCGGTCCTGGTGACGACCGCCAGCCAGCTGACGACGGCGCTGGCGCTGATCGAGCTCGACGGTCTCGCGCGGCGCCTGGTGATCCTGCCGCCGGACATCGAGGCCGACCATCTCGGCGCCGTGATGGCAGCAGCCGAAGTCGATGCGATCGTGACCGACGACGGTGCGGGGCCGCACGCGGCGCTCGCGCTCCCCGTTCGCGTCGCCTGCGCGCCGTCGATCGCTCCGCGCGACGAGACGCCACCGGTTGCCGTTCGCACCGAATGGGTCCTGTTGACCTCGGGCACGACGGGCGTACCGAAAATGGCGGTGCACGACCTTGCCGGGCTCACGGCGGCCATCACCAGCCGCGGTACCGCCGACGCCACGGCGGTATGGGGCACGTTCTACGACATCCGCCGTTATGGCGGATTGCAGATTTTCCTGCGCGCGATGCTCGGCGGCGCTTCGCTCGTTCTTTCCAGCGCCGGCGAGCCGGTTGCCGATCATCTGGCGCGCTTGGCGCAACATGGCGTCACGCACCTTTCCGGCACGCCGTCGCATTGGCGCCGCGCGCTGATGAATCCGGCGATCGGGAAAATCGCGCCGCACTATGTCCGGCTCTCCGGCGAGATCGCCGATCAGGCCATCCTCGACGCGCTGCGTCAGGTGTTTCCGCAGGCGGCCATCGGCCACGCCTATGCTTCGACCGAAGCCGGCGTTGCCTTCGCCGTCAACGACGGTCGCGCCGGCTTTCCCGCCGCGTTTGCCGAAACCATCCGCGATGGCGTCGAGATGAAAATCGTCGGCGACTCGTTGCGCATCCGCTCGCCAGGGGCGGCGTCGCGCTACGTCGGCAACGGACAAGCGCTGACCGACGTCGACGGCTTTGTCGACACCGGCGACATCGTCGAGCGCCGCGGCGACCGCTACTATTTCGCCGGCCGCAAGGGCGGCATCATCAATATCGGCGGCCTGAAAGTTCATCCCGAAGAGATCGAGGCGGTGATCAACCGGCATCCGCGGGTGCGCATGTCGCTGGTGCGGCCGAAGCGGAGCCCGATCACCGGCGCGATCGTGGTCGCCGACGTCGTGCTCAAGTCGCAAGACGAAGCCGGCAACGCTGGGCAAATCGAAGTCAGAGACGACATTCTCAAGTTCTGCCGCGCGGCGCTGCCGCGCCACAAGGTGCCCGCCGCCATCAGCTTCGTACCCAGCCTTCCGGTCGCCGCCACCGGCAAGCTCGCGCGTCGTCTGGGTTGAGCGATGGCTGAGCCGAAGCCCACAGCGATGCGCAACGTTCTGGTGACCGGCGGCAGCCGTGGCCTCGGCCTTGCCATCGCGCAAAAACTCGCGGCGGCGGGCTACCGCGTGATCGCCGTGGCGCGGCAGAAGAGCAAGGACGTGACCGCCGCGATCGCGCAAACCGAGCGCGAAGGGCAGGGCGCGCTGCATTTCGTCGCCTTCGATCTCGGCAAGATCGAGGAGATTCCGGCGCTGGTGAGCGGCCTGCGCAAGGAATTCGGGCCGCTGTTCGGTCTGGTCAACAACGCCGCGCTCGGCACCGACGGCGCGCTGGCGATGATGCACAATTCAAAGATCGAGGCGATGGTGCGGGTCAACACGCTGGCGCCGATCGTGCTCACCAAATACGTGGTACGCGGCATGATGGCCGACGGCGCCGGCCGCGTCGTCAACGTTGCGTCGATCATCGGCTTCACCGGCTACAGCGGGCTTGCGGCCTATGCGGCGACCAAGGCCTCGATGATCGGCCTGACCCGCTCGCTGGCGCGCGAGGTGGGGCGGTTCGGCATCACGGTGAATGCCGTGGCGCCAGGGTTTATGGCCACCGACATGACCCACGGGCTCGGCGGAACGGAGATGCAGAAGGTGATGCGGCGCACCGCGTTGCGGCGTTTCGCCGAGGTCGACGACGTGGCGAACGCGGTCGAGTATCTGCTCAGCGACAAGGCGCGCAACATCGCCGGCACGGTAATGACCGTCGACGCCGGCGCCACTGCGTAGCGACCGCCGGCCGGCGCGTGCCGCCTGCCGAAGTTGGCCCCCGACGCCGTGTTCGCTAATGTTGCGGCAATGAGCGCATGCGCTTTATCGCGGCTCGGCGCCGCCAAGACGCCCGCGACGCGGGCGGGGGGCCGAACTGTGTCCGGCGAGGGGCAAGATGCCGGCTAGCCCTTCGTTCAACGTATCCGAACTGATCGACACGCAACCGATCGGCGTCTTTCAAATTCGGATCGTCGCGCTTTGCGCCGTTGTTGCGCTGCTCGATAGCCTCGATCTGCAATCGATCGGGCTGGCGGCGCCGGCAATGATCGCCGATTTGCAAATCCGGCCCTCGTCGCTTGGCGCCGTGTTCAGCACGGCATTGGCGGGGCTCGCTCTGGGCGCCTTCAGCTTCGGCCTATTGGCCGACCGGGTGGGAAGAAAGGCCGTGCTCGTCGGCGCGACGGTTTGTTTTGGCGTCTTCACGATTTGTACGGCGTTGGCGCCAAATCTCGGCGTGCTCCTGGTTTATCGATTTTGCGCCGGGCTCGGCCTCGGCGGCGCCATGCCGAGCTTCATCAGTCTCACGTCCGAATACGTGCCCCGCCGCCTGCGCGCTCCGGCTATCGCTCTGCTCTGGGCCGGCTTTCCGCTGGGCGGCGTTGTCGGCGGTCTTCTCGGATCTTGGATCATTCCGGCGTTGGGCTGGCAATCGGTGTTTTGGGTGGGCGGCGTGCTGCCGCTCCTGCTCGGCGCAATCCTGGTCGTTGTTTTGCCGGAATCCATCAGCTTTCTTGTCGCCACGGCGGCGCCGGCAGATCGCGTCCGGCGGGTCTTGCAGAACGCCTATCCCGCCGCCTCGGTGCCGGCCGACGCCAAATTCGTTCTTGACGAGGAGCGCGCCGGCGGCGTGTCGGTTCTGCGCCTTTTCGCCATGGGACGCGCCGTTGGCACCACGGTGCTTTGGATCAGCTTCTTCATCGTGTTCATGATGCTGGTGACCAATTCGGCTTGGGCTCCGACGTTGCTGAAGCGCGAAGGTATCGACATCGGTCAATCGGCGCTGGCGATGGCGGTGTACAATTTGGGAGCGATGATCGGCACCGTAGTCGCCGGCTGGCTGGTCATGGGCATCGGCGCCGCCATCGTTCTGCCGATTGTGATGCTCGGTAGCGCGGTGTCCTTGGGATTGGTCGGATACGCGGCGCCTTCGGCGCAGCTGGTGACGACGCTCGAGGGATTGTTCGGCTTGTTCCTCGGCTGCGGCAGCTCCGGCCTGATTGCGCTGGCTGCGATCTATTATCCGACCGCCATTCGCTCGACCGGCGTCGGCTGGGCGATGGGTATGGGACGGGTCGGCTCGTTTGCCGGTCCGCTCGCCGTCGGTTCGCTGGTCGCCACAGGGCTGTCGACCATCGGCGTGTTTGTCGCGCTGGGATTGCCGGCGCTCATTGCGGCGGCGACCACGGTGATCGCTGGCCGCACGCACAGCGCGGCGTGAAGCTCTAAGCAAAGGACCGCGATCTGCGTAAAAGCGCCGACCCTAACCGCGCTTCACAGTCGTGCGAGGATGATCAGCACAACCCCAAACGCCGCGATCGCCGCGCCGTAATAGACCCACCTGGTCTGACTGACCATGAAGCTCTCGGCGGGCCATGGGATCAATCCCGACCCCTGGCAGGCAAAGAACAGTCCTGCCACCAAGACTAATATCCCGATAAGCAGCAGCAGCGCGTTCATTTCTTCTGCAAGCATTCCGCGTCGGCGCGTCCAACTGACGGCCGGCAAAAGGCTATAAGCTTTACCAGATGCCGGCAATGCTGGTTGCGCGAACAGCCGCCCGGCTGCCAGTATTTCAAGTATGATCAGTGACCGGACCATTCGGGCGGACACACTCGAGGAGGATTGCAAGCCGTGGCTCTGACGATCTTGATCGTGCTCGCCGGCCTGATGGGCGCAAGCGGTATCATCCTCGCCGCCGCCGGCGCGCACGCGGCGCCGCATGCCGGCCTCGACAGCGCCGCGTATATGCTGTTGTTCCATGCGGCGGCCTTGCTCGGCGGTGCTGCGCTTACGCAACAGGGCTTGGTGTGGCGGCCGCTGATGCTTGCCGTCCTGATTGCGTGGGTGGTCGGCGCCGCGTTGTTCTCGGGCGATATCGCGATGCGCGCTTTCGCCGAACATCGCCTGTTTGCTTTTGCCGCGCCGGCGAGCGGCTTCATTCTGATCGCCGCCTGGCTCGCGCTCGCCGCCGCCGCCGCCATCGCCGCGCTGCTTCCCGCCGGGTAACGAGTGATTCAGGATACCTTTCGGATTCGCGCGGAAAACCGCGGCAGCTGTTGCAAATTGGCACGTCTTCGGTCGGCCGACCGCGCGTCATTGGTAAACTCATAACGAACGGCCGCTAAGGTTGCATGGTCCGCCGGCAGGGCGCGACGCCCGATGGCTTCACCATGAATATTGCCGTCAACCCCATCCATTCAACTGCCGACTGCGCGGTCGCCATCATCGGCGCCGGTCCTTACGGCCTCGCTGCGGCCGCGCATTTGCGCGCCGCCAACGTCTCGGTCCGCGTGTTCGGCGAGGCGATGGCCTTCTGGCGCCGCAATATGCCGAAGGGCATGAAGCTGCGCTCGCCGTGGATCGCCACGCATATCGCCGATCCGCTCGGCCGCTATCTGCTCGACGATTATTTCCGCGAGGCCGGCTTGCCGCTGCCGGACCCGCTGCCGGTCGAAGATTTCATCGGCTACGGCATGTGGTTCCAGGAACGCGTGGCGCCGGATCTCGACAGCCGCCGGGTTATCCAGGCCGTCGCGCTCGGCGACGGCGGCTTTCGTCTCCTCCTCGATGACGGCGAAAACTTCCTTGCCAAGCGCGTAGTGATGGCAACCGGCCTCTTGCATCACGAGTACCGGCCGGCGCCATTCGACGGGTTGCCGCGCGCTCTGGTCAGCCATTCCTGCGAACACACCGACTCCGATCGTTTCCGCGGGCGCCGAGTTGCGGTCATCGGCCGCGGCCAGAGCGCCTGCGAGTCGGCGGCGCTGCTGCATGAGGCGGGCGCCGACGTCGAGATCGTTTGCCGGGGTAAGCTCGCGTGGAACGGAGACCCGGACGAACGCAGCACATTGCGCAAGAGGGTACGTGCGTTGCTTGGCGACGCGCTGATCCCGCCGTCGCAGGTCGGGCCGTTTCCGTTCAACTGGCTGGTCGAGGCGCCGGGCGGGGTGAGCTATTTATCCGAGCGGCTGCGCGACCGGCTGAACGAACACTGCCTGCGTGCCACCGCGGCGCTTTGGCTCAAGCCCCGCTTGCAGGACGTACCGGTCCACGAGACATGCCGCATCCTGGAGGCGCGGCGCGACGGTGATCGCATCGCCTTGACGTTGGATAGCGGCACGCGGCGCGTCGATCATGTTTTGCTGGCAACCGGCTATCGGATCGATGTCGAGAAAATGAATATCCTGGAGCCGGGGTTGCGCGGCCGCATCGCGCGGCATGGCGGCCTGCCGATTCTATCCGCCGGCTTTGAATCGAGCGTCGGCGGCCTGCATTTCATCGGTTCCGCCGCGGTCGCGAGCTTTGGGCCGCTGCTGCGTTTCATTGCCGGCGCGGGATTTGCAGCGCGGCGCGTGACGCGATCGGTGGTCGGCCGCGGCCGCGGGTCACGCCGCCACGCCGAGGATCGCATCGGCTCGTTCCGCCAAGAAAGACCGCTGTCACTGGCTGCAGATCGCAAGCGGTCATGAGCTTCGCCGCACCGCCAGCCGCCGGTGGGCCGGGCGCGGTGCCCGGTGCCCTGGTTGTCGGCGGCGCTCACGTCAGCATTGGTGTTGCCCGCAGTCTCGGACGACACGGCATCCCGGTGTGGCTTCTCGCCAGTCATCCGCTGGCAAAATTCTCGCGGTATGTGCGGCGCAGTTTTCCCTGGCCCGGCGCCGACCCCGAGGGTGCTGCGGCATCGATCGTCGATATGGCCACGCGCTACGGCTTGACCGGATGGGTGCTGTTCGCAACCGGCGACGAGGATATGCGGCTGATCGCGCAGAATCATGACTTGTTGGCATCGCAGTTTCGCGTGGTGACGGCGAGCTGGGACACCGTGCAGTGGATGTACGACAAGCGCCTCACCTACGAGCGCGCGGCGGCGCTGGGCATCGATTACCCGCGGAGCTTTCGCCCGCGCGATTTGCATGAAGCCGAGCGGCTCGATTGCAGCTTCCCGGTCATTCTCAAGCCGGCCTACCGCCAGGGCTTGAACGAATTCACCCGGGCGAAGGCCTGGAAGGCGGAAGACCGCGACGCGTTGCTCGCGCTTTATCAGCGTGCCGCCGCGCTGGTCGGCGGCGATGCGGTGATCATCCAGGAGTGGATCCCCGGCAGCGGCGAGGCGCAATTCTCCTATGCCGGTCTATGGAACCGCGGCGAAGCCGTGGTGTCGCTGGTCGCTCGGCGGACGCGGCAGCATCCGATCGAGTTTGGACGATCGAGCACGTTCGTCGAAACCGTGGAGCAGGATCAGGTCGAGGAGCTGGCCTGCCGATTCCTGAAATCGCTGGATTACACCGGCGTGGTCGAGGTCGAATTCAAGTACGACCGGCGCGACCGGCAGTACAAGCTCCTGGATGTCAACGGGCGTTTCTGGACCTGGAACGGCATCGGCGCGCTCGCCGGCGCCGATTTTCCTTATTTGGCCTGGAGGCAGGCGCTCGGCCAGGCCGTTGCGCCCGGCCGCGCCAGGACCGGCGTGGGCTGGATGCACGCCAGCCGCGATATCGTGGCCGCCTATCAGGAGCTTTCGCGCGGCTCTCTTAAACTGAGCGACTATCTGGCGGGCCTGCACCGACCGATGGCCTTTGCGAGCTTTGCCCTCGATGACCCGTTGCCGGCGATTGTCGAACTTCCCGCCGTGGCCTGGTATCGTTTCGGCAAGGGCAGCGAGCAAAGCTCCGACGTCCATCGCGCCGAAAAACACGCGGATATCTTGCCCGCCGGCCGGTAGATTGGTGCTGCGACGGGCGCGCGAGGGGCGTGCTCTAAAGGCGGGTCTTGCCGTCCTGAATTTGCTGATAGCGCGCGCGGTCGAGCTGAACAAAGGCCCCGCGCGCCGGATCGTCAAAGAAAATCGGATCGCTTGTCGCCGCCGGATCGCAGCCTTGGCGCTTGAGATCCTTGTTTGTGTGCTTGAAGGTGGCGGTCGCCTCGATGCGGTCGGTGATGCGCAGGAAGAGCGGGCGCGCGTAGGGCGGCAGAAACCGCGCGAGATGCTTGCGCAATTCCGCAAGATCCAACGCGCCGTCGCTGACAATCGCGGCCATGCCGGCGGCGCCTTCGGTGCCGGGCACGCGGACGCCGTAGACGTTCGCCTCGAGGATGCCGGGGAACGCCGCGATCGCCGCGGCGACTTCCGTGGTCGACACATTCTCACCCTTCCAGCGGAAGGTATCGCCGATCCGATCGACGAAATAGCAGAAGCCGGAAGCGTCCATGCGCATCAGATCGCCGGTGCGGTACCAGGCGTCGCCGCGTTCGAACACGTCGCGCAGGATTTTCCGCTCGGAATCCTCGGCGCTGGTGTAGCCCTCGAAGTCGCCGCCCGAGGCAGAGGCGCTGCCGCGGATGCGGCCGAGCGCTTCGCCGACTTCGCCGGTGGCGCAGCGGATGCACAAGCCGTCGGCGTCGCGCGCCGGCTCGCCGGAGACGGCGTCGCTTCTCACCAGCGCCAGGGGGAAACGATGGGCGAGGAAGGGCGGAACGCGGCCGATGGCGCCGACCTGGCCTTCGACGTTGTAGAGCGAGACATTGCCTTCGGTCGCCGCATAAAATTCCAGGATGCGCGGAATGGCGAATCTTTGCCGGAATTTCTCCCAGACGTCGGCGCGCAGCCCGTTGCCGCAACAGATGCGCAGGCGATGCGCGCGCTCGCGCGGGTTTTTCGGCGCGTTGACCAGGTAGCGGGCGAGCTCGCCGATATACTGCAACAGCGTGCAATCGCCGTCGACGACATCGTCCCAGAACCGTTGCGCGGAGAATTTCTCACGGATCAGCACCGAGCCGCCGCGCACCAGCACGGCGCCGGTGGCGACCACACCGCCGACGCTGTGATACAGCGGCAGGCAATCGTACATGCGGTCGTCGGGGCCGGTATTCATCAGGCCGGCGAACCAAAGACTCCATTCCAAGATCCGGCGATGGCTGACATTGACGGCCTTGGGCAGTCCGGTCGTGCCGGAGGTGTAGATCAAGAGTGCCCGATCTGCGATCGTCACGTCGCGACATTCCGCTGCGGTCAGCGGACGTCCCGCAAATCGCTCGACCGCGCGGTCGATGCGGTCGAATTCATCGCTGCCGCCGTCGCCATGCGCCCAAATTTTCGGGGCTGCCGCGCGTAGTGGCAGCGCGGAACGAACCTCGGCGGCGAATTCTGCGGCGGCGATGACATGCTTCGGCGCCACGATGTCGATGCAATGGGCGAGTGCGACACCGCGCAGATTGGTGTTGATCAGCGCAACGACGATGCCGACGCGGGTCAAGCCAAGCCAGATCGCCAGGTATTCGGGGCGGTTCGGCATCATCAGACAAACCGTTTCGCCTTTGGCGAGCCCCAGATCGAGCGCCCAGCACGAGAACACGTTGGTGCGCGCCGCGAGTTCCCGGTAGGTCAGGCTTTCGCCGGCTGCGAGGAGTGCCGGCGCTTCGCCGCAGGTTTGCGCCATCTGCTCGATGATGCTGGGAAGGAGCCGATGCGGATTGGCGGCAATCGGCGCGGTGGCTTCGAGCGCGCGCACCCAGTCGCGTAGCGCCGTAGCCTTGCCGCGGCTTGCCGGTGTCGCGCGTTCCGTCTCGACTAAAACCATGGCTGCGATGATCGCCTGATAACGTCAATCTTTCGCTTCAACACTGGCTAAAATTTTAGCTAAAGGCACTGCCGATGTTCGGATTTACCGCACGCGCGGCGAATTAAGGTTATTTCCTTCTAATCATCTGCCGCTGCGTTGCCTGCCCCATCCGCCACGGATAAGAAACCAAATAGGGGTAGCATCGGCGAGGGTTGAGATTGCGCGGCGGGTGAGTATGAAAAGCGACACGGTTGCCGTCCACGGCGGCTATGAAACCGAGCCGACGACCAAGGCTGTCGCGGTCCCCATCTACCAGACCGTCGCCTACGAGTTCGACAGCGCCGACCATGGCGCCGCTTTGTTCAACCTCGAAGTTCCAGGTTATCGCTACAGCCGCATCAGCAATCCGACCACCGCTGTGCTCGAACGCCGCGTCGCCGAGCTCGAGGGCGGGCTGGAAGCGCTGTGCGTGAGTTCGGGGCAGGCGGCGCTGAACTATGCGGTGCTCAACCTCGCCGAGCTGGGCAGCAATATCGTCTCGATACCGCAGCTCTACGGCACCACGTACACGCTGTTCGGTCATATTCTGCCGAGCCAGGGCATCAATGTGCGCTTTGCCGAATCCGATTCCCCCGACGCGATCGAAAAGCTGATCGATGAAAAAACCCGCGGCATCTTCTGCGAGAGTGTCGGCAATCCGGCGGGAAACATCTGCGATATCGAGGCGCTGGCCGCGGTCGCCAAGCGGCACGGCGTTCCGCTCGTCGTCGACAACACGGTGGCGACGCCGATCCTGCTGCGGCCGATCGATTACGGCGCCGACATCGTCGTTCATTCGCTGACGAAATTCCTGGGCGGCCACGGCACCACGCTGGGCGGCGCCATCGTCGATTCCGGCCGCTTCCCGTGGCAGCAGCACGCGCGCCGCTTCCCGATGTTCAACGAGCCCGATGCGTCCTATCACGGCCTGATCTACACGCAGCATTTCGGCAAGGCCGCCTATATCGCCCGCTGCCGCAGCGTCTATCTGCGCACCACCGGCGCCGCGCTGGCGCCGTTGTCGGCCTTCCTGCTGCTGCAAGGCATCGAAACGGTGGCGTTGCGCGTCGAGCGCCACGTCGAGAATGCGCGGCGTGTCGCCGAATTCCTGCGCGGCGATCCGCGGGTCGAATGGGTCAATTACGCCGGCTTTGCCGATAATCCCTATCACACTTTGGCGCGGAAATATTTCAACGGCCGCGCTTGCTCGCTCTTGACCTTCGGCATCGTCGGCGGGCTCGAGGCGGGCAAGGTGTTCTACGACGCGCTCAAGCTGTTCAAGCGGCTGGTCAATATGGGTGATGCCAAGTCGCTCGCCTGCCATCCGGCCTCGACCACGCATCGGCAAATGTCGGCGCAAGAACAGGAAAAGGCCGGGGTGCGGCCGGAGATGATCCGGCTTTCCGTCGGCATCGAGCATATCGACGACATCCTGGCCGATCTCGATCAGGCGCTCGCCGCGTCGCAATCGCATCGCGCGTCGCCGCTCATTGCGGCCGAATAGGTTTCGGGAGCGCCAGCGCTATGCCGCTTCTCCTTGACACGGCCCGATCCGGTGCAGCCGTCGAGCTGCGCGGCGCCAATTGCATGACCATCGGGCTGGTCAACAACATGCCCGATGCGGCCTGCGAAGCGACCGAGCGGCAATTCCTCGATCTACTCCGCGGAGCGACGTCGAACGCCGTGGTCCACCTCAAGCTGTTTTCGATTGCCGATGTTCCGCGCGCCGACCATGTCCGGCAGGAGCTCGCCGTGCGCTATCGCGATATTTCCGAGCTGTGGGACACGCGGCTCGACGGGCTGATCGTAACCGGTACCGAGCCGCGTGCGGCGAATCTCAAGGACGAGCCGTATTGGGCGACGCTGGCCAAATTGGTCGATTGGGCGCGGCAGAATACGGTGTCGACCATCTGGTCGTGCCTCGCGGCGCATGCGGCCGTTCTTCATGCCGACGGCATCGCCCGCCGCCCGTTGCAAGAGAAAAAGTTCGGCGTCTTCGATTGCGAAATTGCGTCAGCTCATCCGCTGACGACCGGCATGAAGCCGCGGCTCTCCGTGCCGCATTCGCGCTACAACGACTTGCCCGAACGCGCGCTTGCCGCCGGCGGCTATCGCCTTCTTACCCGATCAACCGCGGCCGGCGCCGACGCCTTCGTCAGGGAGGAGCAGGGTGGTTCTTTATTCGTCTTCTTTCAGGGGCATCCGGAATACGAGACCGATACGCTGGCGCGCGAATACCGCCGCGACGTGGGCCGCTTCCTGCGTGGCGAGCGGGAGAATTATCCGGCGGCGCCGGAGGGCTATTTCAACGACGCTGCGACCGCGCTGGTCAATGATTTTCACGCCCGCGCCGTCGGCGACCGCCGCGCGAGCCTGATGGCTGATTTCCCGTTCGCCGCGCTCGAACCCGCGCTGCAGAACACGTGGCGCCGCCCCGCCATTGGCGTCTATGAAAACTGGATCGTCTATCTCAAGGACCGCAAAGCGGAACGGCGGACGGCGATGGTTCCGGCGCGGCGCTCCCGTCGCGACGCGCGGCGGATCGGCGGACTGCTGCCCGCGGCCGATCGCCGGTCCACTGGATAGGCGTGGAACCATCTGATCCATCGGCTCGGCCGGGTTTTTGCCGGCCGGCGCACGCTTGCCGGGCGTCCGGCCCGGCCCGCTGGGCGCGCAAACCGCATCCGACCAGCCTCGCGGCGGCGGCGTGCGGCGTCATTGACAAGCGGGCATGGCATCCGTAAGCAACCGGCAAAAGCGTGGATATTGCCCATGAAAGTCCGCAATTCATTGAAATCGCTCCGCGGCCGTCACCGCGATAACCGCATCGTGCGCCGCAAGGGCCGCGTCTACGTCATCAATAAGACGCAGCGGCGCTTCAAGGCCCGGCAGGGTTGAGGACCAGGCCGCTGGCTGGCCGCCGGCACCGCCGATCTGCCGCCTGTTCACGCGCCTGTGAGTATTTTTCGGGCTTGCTGCGTCTCGTGCGGGGCTTAGACTCTATCGTCATGGCGCTACGATTCCTCACCGTTCTCGCTCTCGGTGCCGCCTGTCTCGCGCCGGCTTTCACTGCGGCGGCGCTGGCGCAGACCGGTCCCGCTATCACGCCCGGCCCCGGCTGGGTCACACCCCCCAGCGATCTGCCCCGTGATACGCGGCGGTCCGAGCGCGGCGCGCGTACATTCAATCTCGATACGCTGTTCGAAGCCTTGAAAATTGCGCCGGACGCCGAGAGCGCTAAGGCGATCGAGGATCGCATCTGGACGGTATGGATAGTGTCCGGCAGCGACACCTGCAATTTGCTGATGGGCCGGGCGAAGGCGGCGGCCGACGCCAAGGATTACGATCTCGCCGTCAAGCTCCTCGACGCCATCATTGCGATCAAGCCCGATTATGTCGAAGCTTGGAATCGCCGCGCCACGATCTATTACATGAAGAACGATTACGGGCGGGCGCTCGCCGACATTCGCGAGGTGCTGACGCGCGAGCCGCGCCATTTCGGCGCCTTGTCCGGCCTCGGCCTCATCCTGCAAGAGATCGGCGATGACAAACATGCGCTCGAAGCCTATCGCAAGGCGCTCGCGATCGATCCCCACCTGGAGCATGTTCCCGACGTCGTGAAGGCGCTGCGCGAGAAGGTCGAGGGGCGCGACATCTGATGTGATCTTCCGGTGACGGCTGCGGACCGGCTGCGCGGATCTTGCGCAACAGCGGTGAGCCTTCGCCAACCTCCACAATAAGGACCGCTGCGCGCGACCAAGTTTCGCGTCCGGGGCAAGGCTTTGATTGACGATACGTCGTTTCTAAGGATCATGAGAACCCGCACGATGCAGACCAAGCCCGCTATCCAGAGACTTGCCACCGCGCCGATCGTCTTTGGCCACACCGTACCTCCGGCACCCGGCACGACGATCGAGGTTGCACCCGGTATTCTGTGGGCCCGGCTGGCGCTGCCGTTCCTGCTCGATCACGTCAACATCTATTTCATCGACGACGGCGACGGCTGGGCGCTGCTCGACACCGGCCTCGGCAACAAGGCGACCCAGGCGGCCTGGCAGCCGCTGCTCGACGGCCTGTTGGCCGAGCGCCCGCTGACGCGCATCATCGCCACCCACATGCATCCGGATCACGTCGGCGCGGTCGGCTTTTTGCTGCAGCGGTTTCGCGTGCCGCTGTACATGTCGGCGACCGAATACCTGATCAGTCTGAACCTCCACCTCGATCCCGGCGCGCTCGAAGCCGAGCATTACCGCCGCTTCTACCTCGAGCACGGTCTCGATGCCGCGACCACCGAGCGCGTCGTCACCAGCGGACATGCCTACCTCAGACTTGTGTCGGGACTGCCCCCGACTTACCGCCGCATTGTCGGCGGCAACGTGCTGCGCATCGGCGGCCGCGACTTTGACGTGCTCACCGGCGGCGGCCACTCGCCGGAGGAAGTCATGCTGCTGTGCCGGGCGGAGAAGCTGTTTTTCTCGGCCGACCAGGTGCTGGCCAAGATTTCGCCCAATGTCAGCGTCGCCGCGGTCGATCCGGAAGGCGATCCGCTCGGCGAATATTTGCGATCGCTGGCTGCGCTGAAGCAGACCATCGCCGCGGATGTGCTGGTGCTACCCGGGCACAATCTGCCGTTCATGGGGCTGCACACGCGCATCGACGAGTTGATCGCGCACCACCACGCGCGCTGCGACCTGATCCTCAGCGCCTGCCGCACGGCGCCGCGATCCGCTGCCGAGCTGGTGCCGTTCGTGTTCACGCGCCGGCTCGATCCGCACCAGATGGGATTTGCGTTCAGCGAAGTGCTGGCGCATGTGAACTATATGCTGCGGCGGGGCGCGCTGACGGAGATCGAGTCGGCGGACGGCATCCGCCGGACCGTCGCCGCCTAGAGCATGATCCGGAAAAGGCCTGCCCTCGGACTTGATCCGAGGGTGGACGCCGGTTTTCCGGAAAGCTCATGCTCCACTAAGGAACGCCATGGCCAAGGTCGCCGCCGAACAGCGAGCCATCCGCGACCTGGTGGAAAACTGGGCGGTGTGGCGCGATGCGCGGCTGTGGGATCGCTTCCGCACCGTCTGGCACGCCGACGGCCGCATGATGGCGACCTGGTTCCAGGGCGGCTTCGAAGACTTCATCAAGGTCAATGATGAGGGCTGGGCGCGCGGCGTGCGTATCCTGCATTTTCTCGGCGGCAGTTCGATCGACGTCGCCGGCCAGCGCGCGATCGCGCAGACCAAGATGACGATCTCGCAGCGCGCGCCGGTCGAAGGCGTCATCTGCGACGTGGTGTGCACCGGCCGCTTTTACGACTTCTTCGAAAAACGCGACGGCCGCTGGGGGCTGGTGCTGCGCCAGCCGATCTACGAGAAGGATCGGCTCGACGCGGTCGATCCGGCGGCCAAGCTCGTGCTTGATCAAGTTTTGCTGGCGAGGTTTCCGGAAGGCTACCGCCATCTTGCCTATCTGCAGACCAAGATCGGCTATCAGGTCAAAACCGATATGCCCGGCATCGAAGGGCGGGAGCTCGACGCGCTCTATGCTCGCGGCGCGCGCTGGCTCAAGGGCGAAGCGCTCTGATTGATGCTGCCTGATGCGTGATGGCAAACGGCACGTTGTCCGCTCCTCGGGCAGAAGCGGTCAACCACGGCCGGACGGCGTGCCAGTGCTCGGAAACCGTTCGCGACGTCCGCCAAATTGTGATAAGGAGTGCGATGAATGCCAGCGGAACCTTCACTGAGGCTGGAGCCAACTTCGTGAACGCGATGACGACCCCCGCCCTCGCCATTAAATCGGTGCGCAACCTTAAGAACGCCGTCGCCATCAATATCAATCGGGCGCGCGGAAGAGAGTTCATTCCCAAGGGTGTTCCTACTCTCTCCATCGAGACCTCGAGCTTGTGCAATCTCGAATGCCGGTTTTGCGCGTATGTCAAAAAAAGCAGCGCAAAAGTCACGATGACAGACGAGTTCTTCCGGAGCTGCGTCGGCCAAGCTATCGACATGGGCTATCGG
>JBAPYW010000008.1:0-16604 GCA_049284935.1 Xanthobacteraceae bacterium
CTGCCGGCGGCGCGCTCGCCGGTGAGCGCGACCAGGACCGATGTGATGCCCGGCAGCGCGCGAATAGCCGCCTCGGCGCGCTCGCGCACCGGCTCCCACTGCTTCACCGCACCGGCGTCAACCGTGATGGAAAAGAACACCTTGCCGTCGGTGACGACGATGTCCGACAGGGTGCCCGTGGCGGTGAGCGGTCTGCCGTCGGGGCTCGGCACGCTGGCCAGCGTTGCCAGAACTTCGTTTTTGATCGATGCCATACTGACCCTCCCGGCGTTATGCCGACTTAGATAGGACGGCGGGTATCGCGGTCAATCGCCGCCCGTCATACGGTCCGGCCACTGCGGGCCGGACCCGTCGCCTCGCACCGCCGGGTGACGGAATACGGGGCAACATTGATATAAAGCATTCAGACCGTTGGAGGACGCGATGGCGAAGGTGGCGTTTGTCGGACTGGGCGTGATGGGCTACCCGATGGCGGGGCATCTCAAGGCCAAGGGCGGCCACGAGGTGACGGTTTTCAACCGCACCGCGGCCAAGGTCGAACAATGGGTTTCCCAGCACGGCGGCAAGAGCGCCCCGACGCCGCGGCTGGCGGCGGCAGGCCAAGACTTCGTCATGGCCTGCGTCGGCAACGACAACGATTTGCGCCAGGTGATGCTGGGCGAGGATGGCGTATTCGCCGGCGTGCGGCCGGGCGCCATCGTGGTCGATCACACCACCGCCTCGGCCGAGATCGCGCGCGAGCTTCACGCCGAGGCAAAGAAACGCGGCTTTGAATTCATCGACGCGCCGGTCTCGGGCGGCCAGGCCGGCGCCGAGAACGGCGTGCTCACGGTGATGTGCGGCGGCGAGCCTTCGCCGTTCGCGGCGGCGGAAAAAGTGATCGCCGCCTACGCCCGCACCTGCAATCTGATGGGCGCCTCAGGCTCCGGGCAGCTCGCCAAGATGGCGAACCAGATTTGCATCGCCGGCATCGTCGAAGGCCTCGCCGAGGCGCTGCACTTTGCCATGAAAGCCGGCCTCGATATCGAAAAGCTCATCGCCACCATCTCCAAGGGCGCCGCGCAATCCTGGCAGATGGAGAACCGCTACAAGACCATGGTCGCCGGAAAATTCGATTTCGGTTTCGCGGTCGATTGGATGCGCAAGGATCTCGCCATCTGTCTCGACGAGGCGCGGCGGAACGGCGCCAAGCTGCCGATCACCGCTCTGGTCGATCAGTTCTACGCGCAAGTGCAGGCCATGGGCGGGCGGCGCTGGGACACGTCGAGCCTGATCGCGCTGCTGCAACGGTGACCCGGCTGCGGCAGCATCCGGGCCAATCCGAAACCGATCGTGAGTGCAAACGATAATGGCCCGACCCTCACGCCAGCTTCACCAGCATCTTTCCCAAGTTTTCGCCGGTGAACAATTTGAGGAAGGCGGCCGGCGCATTCGCAATGCCGTGTTCGACGGTTTCCTTCCAGGTGATCTTGCCGTCGCGGATCCATCCCGCCATGTCTTTTTGAAACTCGGGCAATAGATTGAAGTGGTTGGAGACGATGAAGCCCTCGAGCCGGAGACTCTTGCCGACGGCGAACATGATATTGCGCGGCCCGGCGGGCATGCCGGCGACATTGTATTGCGAGATCATCCCACACAGCGCGAAGCGGGCAAACCGGTTGGCTGCCGTGAGCGCCGCCTCCAGGTGTTCGCCGCCGACATTGTCGAAATACACATCGATGCCGTTGGGCGCCGCCCGCAGCAAGGCCGCGGTCAGGTTGTCGGTCGCCTTGTAGTCGATGACCTGGTCGACACCGATTTCCTTGAGAAACGCAAGCTTCTCGGCGCCGCCGGCCGATCCGATGACGGTGTGGCCTTTGATCTTGGCGATCTGACAGACGACCGAGCCGACGGCGCCGGCCGCAGCCGAGACAAACACCACGTCGCCGGGTTTCAGCGCCGCGATCTTCAACAGGCCCACCCAGGCGGTGAGGCCCGGCATGCCGGCGACGCCGAGGAACGCCTGCGGCGGCAGCCCGAACGTGTCGAGCTTCTGCACGTTGGCGGCAGGCGCATTGAAAGTCTCGCGCCAGCCCAGCATGGTCGAGACGAGATCGCCGCGCTTGAGCCGCGGATCGTTGGAAACGATAACTTCGCCGATGGCGCCGCCCTGCAACGGCTCCCCCAGTTGAAAGGGCGGGACATAGCTCGCGCGATCGACCATGCGGCCGCGCATATAAGGATCGACCGTCATCCACAGGTTCTTCACCTGGACTTCGCCGGGCGCCGGATCTGGCACCGACACGGTGGCCAGCTCAAAATTTTCGGCACTCGGCATGCCGGCAGGGCGGGATTTCAGACGGATTTCGCGCGACGTGACCATAATCGAGAGCCTCTCTGTTGCCGCATCAGCGGGGCTGAGCTTCGAGGTCGGATCGGCCCAGGTCAAGCGGGGCCGCTACCTTAGGCTCATGCGTTTCTGAGCATTATTGCTCACTCGCAAGCAACGCCATTGTGCATAATGTTTCCATTTCCGGGCGCTTGGGCTGATTGATCAAAGGGTGCCTGCTTATAAGCATTAGGATCGCGTCAAACTGTCCCCCAGCTTAGCAGGCGATTTCCTTCGCTCCAGAAGCAGCTTATGATCGGTATGATCATGCGCCGGCGACTACGGCTTCATACAAGGGCCCAGAGTTTGGATTATCAGAGATCAAGTATTGCCTGACGCTCCGCTTTCATATTCGGGGGTCAAGGAAGCGCATTTCTCCGCGCTCATTAGCTCCGATGGAAGGCAAGAACTATGCGCCTGGATCGAACGCGTGCAGATTGCCTACAATGGTGGGACGCTGACCGATTAAGGACTTGCGCCGCTCAGGCCCTATCTGGTGCCTTTAGCGCAGGAAGACCGCGTGAGTGCTCTTCGTATCCTGCTGTCTCAGGATGCGCGAAATTTCCTGGCTGGGATTCGCGCGCGGTGGGGCAAGGCGTCGTTTGCAGATTAGCGCGCAAGGAATTGCTTCGGCAGCGCGTAGCGTTCTACGTGATGCTAAGACGACGAAAAGCCGGAACCTTCACAAAATCCAAGACGACGGCGAAGACAGCCGCAGCAGCCAGCGTACCGGCCACGATCAGAACCGGCAAAGGCGCCATCGCGATTCCGGCGATGGCTAACGTCGAGGCGATCAGAAGATCGGCGAGGGACGAAACGACGAGCCAGAAGCTCGGACGAGACGACCACAGATGTCGGCGTTCGCGATTGGTATAGGTCGTCGCCTGGTTACCGAACACGATGACGATAAAGGCCAGCGTCCTCAGCGTGCCAATGTCGAACCCCATGCGGTACTCGCCGAAAGCCAGGACGGACGTACAAAAGACGAGCTCGCCTAAACCCATGATAACGCCGGCGACCGTCAGATTGCCGATCCGCCACGCATTCGGCATCGGCGACGGCCGGACATTGTCGGTCGTCAACGCCATGCCGAGGAAGTCGCCCGTGATCATGATCAACACCATCAGCAACGGCGTCAGGATTGCCTGCCCGGTCATGATCAGGCCGATCGCCAGGAACAGCACCTGTACTGTCTTCTTGGTAATCGAGTTCAGCGTGTAACTAAGGATGCGCTGGAACGTCACCCGACCTTCCTTAACGGCGGCGACGATACCGGCGAGGCCAGGCTCGGTCAGCACCATGCCGGCCGCCGATTTTGCGACGTCGGTTGCGGTCGAGACCGCGATGCCCATCTGCGCCTGGCGCAGCGCCGGCGCATCGTTGGCGCCGTCGCCGCACATGCCGATGGTATGGCCGCCCTTCTGAAACGCCTTGACGAGCTTGTACTTGTCCTCCGGCAATACACCGGCGAAGACCGCAAATTGCTCAGGATGGATTGCGTCGGGGATCGGCCCGGGCGGACAGATGGCGCCATCGAGTCCCACCGCCTTCGCCACGATGGCCGCAGTCGCCGGCGCATCGCCCGTCACCATCACGGTGCGCACGCCCAACCCGTGCAATTCGCTGACGAGCTTGGCCGAGTCCGGGCGCGGCGGGTCGCTGAGCGCAATAAGTCCCGCGAGCTTCATTGCCGCCGGCGGCCCAGCCGCAACCGCCAGCACTCTAAAGCCCTTTGCTTCGAGTTCGTTCGCCGCCGCCGTCGCGGTCGGCGACGATTGTGCGAGGCCGATGACCATAGCGCAGGCACCCTTCACGATGCGTTGCGGGCTTCCTGTCGAATTCGTCGCGGTCGCCTCGGACAGCTTCTTCGCCGGATCGAAGGCCGTAAACTCGATCAATCGCGGCGCATCGGCGACGGGCTTGCTTGCGGCGGCCGTGCGAATGGCTCCGTCGACCGGGTCCTGTCCGCCGTCCGAGCTTGCCAACGCCGCTAGGGCCAAAACATGCGCCCCGTCAAAGCCGGGCATCGGATGCACTGTGGTCACGGTCAGCGCGTTGAGCGTCAGCGTGCCGGTCTTATCGGAACACAAGACATTCATGGACGCCGCTTCGTCCACGGCGGAGAGGCGGGTCGGAAGCACCCCCAGCTTTGCCAACGCGCGCGCGCCGAGCGCCGATGCGAGCGTAAATGTGGCCGGCAGCGCCACCGGTATCGATGCCAGCACCGCCGTCAAGACAAGGGGGATGATCTCGTCGAGCGGCATCTTGAGAAACCACGCATAGCCGACCAGCAGCACGATGACGACGCCGTTGAAGCCTGCGAGATTGCGCACCACGCGCAACACCGCCTTCTGCTGGGTGCTCACGACATGGGCGATGCGGACGAGCTCGGCGGTCCGGCCGAACTTGGTGCGGGCTCCGGTCGCCGTCACCTCCGCCACCGCCTCGCCGCGCCGGACCAACGCCCCGGCATAGGTCTGCACGCCGGCGCCGGCTTCGATCGGTACGGATTCGCCGGTGAGCATGGATTGATCGAGCAGGACTTCACCCCCGGTGAGGCGCACATCCGCGGCGACCACTGCGCCGAGCGAAAGCTTCACCACGTCGCCTGGGACCAGTTCGGCCGCGAGCATCGTCTTCCAGGCACCGTCGCGGCGGACAGATGCATTGAGCGCAAGCCGCGATTTCAGCGCCGCAAGGGTCGCTTGGGCGCGGCTCTCCTGGAATAGTCCGAGGGCGGCGTTGAAGACCAAGAGGCCGGCGATAATCGCGGCTTCGACATATTTGCCGAGCGCCAGTTCGAGGACGACCGCAGCCTCAAGCATCCACGGAACCGGCGCCCAGAATTTCTCCAGCGCCATGCGCAACGGATGGAGCGTCGTATCCGGCATCGCGTTGGCGCCGAACTTCGCCAGCCGACCGCGTGCTTCGTCGCTTGTCAGGCCCCTCGGAAGATCATCTTTTGCGACCGCTGCCGATTTGGCGAGCCCGGGCCTTGCATTGGGCGGCGGAGCAGTCGTGACCATGTTTTACCCTACGCTCGCCCACCTATACTCGCCAACCTCGTCGCCGGCGCATCCATAACGGCCAAGCCTCTGGGTGGGCGCAGCGGGACGAGCGTGCTTGTCATTGTCACCGAGCTCGTGATCAATGCGTTTAAGCATGCCTTTGTCGGCGCCGGGCGCCCAGGTCTGTTAGTCGTGGCCTATAAAGCGGTTGAAATGAGCTGGACGCTCACGGTTTCCGACAACGGGATTGGAACACCGGAGGGCAAATTGGATGCGGCCAAGACAACCGCTGGACTGGGCACAATCATCGTCGAGGCACTTGCCAAGCAGCTTGACGCGCGTGTGGATGTTGTGAGGAGCCCACATGGCACGGCGGTGACGATCACCCATGGACCGCCAGATCGCGGCTGGCCGCCGCTGCCCGGCGCCGCGGCCGTTTCCGAAAGGACACCCGCATCAGCGAGGCGGGCTTCCGTTTTTCTATGATGGCCCGGCGCGCGGCGTCGCGGACTCCTTTCTACGCCGCGGCGCTCGGGCGGGCGGAAACCGCCTCGCGCCAGCGCCGCAGATTGGCCAGGTTTTCAGGCACGGCGAGCTTCGACAGTTTCATAAAGTCCACAGCCACCAGCGCGGTGATGTCTGCGACGGTGAATTCCGCGCCGGCGACATAGGGCCGGCCGCCAAGCTCGCTGTCGAGGAATTGCAGAAACTCGAAGATCCGCGGCTTGTTCGCCTCGCCCCAGGCCGGTACCTGCGGGTCGACCATTCGCTTCATATACGGATGCAAATGCTGGAATACGGTGGCGACCGGCGCAAGCAGGTGAAACTCGGCGCGCCGGTTCCACATCTCGACCAAGGCGCTATCGAGCGGACCGCGGCCGAACAGCGGCGGGTCCGGGTGAAGCGCCTCGAAGTAGCGGCATATCGCCATCGATTCGGCAATCGCGGTGCCGTCGTCGAGGACCAGAGTGGGAAGCCGCTGCATCGGATTGAGCGCGGCAAAGCTTTCGTTGCGGTGCTGCAAGGCGCCGATGTCCACCTGCTCGGTCGGAACCTTTATCCCTTTCTCGGCCAGGAAGATGCGCACCCGCCGCGGGTTCGGCGCCTGGCCAAAGTCGTAGAGCTTCATCGCGATCGCCCTCCCTCTTATGCCGTTGACGGCGCGACCTTATCGCTCGCGGCTCCGGCCTGCCAGCGCGCCGGGCGACCCGCCTTAAGACCGCCCGAACGGTTGTCTCGCTTTAACCCGCGGCCGGGCAAAGTCTTAAGCCTGGTCTTAAGGAATTTCAGCGACCTTTAACGCTAATTCATCGCCAGCCGCGGATGGTAATGCCAAGCACGACCAGCGAACCGCGCGAGGCCGCTTCGCCCAGCGTCGCCCCCTCGACCAAGCGCCGCCTTGCCACCAAGCATGTGCGCGAAGCCCGCGATCGGTTGACCTCGACCAGCGGCACGCGGCCGGTCTTCGACTACGAATTGCTGCGCCAGTTCGCCCAGAACCGCCTGTCGGGATCGCTGGTGATCCTGCTTTTGGTTGTCACCATCGGGCTTCTTTCCAGCCTGTGGACCGGAGCGCTCGCGTCAGGGGTGTGGACCGGCGGCGCCCTGGTCATCCATCTGGTGATCATCCGCGCCTGCCGGCAGTTTCTCGAAGAAGCGCCAGGCACCACCAATCTCCGCTCCTGGCGGCTGCGCTTCATCCTGCTCGATCTGTTCTTCGGCATCGCGTGGACCTTCATCCTCATCCATCCGGTCGGCGGCGATGAGCAGTCGGGCACCTTCATGCTGTTCGTCATGCTCTTGGTGGTGGCGATCTCGAGCATGCTGGCCTCGAGCCTGCCAATCGCGGTCCTCGCCATGACCTTGCCGGTCAGCATTGCGATCGCGCTGGATTTCGCCTGCAAGGGCACGCTGCACGATTACATCCTTGCCGTCATGGCGCTGGCGGCGGAAGGCTACTTTTCGCTGTTGGGTTACCGGCTGTATTCGACGACGCTGGCGACGCTCGAGGCCCGTGCCGAGAAGGACGCGCTGATCGGCGAGCTCGAGCAGTCGAAGTCGATCTCGGACGAGGCGCGGCGGCGCGCGGAAGCCGCCAACATCGCCAAATCGCGGTTCCTCGCCCAGATGAGTCACGAGCTGCGCACGCCGCTCAATGCCATCCTCGGCTTCTCGGAGGTGATGAAGGGCGAGATTTTCGGCCCGCACGCCGTCCCGATGTACAAGGACTATGCCGCCGACATTCACAATTCCGGCGTGCATCTCCTGAACCTGATCAACGAAATCCTCGATCTGTCGCGCATCGAAGCCGGCCGCTACGAGCTCAACGAGGAAGCGGTTTCGCTGCATCGCCTGGTCGAGGATTGTCACCATCTGCTCAAACTGCGCGCTGGCAATCGCGGCATCACAATCCACGAGCTGTTCGAGCCGGATATGCCGCGCGTGTGGGCCGACGAGCGGGCGGTGCGCCAGATCTGCCTCAACCTCCTCTCCAACGCCATCAAGTTCACGCCGCAGGGCGGCGAGATCTGGCTGAAAGTGGGTTGGACGGCGTCCGGCGGCCAATACGTGAGCGTCAAGGATACCGGGTCGGGCATTCCGGAAGAGGAAATCCCAGTGGTGCTCGCTTCGTTCGGTCAGGGCTCGAATTCGATCAAGTCCGCCGAACAGGGTGCGGGCCTGGGGCTGCCCATCGCCAAGAATCTCATCGATCTGCACGGCGGCACGTTCACGCTTAAATCCAAGCTGCGCATCGGCACCGAGGTGATCGTCACCTTCCCGCCGGAGCGTGTGATGTCGGCCCTCGCTCCGATCCCCGACCACGCGCCGCCGATCCAACCGCAAGCCGACGCCTCCGCGCCTGCCGAGGATCCAGTGCCGACGCGCCGCGCATTGTTCGGCACTTAGCTCATCAGGCTTCCCCGCTGGCGCGATAGATCGAGTTTCCTTATTTTCTGTAGTGCGAGGATGGCGGTTAGGAGATGATATCCGTGCACCAACGGTTATTGTGGTTTTTGCTGGGCGGCCTGCTCATCGGCCTTCTCATCCTGATCGCCCGCCACGGCGAAGGAACCGTCGGAACGCTGCCGAGCGCCAATTTCGGCGCGCTGGTCTACTGGGGCGCGCTGCTGGTCTTTCTCGGCGGCTCGGCGCTGGTCATGTTCCGCAGGCGTTTCGCGCAAGCGCTCATCGCCGTGTTCGTCTGGGTCGCGCTGGCGCTGATCCTGGTCGTCGGTTACGCCTACCGGTTCGAGCTGCGCAACGTCACCGACCGGGTAATGGCGGAGCTCCTCCCCGGCCACGTCATCACCCGCGGCCGCACCGTGGAGGTAGCCCGCGCCTTCAATGGCGACTTCGACGTCCACGCGGAGATCAACAATGCGCGGGTTGCCATGGTGCTCGACACCGGCGCCAGCTCGGTTGTGCTCACCCGCGAGGACGCCAAGGCCGCCGGCCTGCCGCTCGAAGTGCTCGCCTATACGGTGAACGTCGATACCGCCAACGGCCGCACCCGCGCCGCACCGGTCGTGCTCGACCGCATTGCTATTGGCGGTCTGGTCGAACGCTCGGTCGAAGCGCTGGTGGCGCAGCCCGGCCAGCTCAAGACCAGTCTCCTTGGCATGAGCTTTCTGAATCGGCTGCAGAGCTGGGAGGTGCGCGGCGACCGACTGGTGCTGCGCGGTTATCCGTAAACGGCCGGCACATGTCATTCAAATCAGGCTGACAAGAAAGCGCAGTGAGACCAGAAGAAGATAACAGCCGAACGCGATCTCGAGTGTCCGCCGCGACAGCCGATGGGCGAGCCGGGCGCCGTATGGCGCGATGAAGCTGGAAACTGGTGCCATCACCACCAGCCCAATGAGCGAAACGAAGCCGAGCGAGAATGGCGGCAGCAGCGCTTGGTGCGGAAGGCCGGCGAGGATATAGCCTATCGTGCCGGCGATGGTGACCGGCACGCCGAGCCCCGCCGAGGTCGCCACCGCGTTGTGGATCGGCTTGCCATAGACCGTGAGCACGATGGTCGACAGCGCGCCGCCGCTCACCCCCATGAGCGATCCGCCAAGTCCGATGCCGAATCCGTAGAGCGCCATCGGCACAGCGCCGGGCAGGTCGGCGCCAAGGTTCCAGCGATCGCCGGCGAACAGGAATTTTACCGCGACAAAGCTCGCGATGACGACGAACGCGAGCACGAAGACGGTGGGGGGCGCGAACGCCGCGATCACCGCGCCGCAGCCGACCCCGAGGACGGCGGGAAGCGCCCACAACCTGATCACGCGGGGGATGACTAGCCCCTTGGCGCGATGGGTGAGATAGGAGCGGATCGCCGTCGGCACGATGACGGCAATCGAGGTGCCGACGCAAAGCTGCATGCGCACCTCCAGCGGTACACCCAGCACGTGAAACACCTCGTACAGCACCGGCACGATGACCGAGCCTCCGCCGATGCCGAACAGGCCGGCGAGAAGTCCGGTAATCACTCCGCCGATGACGATGGCCGCCGCGAGCCAGAGAATTTCGTTCAGCCCAACGCCCAGAAACATATTTGCGGTACTTCCAACATCAGGCAGCGATGTGCTTTAATTCGCGATCGCGGTCCGCGACGAGACCGATCGCTTCGATCAGAAATTCGGCGCTGGCGTTAGGCGTCGCCGCGGCAGCGGCGAGATTCCGGCGGAAAGCACGCGCCCCCGGCACGGCGCGGAACAGGCCGTGCAGATGCCGGGTGATGGCGTGGAGCCGCGTGCCTTGCTCGAGCTCGCGCGCGATATAGGGAAGCAACGCCGCCGCAGCCTCTTTCGGGGAAGCAAAGCGCGCGGCTTCGGCAAAGAACAACGGATCGACGGCGAGGAGCCGCCACGGCTCCTGATAAACGGCGCGGCCCAGCATGACGCCGTCGACGTGGGACAGGTGCGCCACCGCGTCCTCGACGCCGCCGATGCCGCCGTTGAGAACGACGGTGAAGCGCGGGTGCGCGGCCTTCAGCCGATAGACGCGCCCATAATCGAGCGGCGGCACCTCGCGGTTCTCCTTCGGCGACAGGCCGTTGAGCCAGGCCTTGCGCGCGTGCACGATGAGCGCGTCGGCGCCGGCCTGTTCGACGGCTTGCGCAAAAATTTCGAGCGCGTCTTCCGGGTCCTGGTCGTCGATGCCGATGCGGCACTTTACGGTGACCGGCACCGCGATGGTCGCTTTCATCGCGGCCACGCAGTCGCCCACGAGCGCGGGCTCCGCCATCAGACAAGCGCCGAAGCGGCCGTCCTGCACCCGGTCGGAGGGGCAGCCGACATTGAGGTTGATCGCGTCAAAGCCCAAGTCCGCGCCGATGCGCGCACACGCCGCAAGCGCCCGCGGTTCGGCGCCGCCGAGCTGCAGCGCCAGCGGATGTTCGGCCGGATCGAAGCGCAACAGCCGCGCGCGGTCGCCGCGCAGCACCGCGCCGGTGGTCAGCATTTCGGTGTATAGCAGCGCCCGGCGCGTCAGCAGGCGGTGGAAGAACCGGCAATGCCGATCGGTCCATTCCATCATAGGGGCGACTGAAAATCGCCACGACCGACTCGGCGCTGATTTTTTTGCTATATCAATCATTTCGTTAATTTCCGCTAGGGCTTATGTCGTACCGTTCTCCGCCCATTTTGACCTTATTTTTGCGGCTGTGGTACGACGGCGTCGTACTCTTCCTGGTCATGTCGTACCGAGTTTTGGTGGAACCGACTGATAGCACCGACTGACGCGGCGGCAAAATAGGTACGATAATTGGACGCTCTCGCAAAGACGGTTCAAAGGCCTTCACCGCCCCGATCGTCATCAAGAAGGACGGCGTCACCGTCGACTGCGAGGCGGAGATTTTCGACCGCAAACCCGCCGCCAGTGCCTGGATCGTCAAACCCGAAGCCGAGCTCAAACGCCCGGGCGGCCTCGAGCGCAAGGAAGACCCAACCCTCGCAGCCGTCATCGACCGCTACATCGCGGAATCGAAAAACGTGGGCACGGAACCAAGGCGCACGAAGAAGTACCCTAAATAGTGATACCAACGCATTGTTGTCCCCTTCCCGCTGCCAAGTTCGAAGCCCGGTCCGACTTTTTAGCCAGCCGTTCTTTCCGCCACATCGTTAAGAAGTGAGGGATGTGAACCATCGACGCCCAACCGGTTCACCAGAATGAATTTCTCAGTCTCATGCAACGTTGGTGCGAAAGTCAAAGTCAAAAATGCCGAATCATTTTTGGGTAGGGAATCGGAGGCTTTCTTTACGTTGGACGATGGGGTGATTCGGATAAGATGACCCGGATCGTCTGCATCGGGCCGGCGACCGCAAACGACCGGCGTGCGTCGCCGCGAAGGGAGAAATCATGAAGATTGCATTTTTCGGCGCGGGTCTGATGGGTGCCGGCTTCGTGCGCCGCGCGCTGCAGAACGGTCATCAGGTCAACGTCTGGAACCGCGACGTCTCGAAAGCGAAGGCGCTCGAAGCGTCCGGGGCCCGCGCCTTCGCGGATGCGGCCGCGGCCATCGATGGGGTCGATCGGATTCATCTCTCGCTGGCCGACGATGCTTCCGTCGATTCCGTTCTCGAGCCACTGGACGGCGTCATTCCCGCGTCGATGTGGATCGTCGACCATACGACGACCGCGCCGACGCCGACGGCCGCGCGCACCGCGCGCTGGAGCGCGCGCGGCAAGGTCTTCCTCCATGCGCCTGTCTTCATGACGCCCGCCAACGCCGCAGCGGGCACCGGAATGATGTTGATTTCGGGCGATCCAGACAAATGTGCGGCTGTCATGCCCGAACTGCAAAAGATGACGGGTAGAGTGATGAATCTCGGATCGAAGCCGGAGCGCGCGGCCGCGTTCAAACTGTTCGGAAACCTGACGTTGCTCGGCCTCAGCGGCGTGATCAGCGACCTCGTGCGGCTCGCACATGCCGTCGGCGTTCCACCTGCGGAGGCGGTCGCGATGTTCAAGCAGTTCAATCCGGGAGAGATGCTGCCCGCGCGGGCGGAGAAGATCGCCTCAGGTCCCTACGATCCGCCGTCGTTCACCGTCTCCATGGCCCGCAAGGACGCTCGGCTGATGATCGAGGAAGCCGCGCGCCACAACGTTCCGCTCGGCGTGATTTCGGCCGTCGCCAAGCTCTACGACGAGGCGATCGCACGCGGCGAAGGCGGCCGGGACACGACCGCCGCGTTCCGCTACCCGGTCGGCTGACGGCGGGAGCCAAGTCTTGCTAGCCGCAGCGGGTAAGGCTCAAATTGCGGCCGTTGAGCGGGGTCAAGAAGCCTGACAGCATCAACAACGTCTTGCGCGCCATTTACGAAACAGGCTGTCGACACACCAACCGTTTGCCCTTCGCGCCGCGCAGCAAAGCCTGGTCAAATCCACATTTCCCAAAGGGAAATCAAAATCTGAGCGGCCAGCGCCAACCCCATACACGCGCCACCGGCGACAACGACGTAGGCGAAGAATGCTGGATCGACATACTTAGTGAACCACCAAGAGCCTATATCCATCAGGATAGACAGGTAAGGAACGACAACGAGAGATACGCGAAACCACACCGGCGTTTTGCTAAGGGCGAAAATCGCTCCGGTCAGCAGGAATATGATGCTGACGCCGAAAAGATGAATGTGAGAAGTTTCGGCCAAATCGGTAATGCTTGTTCCCGTGTCCGCTCCCGTGACTTTATGCACTGCTTGGAAACTCGTGAGAGGCGGGATCGATTTCGCGTTGGCCATATGACAGCTGATGCAGTCCTTGGCGAAGATCGGTTCGACTTGCGAATAGTCCTTAGCCTTCGCGCCATTATGTATCCACTGCAGGACACTGGTACGGTCGGGAACCGATATCTTGTCGGCCATCGGCCCCATCAGTGCCGCCTCAAGCAAGGTTTGTCCCTTCGGCAGCCCGTGATATTCATCGCTGATACCTGTAACCAAGCCCTCGCCCATCTGTTGATGAGGCTCGATCACGACCACATACATATACGTCAGAGCCATCAAGTATCCGACACCAATCAGGATAAGGAAGCTGCTGAAGAGTGCACGGAAAGCGATCGGCAGAGTGCGCAACGAGACCATTGAATGCCTCCGCGGAATGCCCGAAGCATAATCGAGTCCAAAATCAGCTGCAATTATTGACCTAAACTCGGCGCACCGCACGATCCGACTTTATTCGCCGCCAGACCACGTTTTCAACAGGATAGGCGTGATTACTCTTTTGTCGGCAAGTTGTGGCCGTTGGCGGGGAAGGCTTTGCCAAACACCGTGTTTTGTTCTCCACCTGCGGGATTCACATGACATCGCCTACAAGATAGCCCCGTTTGCGCAGCATAACCAAGCGCTGACGGCGACTGCGACGATCACCGCGACCGACACGATGCGACCGCTCTGACGCACGTTCACGTAGGTGACGTCGATCCACAAATAGGGCCAATCCTTCGATCGGACGGCTCAAGAAGGCTTTGACCTCGGCGTCGTTCTCGCTAGGCCGTGAACCCATAAATGTGCCGGGCGATCGGCTTGCCAGAGTCCGCCATGCCCCGATAGCGACCAGATTGCGCAGCGCAACGAAATGTCACGAAGGGCCAACTGCGGCTCATGCATTGCAAAAAAGGAGTCGCGCAAAACCTTGCCCTTCACCGCTTGGAGATGTCCTCCGGTCGCTTGAGCGCGCGCATCCCAGGGGAGTGGTTACCTTCAAGTAACCTGCGAACAGGATTGTGCGTACTTTACAACAGTAAGATGGAGGAGCACCTGGTGACTCGTCCTACGTGGATGCATAGGCAGTTGGCAACGATCCACGCCATAATGCGCTTGGGTTCCCGAACACTTTGAGGGGAAGCTTTTACAGAAAGGGCAGGCTGTGATGCCAAACAATTTGCAGGCAATTGGATCATTGGCTGGGCGTGTGCTTTTGGCTCTGATCTTCATTATTTCTGGAGTGAGCAAGATCGGCTCTTATGAGGCTACGGTCAGCTACATGCAGTCCTACGGACTGCCGGGGTTGCTTCTGCCGTTTACTATCGCTCTGGAAGTGCTTGGCGGTCTTGCCATAGCAATCGGTTGGCAAACTCGGTATGCGGCGCTGTTGCTCGCCGGCTTCACGATTGCCGCCGCGGTGGTCTTCCACTCAAATTTCGGGGATCAGAATCAGATAATCCACTTCATGAAGAATCTGGCGATTACGGGCGGCCTTCTTACGTTGGCGGCCAACGGGCCGGGGCGAATTGCCCTGTCTTTCGACCGCGATGAACGTTCTAGAGTCCTTTCGGCGTTGTAGCTCGCACTGAAGCCGGGCGACCGCGTTTGAAAGCCTCCCACATGGAGGCGCTCACAACGCTCAACAGAAGATGGAGGATGTAGGAAATGAGTGGAACGCCAGAAATCGGCGGACGGCAACCGATCCCGGTCGATGTCGAAGTCGGCAAAAGCTATTGGTGGTGCGCCTGCGGACGCTCCAAGTCGCAGCCATTCTGCGACGGCTCGCACAAGGTCACCACCTTCTCGCCCATCGAATTTAAACCGGCGATTTCCGAGAGGGTTTGGTTTTGCGCCTGCAAACGCTCGGGGAAAAAGCCGATGTGCGACGGGACCCACAAGACGCTGGCCGCGACCATCGCGTAATCCCGCTTGCGATGGGGCTGAACCGGCTTCCAGCACGAGTCTGTTGCGCGCGGCTGATGTCTCAATTGGGTCATTCGCGACCGGGGCAAACCAGTAGCAAGTCCGGCCATGTCCGCTGTGTCTGAAAGCGGAAGTCAGATCAGGCCATTGGCATCTGCCGCGACGGGCTTCTTCGGGTTGATGTTGCCGCCCCGTCCGTGATTCAAGCTCCTAAACTGGAGCCTCGGATCATGCGCTATGAACTCAGCGATTTTGAATGGGCCGTCATGCGTTAGCCGCCGGTCATGATGCGGCGGTGCAGATGATCGATACCTCTGTTGTACGCGTGCACCAGCATGGAGCCTGTATCGCGGACAACACGCAGCAAGATATGGGTCGCTCACGAGGAGGTCTGACGAGCAAGATTCACGCGGTCGTGGACACCAACGGCGTGCCGGTCCATCTCGCCCTCACGCCCGGTGAGGTACACGACAATCGGCTGTGTTCTGCTCTCCTCAGCGCGTTGCTGCCACAGACGATGTTACTCGCGGATCGTGGATACGACGCGAACTGGATCAGGGAGCTTGCCCGCCAGCAAGGCGCATGGGCGAACATTCCGCCGAAACGAAATCGTAAAGACCCAACCTGCTTCAGCCCGTATCTGTATCGCGCGCGCAACTTGATCGAACGGTTCTTCAACAAGATCAAGCAATGTCGGCGGGTCGTAACCCGATACGACAAGCTCGCGGCCAATTATTTGGCCTTCATCAAGCTCGCATCAATCCGAATTTGGCTGCGAGCTAATGAGTCCACGGCCTAGCACTCCAACGGGGTGCGGACTGGTCAATATTATACAGACCCACCTTATTACCAGACGCGCGCTATTCCCCGTTAGCGATCGAGCAGCCCATCTAAAAACCGGCGTTCAGAGCCAGTCGCATCGTTTTCGCACTGCGGAAAAGACAGCGAGCATTTTCGGTTTCGAACCACGGTGAAGTCGGTCGCAGACATACTGATCGGGGCGTGATACCCTCCCTAGATTGTAGTGGGATGATGCCGCTGGGCACCTGTCAAAATGGCAACTTCCCTTCAGGTTCACAGCAGGCACAAAGAATGCTTGGATCTCGCAATCCCGAGAGCTGACCGTATTATTGAAATGGCGGAAACCAATACCCAATGGGGGACCTGTTCGATGGAAAGATCTGCACCGAAGTGTCATGGCCTGAGTCTGCGGCCGATTACATTTGCTGCCGCGGCGCTGATCGCAATGGCGCGGATTCTTCCCGCAACGGCCCAGACCGCCCCGAAGACGGCGAACCCGCCGGCAGCGACCCAGCCGGCGGCGCCGAGTTGCGTTGACCAGCCGGAAATGACCTTTTCCGCCTGGACCAGCACGCTCGGGCAGCGTTTCGGGGAGGGGTCTCGTGAATACATCTTCGCCGACGGCTACTTCTGCTCCGATACCGACCAGAAGTTCCAAATGTTCTTGACCCAGAACCCACCGAAGGCGCCGAACACGATTGTCGTGCTCAATTCGGGCGGCGGTGATCTCGGCGCTGGCCTGCGTCTGGGCACCATTATTCGCCAGCACAAAATGTGGACCCAGGTTGGCTCGCAGCTTCCGCTAATGAT
>JBAPYW010000009.1:0-21547 GCA_049284935.1 Xanthobacteraceae bacterium
TCGCCGCGCAGGATGCAGCTCGGATATTTCCAGGTGATGGCGGAACCGGTCTCCACCTGCGTCCAGGAAATCTTCGCGTTCTTGCCGCGGCAATCGCCGCGCTTGGTGACAAAATTGTAGATGCCGCCGCGGCCGGCGGCGTCGCCCGGATACCAGTTCTGGATGGTCGAGTATTTGATCTCGGCGTCGTCGAGCGCAACCAGCTCGACCACCGCGGCGTGCAGCTGATTTTCATCGCGCATGGGCGCCGTGCAGCCCTCGAGGTAGCTCACGTAGGAGCCCTTGTCGGCGATGATCAGCGTGCGCTCGAATTGGCCAGTATTCTTTTCGTTGATGCGGAAATAGGTCGACAGCTCCATCGGACAGCGCACGCCCGGCGGCACGTAGACGAACGAGCCGTCGGAGAACACCGCCGAATTGAGCGTGGCGAAGAAATTGTCGCTGATCGGCACCACCGTGCCGAGATACTTCTTCACCAGCTCGGGATGCTCGTGAATAGCCTCCGAAATCGGCATGAAGAGGACGCCGACCTTGGCGAGCTCGGCCTTGAAGGTGGTGGCGACCGAAACCGAGTCGAACACCGCGTCGACCGCGACCCGGCTGTAGCCGTTGCCGCCCTCGCCTTCGGCGGCATCTTCGGTCTTCTCGCCGTCCGCCTTCTGGATGCCCAACAGCGCTTCGCGCTCGCGTAGCGGAATGCCCAGCTTTTCGTAGGTCCGCAGAATCTCGGGGTCGATCTCGTCGAGCGATTTCGGACCGTCCTTCTGCTTCGGCGCGGAATAATAGTAGAGGTCCTGATAATCGATCGGGCCGTATTCGATCTTGGCCCATTTCGGCTCGCGCATGGTGAGCCACCGCTTGTAGGCGTCAAGCCGCCAGGCGAGCATCCATTCGGGCTCGTTCTTCTTCGCCGAGATGAAGCGGACGGTTTCTTCGGAAAGACCTTTGGGGGCCTTGTCGGATTCGATCAGCGTTTCGAACCCGTACTTATATTGATCGACGTCGATACGGCGGACCTGATCGACGGTCTCTTGCACTGCCGGCATTCGTCCCTCCGCTCACGGTTTCAAGGACCGCGGGTTGGATTTGTCGGTTATGGCGATGCTCTACCTGGGTTGGCTCTGTCCCTGGTCACCCCATTCAGCCGCCTGAACCATTCAACCGGCCGTAAAATCAGTCAGTTAAGCAGCGATGCCGCGCTGCTCCTTCGACCCCTTAGATAATGCACCGGCGAGCTTTCTCCAAGCATTTAGGAACCGCTCGATATCGGCTTGCGTCGTCGTCCAGCCTAGGCTCACGCGCACGGCCGCGCGCCCGATCTCCGGCAAAACCCCCATGGCGGCAAGGACATGGGAGGACTGCACCTTTCCCGACGAGCAGGCGGCGCCGGCGGAAACCGCAACTCCCTCGAGATCCAGCGCAATGATGGCGGTCTCGGCCTTGATGCCTTCGAGCGCGACCAGTGTCGTATTGGGCAGCCGCTCGGCGGCGGCGCCGAGAATCACCGCCTGCGGCGAGATGGCGCGCAGGCCCTCCTCGAGGAGCGTCCGCAACGCCAGCATGTGCGCGGCCTCTTCCGCCAGCTGGCGGCGCGCCGCCGCGGCGGCCGCGCCGAAGGCGGCGATGCCGGCGACATTTTCCGTGCCGGCGCGAAGCCCCCGCTCCTGACCGCCGCCGCGGATCAGCGGATCGGCAAAATGAATGTGCTCGCCCGCGCGGACCAGGGCGCCGACACCCTTGGCGCCGCCGATCTTATGGGCCGACAGCGTCAACAGGTCGGCGCCGAGCGCCCGAATATCGCTGGGAATGCGCCCCGCCGCCTGCACGGCATCAGCATGAAGAAGGCCGCCCGCCGCATGCACGATTGTCGCGGCCGCGGCGACCGGCTGCACCACGCCGGTCTCGTTGTTGGCCAGCATCAGCGAGACCAGCGGCCGGGAGGTTTTGGCCGGGGTAAGGGCCTCCGCCAGCGCCGCAAGGTCAACGCGCCCGTCGGCATCGACAGGGATGTCCTCGACCGCCCCACGTAAAAACCGGCCGCCGGCGCGGACGGAAAGATGCTCGATCGCCGACATAAAGAGTCGGTCGCGCGGCCGTTTTTCGCCGGCGGTCTCGATCGCGGGCGACAGCGCCAGCATGTTGGCTTCGGTGCCGCTCGAGGTGAAGATCACGTCGGCCGATTGCGCCCCGACCAGCGCCGCCACGTCCTCGCGCGCCTGCTCGACCAAGCGCCGGACGGCCCGCCCCTCGGCATGGACCGAGGACGGATTGCCGACGATCCCCGCCGCCTCCTGCAAGGCGCGCTGCGCCTCTCCCCGCAGCGGCGTGGTGGCGTTCCAATCGAGATAGACGCGCTCCGTCATTGACCGACGCCCTGTGATGCCCAAAAAAATCGCGCCTGCGCTTAGGCGGCTTCCCGGCGGGGGCAAATTCCACGCGGCTTCCGCCATCGTGGCGCTTGCTTTTTATCCCCTGCCTTGTGCTAGAAGTCGCGGCCCAGCCCTTGCGCGCTGCGCCGACCGCCGCCATTTCCAAAATCTGAAATGGTTTTAGAGACTTAACCTTCGCCTTTCGGCGCCGTCAAGCGCCGCCCTCTTCCCCACCCTTCTCGCGCCGCCGGGACGGTCAAGGAGTGGGCCCGGCGCACGCTAGATTGAGGTCACAAGACATGCCTGAGGTCATTTTCACCGGACCGGGAGGCCGCATCGAGGGTCGCTATCACCCGGCGCGGCAAAAGAACGCGCCGATCGGCATCGTGCTGCACCCGCATCCGCAATTCGGCGGCAACATGAACCACCAGATCGTGTACCAGCTCTATTACGCCTTCGTGCACCGGAACTTTTCCGCGCTGCGGTTCAACTTCCGCGGCGTCGGCCGAAGCCAAGGCGGCTTTGACCACGGCATCGGCGAACTCTCCGACGCCGCCGCAGCCCTTGACTGGGCGCAGTCGGTCAACCCGGAAGCGCGCAGCTGCTGGATCGCCGGCTTCTCGTTCGGCGCCTGGATCGGCATGCAGCTTTTGATGCGCCGGCCGGAGATCGAGGGTTTCATCTCGATCGCGCCGCCGGCGAACCTCTACGACTTTTCCTTCCTCGCCCCCTGCCCGTCCTCCGGCCTGATCATTCACGGCGACAAGGACGCGGTGGTGCCGCACCGCGACGTCACCACGCTGGTCGAGAAGCTCAAGACCCAGAAGGGCATCGTCATCGAGCAGAAGGTCATTGCCGGGGCCAACCACTTCTTCGACGGCAAGATCGAGCCGCTGATGAGCTCGATCAGCACCTATCTCGACAAGCGGCTCGGCAAAACCGGCGACCGGCGCAACAGCGCGGCGTGAGGGCGAGCGGCGGGGCGCTTTCCGCCTGTGCCCGCCCGCTTTTTGCCCATCATCCCAGGAAACCGCGCAATCTCTGCCCGCCGTTTCGCGCCGCGGACTTGTCGAGCCGCCCGACGCGCCGCTCGATCCGGCTCGGCTCGATGCAGGCGATCTTCGCCGGCACCACTGACGCCGCCGGCAATCCGGCGCGCTTGAGATCGGTAATCGCGACATCGCACGACCAGGGCGGATTGGCGGCGCTGGTAATCATCGCCACCCAAACGACGCCGCGAACCGTGAGCTTGCGGTTCGAGATGACAAGGGCGGGACGACGCTTCTCGGCGAGCCGATCGACGTAAGGAAACGGCACGACGATCACGTCGAGGGGTTCGAATTTCGGAACAGGCTCCGTCAGGCCCGCGCTCGGCGCGGTAATCGACTAATACGATTACAAGTTCCCATAGGCTTTCTCGTCGGCTTCGCTCGACCATTCGGAGAATAACGCAAACGGATCGTCCGTTTCATTTGGCGGCGCCTTGTCGAGCAGCACGCCGTTCTCTGTCAGGCGATAGCGCAGCCTGTCGCCCGGTTTGAGGCCGAGACGCTTGCGCACCGCGCGGGGGATTACGGTCTGGCTCTTGACCGAAACCTTGGAAACGGCGGACGGGATGTGAACTTGGCGGTTCATCGCTGTAATATGGCTTACCGTCTTACGCCTTACATGCTTGGTTCTATCACGGCCTGGCCAGCACGCCGCCGGTGAGCGGACGCGGGGCGCCGGTCGTTCCCGGCAGTGTGAGCGGCAGGCCGCGGATGCTGCGCACCGCGAGATAGGCAACCGCCTGCGCCTCGAGCGAATCGACCGACCAGCCGGCCTCATGCCCGGTCTCGACCCGCGCCGGCGCCAGGCGTTGCGCCAGCATGCGCATCAGCGTCGGGTTGCGCGCGCCGCCGCCGGCGACGATCCAGGTTTTCGGCGCGCGCGGCAGCAGCGGCACGATGCGCGCGACCGCTGCCGCGGTGAGCGCGGTCAGCGTCGCCGCGCCGTCCTCGATGCTGCGATCGTCCAGCACCGCGCCGACCCAGCCGCGACAATCGTTGCGGTCGAGCGACTTCGGCGGCGGTTTTCCAAAGAACGGATGTGCCAGGACGCGGGCAACGGCGGTCTCGTCGACGACACCGGCCGCCGCGGCGCGGCCGTCGGTGTCGAGCAGTTTTCCGGTGCGCAGCCGCAAGAAATCGTCGAGCAAAGCATTGCCGGGTCCCGTATCGCAGGCGATCAGATCCTCGCCGTCGATAAAAGTCACGTTGGCAACGCCGCCGATATTGAGCACCGCAACCGGCGGCGCAACATCCAAGCGCCGCACCAGCGCGCGGTGAAACACCGGCGCCAGCGGCGCGCCCTGCCCGCCTGCTGCCACGTCGGCGGCGCGAAAATCGTAGACCACAGGAACGCCGAGCCGGGCGGCCAGCAAGCTACCGTCGCCGATCTGGATGGTGAGACCGCGCTCGGGCCGGTGCAGCACCGTTTGGCCGTGGAAGCCGATCACGGTCACGGCGTCCGCCGCGACGCCGTTGGCGGCGAGAAACGTCGCCACGGCCTCCGCGTGCGCGGCGTTCAGGCGCTGCTCGGCTTCGGCGATGACGCCCGGCCGGGCGGTGCGGTCGGTCAAATTCGCCGCCGCCGCGGCGGCGCTGCGCAACAGCGCGCGCTCGTCTTTGCTATAGGGCCTGTACGCCGTCTGCCCGAACCGGGTGACGGCCTCGCCGTCGGTCTCGATCAAGGCCACGTCGACGCCGTCCTGCGACGTGCCGCTCATCAGCCCGATCGCCAAAACCGGCGGCGCTTGCGATGACGATTGCGCCGGCACATCCGCCACCATGGCTGCCTTCCCGGTTGAATCGGTTGCCGGACCTGTTACACCAGCGCCGCCGCCGCGGCGAGCGGCGCTTTCAGCACATGCTCCACCAACGAGCCTGCGGAACCCGATGAGCACCTACAAGTCAGACTTCCTCAACGTCCTCGCCGACCGCGGCTTTATTCATCAGGTCTCGGAGCCCGAGGCGCTCGACGAGCTGGCGCGGAAGTCGACGATCACCGGCTATATCGGTTTCGACTGCACCGCGCCATCGCTGCATATCGGCTCGCTGTTGCCGATCATGCTGTTGTACTGGCTACAGCAGACCGGCCATCGGCCGATCGCGCTGATGGGCGGCGGCACCACCCGCGTCGGCGATCCGTCCGGCAAGGACGAGAGCCGGCGGCTGCTCACCGACGAGGTCATCAACGAGAATCTCAAAGGCATCCGCGCGATCTTTGCCAAATTCCTGAAATTCGAAGACGCTGGCGGCAACGCCATCATGGCCAACAATGCCGATTGGCTCAACACGCTCAATTACATCGACTTCCTGCGCGACATCGGCCGGCATTTTTCCATCAACCGCATGCTGGCTTTCGACTCGGTGAAGCTGCGGCTCGAGCGCCAGCAGGAACTGTCGTTTCTCGAATTCAACTACATGATCCTGCAGGCTTACGATTTCGTCGAGTTGTACCGGCGCACCGGCTGCGTGCTGCAGATGGGCGGCTCCGACCAGTGGGGCAACATCGTCAGCGGCATCGATCTCGGCCGCCGGCTGCATGGCGCCCAGTTCTTCGCGCTGACCGCGCCGCTGATCACCACCGCCGCCGGCGCCAAGATGGGCAAGACCGCGGCCGGCGCGGTGTGGCTCAACCCCGACATGGTGAGCCCGTACGAGTATTGGCAGTTCTGGCGCAACACCGAGGATGCTGATGTCGGCCGCTTTCTGAAATTGTTCACAACGCTGCCGCTCGGCGAGATCGAGCGGCTGTCGGCGCTCGAGGGCGCGGAGATCAACGAAGCAAAGAAGGTGCTCGCCACCGAGGCGACGCGCCTGGTGCACGGCCGCGCCGCGGCCGAAGAGGCAGCGGCGACGGCGCGCACGACCTTTGAGGAAGGCGGGCTAGCAGCAACGCTTCCGACCGTGGAGATTGCCGACTTCCACCCTTACATGCGCCTAGTTGATGCCGCGGTTCGGGCAGGACTGGTTTCTTCGAACGGAGAAGCACGACGACTTATCCGAGGCGGCGGCCTTAGGATCAACGATAAAGTCGAAAGTGATGAGACACGGCTCCTAACGCCTGAGCACCTGATCAACGGCGTTATAAAGCTCTCGCTCGGCCGCAAGCGGCACGTTCTGCTCAAGCCGGTTTGAGAAACCTAACGGCCGATGCCAACGGCACCGGTGTCGCCGATATTGTCGGTGTTGCTGTCGTTGGTGGCGGGGAATTCGAACACCTTGCGCAGCAGTCCCGGCGCCAGCGCCGAAATCGGGTTGATGCGCAGCACCGGGTTGCCCGGCCGGCCGACCACCTCGTAAGTGATGCCTAGCAAACCCTCCTTGTCCCCACCCATGAATAGCCCGACTATCGGAATCTGCCCGAGCAAATTGTTAGGACCGTACAGCGGAACCAGCGTGCCGCGCATGTGTACTTCGTCGCGCGTGTAATCGACCGAACCGTCAATGGTGCCGCCGAGCACCGGTCCGCGCACCACGCCTTCGCGCAGCACGACGCGGCCGGGCATGCGGTTGAACTCGACCCGCATGCCGGTGAACTCGAGGCCATTGCGCTGCCGCTGGGCGCCGTTGGAAACCGCGCGCTCGAGCTGCGCCTCGTCGTGGACCGCAAAATTTTGCACGCGCAGAACGCCCTGCTGCATCGGATTATCCGCCGACGGCGATTCCATCGCCAGCGCCATCTGCCCGCCGGTCATGCGCGAGTAGATGTCGGTGAAGCGAAAGAAAGCGCCGGCGTCGCTGCTTACCAGGTCGATCACCTGGCGTCCGCCGGCTCGCCCGCGCAGATCGCCGGCGAGCGTGGCGTCGCGCCCGATCTTGGCGGTCAGGCCGAAACTGCGAATCTCGGCGGCGCGGCGCGTCATCTTGACGTCGACACTGCGCAACGCCTCGCCGTTGAAACCGACAACGGCGCCGAGTTTCACGTCGAGGTCGAGATCCATCGGCTGCCGCTTCGAGGGCGCGCTCGACGAAGCGCCGCCGGCCGCGGTCTTGACGAAGCCGCGGCCGTCATAGACTTCGCCGCGCACGACCACGCGCAGCGCTCCATCCGGCGTGCGTTCGGCTTTGAGGCTGGCGCGGTCGCCGTCGGAAAAGCCGTAGGCCGGGAAATTGGCCGCTTGCACCTGCCCGGAGCCGTCGAGCTCGATGGTTCCCTTAACACCGCCGCCGGCGCCCTCGATCAGGAGATCCTCGATGCGGATCGATTGCGGCTTGGTCGCGAGCGTGAAGGTGGCGCGCGCCGGCTTGCCGGACGGCTTCGCCCATCCCGGCAACAGCCCGTCGATCTGCGCCGGCGTGAGGTCGGCCTCGACGGCAAAGCGGCCCTCGCGATCGGACGTGGTGGCGACGCGGCCGGATAGCCGAATCGGGATGGCGCCGCTGATCGTATTGTCCGCATCGAAGCCGAGACTGTTGCGCCCCGCTTCGTCCAGCATGCCTTGGATGTGGATTTCGGCGTCCGGCTCGTTGCGCAATTTGCGGTATTCGAGACTGGCCGGCGTGCCGCCGATCTTGACGTCGCCCTTGAGCTGGAAGCCCTGCGGCGTGGCGCTCGCCCGCAGCAGCGCCGCTTCGACCTTCTGCCCCATGATCATGCGGTCGGCGGAAAAATTCGCGGCATCGACCGTGATCGCGTAATTGGTGGAGCCCGGCGGCAGGTCGGACTTGAGCGGCATGCCGAGCGTCACCACCGCGCTCATGGTGCCGCGGATCGCCGCCGGGTCAAACGGAGCGTCGGCCACTTCGCGCAAGCGGTCCATGCGCAGGAGTTCGGCGGCGGCCGGGATCGGCCCGTCGAGCTTGAAGCGGACGCGCGCCGGCGGCGCGTGCGGCGCCGTGTCAGGCACCTCGAACACGCCGGACGACAGGACGAGCTTGCGGCCGGACGGCAGATCGGCCGTGGCCTTATTGACCGCGATGACAACGTCGCGCCCGGCAATGTGCACGTTGAGGTCGGCATCGCGCAGCGCCGGCAGACCATCCACCGGCCGGATCACGCAGCCCGTTCCCAGCGCTTCGATCGACAATCCGTCGTCGGGGATCGGCGGGCCCCGCTCCTTCAGCGTTTCGAACGGCGCGTTCACGGCGATGACAATGCGCTCGAGCGTGCCGCTGGTAAGGCGCTCGTTGAACCAGTCGCGCACCTTGGGCGCGATGAAAACGGGCCACAGCTTCTTCAGGGAATCGACCGGCATGCGCGTGCCGGCGACGCCCGCCCGCAAGCGAAGATCGCTGCTGGAAAAATCCATCGCGCCGGATAGAGCGACGCCGACATTGGCATTGCCGACATCACCCTCGTCGACGACAAAGCGGCGTGTCGTCGCATCGTAGCGGCCGCTCACCGCGATGCGGTTGAGGACCACGGGCTCATTTGGCGCGCCGGCTGCGGTCAGCACAACCGTGCCGCCGCCGATCTTGAATGACCAGATCCCGCTCGCTTCCTCCGGCGCTTCGATTTGCCCAATGAGCGTGAAGCGGTTGCCGCCGGACAGAATCTGGAACGGCACCGCCAGGACGCGGTTGGCGGCGTCCCAATTGAGCTTGAACTCGGCGCGCTCGATGGCGATGCGTCCGTTGTCGTCGTCGGCCTCGCTGATCGAGCCCGCGTCGGCGAGGATGCGGCCCGACAAAGTTTGCGGCACGCCATCCGGGCCGATCTCGCCGCTGACGCGCGCCGACAGCGGTATATCGGTCTTCAGGTTGCCGTCGCCCAGGCGAGCGGCCAGGAAAAGGTCGCTCGCCAAGACGCGGCGCGCTTCCAGCTCGACTTTGCGGAAGCCTTTCCGCGTCGGCGTAATCGAGGCGGTGAGCACCCACGGCCGCGCCGGATTGTCCGAGCCGACGGTCAGCACGATGCCGCCGCCGCGCGGCCGCTCGACGCTGAGGCTGATATCCTGGAAGGTCCAGTGCTTGCCGGTGCGTTCGTCGTCGACGGTCAGGTTGCCGTTCTTGAGCCCAAGCTCGCGCAAGTCATGGCCGTCGAGTCCGGTCTCGCCGATGCCGTCGATCCAGGATAACAGCGCGGCGAGGATATCGTGGGCCTGACGGGGCGGCGCGGGTTGCGGCTCCGTCGACTGGGCGGAGGCGAGCGCCGCCGCCGCGCGAGTCGACGCCGTGGCTGCCGTTCGCGCGGCGCCTTGCAGTTTTTCCTGTCTGGACAGGAGCGTGGCGGCGGTGACCGGAACCGAAGCCGTGGCGATCGGACGTTTGTCAGCGCCGGCGAAGATGGTGACGCCGCCATTCTGCTCGATCCGCACGGCCATTTCCGCGCCGACGAGATTAAGGCTTTCGGCGCGCATATGGCCGCTCAACAGGCTCATGCCGGAGACGCGAACCTCGGCCTTCGGCGCACTCGCCACCACCGTGCCGTCGGCGTCGCGCACGATGATGTCGCGGATGCGAACGGCCGTGCCGCCGTTCTCGGTGCGCTCGATCTGAGTGCCGCCGACTTCGACGTGACGACTGCTGCCGAAATTCTCCTCGATGGCGGAAGCGAGCCAGGGCGTGACGACGTCGAGCTGAATGGGTCCGCTGGCAAGCCGCCACCACAGAGCGAGGCAGCCCGCCGTCACCAGCGCCACCGCGACGCCAATCCCGATCCCGGAGCGCCGCAGGAAGCGCCGGTGGCGTCCAAAGAAACGGCGCGAGCGGGACAGCGGCCCCTCGCCGCGCGGACGTTCCCCTCCGTCAATCGCGCTCAAGCGCGCCGGTCGACGCAGGGGAACGACCCTGCCCCCTTGCGGAAGCGCCGCGTTCTGCCTGCCCTGGTTCGTCATGCCCCTTCGGGCGTCCCCTCTTCCGCGGTGCCTTCAGAACGATCCGCCGTCAGGCGACACCGGTATCCCGATCGCGAAACCCGCCGGTCCACGCATGCCACCCTGATCCGAATTTCGGATCAAGAGACACAAACAAACTGATGATTTTCGGGTGGTTTTCCGATTGGAAAACTCCTCTTGCGCGTGAGCAGCGTCCCCCGTCGGAGCTTTCAATCCCCCATGCTCGCCTAAGGAGCCGAAATCGCCGGCGCTGATCGACCCCGTCCACCCGCGCGCGTATGCTCGCAGTCGAGGATGCCCCTCGGAAAGCGTCGAAAGGAAGGCATATGCCGTGCGAGCTCAGCCCCGGCGCGATGGCGCCGGCGTTCACCCTTCCCCGCGACGGCGGCGGCAGTATTTCGCTTGCCGATTTTGCCGGGCGCAAGCTCGTCCTCTATTTTTATCCGCGAGCGGACACTTCCGGCTGCACCAAGGAGGCGATCGACTTTTCCCGCCTGAAGGCTGCCTTCAGCGGAGCCGGCAGCGAGATTCTCGGTGTTTCCGCGGACCCGGTTCCGGCGCAGGATAAATTCAAGGCCAAGCACAAGCTCGCGATCGCGCTTGCTTCGGACGAGAAGCACCGCATGCTCGAGGCCTATGGCGTCTGGCAGGAAAAGTCGATGTACGGGCGCAAGTTCATGGGGATCGTGCGGACCACGGTGCTGATCGGCCCCGACCAACGCATCGCCCGCATCTGGCCGAAAGTCTCAGTGACCGGTCACGCCGAGGAAGTGCTCGCCGCCGCCCGCGCGCTGTGAGGGCTGTTTGTGCGGATCTCTGCGGAAAAGCGTCCCGGATCACGCTATTAGTTACCGCAGCATTTACCCAAGTCCGCAAAATGCCGGCGGCGATTTCCTGAAAATTAACCATAGACCGCTCAAATCCGCTCCCGGCCGGGTCTGTCACCGGCCCGTGTCGGGGAGAGTCGATGTTCTGGTGGCAAGCGGTTTGGTCAGGGCACTTTGCGCCTGGTGCCGGACACAACCCTGTCCCACGCCAGCGGAGCGCCAACCGAGCCGGCGCCGGCTACACGATCGCCCATGGCGGACGGCAGATCAGGTTCGGACCGGTCGCGTTCTGGATCGCCGTCGGCAGCGTCGTCATCATGGCCGGCTGGTCGGTCGCGACCGCGACCTATTTCGCCTTCCGCGACGATCTGTTGCGGAGCGCCGTGGCGCGCCAGCATGAGCAGCAATACGCCTACGAAGATCGCATCGCCGAATTGCGTGCCAGGATCGACCGCACCACCAGCCGTCAGTTGCTCGATCAGGAGCAGTTCGAGCAAAAGCTCGATGATCTGTTGCGCCGGCAGGCAACGCTGGAGTCGCGGGCGGCGGCGCTCGGCGGCATCGCCGACCCGATAACGACCGGCTCGACCCGGCCCGCGGCGCGGCGTCTCGACCGCGGCTCGTCGCTCGAGCCCGATCTGGCGCCAGGAAGCCGCAAGGGGGACAAAAGGGCCGATATGGACTCCAAGCTCTCGCGCATCGAGGCCTCGCTCGATCGGGTCGAACGGCGGCAGACCGCCGCGCTTGCTCGGATGCAGGAGCGCTACGAAGGCAAAGCCCGCAAACTACGCAGCGTGCTGGCCGACCTCGGCCTCACTCTCGACACGCGGATGCCGGCAAGCGGCGGCCCATTCGTGCCCGTCAAGCTGCCGAGCGAAGGCAACGGCTTCGAGCGCACGCTCGTCCGCGTAAATATCGCCCGCGCGCAGGCCGAACAGCTCAGCCGCACGCTTGTTTCCGTGCCCGTGCGCGTCCCGGTGAGCGGCGACATCGACATCAGCTCGGGCTTCGGCGTGCGCATGGATCCCTTTCTGCATCTGGCGGCGATGCACACCGGAATCGATTTTCGCGGCAATGCCGGCGATCCGGTTCACGCCACTGCGGCCGGCACCGTCACCACGGCTGGCTGGAGCGGCGGCTACGGCAAGATGGTCGAGATCGATCACGGCAACGGACTGTCGACCCGCTATGGCCATCTTTCGCAGATCGAGGTCAATGTCGGCGACAAGGTTCGGCTTGGTCAGATCGTGGGCCGCCTCGGCTCGACCGGGCGCTCGACCGGCCCGCATGTGCATTACGAGACGCGCATCGACGGCGAGGCGGTCGATCCGCAAAAATTCCTCAACGCCGGCGCCAAGCTCAACGGCGGATAACCCTTTCCGACGAAGCGGGAATAGCGAATAGTGGCACCACACTGACTGTGGGGACTGCCATGATCCGGGTCCATCATCTGAACAATTCACGGAGCCAGCGCGTGCTCTGGCTGCTCGAAGAACTGGGCATGCCCTACGAAGTCGTGCGCTACGAGCGCAACAAGGCGACAATGCTGGCGCCCAAGGAATTGAAACGGGTGCATCCGCTCGGCAAATCGCCGGTCATCGAAAACGACGGAAAAAAGTTCGCCGAGACCGGGTTGATCGTCGAATATCTGGTCGAACGCTACGGACCCGACTTGGCGCCGCCGCGGGATTCCGATCTTTATTGGCGCTACAAATACTGGCTGCATTACGCCGAAGGCTCATTGATGCCGCCGCTCCTCATCAAGCTTATTATCGACCGGCTCGGCCTGTTGGCGCTGCCGGCGAGACCCTTCGTGAGATCGCAGTTGAAGCTGCACCTCGACTATCTGGAGGGCGAGCTGAGCGCGGCGCCGTGGTTTGTCGGCGAGCGCTTCTCCGCCGCCGATATCATGCTGAGTTTTCCGCTTGAGACGGCGCGGGCGCGCGGCGGCCTCGATCGGACCCGGCCGAGACTGATGGATTTCCTCGAGCGCATCCACGCCCGGCCGGCTTATCAACGCGCGCTCGAAAAGGGCGGCCCCTATCGATACGCCGGATGACGAAGACGCCTACTCGACATCCTCCACTTCCTTCGCCTCGGTGCCGAACGCCTTCTGCGCCAATGCCGCTTCCATGAATTGGTCGATGTCGCCGTCGAGTACGGCGCCGGTATTGGAGGTGGCAACGCCGGTGCGTAAATCCTTCACCATCTGATAGGGCTGCAGCACGTAGGAACGGATCTGATGGCCCCAGCCGATATCGGTCTTGGCGGCCTGGTCGGCGGCGGCTTTCGCCTCACGCTTCTTCAGTTCGGCTTCGTAAAGCTTGGCGCGCAGCATCTGCCAGGCCTGGGCCCGGTTACGGTGCTGCGAGCGGTCGTTCTGGCACACCACCACGATATTGGTCGGAATGTGCGTCAGCCGGATTGCGGATTCGGTCTTGTTGACGTGCTGGCCGCCGGCGCCGCCGGCGCGCATGGTATCGACGCGCACGTCGGCTTCCTTGATGTCGATATTGATGCGGTCGTCGACCACCGGATAGACATTGACGCTGGCGAACGACGTATGCCGGCGCGCATTGGAGTCGAACGGCGAGATGCGCACCAGGCGATGTACGCCATTCTCGGTCTTGAGCCAGCCGTAGGCGTTGCGGCCCTTGACCTCGATGGTCGCCGACTTGATGCCGGCTTCCTCGCCCGCCGTCTCCTCGATGTAATCGACCTTGAAACCGTGCTGCTCGGCCCAGCGCACATACATGCGTAAGAGCATGTTGGCCCAGTCCTGGCTCTCGGTGCCGCCGGCGCCGGCATGCACTTCGAGATAGGCGTCGTTGGCGTCGGCCTCGCCGGACAGCAGTGCCTCGAGCTCGCGGCGCGCGACCTCGGCCTTGAGCTTGCGCAGCGCCGCTTCCGCTTCGGCGACGACCTTCTGATCGTTCTCGGCTTCGCCGAGCTCGATCATGGTCAACTGGTCGTCGAGCTCCTGCTCGATGCGGGCGATGGCGCTGAGCTGATCCTCGAGCGCGGTGCGCTCCTGCATCACGCGGCTGGCGCGCTGCGGATCGTTCCAAAGGTTGGAATCTTCGGCCTGCCGGTTCAGCTCGGCAAGCCGCGCGCGCGCCTTGTCGACGTCAAAGATGCCTCCTCAGCAGCCCGACGGACTGCTTGATCTCCGCGACGATGGTTTCGATTTCCGCGCGCATCGGTATCAGATTACAGAGGACAGAGGACAGAGGACAGAGGACAGAGGACAGAGGACAGATATCAGACTTCAGATCTCGGATTTCAATATCGGTTTGAAGGCACTTCTACCGTCTGTCGTCTGTCGTCCGTCGTCCGTCCTCAATACAATCCGCCGGTACCGGTGCGGACGGCGCGGTCGGCGTCGGGCGAGACCTGCAGCGGGCCGCCGCCGGGGGATGCCGCCCCAATCACCGAGTAGGAGTCGGGCGGCGCGGTGCCGGGCTTGAAGGCTTCGAGGATCACGTGGGTATCGCCCGGCGCGGCGCGCATGCCGGTTTTGGCGTCGACGCGGATGAGCTTGATGCCGGGCGGCACGCGGAACGGGATCGGCGGCTTGTCGGCGAGCGCGATTTTGAGGAAATCGCGGACCACCGGCGCCGCCAGGTGACCGCCGGTCGCCAGCCGCCCGATGTGGCGCGGCTTGTCGTAGCCCATGTAGACGCCGCAGACGATGTCGGGCGAGAAGCCGATGAACCAGACATCTTTCTCTTCGTTGGTGGTGCCGGTCTTGCCGGCGATCGGCTTGCCGACGTCGCGAACCACGGTCGCGGTGCCGCGCTGCACGACCCCCTCCATCATCGAGGTGATCTGATAGGCGGTCATCGGATCGATCACTTGCTCGCGGCGATCGACCAGCGTTGGCTCGGGCTGGTCGTGCCAGGAGTCGGCGTCGCAACCGCGGCACTCGCGCTCGTCGTGCTTGTAGATGGTGTGGCCGTAGCGGTCCTGGATGCGGTCGATCAGGGTGGGCTTCACCCGCCGCCCGCCATTGTCGAGCATCGAATAGGCGGTGACCATGCGCAGCACCGTGGTCTCGCCGGCACCGAGCGCATAGGACAGGTAGGGCGGCAGATCGTCGTAGACGCCGAACCGTTTGGCATATTCCGCGATCAGCGGCATGCCGATGTCCTGCGCCAGCCGCACCGTCATCACGTTGCGTGACTGTTCGAGGCCGAAGCGCAGCGTCGAGGGGCCATAAAACTTGCCGCCGTAATTTTCCGGCTTCCAGACGCCGCCGCCTCCCGGCCCCATGTCGACTTCGAGTGGCGCATCGAGAACGATGGTCGAGGGCGTATAGCCGTTGTCGATGGCCGCGGCATAAACCAGCGGCTTGAACGATGAGCCGGGCTGCCGCAGCGCTTGGGTGGCGCGGTTGAACTGGCTCTGGTCGTAGGAGAAGCCGCCGACCATCGCCAGGACGCGGCCGGTGTGCGGATCCATGACCACCATGGCGCCGGAAATCTCCGGCACCTGGCGCAGCCGGAACTGGCCCTGCTCCTTCGCCGGCTCGACGTAGACGACGTCGCCGGGCGAAAGCACCTGGCCCACGCGCTGGATCGGCTTTGCCGGACCGTTCGCCGGCTTCGCCCATTTGACGCCCTCGAGCGGCAGGATGCCGACTTCGCGGGCCTTGACCAAAGCGCCGCCGGGGTCGCGCGGCGGCTGCAGACCGATGCGCGCCGACTGGTCGTTCACCTCGAGCACCACCGCGAGCCGCCAGGGATCGATATCGGACAGCGACTTCACGTCGCCGAGCCTGACGCCCCAATCGCCGTCAATGTCGATCTTGCCGACCGGGCCGCGCCAGCCTTGAGTTTCGTCGAAATTGACCAGGCCGTTGATCATGGTCTTGCGCGCCAGCACCTGAATCTTGGGGTCGAGCGTGGTGCGCACGGAGAGCCCGCCCTCGTAAAGCTTCTTCTCCCCGTAATTCTCGAAGACGTAGCGCCGCACCTCCTCGGCGAAATATTCGGCCGCGAAAGTGTGGGCTCCGGTCGGCCGCACGGTGACGCTGAGCGGCTCCTTTTTGGCTTTGTCGCCCGCTTCGGCCGCGATGTAGCCGTCCTCGACCATGCGGTCGATGACGTAGTTGCGGCGCGCGATCGCCTCGTCGCGACGGCGGAACGGATTGTAGTTGTTCGGACCCTTGGGCAGCGCGGCGAGGTAGGCGGCCTCGGCGATCGTCAGCTCGTGGACCGACTTGTCGAAATAGAGCAGCGACGCGGCGGCAACGCCGTAGGCGCCGAGGCCGAGATAGATCTGGTTGAGATAGAGTTCGAGAATCTTGTCCTTCGAATAGGTTCGCTCGATGCGCAAAGCGAGCAGCGCTTCCTTGATCTTGCGGGCAATCGACAGCTCGCTCGACAGCAGAAAGTTTTTCGCCACCTGCTGGGTGATGGTCGAGGCGCCCTGCGGGCGGCGGCTGGAGCCGTAGTTTTGTACATAGAGGAGCGCGGCGCGCGCGATGCCGGAGAAGTCGAGCCCGCCATGCTCGTAGAAGTTCTTGTCCTCGGCGGCGAGGAAGGAATGGATCACGAGTTTCGGCACCGCCTGGATCGGAATATAGAGCCGGCGCTCGTTGGCGTATTCGGCGAGCAGCGATCCGTCGGCTGCATGCACCCGCGTCATCACCGGCGGCTCATAGTTCTGAAGTTGAGAGTACTCCGGCAAGTCCTTGGAATAGTGCCATAAAAGGCCGGCCACCGCGCCGACGCCGACGACGAACAGAATGGTTCCCGCCGCGAACAAAAAACCCAGGAATCGCAGCAAGGTTTTCATCGAGAATATCCCGCCCGGATCGGGCGCGCGCCCGCTCGGTTCACGCCCGGCCAAGCGCCGCCCACGCAGAGTGACACTCTTGGCCCAAATCCGCCGGAAGCCCCGCCATGCATCGCGTGTCGTCGCTCGGTTTTTTGTTCAAACTGAGGCCATTCGGCCGCACTTAAGGCCGCGTGTCAGGCCGGATTTGCCTCAGTTCGCACCGGCGCGGGTGCCGGCCATGTGAGTCGCGAAGTAAGTCTCAATCGCCTTTGCGATCGTTTCCGCCGTCCGGTTGCGCCAAGCTTCGGACAAGAGCGATTGCAGGTCCTGCCGATTGGAAACGTAGCCGAGCTCCACCAGGACCGAGGGTACGTCCGGCGCCCGCAAGACCCGGAACCCCGCCGATTTCAGCGGGGTCTTGTGCAACCGCGTCGCGGTTTTCAACTCGCCGACCAGTTTGTGCGCAAACTGCAAGGAAAAGCTCTTGGTTTCGCGCTCGGCAAGATCGATCAGGATGCCGGCAACGTCGTCCGGCTCGGTTTTGAGATCGACGCCGGCGATCACGTCCGCTCGGTTCTCCTTCTCGGCCAGCCGCGCCGCCTCCGAATCGGAGGCGGTCTCCGACAGCGTATAAACGCTCGCGCCCTGCGCATCGCCTTCCCGGCGCGGCAGCGCGTCGGCGTGGACGGAGACGAACAGCGAAGCGCCGGCGCCGCGCGCCACGCGCACGCGGTCGGCCAGCGGCACGAAGGTGTCGTCGGTCCGCGTCATCAGCACGCGGCATTTGCCGTCTTTTTCGAGGCGGTCGCGCAAGCGCAGCGCGACGTTCAACACAATGTCCTTCTCCAGTTCTCCGCCTGACGACTTGGTGCCGGTATCGATGCCGCCGTGGCCGGGATCGAGCACGACGAGCGGCCGCGGATCGCCGCTCGTTGCTTGCGGCCGGTCGGCGCGGGGCAGTTCCGGGCCGGCCAGCCTATTGGTCAGCGCGATCTTGCGCAAAAAGCTCTCGCGATCGGTGGCCACCAGATCGAGCAGCAGGCGGGCCGGGTCGCCCTCCGCAGCCTCGATCACCGAGGCCTTTTCGATGCGCACCGGCTTGGCGAGATCGAAAACCAGGCGCGAGCCGCCCTGCATCACCAGGCCGAAACGAAAGGCCTTGATCAGGCCGCGGCCGCTCTCGCCGGTCTTCGGCGGCAGCCGGAATATCACCTGCGGGATGTCGATGACGACCCGATAGGGATCGGCCAGCGTAAAGGCGTGCAGATCGATCGTGCGGCTGAAATCCATCACGAACCGCGTGTGCGATTCATCGCCGGCGAGGCGCGCGTCGGTCGCGACCGGAAACGAATCGCCGACCGAAGCCGCGGGCGGCCGCTCCGCCGCCGACGCAGCCGCAGCGCAGAGGAGACCGAGGAAAGCCCACCTCGCACCCCGGACAGCCATCGGTTTTAAAACCCTCCACGCTGGTCTTACTCCATTAGGCAGGCGTGGTTAATCGAAACTTAAGTACCTACATTCAGGGTGCCGGGATCGGTCGGCCGGGGGTACCCAGAGGACTCCCCGATCGGCCTAATCCCACAGGCGGCTTGCCAATTCCGTAGCCGCGGCCTTATGAAGAAGAGGCTGACGGTCAAAGGTTTCGGTTGTGTCCCGTCAGGGCATCCGCCACGTCCGCCGCGATGGCTCCCGACACCGGGAGCGGGCGGACGCTGCTTCGGCCCGTTCCGGCGCCCAAAAACGCGCCGACCAGATGCGGGACGAATAAGCGAGGCGATACCCTCAAGGAGCAGGGCAGCCGGAACTTACCTGCAGCGCGCCTGCCGGCAGCGATACGTGCCGCCGGAGCGTCGCTGATATCGTGAGCGCTCAGAGTAATCACGGCGGCTTAAGCGCTGCCGTCCACCACGGTTTGGAGTTCATGTTCGAGGCGCGAGAGGTTCGGTCGTATCGGTTCGCCAGCGTTCAGGTGACGCTCGCCGGCCGGCGGACCGATTTCCGTCTGCCGCACTCGGGGTTTCCGATCCGTTTCCTTCACCGACAAACGGGCGGCTCGCCGTCCTCCGCCGCTGCGGCGCGGAGCCTACGGCATGCCGGCCCTTACGAGATTAGCCAATGGCCAACAAAATGCTTATCGACGCGACCCATCCGGAGGAAACCCGGGTGGTGGTCTTGCGCGGCAACCGCGTCGAGGAATTCGACTTCGAAACCGCCCAGCGCAAGCAGCTAAGAGGCAATATCTATCTGGCGAAGGTGACGCGCGTCGAGCCGTCGCTGCAAGCCGCCTTCGTCGATTACGGCGGCAACCGCCACGGCTTCCTCGCCTTCAGCGAAATCCATCCCGATTACTATCAGATCCCGGTCGCCGACCGGCAGGCGCTGATCGACGAGGAAGGACGCGCCCAGCGCGACGCCGAAGACGAGGCCGACCGGCGCTCGCGGCGGCATCGCGGCAGGGGCAGACCGTCCCCGGCGCGCCGCGACGAGGAAGTCGTGCGCAGCGAGGTGACTGAAACCGCGCCGGCTGCCGAACCCTCGACCGGCGAGGAACCGGTGCCGAGGGCTGAGGCCATCGAGGGGCCGACCCTCGCCCAATCGTTAGCCGAGACCGAAGAGGACGAAGCAGCCGTCGAAGCCGAAGACACCGAAGGACCGACGACCGTCCCGGAACCGACATTTGCAGCAGAGCTGGAGCAACCGCCCGCGCGAGAGCCTTCTGTTGCGCCGGAAAGCGCCGAACCCACCGAGGCGCCGTCGGACGCTCATCCCCCGAGCCAAGCGGAAGCAGCAACGGGTGCTGTTGAGACCGAACACAGCGAGGCTCCCGCCACCGAGACCGCTGACCTTGCGGTCGGCGCCCCCGAAGGCACCGGCGGCGCGAGTGAGACCGCCGAAAGCGAGGAGCGGGCCGAGAACGGCGATGAGGACGAAGGAGCCGAAGAGGTCGTCGAATCGGTCGGAGGCGCTGATGCGCTGGAAGAGGTCCCCGACCGCGCCCCCCGCTATCGCCGCCAGTACAAAATCCAGGAAGTGATCAAGCGCCGCCAGGTCATGCTGGTGCAGGTGGTCAAGGAGGAGCGCGGCACTAAGGGCGCGGCACTCACGACCTATCTGTCGCTGGCCGGCCGCTATTCGGTGTTGATGCCCAACACCGCGCGGGGCGGCGGCATCAGCCGCAAGATCACCAATGGCGAAGATCGCACGCGGCTCAAGGAGATCGCCCAGGAACTTGAAGTGCCGGAGGGCATGGGCGTGATCGTGCGCACGGCCGGCGCCAGCCGCACCAAGACCGAGATCAAGCGCGATTTCGAATATCTGCTGCGGCTGTGGGAAACCGTGCGCGACCTGACGCTGAAATCCACGGCGCCCAAGCTGGTCTACGAGGAAGGCTCGCTGGTCAAGCGCTCGATCCGCGACCTCTACTCCAAGGACATCGACGAGGTGATCGTCGCCGGACCGGAGGCCTATCACGAGGCCAAAGACTTCATGCGCATGCTCATGCCGAGTCATGCGAAGAACGTGAAGCTTTACGCCGATACGCAACCGCTGTTGTCGCGGTACGGCGTCGAGAGCCAGCTCGACGGCATGTTCTCCCCCGTGGTGCAGCTGCGCTCGGGCGGATACGTCGTCCTCAACCAAGCCGAGGCGCTGGTTGCCATCGACGTCAATTCCGGCCGCGCCACGCGCGAGCACCATATCGAGGATACCGCGCTGAAGACGAACCTCGAGGCGGCAGACGAGATCGCGCGACAGCTGCGGCTGCGCGACCTGGCCGGCCTCATCGTCATCGACTTCATCGACATGGACGAAAACCGCAACAATCGCGCGGTGGAACGGCGGATGAAGGAGTGCCTCAAGCAGGATCGCGCCCGCATCCAGGTCGGCCGCATCTCGCATTTTGGCCTGCTGGAAATGTCGCGGCAGCGCATCCGCACTAGCGTGCTCGAAAGCTCGACGGAGAAATGCCCGTATTGCGGCGGCAGCGGTCATGTCCGCTCGGTATCGTCGTTGGCGTTGCAGGTGCTGCGCGCCCTCGAAGAGCAGCTGATCAAGGGCGCGACCCACAATCTCATCGCCCGCACCCGACCGGACGTCGCGCTCTATGTGCTCAATCAGAAGCGCGCCCATCTGCGCGGGCTGGAGGAGCGCTTCGCCATCACCATCACCATCAGCGCCGACGAGACGCTGACCGCGCCGCAGGCTTTTGTGATAGATCGCGGCGAGCAGGTACATACGGTCGAAGCCGCCAAGGCGTTGGCCGCGCAGTACGAGCCGACCGCCGCACCGCTCGAAGAGGAAGACGACCTCGAAGAGGCCGGCATGGCCGAAACCGAGGAAGGCGAAGCGATCGCTGCGGACACTCCCGCCGAACACGGCGAAGGCGAACCGCGCCGACGGCGGCGCCGGCGGCGGCGCGGCCGCAATGGCGGCGAAGCACCTGCGCACGCACAGCCTCTCCACCGCGAGGGCATTGCCGATAGCGCCGGCGAACCGACCGGCCCCGCTATCGACGCTTCATCCGGCGCTGCGTCCGCAGACGAGGAGCTTGGCGAAGAGGTCAGTGACGTTGACGCCGCCGAGCGAGGTCAGCCGCCGCGCCAAGGCGAGCCGCGGCGGCGGCGCCGCGGCCGTCGCGGTGGCCGGCGCAATCGTTTGGAGCGCGAGGGCGAGATAATGCCCGCGGCGGACGAGCGCGGCGCGCACGCGCCGCAACCTGCGCTCACCACGGCCGAGGAACTGGCCGCTCC
>JBAPYW010000010.1:0-4329 GCA_049284935.1 Xanthobacteraceae bacterium
CTGCTCGAACACGCCAAGAAGCTCAAAGTGATCGGGCGCGCCGGCATCGGCGTCGACCCTGTCGACATTCCCGGCGCCACCGCGCGCGGCGTCATCGTCATGAATACGCCGTTCGGCAATTCGATCACCACCGCCGAACACGCGATCACGCTGATGCTATCGCTGGCGCGGCAGATCCCCGAGGCCGACGCCTCGACCCGCGCCGGCAAATGGGAAAAGAACAAGTTTCTCGGCGTCGAGATCTTCGGCAAGACACTCGGCGTCATCGGCTGCGGCAACATCGGCTCGATCGTCGCCGACCGCGCGCTCGGCATGAAGATGAAGGTGATTGCCTACGATCCGTATCTCTCCGACGAGCGCGCGCTCAACCTCGGCGTCGAAAAGGTCGAGCTCGATGAGCTGATGCGTCGCGCCGACTTCATCACGCTGCATACCCCGCTCACCGACAAGACCCGCAACATCATCAACGCCGAGTCGCTGGCTTTGACCAAGAAGAGCGTTCGCCTGATTAATTGCGCCCGCGGCGGGCTCATTGACGAGGCCGCGCTGTTCGAGGCGCTTAAATCCGGGCGCGTCGCCGGCGCCGCGCTCGACGTGTTCGCCACCGAGCCGGCCGCGGAAAGCCCGCTGTTTGGGCTGCACAATGTGGTCTGCACCCCGCATCTCGGCGCCTCGACCACGGAGGCGCAGGAGAACGTGGCGTTGCAGATCGCCGAGCAGATGTCCGATTACCTCACTCGCGGCGCCATCTCCAACGCGGTCAACTTCCCCTCGATCAGTGCCGAGGAAGCGCCTCGGCTCAAGCCGTTCGTGGCGCTGGCGGAAAAACTCGGCTCCTTTGCCGGCCAGCTCACCGAGACCGGCATCAAGCAGGTGCAGGTCTCCTATGAGGGCATCGTCGCCCAGATGAACACCCGGGCGCTCACCTCCGCGGCAATCGCCGGGCTCCTTCGCCCCATACTGCAGGACGTCAACGTCGTCTCGGCGCCGATCGTCGCCAAGGATCGCGGCATCATCGTCGAGGAGACGCGGCGCGAAGCCGAGGGTGATTACGAGAGCCTGATCACCGTCACTATCGTCACCGACCGGCAAACGCGGTCGGTGGCCGGCACGGTCTATGCCGACGGGCGCCCGCGCCTCATCAACATCAAAGGCATCCGCATGGACGCGGAATTCGGTCCGTCGATGCTCTATGTGACCAACCAGGACAAGCCCGGCTTCGTCGGCCGCTTCGCCACGCTGTTGGCCGGCGCCGGCATCAACATCGCGACCTTCCATCTCGGCCGCGATTCGGCCGGCGGCAACGCCATCGCCTTGGTCGAGATCGACGGCACGGTCTCGCCCGACCTGCTCGCCAAGGTGCAGCAAATCCCCAACGTGCAACAGGTCAAGCCGCTGCGATTCTGATGCGTCACCGCCGCGTCGCCACAGTAATCCCGGTAAAAACCAGCGCGTAGCCGACGGCGTGAAAAAGCTCGAAGCGCTCGCCGAGCAGCACGATGGCCAGCACCGATCCGAACACCGGGACGAGATGCATGAAGGGCGCGGCGCGATTGGCGCCGATCAGTTCGATGCCGCGGTTGAGGCAGAGATAGCCGAGTAACGACGGGAATATGCAGACATAGGCAAAGCTCGCGAAGGTGACGGCGTCGAGCACGATCCGCTTGCCGCTGGCAAGTTCCCAGGCCACCAACGGAATGAGGAAGAGGCCTCCCAAACCCATTCCCACCGCGAGGAACGAGAGCGGATGCAGCGGCGGCCGCTTGCGCAGCCAGGCGGTATAGAAACCATAGATTGCCAGCGCGATCAGGAACCACAGGTCGCCGCGATTGAAGGCAATGTGAGCGAGGACGGCGAAACTGCCGCGACAGATGATGACGAGAACCCCGGTCAGCGACACGCAGATGCCGCCGGCCTGGCGCGGCGTCAGCCGGTCGCGGAACAGCGCGAAGGTCCACAACGCGACGAACAGCGGCCCTATCGATTGCAGCAGTAGTCCGTTGATCGCGGTGGTGTATTGCAGGCCGTAGTAGGCCATCGTGTTGAAGGCCGAGAAGCCGGTCAATGACAGCACGATCATCAGCACCCAGTGCCGACGGATGGTCGGCCAGTCGCGCAACAGAGGCAGCGCAGCGAACGGCAGCAGAATCAGGAAGGCGCCAGTCCAGCGGATGAAAGCGAGCGTGATCGGCGGAATGTGGCCGGCAATGAAGCGGCCGAGCACCGTATTGCCGGCCCAGAACAGCGAGGTGAGCGACAGCAGGAGATAGGGCCGGTCGAACAGCCTGCCGCCCATGCGGCGGCGAAAGTCGGCCCCGGCCCCGGGCATGCTGCGTCCCCCCTTCGCGCATCGACCCAGGCGCGTGGGTTTTGGGCGCGTGGGTTTTGGGCGCGTGGATTTTGCCAGCGCATCAGCTATCGCGGACCGCGGCGGACCGCCAGGGGCCGCACCGCATGACTGCCCCAGGCATCGGCCGGCCCGCGACAATCGGCCTGAAGCGGCAGGCATCAGGCCCCGCGGATCACCGCCCCGGCACCCCAAAGCTATTGGGAACCAACGATTTAGGGTCTCGCGCGGGGGCCCTGCGGCAGCGGCTTCGCCTTGCTTCGCATCGCGTCATCCATTATCCGGGACAGCGGCTGCGGCCGGTATCCGATCCGACCTGCGTTCACTCAGTCTCCTGGGGACAAATCCTCATGGCAAATGTTGTCGTGGTCGGCTCCCAATGGGGCGACGAAGGCAAGGGCAAGATCGTCGATTGGCTGTCCGAACAGGCCGACGTCGTCGTCCGCTTCCAGGGCGGCCATAATGCCGGCCATACCCTGGTGATCAATGGCACCACCTACAAGCTGTCGCTGCTGCCGTCGGGCGTGGTGCGGCCGGGAAAATTATCGGTCATCGGCAATGGTGTCGTGCTCGACCCGCAGGCGCTGGTCAGCGAGATCGCCCATCTCAGGACACAGGGCATCGAGGTCAGTCCCGACAACCTGCGCATCGCCGAGAATACGACCCTGATCCTGCCTCTGCACCGCGAGCTTGATGGTATCCGGGAGACCGCGAATGCGGCGCTCAGCATCGGCACCACGCGGCGCGGGATCGGTCCCGCCTACGAGGACAAGGTGGGACGGCGTGCCATCCGCCTGATGGACCTGGCCGACGGTGCGACGCTCGACCGCAAGATCGAGCGCCTGCTGACGCACCATAATGCGTTACGCAAGGGCCTGAGACTCGACCCGATCGACGGCAAGGACCTGCGCAAGGAACTTATGAACGTGGCACCGGCGGTGCTGCCCTACATGGACTCGGTTTGGTTGCTGCTCGATCAGAAACGCCGCGAAGGCAAGCGCATCCTGTTTGAAGGCGCGCAAGGAGCGCTGCTCGATGTCGATCATGGGACCTATCCGTTTGTGACCTCCTCGAACACCGTAGCCGCGCAAGCATCGATCGGGTCGGGGGTCGGTCCCGGCACGATCGGATACGTGCTCGGCATCTGCAAGGCCTACACCACGCGGGTCGGTGCCGGACCGTTTCCGACCGAGCAGAAAAACGAGATCGGCCGCATGCTGGGCGAGCGTGGCAAGGAATTCGGCGTCGTCACCGGCCGGCCGCGCCGCTGCGGCTGGTTCGATGCAGTGCTGGTGCGCCAGAGCGTGCGCACCAGCGGCATCCAGGGCCTCGCCCTCACCAAGCTCGACATTCTCGACGGCTTCGACGAAATCAAGGTCTGCGTCGGCTATCGTCTGGACGGCCGCGAGATCGACTATCTGCCGGCGGGCGAGCACGCCCAGGCGCGCGTCGAGCCGATCTACGAGAGCATCGCCGGCTGGCGGGAAAAGACCGCGCAGGCCCGCTCATGGGCCGACCTGCCGGCGCAGGCGATCAAATACGTGCGCCGCTTGGAGGAACTGATCGGCTGTTCGGCGGCCGTGCTGTCGACCAGCCCGGAACGCGAAGACACCATCCTGATGCAGAATCCGTTCGAGATGTGAAACAAGATGAAAAATCAGAGAGGCGAGCGTAAGCTCAAAAAATGACTGACTATCACCCGCTCATCGCCCGCGCCGTCGAGGGGCTTGACAAGAGCACCGGGGAAGCCCGCCGGACCCTCTATGAACGGGCGCGCACCGCCTTGGTCGCGCAGCTGCGCGCCGTGGAACCGGCGCTTTCAGAATCGGAGATTACAAAGGAACGTCTGGCCCTCGAAGATGCAATCCGCAAGGTCGAGGCGGAAGCGGCGCGCAAGTCGCGAACGGAACCGCGCCCGGCCGCTCCGCCGCGGCGCGAGCGCGCAAGCCCGCCCGCGGACGTAGCACGAACCGAGGCAGGGC
>JBAPYW010000011.1:0-50407 GCA_049284935.1 Xanthobacteraceae bacterium
GCGCGAGCGTCGGCCGATTTGCTAGGAGCTTTTGCTTGTGCTCGGCGATCAATGGCAACGCCAAAATTTCGGCTTGCGCCTTGTCCGTGGTCCGTAGCGAAATCTCGCGACGACCGTCCGGCGATTGCAATTTGAGTTGCCAAAATTTCGAGTCCGGACGCTGGAAAAGATAGCGCGGCACGGGAACCTCCACTTAGCTGCGGCCTTTAGCTGCGGCAGATTAGCGGCAGGTCTAGCGGCGGTCAAAACCATTATGGAATAAGGGTTAATCGCACGTTTTGCCCCTTTGTGGATGCGGCATGGACGGCTCCTCAACGCTTCGCGGCCGCTCGCCGCGCGTCCGTTAACTGACAAAGCAGCGCCAATTTGTCTACCGGCGCGCCTGCGATCCAGCCCCGCATGCTGGGACGGGCGAGGATAAGGACTTGCACGGGACTTGCACAGGATTTGCACGGCTTGCCATGGCCGCGGGCGATCATTAGCTGTTTCCTACCGGGCTGAAGGGCTGATGGGATGGTTGCGCTGAATACATCGTTCTTCGGCGAGTTGTTGCAGAGCATTGCGGACCGCAGCCGCGCTTTGATCCGGCGCGAGCCGGCGCGCGGACGCTCCGACGGTTTGGCCGAGCTTTGCGAGGCGCTGCTTTCGGGCCGCGGCGAGGCCTCCGGCGTGGCGCTGGCCAACGAGATTCTGGCGAACTATGCGGCGCTGACCACGGGGCCGCGCATCGCCTTCTTCGAGGCGCTGGCGAAAACCTTCGGTCACGATCCCGCCCGCATCGATGCCGCAATTGCCGCCTGGCGGCAGTCGCCGTCCTCCGATACCGCGAACGAACTGCACCGCTCAACCGAGCCGCGCCGGCTGGAATTGTTTCGCCGGCTCAATCTGGCGCCCGGCGGCACCGCGGCGCTGGTGCGCATGCGCGAGCAGCTGCTCGACGCGCTCGATCATCGCGACGATCTCGCCGTCGTCGACGCCGACTTTGTTCATTTGTTTTCGTCATGGTTCAACCGCGGCTTCCTGGTGCTGCGCCGCATCGACTGGTCGACGCCGGCTTCGATCCTGGAAAAGATCATCCGCTACGAAGGCGTCCACAAGATCCGCGACTGGGACGACCTGCGCCGCCGCATCGACCCGCCCGACCGCCGTTGTTATGCCTTCTTCCACCCGGCGCTGGTCGACGAGCCGCTGATCTTCGTCGAGGTGGCGCTGACCCGCGAGATTCCGGCGGCGATCGCGCCGATCCTCTCCGACAAGCGCGAGGCCGTCGTGCCGGAGCGGGCCAATACGGCGGTGTTCTACTCGATCACCAATTGCCAGCGCGGCCTGGCCGGCGTGACCTTCGGTCACTTCCTCATCAAGCAGGTGGTGGAGGAAGTCTCGCGGGAGATTCCGCGCATCTCCACCTTCGTGACGCTGTCGCCGGCGCCGAATTTCGCCGAATGGCTCAAGCGCGAGCGCGGCAACGCCGCCTCGCCGGCGCTCGACGAGGAGGATCGCGCCGCGCTCAACGCGCTCGACCGCGCCAACTGGTGGCGGCAGCCGGATCTGGTGGAAACCATCCGCGCGCCGCTCTTGCGCGCCGCCGCCTGGTACTATGTGCGCGCGCGCAACGGCCGCGGCCTGCCGGTCGACGCGGTCGCCCGCTTCCATCTCGGCAACGGCGCGCGCCTGGAACGGCTCGACTGGCCCGCCGATAGCTCCGACCGCGCGCTAGAGCAATCCCACGGGCTGATGGTGAATTACCTCTACGATCTCGATTACATCGAGGAGAACCACGAAGCCTATGCACAGCAGCACGCTGTGGTCGCCGCCGGCGCCGTGACCCGGCTGCTGCGCTCGCCGGCACGCGAGGTGGTCCCGATCTCGGGGTAAAGATTGTCACCCATGCCCAACCTGCTCGGCGTTCTGGAAACCTCGCTCTATGTCGAAGAGTTCGAGCGCGCCTGTCCGTTCTACGAGCAGGTGCTCGGGCTCAACAGCATCTACCGCGATCAGCGGCTGTGTGCTTACGACGTCGGCGGCCGCGGCGTGCTGCTGTTGTTCCTGCGCGGTCGCTCGTTCGAAACCGTGCAGCTGCCCGGCGGCACCATCCCGCCGCATGACGGTCATGGGCCGGTGCACATCGCGTTCTCGATCGCCGCCGACGAGCTGGCGGCATGGGAGGAGCGGCTGGCGGCAGCCGACGTCGTCATCGAAGGCCGCACCAAATGGCGGCGCGGCGGCGAAAGCGTCTATTTCCGCGATCCCGACGGCCATCTGCTCGAACTGGCGACGCCCGGATTGTGGCCGGGGTATTAGAGCATGATCCCGAAAAGTGGATACCGGTTTTCGGACAAGATCATGCTCAAACCGAAAATCTACGACTTCCCGTACACCGGCACGACGGCGCCGCGGGTGACGCGGTTCTCCGGCGAAGCAAGGAACAGGATGGTCGCGGCGACCTCCTCGACTTTCGGCCACAAACTGTAGTCGGCCTTTGGCATGGCGGCGCGATTTGCCGGCGTATCCATGATCGAGGGTGCCACCGCGTTGACCAGGATGCCGTCCTTGGCGACCTCCTCGGCGAGCGCCACGGTCAGCGCCGCGACCGCCGCCTTGCTCGCGGCGTAGGCGGCCATGCCGGCGCCAGTTCGCCATTCGAGCGCGGCGCGGGCGGCGACGTTGACGATGCGCCCGCCGCCCGCCGCGTTAGCGGTCATGGCGTTGACCGCGGCGCGGCAGCAGAGCAGGCAGCTGACGAGGTTCATCTCGATCTGCTGCTGCAGCGTTGCCACGCCGGTCTCGGCGAGTCGTGCCGCGGCAAAACCGCCGGCGAGGTGGATCGACGCCCAGAGCGGTGCAATCCCCTGGTAGAGGAGCCTGATCGGTCTTTCATCGGCAAGACTGCCGGTGATGGTGAGCACGACCTGCTTGTGCTCGCGCAGCCGGAAGCGTTGCGCCTCCGCCGCATCGAGGCAGGGGACATGGCAAACAGCGCCGCCTTCGATCAGAGCCGTGACCACGGCGGTGCCGAGCGCGCCGGCGCCGCCCGTGATCACCACGTGACGATCGCGAAAGTCCATGCCGCATCATCACCGATCCTGGGCCGGAGGCAAGGCCGTGACCAGGATTTGATGTTCTGCGGAGCGTGTTCGAGGCGCCCAGTGCTCGGTTTGTCGACCATGGGGAATCGCGTTACAAAGCCGGCGGGGTTTTCCCGCATGCTGCGGCTGAAGTGGGAATGCACAACGCCGGATCGAAACGAGACTTTGCGCCGTGGACCGATCCCAATCAGCGTCCGCTGCTGCGCATCGAAGTCCTGACCAAACGCTTCGGCGGTACCGCGGTCGTCGATCATCTGTCGCTCGACGTTCATGAGGGCGAGTTCTTCGCCCTGCTCGGTCCCTCGGGCTGCGGCAAGACCACATTGCTGCGCCTGATCGCGGGCTTCGAGCGGCCGAACACCGGCCGCATCCTGCTCGACGGTGCCGATCTTGCACCCGTGCCGCCGCATCGGCGGCCGGTCAATATGATGTTCCAGAGCTACGCGCTGTTCCCGCACCTCACCGTCGAGGGGAACGTCGCCTTCGGCCTCAAGCAGGAAGGCCTGCCCAAGCACGAAATCGCCCAGCGCGTTGCCGACTTGCTCGCGCTGGTGAAGCTCGAACGCTATAGCGGCCGCAAGCCGCATCAGCTTTCCGGCGGTCAGCGTCAGCGTGTGGCGCTGGCGCGTTGCCTGGTCAAGCGCCCGCGCGTGCTGCTGCTCGATGAGCCGATGGCGGCGCTCGACAAGAAGCTGCGCGGCGAAACCCAGTTCGAGCTGATGGAGTTGCAGCGCGAGCTCGGTCTCACCTTCGTTATCGTGACCCACGACCAGAGCGAAGCGATGCTCGTCGCCGACCGTATCGGCGTGATGGATCGCGGCCGGCTCATGCAGGTGGCGCCGCCCGAGGCGATCTACGAGCGGCCGAACTCGCGCTGGGTCGCCGACTTCGTCGGCGACGTCAACCTGTTCGAAGGCCGGCTCGGCGAGGATTGTCAGAGCGTCGAGGACACGGCGGCCGGCCGCGTGCGCGCCGCCGCCAAGGTCGACGCCGAGCCGGGCAAGGTGGTCTGGGCCGCGGTGCGGCCGGAACAGGTCCGCATCGCGCGCGAGCCGCCGTCGCCGGGCCTCGACAATTGCGTTCCCGGGACGGTCCTCGATATCGGCTATCTCGGCGACACCTCGATCTACCAGGTGCGGGTCCGCGACGGCTCGCTGGTCAAGGCGGCGATCGCCAATGTCGGCCGCGTCGCCGGGCGCGCGGCCACCTTCGACGATCAGGTGTGGCTGAGCTGGCCGCCCGAGGCCGCGATCGTGCTCACGCAATGACGACGAAGCTGACGCCATGAAGCGACACCACGGACGCTCGTTTTGGCAGAGCCTGGTGGTGCGGATTCCGTATCTTTGGCTGCTCGCTTTCTTCCTGGTGCCGTTCCTGATCGTGCTCAAGATCAGCCTGTCGCAGACGGCGATTGCGCAGCCGCCTTACGTGCCGGTGCTCGACCTTGCAGCGGGCTGGCCCGGCCTGCAGGCTTTTTTTGCCGCGCTGTCGTTCGACAATTACGTTCTGATCGGCTCCGATCCGCTCTACCTCCTGTCTTATGTGAAGAGCGTGGAGATCGCCGCGTTCTCGACCCTCATTCTCGTCTTCATCGGCTATCCCATCGCCTACGCGATGGCGCGCATGCCGTGGCGCTGGCAGGCAGTGCTGGTGGTGCTGGTCGTGCTGCCGTTCTGGACCTCGCTGCTGATCCGCATCTATGCCTGGATGAACATCCTGCAGCATGACGGGCTGCTCAACCAAGCGCTGCTGGCGCTCTCGATCGTGAAGGAGCCGCAGGCCTGGCTCGCCACCGATACCGCGATCTATATTGGGGTGGTCTATTCCTATCTGCCGTTCATGGTGCTGCCGCTCTACGCCACGCTCGAGAAACACGACGAATCGCTGCGCGAGGCGGCGGCCGATCTCGGCTGCCCGCGCTGGAAGATCTTTTGGCTGGTGACGCTGCCGCTGTCGTCGTCCGGGCTGCTCGCCGGCGTGCTGTTATGCTTCATCCCGATCGTCGGCGAGTTCGTCATTCCCGATCTGCTTGGCGGCTCGCAGTCGCCGATGATCGGCCAGACGATCTGGACCGAATTCTTCAGCAACAAGGATTGGCCGGCCGCCTCGGCGGTTGCCGTCGTGCTGGTGTGCCTCCTGGTCACGCCGATCCTCGTCTATCAGAACCAGGCGGTGCGGGCCTTGGAGCGGGAATAATGCGCAAGGTGTCCGTCTTCAATCTGTTCGCGATCCTGCTCGGCGTCGCCTTCCTCTATCTGCCGATCGTCGTTCTGGTGATCTATTCGTTCAACGCCTCGCGGCTCGTGACGGTGTGGGGCGGCTGGTCGACGCATTGGTACGCCGCGCTGATCGACGATGCGCCGCTCGTCGAATCCGCCTTCATCAGCCTGCGCCTGGCGCTGGTTTCGGCGACCCTGGCGACGCTTTTGGGGACGCTGGCGGCGTTGGCGCTGGTGCGGTTCGGGCGTTTTCGCGGCCGGCTGCCGTTCGCGGCGATGGTCTATGCGCCGCTGGTCATGCCGGAGGTGATCACTGGGCTGTCGCTGCTGCTGCTGTTCGTCGCCGTCGCCGTCGATCGCGGTTTCTGGACCGTCGCCATTGCGCACACCACCCTCGCCATGTGTTTCGTCACCGTGATCGTGCAGGCGCGGCTTATCGACTTCGACATGAGTCTTGAAGAGGCGGCGATGGATCTCGGCGCCTCGCCGCTGCGCACGTTTCTCGCGGTGACCTTGCCGCTGATCCTGCCGGCCATTGCCGCCGGCTGCATGCTCGCCTTCGCGCTGTCGCTCGACGATCTCGTCATCGCCAGCTTCACGACCGGGCCGGGCGCGACCACGCTGCCGATCCGCATCTATTCCGAGGTCCGCCTCGGGGTGAAGCCGGAGATCAACGCCGTGTGCAGCATCATGGTCGGCGTGGTGGGCATCGCGGTGATCGCCGCTTCGCTGCTTGCCAAGCTCAGCGGCACGCGGGGCGCGTCGGCGCGGGTATGAGTGCGATGATAAGCTAGGGCGCGTACTCATAAATCCGGTCTTGTAAGTGCGGCTCGCTGAATGTCTGCTTCGCTCCGGAAGCGACTGAATTGCTGCGTCGCCACGAAATGTCGCGAAGTGCCACCAGCCGACATAGTCGCATTCGCACTTAAAGCACGTTCAAATCGTCAGAACCTCAGCAGCAGTCGCAATTCAGCTTTGAATTTGTATACAGGATAGGCGTCGATCATCGGTACGGCGGCTTCGAGCGAAATGACGAGCTTGTCCGTCACGTTGCGGCCTACCGCTGCGTCGAACGGAAGAAAGAGCCGGCCGGTCTGGCCTGAAATGGGGTCGCCGTAATTGATCCGGATATCGTTGCTGGGATAGAGGGTGACGAACCAGCGGTTCGGAAGGCCGACATTTAATGTAGGAGCGATCTGCGGCTCGCTGATGTTGCGCCTGTTCGGATCGCCGGCCACGCTGATCGCATATCTGACCACCGGTACGAAATACGTGTCGGATCCGAATTCCAGGAAGGAATAGCGGACCGCGAAGCCCGGCATGACCTGCCATTTGCCGCTTCCGAGCATGTCTTCGCCGGGAGCGACGAAGCGGGCGCCGAAACCGTATGCCCAATTGCGGCTCACCGTTTGGATGAGTGCTGCCTGCGCGATGGCGCCGCCGAGACCGGCGTCGCGGCTGGTGCCCGGCGGGTCGAACGAGGTGGTCGTCTTCTCGACGATCGGCACCTGCACCAGATAGCCGAGCTTCCAGCTGCCGCCGAGGTCCAGCTTGGAATTGTAGCGCAATTGCTCGATCCATCGGTCGGTCTGGCTGGCCGACCTCGAGGACGTTATGTACTCGGGCCGGAGCTCGACGCTTCGCTGCGGGCGGGTAAAATCGTCGCCGTTGTAATCTGGGTCTTCCGGGTGCGCATCGGCCTGAACCGCGCTCGCGTCCTGTCTGCCGGTCGCGCCTTGTGCCTGTGCATTCATCGGACAGAGGGCGATCAAGGCGCTTGCCCAAAGCAAGCTCTGGCCCAGCACGAGCAGTTTTCCCACAAGACGATACATCAATTCGCCCAAGAGGACCGTGCGCTGGAGCGCATGCTCATTTTCACCCGCATTGTTGCACGCCACGCTGGTGCGTGAATAAAATACGTACGGGATGCGAGGTCGATAATCCCTCCTCATCGCAGTAGGCATAATTCCTTTGGGACTATTCGAACGTAAAGATGCGCTTCCATTCCTTTCTCATGTCGACCACGACCCAGTCAGCGCGGCAGCACTTTCGAGAGATGTAAGTTCTGCTGCTGCCGAACTTCGCCCACGATCCGTTCAACTTCGGGCAAGACGTGCTTGTAGAATTTTTTCAGTCCCGCGCACAGATAGTTGAGGCCCGGTTCGCCGTCCGGCGTGCGGATCAGGCGGTTCTTGGGACATTCTCCCCAGCAGTCCCTGAGATAGGTGCACTCGCGGCAGTAGCGCGGCAATGTTTCTGATTTGGCATAGCCGAACTTGACTTGTTCCGGAGAGAAAACCATGTCCGCGAGCGATTTTTCCCGCAACGTTCCCAACCGGTATTCCGGATAGACGTAATGGTCGCAGGAATAGACGCTGCCATCGTGCTCCAGCGCGACGCCCTTGCCGCAGAACTCATTATAGATGCAAAGCTGCGACGAAAGCCCCATGTGCTGCGCAACGAGTGTCTCGAAGTGATTGACTAGGACCTTGCCTAAGTCCTTGCGGCGCCATTCGTCGAACACCCTGGATAGAAAGTATCCATAATCTTCGGGATCGACGGACCAGTCGGTGACAACGGAATTGGGATGATCGGGGCGCGCCTCCGGACTGCCTACCGTCGGCAGCCGGGACTCGTCCCATTTCTGCGGGGCCGTCGTTTCAAATTCCTTGAGTTGCACGATCGGAATGAACTGAATGTACGTTGAGTTCAGTTCGCTGCGCAGAAACCGGTAAACATCAAGCGGCCGCGATGCGTTAAGCCGGTGCACGCAGGTGAGCGTATTGAAGGGTACACCGAATTTCCGCAGCAGCTTCGCCGCAGCCATCACCTTGTCGAAGGTCGGCGCGCCGCCCTTGTTGACGCGAAACTGGTCGTGCAGTTCGCGCGGACCGTCAACGCTCAGCCCGACAAGAAAGCGATGCTCCTTGAGAAATTTTGCCCATTCCTCGTCGAGCAAAACGCCGTTGGTCTGTAGGTCGTTTTCGATGCGTTGATTGGCTTTGGCGTATTTCTTCTGCAACGCGACTACGCGCCGATAGAAATCAAGCCCGCGCAGCGTCGGTTCGCCGCCCTGCCACGAAAATACCAACTGCGGGCCGGTCATCCCTTCGATATATTGCTTGATGAAGACCTCGAGTGTGTCTTCGCTCATCTGGCCCGTGCCGGGGCCGTTGCGCAACGTTTCCTTGCTCAAGTAGAAGCAATATTTGCAGTCGAGGTTGCACGATGACCCGGCGGGCTTGGCCATGACGTGGAACTGGCCGCCGGACTTTGCGTGCAGCTTTTGCGGCATGCTGTACTTGTCAAGCATAGTGCCATCCTGTTTTGCCGGCGAAGCCCGATCAGCCGACTCTAATCGCCCGGACCTCAGCGGCGCGCGCATCGACCGGGATGAGGGGAAGTTCGCCCGCATTCCTGACCGGCAGGCTGCGCAGGTAATCCATGATCGCCTGCCACTCCTTGATCTCCCGAACAGTGCCGTTCCGCCTCGCGGTCTCGACGCTGCTGCGATCCAGCTTGCCGGGCGGCGGCAGCAAATCGGGCGTGGCGACGAGAGGTATGTCGAGCGCCTCGACCTTCGATTTGAGCGGCTGCCCTTTCTTGTTCTTGGGTACGAGCGAGAGCTTGCCCTTGGTATATTTTGGAATCGCCGCGAGGATCACGCCGACATAGAGCGAGCATGAGAGGCTGTACAGGCGCTCATCCCCACCGGCGATGTCGATCATGCGATAGCCGCGATCGATGTCGCCCAGTTCGATCGCCGTAACGACATCGAACGGCGAACGTGCCGGATCGTAACGGAACCGCATGCCCGAGGTTCGGGGAAAATACTCGCCGGGGTGCGCGGGATTGTCGACGAGAAAGAATTCCAGAAGGTTTCTTAATTCGTGGCCGCTGAAATAAGCGGTGACAAGCGTACTGCCGGCCGTCGTGTCGAAGACGCCGGCGCCCAGCGGGGCCACCGCGAACAGGTCATACACCGTCTGCACGCCTGATTTGCCGCGCGATAGACCGGCGCGCATCGTTCCGTTGGCACTGAAACCGATGTCGGCCTTCGTCGCCTTGCGGAAAGCGTCGGTGATGAGGTTGGCGAGCGGCGTGCTGGCGGCGATATCGGTGAATGTGTTGGGCAGGTCCTGCGGCACTACGGCCAGAGGTTGATCGACGCTATAGCCGCGCGACGCAAACACTACCGCGGTGACGGTCTTTTTGAACTTTTCGATTTCACCTGCGATAGCCCTGTCGCCGGCGATGCGGTCATCAATCGGGTGGAGCCTGTAGGAATCGACCGTCAGTTTTTCGCCGTCGAGCGTGATCACCAGTTCGCCGAGGTTCTCGCCGTATTTCCCGGTCTGGACCACAGGCGTGTGGCCGTTGACTATGACCGGTTCGTGAAGCTCGGTATGGCTGTGGGCGCCGATGACGACATCGATGCCCGGCACCGCCATGGCAAGCCGGACGTCTTCGCCGTCGGTAAAGCGTCCGTCTCTGTCTTTTTCCATGCCGCCGTGGCTGAGCGCGATGATGATGTCAGCTTTTTCAGTTTCCCGGAGAACTTTTACCATCTCCCGGGCGCTCTCGATGGGATCGGCGAATTTTGTCGCGCCGGCGCCGTCGGTATAGAACTGCGCTTCCTTGCCGAGCACGCCGAACAGACCAAAGCGGATGCCGCCGCGTTCGATCACGAAATGACGGCGGACCAATCCGCCCTTGGCCAGGCGTTGAAGTCCAGCCAACGTCGGGTCGTTCGCCGAGCAGTCGGTATTCGATGCGACCACCATCGGAAGCCGACCGGCCTTGGCTGCCGCGCCGATGGCCAGCGCCGTGCCGTCCGGACCGAGATCGAAATCATGATTGCCGAACGTTGTGGCATCACAGCCCAAGCGCGCGAGCAATTGCAATTCACTACCGGTTTCGCGTGTTGCGGCGCCGAACGCGGTTCCCATGCTGTAGTCGCCGCCGTCGACGATCAGCACCGGACCCTGGTTTTTTCGCGCATCCTTTCGCGCTGCTATCAACGTCGCGAGGCGCGCGAAGCCGCCCCGGGTCTTGTCGTCGCCGAGGTTGGATGGAGGGGATGACGTATAGTCGGAGGCCGGGCCCAACCCGATTAGGTTCGAGTGAAGATCGTTGGTGTGCAGGATGGTGAAGGTCTTCTTGCCATTTGCCGCCGCGGCCAGTTGGCCTCCGGTGAGGGCCATGGCGCCGGCCGCCGCCGATCCGGCTAGAATCTCGCGACGCGAGATAGTCGACGTCGCGGTGACGTTTTTGTTCTCGCGAGGATCGATCGGTTTCACGCCCGTATCTTTTTCGTGACTGGGGCCGCGCCCGCCTGAAGCGACTGCGGCCCCGTTGATCAAATTCGGTGCGAGGTCAGTTGCCGCCTTTCTGGGTGCCGCTCGTTATCGCCTCCATCACTCGATCGAGGTTGAAGCTGCCGGGTTTCTGGCGCGGTGGGAACTCGCGGAAGCTCTGCAGCCAGTTGCCGACATAGGCCGCGGCAGGAGCGAAAGCGTACATATGTTCGATGTACCAGCGCTGATAGCCCATCGCATTTTCCTCATCCGCGCGCTCGAACGGGTCCATCCGCAAGTTTGTGAGAACCGGCGCGCGCAGTTCCTCGTAAGGATGCTGCCAAACCTTAAGGCCCACGGCATTTTGCTTCAGGAACATCACCTTATAATCGCGGTAGCGCAGGGCGGCGACATTGCCGTCATCGGTCCAGTACAGGAACTCGTTGCGCGGCGACTCCTTCACCTCGCCTTTGAAGAAGGGTAGCAAATTGTAGCCGTCGAGATGGACCTTGTAGGTCATGTCGCCGATCTTCAGACCCTTCAGCAGGTCTTCCTTCACCGTCGTATCGCCGGCCGCGGCGAGTAATGTCGGCGTCATGTCTTCGTGGGCGCAAATGTCGTTGACGACGGTGCCGGGCTTGATGACGCCGGGCCAGCGGATGAGGGTGGGGACGCGGAAGGCGCCTTCCCAGCTCGTGGCCTTCTCGCTGCGGAAGGGGGTCGTGCCGCCGTCGGGCCACGTGAATGTTTCGGCGCCGTTATCGCTGGAATACATGACAATGGTGTCGTTCTCGATTCCCAGCCTCTTGAGCTCGGCGAGCAATTCGCCGACTTGGCCATCGTGCTCGACCATGCCGTCGGCATAAATGCCCTCACCAGTCTTGCCTTCGCTTTCCTTCTTGAGGTGGGTGAAGACGTGCATGCGAGACGAGTTCCACCAGACGAAAAACGGCTTATGGTCATTCACGGCCTTATCCATGAACTTGATGGTCGCGCCGGTGACTTCCTCGTCCACCGTCTCCATCCGCTTCTTGGTCAGCGGGCCGGTGTCTTCGCACTTCTGCTTGCCCATCTTGCCGAAGCGCGGATCGACCGCGGCATCGTCGTTGTCCGTCGCAAAGCAGTGCAACACGCCGCGCGGGCCAAACTTCGCCTTGAACGCGGGGTCCTTCGGATAGTCGGCGTTCTCCGGCTCTTCCTCGGCGTTCAGGTGGTAGAGATTGCCAAACCACTCATCAAACCCGTGTACCGTCGGCAGCATGTCGTTGCGGTCACCGAGGTGGTTTTTGCCGAACTGGCCGGTCGCATAACCCATCGGCTTCAGCAGTTCGGCAATCGTCGGGTCTTCTTTCTTCAGACCCTCGAGCGCGCCCGGCAGGCCGACCTTGGTAAGGCCGGTGCGGATGGGCGACTGCCCGGTGATGAAGGCCGCGCGGCCGGCGGTGCAGCTTTGCTGGCCATACCAGTCCGTGAATAGAGCACCCTGCTGCGCAATGCTGTCGATATTTGGCGTCCTATAGCCCATCAGGCCCCTGCTGTAAGCGCTGACATTGGTGATACCGATGTCGTCGCCCCAGATGATCAGGATGTTGGGCTTTTGGTGCTGCTGTGCAGCCGCGGGCGCGCTGATTGTTGTCGCGGCGGCGATCACAGCGAACGAACCAAGCAAGGCTTTTCGCATCTTATTCATTGAAAATATCCTTCCCTTTGTCCACCGATTGGCGAACACCGTCGCCTCCACCTGCGGCTGTACATTTTGCTACGTGTAAAACGAGGCGATCAGGCGACGTTTGATCTGGATCAAGGCGCCGCATGCGTTCGGAAGCGGGTCTGGCAATGTGGTGCGTGCTATAATCGCTTCGTTCGCTGGCGCATGGCGGGCGTCTGGGACCGCATCATGAATAGCCTGTCGCTTGCTCACGATGCGGGCGTGCAGATGATCGATACGTCCATCGTCCGGGTTCACCAGCACGGAGCATGCATCGCAGCCAACAGTGAGCAACTGATGGGCCGGTCGCGGGGCGGACTGACGACCAAGATTCATGCCGTCGTCGACAGCAGGGGGTTGCTCGTCCGTCTCGCGCTGACGAGTGGCGAGGCGCACGATAACCGTCTTGTCCTAACCCTGCTGTCGAATCTGAAATCGGGAGCAATGTTGCTCGCGGATCGTTGTTTTGACGCCGATTGGATCAGAGCACTTGTGAGCCAGCGCGGTGCGCGGGCAAATATCCCACCGAAACGGAACCGAACGGAGCCAATCTGCTTTAGCCGCCACCTCTACCGTGCCCGTAATCTGGTCGAGCGGTTCTTCAACAAGATCAAGCAGTGTCGTCGGGTTGCCACGCGCTATGACAAGCTGGCCGCCAACTACCTCGCCTTCATCCAACTTGCATCGATCAGGCTGTGGTTGCGCTTTAATGAGTCCGCGCCCTAGTTCGGGCTGTTGGATGTCGCCGGCTTTGGCGCGGTGGCGGCGCCGGGAGTCGCAAATAGCTTGTCGATCACCGAGCGGACGGCGGCGCCGGCGTCGCGGGCCTTGATGGCGTCGAGTAGCGGCGCGGCCGCCCCCGAGCGGCGGATCAAGCTCTGCGGGTCCGGCAGCATGATCGGGTCGTCCCATTGCCCCTGCACGACGAACGGCAAGTCGAACTCGTTGGCGGTTGCGTTCGAGACCAGGGTCGCGACCCCCTTGAGATCGAGATCGCGCGCGGGAACGGAGACTTGCCCGCCGACCGCAAGCCGCACGGCCGGACCGTCGAGATGCATGTCTTCGACGGACACCTCGCCCTGATCGATCTTGAGGCTGAGCGTAAGCTGGTCGAACGGGGTGCGTCCGCTGCGGAAGTCGCCGTTGCCGGACAGCGGCCGGCGCTCGAGCCGGCGCAGCAATTGCTCGACGTTGATGCCGGCGAGCGCGCCGTTATGGGCCGTGAGGTTTGCCGTGCCGTTGAGCGAGTTCGTCACGCCGAGCACGGAGGCTCCCGACCCCTCGATGTTGAGCGCCAGATTGCCGCGGCCCGCCAGCTTGCGAATCCCGAACACCTGGCCGAGACAATTTTCGAGATCGACATCGACGAACTGCAAATGCGAGGCCACCGCGACGCCGCCATTGGTGCTGGCGAGGCCGAGCGAGCCCTTGGCGAGGCCGCCGAAGGCTTGCGATTCTCCGATCGTCAGGTCGAGCTTGCCGTGGCGGATATTGGCGGCGACCGCCGTTCGGCCCAGTTGCGCGTCCGCGATCTTGACGCTGGCGGCCGAGAGCCGCAGATCGAGGTCGACGTCGGCGAATCCGTCGAGCGCGATCGGCAGTTGATCCCAGGCGCGTTCGTTCGCGGCTAAGAGGCGAATTCCGGACACGTAGGGCGTCAAATCGAGGGCGTCGACCGCGAGCGTGCCCTGCACGTTGCGATTGTCGGTCGAAAGCGTGATCACGCCTTCGGCGGTATTGCCGTCGAGTTCGACATTGACGCCGGAGAGCGAGATCAGGCGGCCGGCGAGGCTGCTCTGCGCCCGTAGCGCGAAGCGTCCGAAGCCGCCGAACGGCAACTCGCTGGTCCCGGTCCAGCGCAAAGCGTCGCGCAGCGAGGGAGCTTCCACGCTCAACGTGCCGTCGACCTTGAGCGTCGGCTGATCGCTCGAGGTGCCGTCGAAGGCGAGTTTCACCGGCGCGCCGGAAAGCCGCAGCTTGACGCCCGAGCGCTCGCCGTTCAACGCCGCCAGAAAATCGCCGAGGGTGAGGCTCGCGTCGACCGGTTTGTCATGCCACACAAAACGGCCGTTGGCGCCGAAACTGCGCGAGATCGACGGCCAGGCGAGCTGGAAGTCCACGCCGTCGAGCCGGTCGGTGAAATCCTTTCCGGCGTGTTGACCGTGGATCACGACGGTGCCGTCGTGAATGCCGATCTCCGAGAACGATCCGGTGCGCCCGGGATTGGGTTCGAGCGCCCGGGCCAGCGATCGCATCAATCCCGACCAGTTCGATTGGCCGTTTTGCAGGAACGTCACGGTGATCGCCGGCCGCACCAGCGCCACGTCGGCGATCTCGATCCGCCCGGCGAGCAGCGGAAAATAGTGCAGATGGGCGATCAACTCGTCGGCAGTCAGAGCGGACTCGCCGGTTTGGTTGTCGCCGAGCAGCACGTTGCGGAAACTCACGGTGCCGGAGGGAAACAGCGACACCGCGACGTCGCCGCGCAGTACCGGATCGAGGCCGGTGACCGCGTGGATCTCCTTGGCGACCGCGTCGCGGACCGATGCCGCCGGGATGAGAAAGGACAGCGTCATCAGCGTGACGAATGCCGCCGCGACCACGGCAGCAGCCGCAATCGCGAGGCGTTTCAAGCCAGTAGCCGCGGTCACAGGATGCCCGTTTCCGATGTTCGCTGGGCCGATCGAATAGACGGTTCGGCAGGGTGAGCGGCAACCATGCCCGACATCTGTGTCGCTTTCGTGGCCGCAGCCGCGGCGGGTCGGGTCAAAGTATTGCTGCAAAAGGCTAAAAGCGGCCACCCGTGACGCCGCCGGGCGGTTGTCCACAGCCGCCCGGTGCTCGCGACGGACCCCCGGTCGTCAACGCACCGAGGCATGAAGCGACGGCCTCGCGCCCGCCTGTGCCACCTCGGCGATCATCTTCTTGAGGATGGCTTGGCCGAACGAATTGAAGTTTTCCGCCACCAGGACAAAGGCGCCGGGGCCGCCAATGACATTGTTGCGATAATAATTTTGCAGGCCGCCCGGCGGATTGGTGTGGTCGGGATTCCAAGCCAATGGCGTCTCGCTGAGGATGACAAGACCGTTGATGGTGACGCCTTGGGCGACGGCTTCGTCGCGCGCCACGGTCACGTCGCGGCCGGCATTGTTGGTGCCGTCGCCGGAGACGTCGATGGTGCGGCGCGCCGATTCATAGGGGGCGCGGGCGAGCTGACCCATGGCGAATTCGATGGCGCCGCTGATCGACGTGCGATCCGCGAACGATCGCGGCGCCTCCAACAGGCGGTCGCCGAAACCCCTGGCCGTTTCGGCATCGCCGATGGTCGTCCAGTCGATCAGGACCCGCTGCGAGCCGGCGCCCGACCACTCGACGAAGGTCAGTCCGACGCGGCCGTTGCGGCCCGAGCGAATGGCATCGAGCACGCGCGGATCGGAGATGGCTGCGGCATAGCCCTCGCGTTGCAGCTGGAATTTGGCGGTGTCGACGCTGCGCGACACGTCGGCCGCCAGCACCAGCAGGAGATCGACTTGCTCGGCTGCTGCGGCAGCCGCCGGCACCGCCGCGACGCCGGCCAAGATCAGCAGCAGGAGGGTTCTGACCGTGCGCATCCCCGCATCTCGCCGTCAGGCCTCGGCGGCGGCATGGATGGCGGCGCGGACGCGCTGATAGGAGCCGCAGCGGCAGATATTGGTGATCGCCGCGTCGATATCGGCATCCGTCGGCTTAGGCTTCTGTTGAAGCAGCGCCGCCACCGCCATCATCATTCCGCTTTGACAGTAGCCGCATTGCGGCACGTCGAAATCGAGCCAGGCCTTCTGCACCGGATGCAGTTTGCCCTGCTCCGCCAGCGCCTCGATGGTCGTGATCTCCTCGGCGCCGAGCGTGCCGACCGGGACCTGGCACGAACGCGTGGCGGCGCCGTTGATATGGACGGTGCAGGCGCCGCATTGGGCGATCCCGCAGCCGTATTTCGTGCCGGTCAGCCCGATCGTGTCGCGCAGTACCCACAGCAAGGGCGTATCGGGCTCGACATCGACTTCGTAGGTTTTGCCGTTGATGAACAGTTCCGTCATGCTCGGCGTTCCGTTGGCGCGGCCGGCTGAAAGTCGCAGTGACGCCGCCCGCTGGCAACAGGCGATTTTAGCCTGTTGCGGTGCGAAGCCAAATCGAAAATCCGCGCGGAACGACGGGAGACAAAGGAAAAGCCAAGCCGGCGCGGCAGAAACAGACCGGCAAGCCGGTCACATCCGCCGATAAACGTAAGGCGCGTCGTCCCGCACCGCCGCGAGCGCGGCGACCTCATCATGCCGCGGCGAGAGATGGCAGACTGGGTCGGTGGCGCGCGCGTCGCCGGTCAGCGCGAAGGCCTGGCAACGGCAGCCGCCGAAATCGATATCGCGCCGCGCGCAGCTTCGGCACGGCTCCTGCATCCAGTCGGTGCCGCGGAAGGCGTTGAAGGCCGGCGAATTCGCCCAGATGTCGGCGAGCGAGTGCTCGCGCACCGACCAGAACTCGAGGCCGGGTATCGACTCGGCGGCGTGGCACGGCAGCACCTTGCCCCCCGGCGTCACGTTGAGCGAGCGCCGACCCCAGCCGCCGACACAAGGCTTCGGCAGCCGCGCGTAATAATCGGGGACGACGGCATCGATGACTATCTCGCCGTGATGCCGCCGGCGCAGGTCCTCGACCGCGGCCGCCGCGCGCTTGACCTGCTCGGCGCTCGGCATCAGTGTGGCACGGTTCTTCAGCGCCCAGCCGTAATATTGCGCATGCGCGATCTCGACGCGACTGGCGCCGAGCGCCAGCGCCAGCGCCACCATGTCCTCGATGCGATCGATGTTGGCGCGGTGCATCACGGCGTTGATGGTCAGCGGGATTTTCAGGTTGACGACTTCGGCGGCGAGCGCGCGCTTGCGCGCGAAGGCGCCTTGGTAGCCGGCGATGTGATCGGCCGAAGCAGGCCCGCTGTCCTGGATCGAGATCTGCACGTGATCGAGGCCGCCTTCGGCAAGCTGCCGCAACGTTTCCGCGGTGATGCCGACCGCCGAGGTGATGAGATTGGTGTAAAGGCCGGCGGCATGCGCTGCCGCCGTGATGGCGGGAAGGTCCCGGCGCGCGCCCGGCTCGCCGCCCGACAGATGCACCTGCAGCACGCCGAGCCCCGCCGCCTCGGTGAAGACCCGCGCCCAAGTTTGCGTGTCGAGCTCGTCGGCGCGGGGATCGAGCGCCAAGGGATTGGAGCAATAGGGACAGCCCAGCGGACAGCGGTGCGTCAGCTCGGCCAGAAGGCCGAGGGGGCTATGCAGAGCGGCACCGTTTCCGGCCATGTCGAAGACTCATCCATCCACGTCTTCCCGCTCAGCGAGTTATAAGACGTGGATGCCCGGTACAAGCCTAGGCGTGAGGGGCGGTGGTCACAATTCCAGGAGCCTTTTGTCGGCAAGGCCGCGCAGCAGGGTGGCGACGTCGGCCAGGATGCGCTCGCGCGGCGCCGCAAAGGTCTTCGCCAAATCGTCGACGATGGCGGCGAAGGTTGCCTCGCCGGTGCAGCGTTTGACCACCTCGGCGGCGATGGCGTCGGCCTTGAACACCCGCTCGGGAGCAAGCAGCACCCATCCGCCCTGCGCCTCATTGTGGACCAGCCGGACGCCGTGCGGCAGGCGCGGACGCGCGTCGGCGGCGATTTCGGGTGTCGTCTCGGCCACTGCTGCTGCCTAATCGTGCGGGACAAACGCGCCGGGCGGAACTTGCTTCGGCGCGACATAAGCGTGGTACAGCGCGTCGAGCATCGCCCACAGCACGTCGCATTTGAATTCGAGCGCGGCGAGCACGCTGTGCTGGGCTTCCGGCGTGCGCGCGTGTCGCTTGACGTAGTCGAGGGCAAAACGCGAGTCGCGCTCGGCTTGCGGCGGGCGTTGCGAGAAATAGGCCAGCGTCTCCGCCGTCACGAAATCGTAGTTCTTCAGCATGCCCTCGATGCGCTCGCCGATGATCTGCGGCGAGAACAATTCCGTCAGCGACGAGGCGATCGCTTCGAGCAAGGTCTTTTCGCGCACGAAATGCACGTAGGCGTCGACGGCGAAGCGGGTCGCCGGCAAAATCCCGCGCAGCGACACGACATAGTCGCGGTCGAGGCCGAGTCCGTCGGTGAGCTTGAGCCAGCGCGCGATACCGCCTTCACCCTCGCGGGCGCCGTCGTGATCGACCAGGCGGCTGCGCCATTCGCGGCGAACGGCAGAATCGTCACAACGCGCCATCAGGCTTGAATCCTTCACCGGGATCATCGCCTGATAATAATAGCGGTTGAGCGCCCAGGCCTGGACCTGGCCCTTATCGCAGGCGCCGCCATGCAGGAGCTTGTGGAACGGGTGCAGCCGGTGATAGCGCCGCGCGCCTATGTCGCGCAGCCGGCTTTCGAGTTCTTCGGCGCTCAGCTTGTTCACAGCACGATCTCCATCCCGTCCTCCGCGATCTCGATCCCGGCGTCCTCGACCTTGCGCCGTTCGACGGAACCCTCGATCAGGATCGGGTTGGTGTTGTTGATATGCGTCAAAATGCAACGGGCGCGAAGACCGGCGAGCGCCGCGAGCGCGCCGTCTTCGCCGTCGACCGGCATGTGACCCATGCGCCGGCCGGTTTTGCTGCCGGTGCCGGTCGAGATCATTTCGTCATCGACGAACAGCGTGCCGTCGAACAGCACGACATCGGCGCGGGCGAGCCGCGCGCGCAAGGCTGCCGTCACGCCGGCGGCGCCTGGTACGTAAACCAGCCGCCGCGCTCCGCAGACCAGTTCGACGCCGACATTGGCGCCGGTCTCAGCGGCGAGCGCGGGATCGTCGCCTTCGAGATAGAGCGCCACCTTGCCGGGAACGGCGAACAGCTCGGCATCGAGGCCGCCCGGCAGGGAAAAGCTCTGGTCCGGCGCCACAGCCTCGCGCGCCACCAGATCGGCGGCCAGCACCCCGAAGATCGGATTGGCGGCCAGCGCCGCAAGCGTGTCGGCGGTGGCAAACACGGTGAAACCCTGGCGTTCGCGCAACGTCAGCAGCCCGGCCACCTGATCGACCTCGGCACCGGTCAGGACCACGGCGCTGATCGGACTACCGCGCGCGCCGGGCCGCGGCTGTAGCGCAGGCGTTGCCAAGAGCTGTGCGCGCAGGTCCGGCGAGGCGTTGAGCAAAATCCAATGCTCGCCGTCAGCGGTGACGGCGAGGCTTGCTTGGGTGCACAGTTTCACGCGCCGGTCACCGGTCCAGGCGAGACGGCAGACCGGACACTGACAATTCCATTGCGGAAAACCGCCGCCTGCCGCAGCACCGAGTACGATGGCGGTCAGGCGCCCCATTCACGGGGATTGCGGTAGACGAAAGCTGCGGATCAGAACTCTGCCGGCAGATAGCCGTTGATCTCGAGGCCGATGCAGATTTCAACGAGGGTCGGAGTGGTCCAGGCCATGGTCGTTTCCCTTTTTTTCATACGCGAGGCTGTCCACGAAAACTGATCGCGCTGCCTCGAGCAGACGCATAGTAAATTGAAGCAAGCCCTTCGACAAGGGGTCAGTCCGGCCCGGGAGCGGCCTTGTGGGCGGCAGCCCCGCCGGGGCAGATTGCCACGCTCCCTTTTCAGGCACGTCGAGGCAGGGCATTGTGGGCGATGCTGTTGCGCCGTGCCGCGATAGCGGCGGCCCGCCAGGGCATAAATTAGAAAAAACGCCGTTTGGGAGGAAAACCATGGATCATTGCGTCATATGGCGCGGCATTGCCGGCGTGATCGGCGGTGGCGCTATGGTCGCTGTGGGATTCGTTACAGCGACCGCGCCGGCTTCCGCGCAGAGCGGCGAGCCGATCAAAATCGGCTTCAGCATGGCGCTCACCGGCCCGCTGGCGCCCAACGGCAAGCAAGCCCTCCTCGGCGCCAAGATCTGGGAGGAAGAAACCAATGCCAAGGGCGGCCTGCTCGGCCGTCCGGTCAAGCTCGTCTATTACGACGATCAGTCGAAGCCGGCCGCGGTACCGGAGATCTACACGAAGCTTCTCGACGTCGACAAAGTCGACCTTGTCGTCGGGCCTTACGCGACCAACATGAACGCGCCGGCCATGCCGGTGGTCATGCAGAAGGGGAAGACCTTCATCAGCCTGTTCGCTCTCGGTCTGAACAGCGAGTTCCACTATCCGAAATACTTTTCGATGTTGCCCACCGGGCCGGACACCAAACCCTCCTTCACCGAGGGGTTCTTTCAGGTCGCAGCGGCGCAGAAGCCGAAGCCGGCAACCGTGGCGCTGGCGTCGGAAGACGCCGAGTTCGCGCGCAATGCCTGCGAAGGCGCCCGCGACAATGCGAAAAAATACGGCTTCACGATCACCTACGACAAGACCTTCCCGCCGAACACGACCGACTTCTCGCCGATCGTCCGGGCGTTGCAGGCCGCCAATGCCGACCTCGTGGTGGTATGCTCCTATCCGCTGAGCTCGGTCGGCATTGTGCTGTCGGCCAATGAGCTCGGTTTTACGCCGAAGATGTTCGGCGGCGCCATGGTCGGACTGCAGGCGACCGTGTTCAAGGAGAAGCTCAAGTCGAAGCTCAACGGCATTGTGAATTACGAGACCTGGGTGCCGTCGCCGAAATTGATGGCGCCGGCGGCGGCGTTCTTCAAGACTTACCAGGAACGCGCCAAGACCGAAGGTGTCGACCCGCTCGGCTATTATCTCGGCGGTTGGGGTTATGCCTATCTTCAGGTGCTTGGCCAAGCCGTCAAAGGCGCCAACAGCATCAATGACGACAAGATCGCCGACTATCTCCGCAGCCATGAATTCAAGACTATCATGGCCGACGTCAGGTTCGGCAAAAATGGCGAGTGGACGAAGTCGGGGATGCTTGCGGTGCAGTATCACGGCATTACCGATGCCGCGAACCTCGATACCTGGAGGGGCATGAGCTATCAGACGGTGCTGACCCCTGCCGACCAGAAGACCGGCGACGTCGTCTATCCCTACGAGAAGGCGAAGTAGCGTTTGTCCGGCAAGTCATTCCGGGTGCGCGGGCTGTCGCCCGCGCCCCCGGATTTGTATTCGCGAGCCGCGGATTGCCGCGAAGCCTGCGCTCACACTTCGAGCCAGGTTTGGCGCACTTGGGAGTTGGCGGCGAGCTCGGCCGGAGTGCCCTCGAACACCATGTGGCCGTGGCCCATCACGTAGACGCGATGCGAGATACGCATGGCGATGGTGAGCTTCTGCTCGACCAGCAGGATGGAGATGTCGCGCTCCGCGATCTTCTGTAGCAGCTTGGCAACGCGCTCGACCATCTGCGGCGCCAGCCCCTCGGTCGGCTCGTCGATCATGATGAGATCGGGGTCGCCCATGAGCGTCCGGCAGATCGTCAGCATCTGCTGTTCGCCGCCGGAGATCACGCCAGCCGGCGCTTTGGCGCGCTCCTCGAGCCGCGGGAAAAGCTCATAGGTGTCGGCCATGCACCATCGCGACGCCTTCTTGCCGGCCTTGACGCCGAGAATGAGATTCTGCTCGACCGTGAGCGTCGGAAAGATGGCGCGATCCTCGGGAACGTAGCCGAGGCCCCGCTGCGCGACCTCGAACGGCTTCAGCCCGGCGATGGCTTCATCCTTGAAGGTGATCGAGCCGTGCGGCGGCACGTCGCCCATGATCGCTTTCAACGTGGTCGAGCGGCCGACACCGTTGCGGCCGAGAACGCTGACGATCTCGCCGGTGCCGACGCAAAGCGAGACGCCCCGCAGGATGTGGCTCTTGCCGTAATAGGCGTGCAGATCGCGGACGTCGAGCATCATGCCGCCGTCCCCAGATAAGCCGTCTGCACGGCGCTGTCCTGTTTGATCCGCGCCGGAATATCGCTAGCGATGATCTGGCCATAGACCAGCACGGAAATCCGGTCGGCAAGGTCGAAGACGACGCCCATGTCATGCTCGATCATGATCAGGGTACGGCCCTCGCTGACCTTGCGGATCAGCGCGACGGCGCGCGCGGCCTCGGCCACGCTCATGCCGGCGCTCGGCTCGTCGAGCAGAATGATGCCGGCGCCGCCGGCGATGGTGATGCCGATCTCCAGCGCGCGCTGCTCGGCATAGGCGAGCACGCCGGCCTGGACGCGGCGGCGGTCGATCAGCTCGATCGCTTCGAGGATGGCTTCGGTCCGCGCGCGCACGTCGGGGAGCGCTTCGATGTCGCGCCAGAATGCGTACTTGTAGCCGAGCGACCATAGCACCGCGCAGCGGATGTTTTCCCACACTGAAAGCCGCGGAAAGATGTTGGTGACCTGAAAGCTGCGGGCGAGCCCGCGCCGGTTGATCAGATGCGGCGGCAGTCCGGTGATGTCATCGCCGTTGAGCCGGACCGTGCCGGAGCTTGGGGTGAAGCGGCCGCTGATCAGGTTGAACAATGTCGATTTGCCGGCGCCGTTCGGCCCGATGATGGCGTGGCGCTCGCCCGGCGGTACCGCCAGGCTGACGCCGCGAATGATCTGGGTGGCGCCGAAATTCTTGTACAGGTCGACGAGTTCGATAGCCGGCGCGGTCATTTCGCTCTCCCGGCTCCGCGCGCTTGTGCGAACGCATCGTGCCAAGCGGCGCCGACGACCGGCCAAGTCATGCGGAACAACCAAAACCCGCCGGCGATGAGTATTACGGCGGCCATCCAGGGCTTCACACTCGCGGCGTCGACCGTGATGCGGAAAAGCGAGATCGTCGTCCCTTCGGTTGCCTTGACGCTGAGATGATACGTCATCTCGGTGAATAGGATCAGACCGGCGAGCAGCACCAGCGCCGGCGCGAGCGCGACCAGATAAGCCAGCATTAGCCGCAGCATCGGTCCATAGGCGCGGGCCTGCCACAGCGGCGCGTGCATCATAATGAGGCCGGCGATGCCGTTCGGCGCGAACATCACAATGCCGATGAACAACAGACCAAAATAGAGCTGCCAGACGTCGGTGACGTCGCTGAGCATCACCTCGAGCCAGGTGACGAGGACGGCGCCGATTACCGGGCCGATGAAGCTGCCGATGCCGCCGATATAGGCGGCGAGCAGCACCAGGCCCGATTGCGCCGCGCCGACCTCGGATGAATTGACCAGTTCGAAATTGATCGCCGCCAGCGCGCCGGCGATGCCGGCGAACAGCCCGGCCAGCGAGAAGGCGATGAAGCGCACCGTCTGCGGATTGTAGCCGACAAATTGCGCGCGCTCGGGGTTCTCGCGCACCGCGTTGCACATGCGGCCGAACGGGGTGCGCGTCAGCGCATACATCGCGATCATGGATAGCAGGCACCAGCCGGCGATCAGATAATAGACCTGGATCTGCGGGCCGAAATTGAGACCGAACAGGTGCAGCAGCTTGGTGCGGTTGGTGCTCACGCCCTCCTCGCCGCCGAAGAAGCCGCGCAGGATGAGCGAGCTCGAAGCAACGAGCTCGCCAAGCCCGAGCGAGATCATGGCGAACGCGGTGCCGGCGCGGCGCGTCGAAACCGACCCGAAGATGATACCGAAGAGGAGACCGCTGAAGCCGCCGACCAGCGGGACCACCGGCAGCGGAATCGGCAGCGCATCGTGAATGACGGTATTCATGGCATGCACGGTCAGGAACCCGCCGAGACCGTAGTAAACGGCGTGACCGAACGACAGCAGCCCGGTCTCGCCGAGCAGCATGTTATAGGACAGCGCGAACACGATCATGATGCCCATCAGGCTGAGCATCGTCAGCGCCGACCCGGAGGTGACAATCGCCGGCAAGACCGCAAACGCGACGGCGAGCGCGAACCACGGCCCGATAAGACGCGCCACTGCCGCGGCGCCCGGTTGAGACAGGGCCCCGCGTGCCGGGACGTTTGCTACGCCGCTCGCAACATCACTCAATGTTCGCGCGTCCCCATGAGACCGGTCGGCCGGAAGATCAAGATCAGAACCAGCAGCAAGTAGGGAATGATCGGAGCGATCTGCGCCACTGTGACATTCCACAGGTCGGACAGCGGGCCGCCGGACGGCGGCGCCACGCCGAGACCGCCCAGCACGTCCGCGACCGAAAGGTTGACGGAGACGGCAAACGTCTGGACCAGCCCGATCAGCAGCGAAGCCAGAAAGGCGCCGGCGAGCGAGCCCAGGCCGCCGACCACGACGACGACGAACAGAATCGGGCCGAGCAGCCCCGCCATGTTCGACTGGGTCACCAGCGCCGGCCCCGCGATCACGCCGGCGACCGCGGCAAGTCCGGTACCGACGCCGAACACCAGCATGAATACCCGCGGCACATTGTGGCCGAGCATCGCCACCATGTGGGAATGCGTCAGCGCGGCCTGGATGATAAGCCCGACGCGGGTGCGGGTAAGCACGGCGAGCAGCACCGCGAAGATCGCAATCGCGGTCAAGAGCTCGAACATCTTGTAGGCGGGATAGTTGGTCGAGAACGCGGTGAAGGCGCTGAAATCAAGCGACGCCGGCACCCGGTAGTCGACCGGACCCTTGCCCCAGATCATCTGCACGACTTCTTCGATGACGAAAGCGAGCCCGAAGGTGAACAGAAGCTCAGCGACCGGGCCGTGCTGGTGCACGTTGCGCAGGCCATAGCGCTCGACCAGCGCGCCGATGCCGCCGACCAGCACCGGCGCGACGATGAAGGCCGGCCAGAAGCCGACGATCTGGCTGATCTGGTAGCCGAAGAACGCGCCCAGCATGTAGAAGCTGGCATGGGCGAAATTGAGCACGCCCATCATGCTGAAGATCAGCGTCAGCCCGCTCGCCATCAGAAACAGCAGCATGCCGTAGAGCACGCCGTTGAGCGTCGATATGGTGACGAGCTCCAGCACCCCCCGGCCCGAGCTGGCAGGTTAGCTCGGTCGGTTCATCTTACAGCTGGTGGGGACGATGGTGTCCTTGGTATCGATGGTGCCTTGCACCTTCCAGCCCCAGCCGGTGTTCTCCTCCTCGAACGGCTGGTCCTTGCCGAGCGGGCCGAAGTTGGCGATGTACATCGGCTGGAAGAACTGATGATCGTCGGATCGCATGAAGCCCTCGCCGCCGTCGAGCACGGTGAACTTCATGCCGTCGAGTTTGGCCGCGACCTTGAGCGGCTCGACCGACTTCGCTTCGTCGGCGGCCTTGACGAACATGCGGATCTCATTGACGGCACGCGGATAGAACAGTGTGAGGCCGCCGAGTTTGGCGCGAAACGCCTTTTCGAACTCCTGCGCCGGTGCATACGGTGCGTTCGCCACACCCTCGAGGATCGCAAACACGCGATTCGGCAGATTCGCCTGCTTGATCGCCGTCGGGCCGCCCGTGCCGCCAGCGTAATAGGTATACCAATCGACCTGCAATCCGGCGTCGGCCGAGGCCTTGATCAGCAGGGCGATATCCTGGCCCCAATTGCCGGTGATGACGCTGTCGGCGCCGGAGGCTTTGATCTTGGCGATATACGGCGAGAAGTCGGTGACCTTGAGCAGGGGATGCACCTCGTCGCCGACGATCTCGATGTCCGGCCGCTTGGCGTTAAGCATTTTCCGCGCCTCGGTGCGCACCGATTGGCCGAATGAATAGTCCTGGTTGATCAAATAGACCTTTTTGATGTTGGGCCGCGTCTTGATGTAGTTGGTGAGCGCGGTCATCTTGATGTCCGAGTTCGCGTCCCAGCGGAAATGCCAGTAGCTGCATTTCTCGTTGGTCAAGATCGGATCGACCGCCGCGTAGTTGAAGAACAGCACTTCCTTGCCGGGATTGCGGTCGTTGTATTTCGCCACGAAGTCCTCGATGGCGGCGGCGAACGCCGAGCCGTTGCCCTGGGTGACGTAGCGGATGCCGGAGTCGATCGCCTTCTGCACCTGGACCAGGGTCTCCTGGGCGTTGAGCTTGTTGTCGTAGGCGACGATCTCGAGCTTGTGGCCGGCAATGCCGCCATGGGCATTGGTCCAGTCGGCGAGATACTGGAAGGTTTTCAGGCCGACCTCGCCGATGCTCGCGCCGCCGCCGGAGAGCGGATCGACATAGGCGATCTTGACGGTGTCCTGAGCGGCTGCGGGCAGCGCCGCGACCACGGTGGCGGCTACGGCGCAGAATAGGGTACTGAAGCGCGAAATCATGGACGTCCTCCTGATTATGTCGTGGCGCGACCCGGCGCTGTTGGGCGCATAGAAACCGGTCAAGTGCGGTTCGTCAAGAACTCTCGGTCACTCGGCGACGGAGCCCGTCGAGCGCGCGAATGCCAGCCGGCAACGGCGCGTGTTCACGAGATCAGATCCTCGGCCGCGGCAGCGACCGAAACTCAGCGCCGGCGCAAAAACAGACAAACGCGCAAATTTTTGCCGCTTTACGACGTTTCGCGCGCCGCCCTATAGTGATTACGTTTTTGGCGTTTATGGAAAGTGCCGATGACGCGAGTGCTGCTTCTTCGAAGATCGCTGGCCGTTGCGGCCCTCTGCGCTTCGCTTGCCGCGACCGCTTTCGCCGATGATCCCAAGCTGGCCACGGAAAGCTACATGGTTCCGTCGGCTGATCCCGGCATTCAGCTTTACATTCGCAACAAGCATCCGGCCGGCGTCACGACCTTTCCCGGGGACAGGATCCTTCTCTACGTGCACGGCGCCACTTACCCGTCCGAGACCGCATTTGATTTGCCGCTCGGCGGTCGATCGATGATGGATTACGTCGCTCAGCAGGGCTGGGACGTCTATCTTGTCGACGTGCGCGGTTATGGCGGCTCGACGCGGCCGCCGGAGATGGAAAGGCCGGCGGCAGAGAGCAAGCCTTTCGCCGATACGGTTAATGCCGTGAGAGATGTCGAGTCGGCGGTCAACCACATCCTGGCAAAGCGCGGCGTTGCCAAAATAAACCTGATGGGTTGGTCGTGGGGTACGGCGATCATGGGCATGTACACCGCGCAGCATAACGACAAGGTGAATCGGCTGGTGCTGTATGCGCCGTTGTGGATCTTCAGCACGCGCCCCATCATCGGCGGCGACGGACCGCTCGGCGCCTACCGAACGGTGACGAAGGATTCTGCCAAGGCACGCTGGCTATCCGGCGTCGCCGAAGACAAGAAGGCCGATCTGATCCCGCCCGGCTGGTTCGAACAATGGGCCGATGCGACCTGGGCGACCGATCCGGAGAGCGCGAAGCAGAGCCCTCCTGTGCTGCGGGCGCCGAACGGCGTGCTGCAGGACCTGCGGACCTACTGGGTCGCCGGCAAGGCGCAATACGACCCCGGCGATATCAAGGTGCCGACGCTCATCATCCATGCCGAGTGGGACGCCGACTTGCCGAGCGACCAGGCGCGCGGCTATTTTGCCAAGCTGACTAACACTCCTTACAAGCGGTTCGTCGAGCTGGGTGAGGGGACGCACACCGTCATGATGGAGAAGAACCGGATGCAGTTCTTCCACGAGGTGATGAATTTCCTCACTGAGTCCGATCCTCAGGCGTTGAACTAGCGCTCGCCGGAGGCCGCCGCCGGGCGCCGGCGCGGCGTGTGAAGCGATCAGCCGCTATCGGATTGGGACGATCGCGGATGGCGCAGTGAACCGAATGCGGATCGGACCTGCGAGACCGCATGCCAAACCTGCGGCGTTTGCTTGATGAAGCGTTTGATCCGCCGCCGCACCCGCGAAGACCAGCATGCCGGAACGCCGCGCCAGGTCACGGCCGCCACGTAATCGTACAATTTGAGGTCGGTATCCGACCAGTCCAGCTTGTACGGCTCGTCTCCGATCGTGAAATCGAAGCGCTTCAGACCCAGTCCGATGGCGTGCGCCATCAGCTCGCGCAGGTGAAATGCGCCCGGTCCGTAGTGCGATATTTCGCCATCGTCGTAACTCGCGAGCACGTGGTAATAGCAATCGCGGAAAACGATGCCGAGGTTCGCCGCCGCGCAGGTCGTGCCGGTTTCCACGCGGCTGATGTGGACCAGATGCCGGGTTTTTGGATTAGACGCGACGTCGAGATAGAATTCTCGGTGCCCCGCCGGGGCAAAGATATCGGCAATGCCTTTGCGGGCCAGCGATCGGCTTTTTTGCTCGATCAGCGTTTCCAGCGTGCGCCGCGCGTCGTCCGCATCCACCGCGGTGATGAAGCGTACTTCGCCGTATTCGGACATATGCCTGAGCTTGGCGCGGTCGCGCCGGCGCGTCGCTGAAGAGCGTTTGGCGGCGTAGAATTTTTCCCAGTCGTCACCCAGATGGATCAAATGCACGCCGCTGGCGTTGGCGGTGACGCCGAGATAGGTGAACGGATTGATCTGGCCGCCGATTGTTTGCGGCATTTTCTCAAACTCGATCCAATCGTAGCGCAGCAGGGGATCGCGTTGCATCTGATCTTGCAGCTGCCGCCAGGCTGCCAGGAAGCGATCGGGCGTGACGTGTTGCGAAAAGTCGGGCGCGAGCAGCGGCGCGTGATAGTCGCACAGCTCCTGGCCCAGCCAGCAAAGCCGTCTGGTCGAAAGCCCCGGCGCGACGCACAGCGGCAACAGGAAGGCGGTCTCCCCGTCGCCGTAGCGGCCGACGGCGATGGCCGGACGGGCGCCGTCGCGCCGGCCGATGTGTTGATGCCAGGTCGCCAACCAGTCGAATGTCTGGAACGCGGTGCAATCGGCAAGACGTTCGAAGCGGCGCCATTCGGTTTCGACCGCGGCCAAGTCGCCGTAGATGCGCAGGCTCAGGTTGGGCGCCGCCTCACACCGATGCTCCCCGCTGCGGGGCGCAACCGCCGCTTGGCGGATGTCGACCGGCGAGCCATCGGTCCTGAACGCCGTCAATGTCGTCGCCCGTGTCACAGCATTCACCGACAGGGATGGAGCCCCACGTCCGCTTGATAATCGACAATAGCTAAGGTCGCCTCGCTGACCGATGACCCGATCGCGTTAAGGTAAAGCAGGTGTGAACCGCGGCGCCGCACCACGAGCCGGCGTGCGTCGCGATTTGCCGTCCGACGGTTCTCGGCAGTCGCCATGCCGAGCGGGCGTACTCAGAGGAGCAGGCTCGTCTGTGTCGTGATCCGATTGGTACAGCTGGGTGGACTCGAACCACCGACCTCCTGATCCACAGTCAGGCGCTCTAACCAACTGAGCTACAGCTGCACGGGCCCGCGGGTCGGCAAGCGCGCGAAAGCTATGTGGATCGTCTCAGTTTGGCAAGGCCGGCGGCAAGTCCTCGGCCCTACCGCCGCAAGCCCCGGCAAACCGACAAGCAAAAGCCCGGGCCAAGAACCCGGGCTTTCCCTTCGCAGCAGTGGCAAAGCGATGCGAAAGTGCCGCTTAGGCAACCTTGCTGAACGCCTTGTTCATGCCGCTCTTGATCGGCTCCGCCGTCTCCGTCGCAACCTTCTGCGCAAGCGCATTGAGCTCCTTGCCCTGCTGCGTCAACGCTTCAAATTGCTTGCGCGCATGCGCGCTTGTGAGCTCGACGACTTCCGACAGCGTCTTTGCCGCCATCACTTCGCCGGCAAAATCGAACGCGGCATTGGTGTTTACGCGCGCCACTTCGATCATCTTAAGACCGTAGTCGGAGGCGCCTTTGGTGGCGGTGGAGTAAGTGGTCTCCAGCACGTCCGTCGCCTCTTCAGCCGCGGCCTTCATCTTCTCGTAGGTATCCTTGGCCTGGGCGACGCCGCGCTCCGCGAATTCGCGGAAAGCGGCCGGCATCTCGACCTTCGGGATGTCAAACTTGGGCATTTCGAATTTCGGCATTTCGAACACGCCCGTCGCCGGTTTGGTCGTCTTTACTTTCGGGGCAGTAGTTGTGGCTTCCGCCATGACACTCGTCCTTGTTTTCGTCTGCTCTTGGGCTGTTCACCTGGGAAATTTCAGTCGCCTCACCGCCCGTCGCGCGAGGCATCGTATTTCAATGATGACCCGTAAGCCGAACGCAGCACCACTTGAGGCCTCGGGCGTCAATAAACCATATAATATCACTTTTGGTGCATTGCAATAGGAAATATTGCATCGCACAAAAATACTTAACACATTGAAAATATTTTGATTTTATCGCCATGCCTGCCGCGGCTGCGGATCACGGCTTCGGTTTTGCAGTCTCCATGACTATTTTGGCAGCACTTTGCCCAAGTTCCTGCACTTGAGCTGAGAGCGCCTGCATCTGACGGCCGAGAAACTCGGATTGCAGACCCATCACCTCGGTCGCGTCCTTGGCGTGCATCAGCTTCTGGGCGAAATCGAACGTTGCCGCCACATTCTGCTCCGCATAAGCCATCGACTTGTGCGCGATTTCAGTGGCGCCGCTCTGCGCCGCCTGGGTGTGGCCGTGCATCTGTCCCATTGCCTTGTTTGCCGCCTGGATGAAGCCGTCGACGGCCTTTCTTGCCTGCGCCACGCTTTGCTCGGCAAATGCCCGCACCTCGTTGGGGATTGCGAATTGTTCGAAGGGTTCCTTGGCCATGGTCCTGCTCCTCTATGTCTGATCCGTCATCCTAGCCTGAAATCAACGTCGGCGTGCAGTCCCCCTCTTGGCGTCGCGTCAAGTTCCCGGCGCGATTAAGGTTATCCTTCCTTGCCTGGCCGAAGTCGAGGCCGCGGCATGGACGGCACCGGCGGCCCGCACTATTAAGAATTTCTTAGGCAATGAGTTTTGTCGCATGCCGACTGTGGCGTCAGAGTTCGACCTGTCGCGCGACCCGCGACTAGCGGGGCAGCTCGCAGATTACGCGACCAGCGCATTGCCGGTCTGGCTGTGGAGCACGGACGGATCGCGGATTCTGTGGGCGAATGCAGTCGGCGCCGCCATCTTCGGCGCGGCGAAAGTCAGCGAATGCGCCACCCGCCGCTTCGACGCCAAGCACCCGGCCGCCGCGGCGATCAGGCGGCTGGCTCCAACCTTGCCGTCAACCGGGCAACCCCGGCTTGAACGCCTGCGCGGCTTCGGTGCGAGTTTCGGCCGTGCGCTCACTTGTGTCTGCTCGCGCATCGTTTTGCCTGAAGGCCGGGCGGCGGTCCTCATTGTCGCAACCGAGCAGGCGGGACCGGCGCTGTCGCTTCGCGAGCGGGTCCGCCGCCTATTCCCCGATGCCGAGCAGACGCTCGCGGTCTTTTCCGCCGACGGCATTTATCTCTGGGCGACGGAGGCGGCGCAGAAGCGCCTTGCCGGCACATCGACGCTGTCTGCCCTCGGCATCGCTGCGCTCGCGGCCGAAGCATCGGAAACCGGCCGCGCCAGCGGAGCGACGCGTTACGGTCCGGTCACCGTCGAGCGTTTGGGCCGCGATGCATCGGCCGTGCTGGTGGTCAAGTTCGCTGCGCCGCCGCATGTTGAGGCACCCGTAATCGAGAGCGCCCCGGCAAAGAGCGAGCCAACGCCGGCGACAACCGAACCCGAAGCCGATCTGGCAACGCCAATACCCTCGCCAGCCGTAGAATCGCAAGCCGCGCCGCCACAAATCTCTGGAAGCGTTGCGCCGAGTGAGTCCACGGCGGAACGGCGCCATCCGCTCCGCTTCGTTTGGCAGATGGATGCCGAGGGTCGTTTCGTTCTCGGCTCCGACGAGTTCATGGAGTTGATCGGGCCGCGAACCACGGCGGCATTCGGCCGATTGTGGAGCGAGATTGTCGCCGAGCTGAAGCTCGATCCGGAAAATCAGGTGGCGCGCGCGGTGGCGACGCATGAAACATGGAGCGGCATCGTCCTCTCCTGGCCGGTGGACGAGGGCGGCGAACGGCTGCCGGTGGAGCTGTCGGGCCTTCCGGTGTTCGATCGCGATCACAACTTTCGCGGCTATCGCGGCTTTGGCGTCTGTCGCGACATCGCCCGCATCAACCAATTGGCGCGCGCGCGTCGCGAGCGTTCGCTCGGATTCATGGCGCAGCCCGAGGCAACGCCGGCGGAGGGCGCTCCCTTCGCTGCGACGCCAAGCGCAAGTATCGCCGACGGAGAGGTTGCTGCCGCTGCATCGGCCGCAGCCGCAAGCGAAGTTGTCCCGCACAGCGAGCCCGCCGCAAACGTCCCGCCGACTGCGCCCAATGTAGTGCCGTTTCGCCCGGGGACGCCGCCCGAAGCGAGGACGCCGAGCCTGAGCCCGGTAGAGCGCAGCGCGTTCCGCGAACTGGCGCAAGAATTGACGGCACGCTTGCGGGGAGGAAACGAGGCTACGCTCGCCGAGGGCGGCGCCGGTGGTTTGCCGCCCGAGGGAAGGGCAAGTCCGACGGAACCCGCTGCTGCGCACCCGGCCCCCGCGTCGGTGGCTGACGTCGGCGCACAACACGAGGACACGACGAGGCGGCAGGCTTTGGCCGCCGTCGAGCTGGTGTTGCTCGAGCGCATTTCAGTCGGCGTACTGATCTACCGGCACGATGCGCTGCTCTACGCTAATCGGCATTTCCTTGAATTGAGCGGCTACCAGAGCCTCGACGCGCTCGCCGCGGCTGGCGGCTTGGACACGCTTTTCGCCGAGCCCGGCACCGGCGCTCTTGCTCAGAGCAACGGTGCGCAATCGCTGTCGATCGTCACCGCCGGCGGCGACCGCCGCCCGGTTGAGGGACGCCTGTTCACCGTTCCATGGAACGGGGGGTCCGCGCTCGCGCTTATCCTGACCGACGGCGAGGCCGAGGAACGCCGGCGGGCCGATGCGCTCTCGCTCGGCACCGCGGAGGATGAAATCCGCGAGCTCACGGCGCGGCTCGAATCCTTCAAACAGGCCGAGGAGGAATTACGGGCCGCGACGCGGGAGGCGCAAAAAACCGCGGCCGCGAAGGTGGACTTCCTTGCCAAGGTCAGTCACGAGATTCGCACGCCACTCAACGCCATCACCGGTTTCACCGAGGTGATGATGGCGGAGCGCTTCGGCCCGATCGGCAACGAGCGCTACCGCGAATATCTCAAGGACATCCACGGCGCCGGCATGCACCTTGTCTCGCTGCTGAACGACCTGCTCGATCTTTCCAAGATCGAGACCGGCCAGCTCGATCTCACATTCGCCAATGTCAGCCTCAACGAGCTGACGCAGCAGTGCGTCGGCATCATGCAGCCGCAAGCAAGCCGCGCGCGCATCATCATTCGCACCTCCCTCACCCCCGGGATGCCGCAGGTCGTCGCCGACGAGCGGTCGCTGCGCCAGATCGTGCTCAATCTGCTGTCCAACTCGATCAAGTTCACCGGCCCGGGCGGCCAGGTGATCGTGTCGACGGCGTTTGCCGACAGCGGCGAGGCGGTGTTGCGCGTGCGCGATACCGGTGTCGGCATGAGCGAGACTGATGTTGAGGCGGCGCTCGAACCGTTCCGGCAGACGGCGACTGCCGGAAGCTGGGGCTCGGGCGGCACCGGCCTCGGGTTGCCGCTGACCAAGGCGCTGGCGGAGGCCAACCGCGCGCATTTCAGCATCAAGAGCGCGCCGAACGCCGGCACCCTGGTCGAGGTCGCGTTCCCGCCGACGCGCGTCGTCGGACAATAGCTGCCAGCAAACTGAACCGAATAGCGGTCGGAGGCGAGCGCTGCACCGCGGCTTTCGTTCACGCCACCCGGACGACGATTTTGCCGAAATGTGCGCCTGCCGCCATGTGCCGGAAGGCGGCCTGCACCTCGTCGAAGCCAAACACGCGATCGATTGCCGGCTTGAGCTTGTTCGCTGCGATGGCGGCGTTCATTTCCTCGAACGTCTGCATCGAGCCGACGGAAATGCCCTGGACGTTGGCGCGCTTAATGAAAATCAGACCGGGATTGAATTCGGTCGCGGCACCGCTGACGGCGCCGATGATACTGATTTTGCCGCTGGTGCGGATCGCGCTGAACGAGCGGGTCAACGTGCTTGCCCCGCCGACCTCGAGCACGTGATCGACGCCGCGCCCGCCGGTGAAGCCGCGAACCGCCTTATCCCATTCCGGGGTGGTCTTGTAGTTGATGCCGCAGGCCGCGCCGAGCGCCTTGGCGCGCTCGAGCTTATCGTCGCTCGACGAAGTGATGATCGCCGTAATGCCCATCGCGTGCGCGAATTGCAGTCCGAAGATCGAGACGCCGCCGGTACCCAGAAGCAGCACCGTCTGCCCGGCGATCAGCCTGGCATGGTGCACCATGGCGTACCACGCGGTGACGCCGGCGCACGGCAGCGTCGCGCCTTCTTCCAGCGACAGGTGCTCGGGGAGTTTGACGACGCCGTCCTCCTCCAGCACGGCATATTCGGCGAGCAGGCCGTCGATCGGACCGCCCAGCGCCGACGCGTGCATATGCGGGTCCGGCTCGCCGCCCGGCCAGCGCTGGAAGAAGCAGCCGGCGACCTTGTCTCCCGCTTTGACTCGCTGCACGCCGGGACCGACTTCGACCACCTCGCCGGCGCCGTCGGAAAGCGGAATGACGTTGTCGCGTACCGTGGCGCGATAGCCGCCGCGCACAATCAGGAGGTCGCGATAATTGAGCGAGCAGGCGGCGACCTTGACCAGAACTTGCCGGTAGAGCGGCTTCGGCAGCGGCCGATCGGTCACAGCGAGCGCATCGATTCCGGCACCGCCCTTGGGCAGCTGATAGGCACGCATATCCTTTCCTCCCGGCAACTAGAGCGCAATCGCTTCAGGTTGAATCGATTGGCGCTCTAGATTCCTTGGTGGAGCATGATCTTTCGGAAAACCGGCTTCCACTTTTCCGGATCACGCTCTGGGCAGATTTCACTCGGCGGGCACCACGCTCACGGCCACGTCGATCCGTTGCCCGCCCGAGCCGACGATGACGCCATCCATCGGCGCGACATCGGTATAGTCGCGTCCGATCGCGAGCACCACGTGCCGGTCGGAGACAATGACCGCATTGGTCGGATCGAGCCCGATCCAGCCGGCTTCCGGTCCGCACCATACCAGCACCCAAGCATGCATGGCATCGGCGCCTTGCAATCGCGTCGGATCGGTCTGCGACATTGTGCACAGATAGCCGCTGACATAGACGGCCGGCAGCCCGAGGCCGCGCAGCCCGGAAATCATGATGTGCGCGAAGTCCTGGCAAACGCCGCGGCGCAGCGCAAACGACATCGGCGGCGTTGTGGTGACGGTCGTGGCGCCGATTTCGTAGGTGATATCGGATTTGAGACGGTTCATCAGCTCGATGGCGGCGTCGAACAGCGGCCGGCCGGCGGCAAAACTCTCCCGCGTGTAGTCGCGGATCTCCGGATCCAGCGAAACCATGCGGCTTGGAAACAGGAAATGTGCCGGCGACAGCGGCCCGATGTCGCTGGTGGCAAACGCCTCGTCGCGAACCATTTCCCAGGCCGGCGTCGCCAGCGCGTCCAGCTCGACCGCCGCGTCGACGGCAACGCGCGCCGCCAGTTTGACCGTGATGTTCTTGTGCGGCTCCGCGATTTCGATCCAGGTCAGGCGGTTGCCGAAAAAATCCTGACCCTCGCGGCGGTGCTGCGGATCCGGCACGATCTGCAAGGCGGCGACATGCACGCGCTGGCCGGGGCGGGGAATCGGCATCAGGCGCAAGACATGGTGTGCCTGCGCAACCGGCGTGGCGTAGCTGCAGGTCGTCGTCTGCCGGACGTCGTAGATCACGCCAGCGCCTCCCACGCCGATTCGGAGCGTTCGTTGGTGGTGAGATAGGCGGCGGTGATCGCATCCGAGAGCTTCATGAGCGATTGCTCAATGTCGATGATCAGCGCCTCGTCGATAGCGGCGGCGTCGACCGTGCGCAAGCGCGTTGCGACCGCGGCGGCGATCTGCTGCACCGGCGAGAGCCGCCCGGCGGCATTGCGTCCCGGCAAGGCGGCAAGATGCGTCTCGATGCGGTCAAGCTGGAACGCCACGGAGCGCGGATTGTTGGGATCGAGCATGACCAGGTCGATGACCGGCGCGCGGGCGGCGACCATCAGGTAGCGCTGCCGATAGGTGATCTGGCTGTCGGCCAGTTCGAGCAGCAATTCGAGGCCGCCGTCAGCCGCGCCGGTTGGTGCAAAGCAGCGGACCAGCCGGCCGGTCAGGACGGCGCGCTCGATGCGGCGGCCGAGTTCGAGAAAACGCCAGCCCGCGAGCTGCGTCATATTTTCCTGCGCCAGGCCGGAGAGCGATGAAATGATCCGCAGCGCCGCCTCGACGCGCTCGATTATCGCGCTCTCTGCCGGACCGATCGTGAGCGGCATGGCGATCATGGTGGCGAGATCGTTGATCGCGCGCCAGGCGTCCGGCGAGAAGCGATCGCGGATGACGGAGGCGGCGGATCGCGCGGCGCCGGCGAGATGCGGCAGCGAGCCGGCTAAATCTTCGCGCGTGAGGACCGCGCGTGCGGCAAACGCGGCTGGTACGCCGCCGGTGTCGCTCGGCAGTGCGTTCCAGCTTTCGAGCAGCGCCGCGATGCCGGCGATGACCGGCGCGGCCGTTTCGTCCGCCTCCGCAACCCGGTTGATCATGGCGCGAGTAAGCCGCAGTGTCGCTTCCGCGCGTTCGACGTAGCGCCCGACCCAGAACAGATTGTCCGCGGCGCGACTCGGCAGCAGGCCGGTCGCGCGCTGAACCTGAATTCGCTCCGGCGTCGGCAGCAGCGTCGTCTCGGCGACTGGACCGTGCGCCAGCACCCAGGCATCGGCCGTGGCGGCGCCGCGCTGCAGGCTCACCGCCCGCGCATCGGCGTTCTCGGCGATGCGCACGAAGCCGCCGGGCATGACCTGCCAGCGCTCGCCGACGTTGGCGAGGAACAGCCGCAAGGTGAAGGGCCGCGGCTGCAGGCGGCCGTCCCGCCACACCGGCATGCTCGAGAGCGTCACCGCTTCCTGCATCACGTAGTCGACGCCGCGGTCGCGGATCGATTGTACGAGCGCCCGACGCTGCGGTTCGTCGAGCTTGGCTCCCAGCATCTCGCTGGCGCTGCGCGCGTCGGTCGGCGGTTCGAAGGCCGAGGCAACGACCATGTGATCGAGTTTTTCGAGCATCTCTTCGCGCATGTCGCCGCGGCCGAGCCACCAGGTCGCGACGTTCGGTATCGCCAGATCGGCGCCGAGCACGATCGGCGCCAGCGCCGGCAGGAACGCCAGCATCGCGCGCGCCTCGACCAGCCCGGCGCCGAGCGCGTTGATGATGACGATCTTGCCGTCGCGCACGGCTTGCAGCAGCCCCGCGGCGCCGAGGCGGGAGGCGGCATTGAGCTCGAGCGGATCGGCAAAGTCGGCGTCGATCCGCCGCAACAGCACCTCGGTGCGCTGCAAGCCGGAAACGGTGCGGACGAAGACGCCGTCGTCGCGCACGCTCAGGTCTTCGCCTTCGACGAGAAGGAGCCCGAGATAACGCGCGAGATAAGCGTGTTCGAAATAGGTTTCGCTCAACGGTCCCGGCGTCAGCAGGCAGACGTGCGCGTCGTCCTGGCGGGTGAGGGCGGCGAGCTCGGCCCGGAACGCTTGAAAGAACGGGGCGACGCGTTCGACGCGTGTGGTGCGATAGATTTCCGGGATGGCGCGCGACAGTGCCAACCGGTTCTCGATCGCGTAACCGGCGCCGGAGGGCGCCTGGGCGCGGTCGCCGAGCACCCACCAGCGTCCGTCGGCGCCGCGCCCGATATCGACGGCATAAAAGCGCAGATGCGCGCCGCCGGGAGGGGCGACACCGACCAGCGGACGTAAGAATTCCGGATTGCCGGCGAGCAATGCGGCGGGCAGGCGGCCATCGCGATTGAACCACGCCGGGCCGTAAGCATCGGCGAGGACGGCTTCCAGAAGCTCGGCCCGCTGGATCAGCCCGGCCTCCAAAAGCTTCCATTCGGAAGGCTCGATGATCAGCGGCACATGGCTGAGCGGCCAGGGCCGCTCGATGCCGGCTGCATCTTCGTAGACGCGATAGAAAACGCCGGAGCCGCGCAGATAGCGGTCGGCAGCGGCGAAGCGGCGATTGATCCCGTCGGCGCCGAGCGCCGCCAGCATCGCCAGGAACGGCTGCCAGTGCATGCGCACTTGGCCGTCGCTATCCATCATCTCGTCGAAAATGCCGTACAGCGGCCGGTAACTCGCAACGAACTGTTCCAGGCCGACGGTCTCTTTTTCGACGTTTGTGTCGAACTGCGTTGCCATGGGGATATGTTACATCAAGCGTCGCAGGTCGAGGGTGGTGGGATATTCCGGCGAGACGTCGAGCGGCGGAATTTCGATCAGCCCCCCGGTATGGCCGTGATCCTGGAAACGCGCGCGACGGCGTGCCTCGGCCTCGTAGGAGTTGACCGGAAAGGTCTCGTAATTGCGTCCGCCCGGATGCGCCACGTGATAGACGCAGCCGCCGAGCGAGCGCCGGTTCCAGGTGTCGACGATGTCGAAAGTCAGCGGCGCATGGACGCCGATGGTCGGGTGCAGGCCTGTGGGCAGATTCCAGGCCTTGAAGCGCACCCCGGCGACAAATTCGCCGGCGCGGCCGGTCGGGGTCAGTGGCACGCGGGCGCCGTTGCAGGTCACGACGTGATGGCCTTCGCTCAAACCCTCGACCTTGACCTGCAGCCGCTCGACGGAAGAGTCGACGAGCCGCACGGTGCCGCCCGGTACGCCTTCTTCGCCTAATACGTACCAGGGCTCAATCGCTTGGCGCAGCTCGAGCCGCACGCCGCCGTGCTGCACGCTGCCACAGACCGGGAAGCGGAATTGCCGCTGCGCTTCGAACCAGGCCGGGTCGAAGGCATAGCCGGCGCGCTCGAGGTCGTCCAAGACCGCAAGGAAATCCTCCCAGACGAAATGTTCCAGCATAAAGCGGTCGTGCAAGGTCGTTCCCCAGCGCACCGGCTGGCCGTCGAGCGGCGCGCGCCAGAACCAGGCAACGAGCGCGCGCAGCAGCGATTGCTGGGCGAGACTCATGCGGGCGTCCGGCGGCATTTCGAATGAGCGAAACTCGACGAGACCGAGCCGGCCGGTCGGTCCGTCCGGCGAAAACAATTTATCGATGCAGATTTCGGTGCGGTGGGTGTTGCCGGTTACGTCGACCAGGATGTTGCGAAACAGGCGGTCGACCAGCCACGGTGGCGAGGGCTCGTCTGGTGCCGGTACCTTGCCGAGCGCAATTTCGAGTTCATAGAGGATGTCCTGGCGCGCTTCATCGATGCGCGGCGCCTGGCTGGTCGGTCCGACAAACAATCCGGAAAAGAAATAAGACAGCGACGGGCGGCGTTGCCAGTAGAGCACCAGGCTTTTGAGTAGATCAGGCCGGCGCAGGAACGGGCTGTCGGCGGCTTCGCGGCCGCCGAGGACGACGTGGTTGCCGCCGCCGGTGCCGCTGTGCCGGCCGTCGATCATGAACTTGTCGGTACCGAGCCGCGAGAGGTGCGCCTCCTGGTAAAGGCCGCTGGTGATGGCGACGGCTTCCTGCCAGGACGATGCCGGATGGATATTGACCTCGATGACGCCGGGATCAGGCGTCACCTTGATCACATTGAGCCGCGGGTCGGAGGGCGGTTCATAACCTTCGATGTGCACCGGCAGGCCGATCTCGGCCACGGTGCTCTCGACCGCGGCAAGCAAATCGAGATAGTCGGCAAGCGCTTCGACCGGCGGCATGAAGATGCACAAGCGTCCGTCCCGCACTTCGACTGTCAGAGCCGTGCGCACCGGGACGCCTGAGCCATCGGGTTCGGCGGCGGCACTGGCTCGTTGCATGACCAACGTCTCGGGCGCGAGCGCCGGCGACATCTCCTCGCTTGTGGAAGTCGCCTTGGCTGGGACCGGATCGCTGACGCGGGGATCCGGCAACGGCCGGCGTTCGGCGAACGGATCGGCCGGCGCGAGATGCGGATAGTCGGCGGGATCGACCTTGGGCAACGACTGCAGCGGCAGCCGGAAGCCAAGCGGCGAATCTCCCGGCATCAGAAAGAGCCGACCAGCAGTGGTTTGCCACAACTCGCTCAGCCATGGCTTCGCCGGCGTCCAGCGGCACAGCGGCAGCACGAAGCCCGCGGGCTGGCCGAGTTGATGATCGAACGCGCTTAGGATGCGCCCGCGCTTATCGGGATCGTTGGTCTTGGCAACGCTTGGATCGACGTCCTCCGGGCTCAGACCTTGCTTGAGCATGCGGTCGGTCGGGTCCTCATAAGCGGGCTGCACGTAATCCGCCACGATTCCCAGGCATGCGGCAATGCCGTCGGCCAGACGCCGCGCGGCATCGGGCGACGGCTCTTGCGCGGCAGCTTCCCGCGCGATCAGGCTGTCGTCGCGCCAGATCGGAACGCCGTCGCGGCGCCAGTAGAGCGAGAACGCCCACCGAGGCAGCGGCTCGCCGGGATACCACTTGCCCTGGCCGTAATGCATGAGCCCGCCCGGCGCGAAACGGTCGCGTAGCCGCCGTATCAGATCGTCGGCGCGCAGGCGCTTCATCGGGCCGAGCGCGGCGGTGTTCCATTCCGCCGACTGATAATCGTCGACCGACACGAAGGTCGGCTCGCCGCCCATGGTCAGGCGCACGTCGTGCGCGACAAGATCGGCGTCGACCTGCTCGCCAAGCGCATTCAGCCCGGTCCAGGCGGCTTCGGAAAACGGCGCGGTTACCCGCGGCCGTTCGGCGATCCGCTTGACGTTCATCTCGAAGGAGAAGCGAGCCTCGCTCGGCTCGACGAGGCCGCTGATCGGTGCGGCGGAGCGAAAGTGCGGCGTTGCGGCAACCGGCAGGTGGCCTTCGCCGCACAACAATCCCGACGTCGGGTCGAACCCGATCCAGCCCGCGCCCGGCAGATAGACCTCGGTCCAGGCGTGCAGGTCGGTGAAGTCGTGATCGGTGCCGGCAGCGCCTTCGAGCGGTTTTACGTCCGGCTTGAGCTGGATGAGATAGCCGGAGACAAAGCGGGCGGGCAGGCCGATGTGCCGCAGCAGCTGTACCAGCAGCCATGCGGTATCGCGGCAGGAGCCTGCAGCGGACGCCAGCGTCTCCTCGGGTGTCTGTACGCCCGGCTCGATGCGAATGAGATAGCGGATCAGGCGTTGCAGGCGCTGATTGAGATCGACCAGAAAATTGACGGTGTTGCGCGGTTCGCGCGAGATGGACCGCACCAGGTCTTTCAGCAGCGGGCCGGCGGGCTCCGGTTCGATAAAAGCGGCAAGGTCCTCGTGCAGTTCGGGCGGAAACGCGAACGGCCAGGTCTCCGCATACGGCTCGACGAAGAAGTCGAACGGATTGATCACCTCCATATCGGCAAGCAGATCGACGGTGACGGAAAATTCCTTTGTCTTCTCCGGGAAGACGAAACGCGCGAGCCAATTGCCGTGCGGGTCCTGCTGCCAGTTCACGAAGTGATGGGCCGGCTGCACCGTGAGCGAATAGCTCGGAATGCGGGTGCGGCAGTGCGGTCCCGGCCGCAACCGCACCACCTGCGGTCCGAGGCTGATCGGCCGGTCATAATCGTAGCGCGTGGCGTGATGGAGCCCGACCAGGATCGACATGCTTTGACGTGTTGCGGCCTATTTGCCCAATAATCATGCAAGTTCCGGGCCGCCGCCACAACTTTTCACTGGATCGCAAGCGGGTGCGTCCGTTGGGTCAGGCAGATTGCTCGCGAATGTGGTCGCGGCATCTAGAACGCGAGGTCTTCGCCATTGCGACGATAAGACGTTGACCTGCAATGCACGGAAAGGTGCGCGGATCGGCGTACGCAAGACATAGCAAGACATAAAAGGCGGCGCGGGTGCCCCCCATCCGCGCCGCCACTCGCGACAAGCACATGTTCACGCCATTGCCGCAAGTATGGAAACTATGGACGATGGCGCTGAGCCGAGCTTTGATTTCGATCAATCCTTACATCGCCCGGGGCGGCGCCGAGAGCGCCCTCGCGCCGATCACGCCGCGATCCCGCCGCCGCGTCACTCGTTGACGACGCCGGGGACGACGTGGTGGGGCTCGGGCCCGCTGGCCGGCACGATACCGACCGATTGCCCTTGCCGTTTGTCGCCGAGCCGCAACAGCGGCACGAGCACGAATGCAAAGGCCGTGAACGCCGCCGATACGATGATGAGCGGCGCGAGCCTGTTATCGAAGAAATGCTCGAACAGGAACGATCCGATAATGTCGGCGGTAGCGGTGGCAAGATTGATGATCGACATCATCACCGCGAAGCTGAATCCCTCCGATCGCTGCGGACAATAATCGGCGGCAAGCGTAACCGTCGCCACGGTCGCCAGCATCGCGGAAAATCCGCTGCACAGGCTGAGAACGGCCGCTGAAAGCTCGTTGGACAACAGCAGGTACGCCGCCGTCGCCACCGTGCCGAGCGCGATGCTCAGATTAAGCAGCCGCTTGGAAGACAGATCGCCGAACAGCCGTCGATAGAGGAGCGCGCCGACCACCCAGCCAGCCGACGCGATCGATCCCAAGATGCCGATATAGCTTTGCGAGAATTTCAGGCTGTCGGTCATGGTGTAATAAAGCGGCGTGCTCAAGCCGGGGCTGAAGTAATAGAGAAACAGGAAAACTCCGACGATCCAGAGCTCGCGCGTTCTCAACGCGGCCGCAAGGCCCTGGAAACTTGCGCGCAAGGCCGGCAGATCGATGCGCGTTTTCTTTTCCGGGACCAGAAAGATCGTCCCGAACAGGACCGCCAAGGGCGCCAGGGCAACGACGGCAGCCGCGGCGTGAAGCGCCGCAGTTGGCGACAGCCGCTGGACGAGTTGGCCGCCCAAGATGGCGGCGGTCATCGCCGCGACGTTGAACCACAGCCATTGTTGGTTGACGAATCTGCCGCTTTCTCCGAGCCGCTGGCCGTTCTCCACCAGCACGGCGCCGCAAACTGTGCTCGATATCGCCATGGCGTAGGCCGTAAGTTGCAGCGCCCACACCAGCTGGCTCGGCACGGTGAGCTGGGTGACCCAGAGAAAGGCGCCGGCCGCGACAAGATTAGCCGCAATAAGGTAGGTCTTCCGGCGATAGCCGAACAGCGGCAGGAAATCGGAAAACGCCCCGTAGACCGGCTTGATGATCCAGGGAAAATTGAAGATGGCGAGATATGCGGTGACTTGCAGCGGCGTCCAGCCGTGGACCTGCTTCAAATAAAAGCTGAGCGGCTGGGCGATCAGGCCGCCGACCTGTCCAACGCCCTCGACGACATAGACCAGCGCGAAAAACAACAACAGCCGGTTGGTCACGCCACTGTCTCGCGCCGGAGCGCCGGCTGGCGGCGATAACGACTGCTCGTTCATCGGATTTGCGGGCCCACGGATCTGATCGCGCAGTCCTTAAGGATGCACAAGGCGGTCCTAGGTTCAGTCCGATCCTATCGGTTTGTGAACCCGGCGTCGCCTATTGATCGTGATAGGTGGGTTGGGCTTAGTCCCGCGCCTGCGGTCCATGCAGCGACGGAGGCCCGATGACATCGCCGCGGGCCAGCGACCTGTCGCCAATCGACACGGCCGTCGCGGCAACGACGAGCGATACCGTGAGCGCAACGGTCGCGATCAGCTCGAGCGCGGCCACGTGTCGTTTCGACAGAGTCTGCTCGGCTCGCGGCGGCGCGAAACCGGGATTGCCGGTCAGCTCTGCCATGGTCGTCACCATCCTTCGCGAATCAGTTCGCTCGTCGCACCATCGCCGCCGATGCCGGCGCCCGTTCGGCCGGATTTGGGCGGAGGCATTGAAGAACAAAGGCGATTTGATGGAAGTTGGTTAACAGACCGTTAACGACGCGACCGGGCGATGACTGCGTCTATTGGGCGGCCGACCGTAACACGGCCGCGGTCGGCGCCTGGGATTCCATTGTCACATGGCCGGGCTCGGCGGCGACGCGTGCGAGCCAAGCGCGTAGCGCCGGAAACCCGGCGAGGTCGTAGTCGCATAGATGGGCGATGTGCGTGTAGGCGTACAGCGCGATGTCGGCGATGGTGTAGCGGTCGGCGGCGAAGAAGTCGTGCCGCGCGATATGCTTTTCCATCACGCCGAGCGCGCGATAACCCTCCTCCATCCAGTCTTCGAAGGCGTGGCGCTGCAGCTCGCGGCCGCCCTTGACGAGTGTGAGCCAGAAATAGGCGGCGCCCAGGTTGGGCTCCAGACTGTGCTGTTCGAAGAACATCCACTGCAACGCTTCCGCGCGTTCAATGCGGTCCTCGGGCGCGAGCGGCGTGCCGCCGGCGATGTACCAGAGGATGGCGTTGGATTCGGCAAGGAATCGGCCGGGCGCTACTTCCAACAGCGGCACCTGGCCGTTCGGATTCTTCTTCAGGAACTCCGGCGTATGGCTCTCGCCCTTGATGATATCGATCTCGATCAGCCGATAGGGAATGCCGAGCTGCGCCAAAGCGAGCCGCGCCTTGTAGCTGTTCCCCGAACGCTGCATCGAATAGAGCGTGAACATGACCGCTCCGAACTCCCTTGGGCCGGGATCATCCTTGCGCCTTTACTCCTTGAACGCGGCGATGTCGTGACCGCGCGCTGTGCCGCCTGGGTCCTGCGCTATTTTAGGAGGAACGCGCCCGGAAAGGCCATCGGATAGGTGAATTGGATCGTGCTGCGCCGCAACAGCAGAATAAAAACTGCCTGCGAGCATCGCCAACACCCGCAGCCTTGACGGAGAATTGACCCGGCCATGCGGTGCACGCTCTTGCTTGTGCTTGAACGGCGCTTTACCAAGCACGCGCCTCGATACGGGCACTTTGGAGGTTGGCCATGGCCTTTCTCGCGGACCGGATTGCGCGCGTCAAGCCGTCGGCCACCATCGCGGTGTCGGACAAGGCGCGCGCGCTCAAAGCGGCGGGCCGCAACGTCATCGGGTTGGGCGCCGGGGAACCGGATTTTGACACGCCGGAGAACATCAAAGAGGCGGCCATCAAGGCCATCCGCGACGGCAAAGCGTCGAAATACACCGCCGTCGACGGCATTCCGGAGCTCAAGGCGGCGATCGCGCGCAAGTTCAAGCGCGAGAATGAGCTGACCTACAAGCCGTCGCAGATCATCGTCGGTACCGGCGGCAAGCAGGTGCTCTACAACGCGCTCATTGCGACCATCAATGCCGGCGACGAGGTGATCATCCCGGCACCTTATTGGGTGAGCTATCCCGACATGGTGCTGCTCGCGGGTGGCGAGCCGGTCGCGGTCGCGACCACGATGGAATCGGGCTTCAAGTTGAAGCCCGAAGCGCTGGAGCGGGCGATCACGCCGAAGACCAAGTGGATCATCTTCAACTCGCCGTCGAACCCGACCGGCGCCGCCTATACGCGCGCCGAGCTCAAGGCGGTGACCGACGTGCTCCTCCGGCATCCGCACGTTCATGTCATGGCCGACGACATGTACGAGCACCTGGTCTACGACGATTTCAAGTTCTTCTCGCCGGCGCAGCTCGAGCCGCGGCTCTACGAGCGTACGTTGACGGTGAACGGCGTATCCAAGGCCTATTGCATGACCGGCTGGCGCATCGGCTATGCCGGCGGCCCGGAGCCGCTGATCAAGGCGATGGCGATGATCCAGTCGCAGTCGACTTCAAATCCGACTGCGGTCGCGCAGTGGGCGGCGGTCGAAGCGCTCGACGGCCCGCAGGACTTCATCCCCAGACACAACAAGACCTTCAAGGAACGCCGCGACCTTTGCGTCTCCATGCTCAACCAGGCCAGCGGTATCCAGTGCCCGAAGCCGGAGGGCGCGTTCTACGTCTATCCGTCCTGCGCGGGGACGATGGGCAAGACCGCGCCCACCGGCAAGACGCTGGCGACGGACGAGGACTTTGTCACCGAGCTGTTGGAAGCCGAGGGCGTTGCGGTGGTGCAGGGCGCGCCGTTCGGGTGGAGTCCGGCCTTCCGTATCTCCTACGCCACGGCCACCAGCGCGCTGGAGGAGGCCTGCACGCGCATCCAGCGTTTCTGCGGGAACTTGCAATAACCCGGTCGCGCGCCGCGCCGAGAGCGCGTCCAGGAAAAGTGGGAACCGGTTTTCCGTCCGGACGCGCGATAAAACAAGAACTTAGAGTGGAACGATTCGAAGATAAATCCCGCTCTAGCTCCGACCACTTGCCGATCCTGCGAAAGGGCAAGAGACGCCGTCGTCTTTCTCGCCTACAATCCCCCCGGCTCATCGATGGGCCGGGGTGGGAGAATCCATATGTTTCGCACTGCTTGCGCTGCGGCGGCCGTTGTGGCCGCCGCGCTTGCGATGGTTGTAGGGCCGGCTGACGCGCAGCCGAGACAAATCCAGGTCGGCACGCTGACCTGTTCGATGTCGGCGAGCGTTGGCCTGATCGTCGGTTCGCAAAAAAACGTGAATTGCGTTCTTAAGGGCCATCCGGGTGAGCCGGAGGAAGTTTATTCAGGCACCATGACCACGGTCGGCCTCGACATCGGCGTGACTTCTGGCGGGGTGATCGTTTGGACGGTGTTTGCGGACACCAACCGCTATGCCGGAATGCTCGCCGGTACCTACACCGGAGCGACGGCTGAAGTGTCTGTCGCCGCCGGCCTTGGCGCCAATGTCCTCGTCGGTGGATCGAACCGGACGGTGGCGCTGCAACCGTTGTCGTTGCAAGGCCAGGTCGGGCTCGATATCGCCGCCGGAATCGGGCAATTGGAGCTGCATCCGGTGCGGTGAGTTCCGGCGCGGCCGTGCTCGACGACGCACCAGGGTAATGACTGCCGCGCGCGGCGCGCAATAATGCGCCCTTGACCAGCCCCGCCGCCGCCTGAAACGATGGTGTCGTGCGATCCGCTCCGGAGCGGCGGATTTGCGCCGGGAGGAATTGATGGCAGCAAACGGAAACAACGCGACACGCGCGACCGGCCCCCGCTGTGTCGCGCTGGTCGGTCCCTTCCAGAGCGGCAAGACCACGTTGCTCGAGGCGATCCTGGCGCGCACCGGAGTGATCCAGCGCCAGGGCACCATCGAGGGCGGCAACACGGTCGGCGACGGCAGCAAGGAAGCGCGCCATCATCGCATGAGCGTCGAGCTGACTGTCGCCACCACCAATTTCATGGGCGACTCCTATACTTTCCTCGATTGCCCCGGCTCGGTGGAGTTCGTCCACGACATGCGCGCGGTGTTGCCGGCGATCGATGCGGCGGTGGTCGTGTGCGAAATGGACGAGAAGAAAGTGCCGCAGCTGCAGCTCATTTTGCGCGAGCTGGAAGACCGGAAAATTCCCCGCATTCTGTTCCTCAACAAGATCGATAAGGCCGACGCCGGCGTCCATGACGTGCTCAAGCTGATCCAGGGCGCCTCGCGCACCAAGCTGATCTTGCGGCAGATCCCGACGTTCTCCGGCGATCTGATCAGCGGCTTCGTCGATCTCGCGCTGGAACGCGCCTTCGTTTACAAGGAGCACGCCGCCTCGGAAGTCGTTGCGCTCGAAGGCGACGCCGCCGACCGCGAGAAGACGGCGCGCTTCTCCATGCTGGAGACGCTCGCCGACCATGATGACGAGCTGATGGAGCAGTTGCTGGAGGACATCCAGCCGCCGCGCGACAAGGTTTTCGATGACCTCAGGCACGAGCTGCGCCAGGGGTTCGTCTGTCCGGTACTGATGGGCACCGCGGCGCGCGCCAATGGCATTTTGCGGCTGCTGAAGGCGCTGCGCCATGAATCGCCCGGCATCGCCGACACGGCCAAGCGCCTCGGCGTCAAGGCGAACGGCGATGCCGTCGGCTATGTGCTCAAGACGCTGAACACCGCCCATGGCGGGCGGCTGTCGATCGCGCGCATGCTCGCTGGCCAGGCCGGCGACGGCACCACCTTCTTGTCCGGCGACAGCGAGGCCGGCCGTGTTGCCGGCGTCTTCAAGCTCGTCGGCCAGACCAGCGAGAAGCGCGGCCCGGCCAACGTCGGCGAGACCGTTGCCTTCGCCAAGCTCGATAAAGCCAAGACCGGCGACACCCTGACGGCGGGCAAGCAAGCCCATCCTGCGGTCGCCAAGATCGAGCCCTATCCGCCGGTGCTGGCCATCGCCATATCGGCGAAGGAGCGCAAGGACGACGTGAAGCTCGGTCAGGCCCTCAACAAGCTGGCCGAGGAGGATCCCTCGATCACCATCGTGCACAATCCGGAGACGCATGAGGTGGTGCTGTGGGGCCAGGGCGAGATGCACCTGCGCGTCGCCACCGAGCGATTGAGCGACCGTTACGGCGTCGCCATCGAGCGGCGCCAGCCGAGCGTCGGTTACCGGGAAACCATCCGCAAGGGTATCGTCCAGCGCGGCCGTCACAAGAAGCAGTCGGGCGGCCACGGCCAGTACGGCGACGTGGTGCTCGACATCAAGCCGATGCCGCGCGGCTCGGGTTTTTCTTTCGAGGACAAGATCACCGGCGGCGTGGTGCCGCGCAACTACATCCCGTCCGTCGAGGAAGGCGTCATCGACGCGCTCAAGCACGGCCCGCTCGGTTTTCCGGTGGTCGATCTTCACGTGGCGCTGATCGACGGCTCGTATCACACCGTCGATTCCTCCGACATGGCGTTTCGCACCGCCGGCCGCATCGGCATTGCCGAAGGTCTGCCGCAATGCCAGCCGGTGCTCCTCGAGCCGATTCATCTCGTCGAGATCGTTTGTCCCAGCGAGGCGACGGCGAAGATCAATGCGCTGATGGCGGGACGGCGCGGTCAGATACTCGGCTTCGACACGCGCGACGGCTGGGAGGGCTGGGACATGGTGCGCGCCAAGATGCCGGAGGCGGAGATCGGCGACCTCATCGTCGAAATCCGCTCGGCGACCGCCGGCGCCGGCACCTTCACCTTCAAGTTCGATCACATGGCCGAGCTCACCGGCCGCACCGCCGATCAGATCATCGCCGCACGTCGCGCGGCCGAGTGAGTCAAACAGTGCTGTCGTGACCGGACATACCGTTCGAAGAACGGCGTCGCTTCGCTCGCCTATGTTCCGGCCATCCATGTCTTTGGTTTTTCGCGCGCAGGTCGAGACCGTTATCCTCGAGGCTGTCGAGGCGGGGAAGTAAACGTTTGCGCGTCATTCCGGGGCCGAGCCAACGGGCCGCTAGGCCGTGTGGGGCACTTGCTGGTTGAGAGAAAGTGGCGGATGTTCGCTGCATGAAGGTGCGCGACGTCATTCGCTTAATCGAGCAAGACGGTTGGTTCCTAGTTGCCACGCGAGGCTCGCATCGGCAATACAAGCATCCAAATAAGCTTGGGCGTGTTATCATTGCCGGGAAGCCGTCCGACGACATGGCGCCCGGCACGCTAAACAGCGTGCTCAAGCAGGCTCGACTGAAGGAGCAGAAATGATGCGTTATGCGGTAGTGATCGAAAGGGCGGACGGTAATTATTCCGCTTATGTTCCGGACCTGCCCGGCTGCGTCGCTACCGGGGCGACAATCTCCGAAGTGGAAAAGGAAATCCGCGACGCGATCCGATTTCATATCGACGGCCTCAAGGCCGACGGCGAGTCCGTGCCGGCGCCGACGAGCATCGCGGAATACGTCGAGGCCTAGCAAACAAAGCGAGTGTAGGGTGGGCAAAGCGAAGCGTGCCCCCGTCTTAAGCGGGCGATTGCCGTGAATTGGAACCGATAGGCGAACGACGCTGCCCGGCTTACCGTAAATGTGGTGGCTGCCGCTGACGCGCAGCAATTGCCAGCCGCGCCGCTCAATCATCCGCGCGAACTCGCGGCCGGCGATCGCCCTCATACAGCGATTTCGAGAATGCGCTCCTTGCCCCCAGGGCCGGGCGCCGCAACGTCCACCGCGAGGCAGCCTTCGATCGCCTCGTGCAGATTGCGCATCAGCTCTTCCATGGTTTCGCCTTGCGTGGCGCAGCCTGGAATGGCGGGGACCTCGGCCCAAAAGCCGCCTTCCTCCGCCTCATGCACCACGACTTTGATCTTCATGCCGATGCTCCACCCGATGCGCCCATGGGTCGAGGCTGAAAATACGCTCGGAACAGTGGAATTCAAGCATAGCGAGCTCCCGGGCGGCGCAGCCAATTGTCGCTCATAACGCGACATCGGTCTTGACATCCGTCCCCGTTTCGGCTACATATGGATGCGAATCTCGCTCAGTGAAGGACGGCAGCCGGCGACACCGGCTGATGGAGCGAGTGCGGTGCCCGCGGGCGGCGGCTCGTCACCTCCGCTTCCGGGCGGCTTGGGCATCATGTCTGCCGGCACTACGACCGGCGCGCGAGGTGCTTTCACTGGACTGGGACAGGCCGGCGCGGGTAACGCCCGCGGAGCGGCGCGAGGTCTCCGCCCCCCGGTTGGGGCGGGCTTTGCGGACCAAACGCTCCGGCCAAGTCGCAGGAAACATGGCCTGACGCTGA
>JBAPYW010000012.1:0-134285 GCA_049284935.1 Xanthobacteraceae bacterium
CCCGCGTAGTGCTCGATCATGATCCCGATGAAGCGCTCGTAGGAGCCGAACATCGCCCGGTGGATCATCACCGGCGCCACCTTGTTGGAGTGCTCGTCGATATAGAACGCGCCGAGCCGGCCCGGCATGTTGAGGTCGACCTGGACGGTGCCGCATTGCCAATCGCGGCCGATGGCGTCGCGCAGGACGTATTCGAGCTTGGGGCCGTAGAAGGCGCCTTCGCCCTTGTTGAGCGTCCACGGCCGGCCCGACGCTTCGAGCACCTGCATCAGGGCGGCTTCGGCTTTGTCCCAGACCGCGTCGTCGCCGATGCGCTTGTCCGGACGGTCGGAGAATTTGATGCGCACGTCGTCGAAGCCGAAATCGGCGTAGATCGACAGGATCAGATCGTTGACCGCGAGCACCTCCTGGGCGATCTGCTGCTCGGTGACGAAAATGTGGGCGTCGTCCTGGGTGAAGGCGCGCACGCGCAGCAGCCCGTGCAGCGAGCCCGACGGCTCGTACCGATGCACCTTGCCGAACTCGGCGATCTTGAACGGCAGATCGCGATACGATTTCAGGCCGTTCTTGAATATCTGGATGTGGCCGGGGCAGTTCATCGGCTTGATGACATAGGTGCGATCGTCCTCCTCGGGCGGGTGCACCAGAAACATGACGTCGCGGAATGTCGCCATGTGACCGGAGGCCACCCACAGCGAGGAATCAATGAGCTGCGGCGCGTTGACCTCGGCATAGCCGGTCTCGGCCTGCCGCCGCCGGATGTAACTTTCCAGCGTCTGGAACAGCGTCCAGCCCTTCGGATGCCAGAACACCGAGCCCGGCGCCTCTTCCTGGAAATGAAACAGATCCATTTCGCGGCCAATTTTTCGGTGGTCGCGTTTTTCGGCCTCCTCGATCTGCTTGAGGTAGGCGTCGAGCTGTTCCTGTTTGCCAAAAGCCGTGCCGTAGATGCGCGACAGCATCTCGCGGCGCGAATCGCCCCGCCAATAGGCGCCGGCGACCTTCATCAGCTTGAAGGCGTTGCCGACTTTGCCGGTCGACGTCATGTGCGGCCCGCGGCACAGGTCGAACCAGTCGCCCTGTTTGTAGATCTTGATCTCCTGATCTTCCGGGATGGCGTCGATCAGCTCGACCTTGAACAGCTCGCCCTTGTCGCGAAAGATTTTCTTCGCCTGCTCGCGCGACCACACTTCCTTGGTGAAGGGTTTGTCGCGGGCGATGATCTCGCGCATCTTTTTTTCGATGGCGTCGAAGTCTTCCGGCGTGAACGGCTGGTTGCGGAAGAAATCGTAATAGAAGCCGTTCTCGATCACCGGCCCGATGGTGACCTGGGTGCCGGGCCACAGCGTCTGCACTGCTTCGGCGAGCACGTGCGCGGCGTCGTGGCGGATGAGTTCGAGCGCGCGCGGGTCGTCGCGGGTGAGGAACTCGATCTTGACGTCGTGGTCGATCGAGTCGGCGAGATCGGCAAGCTTGCCGTCGAGCGCCATGGCGACCGTGCGCTTGGCAAGCGACGGCGAAATGCCCTTGGCGATGTCGAGGCCGGTGGTGTTTTGCGGGTACTCCCGACGCGCGCCGTCGGGAAAGGTCACAACAACCATTTCTTGCTCCTTCTGCTCACTCCTGCGAACGAGCGCAGGTAAGCGTGGGTGGTCTCAGCGGATCTCTCGGATTCTCCGTCTGTCACTTGCCGTATCCGACTCGGCAGGCCGCGGCGCCGGGTCGGGATTGGTCCCGCGCCAGCGTCCGAAGCGCCACGGCATATACCACCGTGCCTTTTGCGGCAACGCGTCGGGCACGAAATCGAGCCCATGCGTGCCCCACGGCTGACAGCGCAGCAGCCGTGCCAAAGTCATCCAGCCGCCGGCCCACAAGCCGAAGCGCTCGATCGCCTGGTCAGCATAGTCCGAGCAGGTCGGCAAGTGCCGGCAATTGAAACCAACAAGCGGCGAGAACGTGTAGCGATATACTTTGACCAAGCCCCGGCCGGCGAGGCGAGGAGCGCGACGGCAGAAGTCGCTGGCGGTCGGCAATTTATTCCGCCGCGGTCTTCGCCGCGCTCTTGTCGCCGCGCTTGGCCTCGATCTGGCCGATGGCGTCGACCACGGCGTCGAAGGTCAAGAGCGTCGAGGCGTGGCGCGCTTTGTAGTCGCGGACCGGCTCGAGTACTGCGATATCGGCCCATTTGCCGTCATGCGGCGGCTTGCCGTTTTCCTTGAGCATTTTGCGCACGGTTTCCCGCAACGCGCGCAACTCGTCGGCGCTGGAGCCGATAACGTTGCGCGCCATCATCGAGGACGAGGCCTGGCCGAGCGCGCAGGCCTTCACCTCGTGGGCGAAGTCGGTCACCTTGTCGCCGTCCATCTTCAGATCGACGGTAACGGTCGAGCCGCACAGCCGCGAAACCGCCTTGGCGGTCGCGTCGGGGTCGGCCAGCCGGCCGATCCGCGGAATCGTTCCCGCCAGCTCGATGATACGGCGATTGTAGACCTCGTTGATCATGGCAGATGCGCGGTTCGGATTTGCTGTGTTGCCTGGCCGATAAACTATATAGGTATGGGCTGGCTGCGGCGAGAGTCCCGGCCGACCGAGCCATGCAGCAAACTGAAGTGTCGCTATGCCAGACAAAACCCCGTTCGCGCCGCCGGGCGCGACTGCCGACCTTGAAGAAGGCACCGCGCTGACGCCAAAATTCGACGCCGACGGCCTCGTCACCTGCGTGGCGACCGACGCCGCCGCCGGCGACGTGCTGATGGTCGCGCATATGAATGCCGAGGCGCTGGCCAAGACCATCGCCACCGGCCAGGCCTGGTATTACAGCCGCTCGCGCGGCGCGCTGTGGCAGAAGGGCGAGACATCCGGACACACCCAGCACGTGGTCGAGATGCGCATCGATTGCGACCAGGACGCGGTGTGGATCAAAGTCGAGCAGGCCGGCGGCGCCTGCCATACCGGCCGCCGCTCCTGCTTTTATCGCGCCGTGCCGCTCGGCACGGGCGGAGCGGTCACGCTTCAATTCCTTGACCAGCGCATGTTCGATCCGAAGGCCGTCTATCGGACGACCAAATAGAGGCGCAGTCGCGTTGCAGGGACGGCCGTCGCGCAAGTTACGTTTTGTCGATCGGTGTGATGTCGCGCAGCTTCCTTTTGACCTTCCAGCTTCCATAATTTTTCTTGAGACTGCCGGGCTTGCCGGTGTTTTCGGGGATAACATAGGTCTTGAAGTCGCCGCCGATGGCTTCGCTGCATTCGACGCAAAGCCGGGTGTAGGGCAGGACTTCCAACCGGCGCGGCGAAATAGGTTTGCCGCATCTTTCGCAATCACGTTGCTCGCTCATCGCGGGCTCCCTTCTGCGAAGGGGGGTTCGGCCGGGCCTTCGGCCATGCTTCCGAACGACGGTCCGGCTTCCCAATAGCTAAATGGCCCCGGTTTTCACCGGAGCCACCAACCGACAGGGAATGAACCCCGCGCCATTTGTCCCGTACATCGGACGCTGGGTTAAGGTTGTCAAGAGGCGGTGGAAGATCGTTTCGCCCGTTCCAGCAACCTTCGGCGCGCGTCAGATGCGGTCGGTCCACCATGCCACCCCCAACGCTGGCGACCCCGGCATCCGGGTTCGCCGCAAAGGCATCTGGGCCTGGAGAATGGCTTCCGGCGTCGGCGTGAAAACCGCATTGATAATCGGCACCTGCGTCGGATGGATGGCCATTTTTGCCGAAAAGCCGTCGCGCCGCGCTGCCCCACACTCGCGGCGGAAGGTTTCGCGGTTGCGTCACTCGCCGGTACGCCCGCGGCATTGCGCTATGCGGGCAAAGCCGCGATACTGGATATCAGCCAAACGGTACGCGGATTTGGGTTCCGTGGAGCAGCGGATTGACCAAGTTGCCGGCCGGCCCGCGTTGCGCGATTGCAACGTGCTCATGATCTATCCGCGCTTTCAGGCGAATAATTTCTGGAATTATGCCGAAACCTGCAAGCTGATCGGCGCGCAGTGTCCGACAGCTCCGCTCGGATTGATCACTGTTGCCGCCATGCTGCCGGTGAACTGGAATGTGCGCCTCGTCAATCGCAACAGCGAAGACGTCCGCGACGAGGATTTCGCCTGGGCCGACATGGTCATGACCGGCGGCATGTTCAATCAGCAGCTCGATGCGCTCCGGCTGATCGCGCTGGCGCATCAGCACGGCAAGCCGGCGGTCGTCGGCGGGCCCGATGCAACGTCGAGCCCGCACATCTATGAGGCCGCCGACTTTCGCGTGCTGGGCGAGGTTGAAGATGTTATCGCGCGCTTCATCGCGGCCTGGAATGCCGGCGAGCGGGGCGGCTGCTTCATCGCCGAAAAGTTCCAGATCGACGTCGGCACGACGCCGGCGCCCCGGTTCGATCTCTTGAAGTTCGACCAATACATGTACATTGGCTTGCAATATTCGCGCGGCTGCCCGTTTACGTGCGAGTTTTGCGACATCATTGAACTGTACGGCCGCGTGCCGCGCACGAAGACTCCGCCGCAGATGCTCGCGGAGCTGCAGCGGCTCTACGATCTCGGCTATCGCGGCCATGTCGACTTCGTCGACGACAACCTCATCGGTAACCGGAAATCGCTGCGGATTTTCCTGCCGGAGCTGATCGCTTGGCAGGAGGCGCACGACTACCCGTTTGAGTTCTCCACCGAAGCATCGGTCAATCTTGCCGACGATCACGACCTGCTGCAGCTGATGCGCAAGGCGAACTTCTTCGCCCTGTTCGTCGGCATAGAAAGTCCCGATCCCGAAACCCTGGTGCACACCAGGAAAAAACAGAACACGAGGCGTAACCTTGCGGAGAGCGTCCACAGACTTTACGGCGCCGGAATGTACGTCACCGCCGGTTTCATTGTCGGCTTCGACACCGAGAAGGTTTCGGTCGCCGACGCCATGGTGGATTTGATCGAAGAAGCTGCCATCCCGGCGGCGATGGTCGGCTTATTGTGGGCGTTGCCGAACACCCAGCTTACACGGCGTCTTGAAAAAGAGGGACGGTTGCACGCCGATTACGATCGCTGGACCGACGAGTCCGGCGATCAATGCGCGCTCAGTCTCAACTTCGACAGCCTGCGGCCGCAGCGCGATATCCTGCTCGACTATCGCCGGGTTCTGCAGCGCGTTTACGATCCTGCGGCATATGCCCGCCGCCTCAGGCGCCTGGCTTCTAAGCTCGACTGTTTCGGCCGGGCAGCGGCGCTGGCCGAAGGCAACAGGCAGCGCAGCGTTCCCATGCTTGAAATCGTCTCCAATATTTTCCGCCGCGTACCGGAGGCGCGCGATGAATTCTGGAACGTACTCCGGGACTGCCGCCAGAGCAATCCGGCCGCCGTTAGATTTATTGTCGGTTTGATGGCCCTGTACGTCCATCTTGGTCCGTTTTCGCGTTTTGTCATCGCGGAAATCGATCGCCGCATTGGCGCGATCGACCAGACCGCGCGGCTGGCGTCCGTCGGCAGGGCGGATCTCACCGCCACGTTGACGTAGGCGGCCGGTCCCCGTTCGCCAGCCCATGCGGCCGATCCCTCGCGAAGCAAACAACAGGACAGCCAAGAGCCACGCGCCAGCGGTTCTCGGGTGGACGTGGACAATTGCGGTCCTTAGAGCAGGATGACTTATCTTCGAATCGTCATCCCGCTCCAAGTCCTTGTTGCATCGCGCGTCCGGACGGAAAACCGGTTTCCACTTTTCCTGGACGCGCTCTAATCGAGCGGGAGTCACGGGGCGCGCGCAAGCAATCGCCGAGCGCGGGCAAGATGCGGCCGGTCGACCATAACGCCGCCGATGCCGACGACGCCGGCATCAGGGTTTGCGGCAAACGCATCGATGATTGCTTGCGCCTGGGCGATGGCTTCCGGCGTCGGCGTGAACAGCTCGTTGATGATCGGCACCTGCGCCGGGTGAATGGCGAGCTTCCCGGCAAAGCCGTCGCGGCGCGCCTCTTCGCATTCGCGGCGGAAACCGTCGTGGTCGCGGAAGTCGATGTAGACGGTGTCGAGCGCCGGCACTTCGGCGGCAGCCGCGCCGGCGAGACAGAGCGCGCGCGCCAACCGATAGGGGTCGAGAAAGCGACCTTGCGCGTCGCGGTTTCTCTCGGCACCGATGTCGGCGGAAAGGTCTTCGGCGCCCCAGGTCAGAGCGCTAAGCCGGGCGCTGGCGCCGCGATAGGTGCCGGCAAGGAACAAGGCGGCCGCGGTTTCGGTGGCGAGCGCGATGATCTTGACATGGCCGTCGGGTAGCCCGCTCAGCGCCTCGCGCACCGCGAGCTTGGCATCGGCGTGAACGACCGCGGCGCCGCCTTCCGCCTTCGGCAGCATGATGGCGTCGGGCTTTTCCGGCACCACGGCATCGAGATCGGCGTCGGTGAGGCCGGTCTGCAGCCCGTTCACGCGCACGACGAGATGCGGGCGCGCGGCCGTCGCCATGGCCTCCTTGAGGAAGGCCGCCGCGCTTTGCCGCGCCCGCGCCTTACCCTCGAGCGCGATCGAATCCTCGAGGTCGACGATCAGGGCGTCGGCGCCGCTCGCCATGGCCTTGTCGAGCTTTTTCGCGCTGTCGGCGGGTACGAAGAGAAGCGAGCGCATCACGCCTCGATCGTTCCTTCGGTGACGATGATCGCCGGTCCGCCGACGCTGGCCGAAGAAAGCACGCCGTCCTGCATGGTCACGCAAAGCTCGACCAGACTCGGACGGCCCATCTCAAATCCCTGCTCGGTCACGAAGCGGTGGTCGCCGTCGCAAAGCGACAGCGATTGGGCGCAAAATCCCGCGAACGCTGCGGCGGCCGAGCCGGTGGCCGGATCTTCCGGGACACCGGCGCGCGGCGCAAACATGCGGGCGTGGAAGCTGTTGGCCGTATCCTCGGTCTCTTTGGAAAAAATGAAGGGAAAAGAGCGGCCGCCGCTGTCGAACGCCTCGTCCCAGGCGGCCTCGACGATGCGGCACCGGCGGACGGCGCCAATGTCCCGCACCGGAACGAACGTGAACGAGTTGCCAACCGCCCACTTCACCGGTTGATGGCCGTCAAAGCCGATGTCCTCGACGGAGAGGCCCAGCGCCGCGGCGATCGCTTGTTTGCTTGCCGCCGTGCCTGATTGCTTGGGCAGCGCCGGGATGACGAAGCTGGCGCGGCCACCGTTCGTGCCGTCGGCGGCAACCTTGCATTTCACGAGGCCGATCTTCTCCTCGATCGCGACCTCGGTTCCAGCGCCGCGCCGCTGCGTGAGCACGAGCGCCGTACCCACGGTCGGATGCCCGGCAAACGGCAATTCCATCCCCGGCGTAAAAATGCGCACGGCAGCGGTGCTGCCCGATGCTTGCGGCTTGAGCACGAACACGGTCTCCGGAAAGCCGAATTCGCGCGCGATCGCCTGCATGGTCGCGCCATCGAGAACGTCGGCGTCGAACACGACGCCAAGCGGATTGCCGGCAAACCGCCTGGCAGTGAACACGTCGAGCGTGGCGAACGTGTACCTCATCGCGACGACCGGTGCGTTGCCTTCATCTCACTTCGGCCTCATGCGCATGAATGCCTGGCGGCGGCATTCGGCGACCAGCTTATTGTCCTGATTGTAGGCGCGATGGTGAAACTCGACGATGCCGGCGCCGCGCCGCGACTTTGATTCGCGCTTGCCGATGACCTCGGTCGTGGCGTGCACGGTATCGCCCTCGAACAGCGGGTGCGGAAATTTCACTTCGCTCATGCCGAGATTGGCGATCGTGGTGCCGACGGTGAGGTCGCTGACCGACATGCCGATCATCAAGCCGAGCGTGAACAGCGAGTTCATCAACGGCTGGCCCCATTCGGTCTCCTGCTCGCAGAAATGTCGGTCGATATGAAGCGGCTGCGGGTTGAGCGTCATGTTGGAAAACAGCATGTTATCCATCTGCGTGACGGTGCGCGTATAGCGGTGCTCGACGACCTCGCCAGGGACGAAATCCTCGAAATAAAGCCCGCCGCGCTTGTGCCGTATGGCCGTGTTCTGTGTCATTGCCACCTCCTGCCGTTAAGGCCCCGTTTACCACAACTGTTAATCATTCCTAGCGCCCGGAACGGCCCGGCGCAGCGAAAGCCAAGGTTATGATGACAAATACGAAATTCCACGGCTTGGCATGGCCGGCACCCCGCGCAAGACGGCCACGGTTACCAACATTTATGGTGAACGCTTTGTTAAGTCGACGCCTTTACGATCGCAATCGGCTCTTCTCTGTCCTGGCGTGAGCGAACCATGATCGTGCGCCATTTTCTCGACTATGTCCGCAACGCGCCGGCCGGTCAGCGCGCCGAGGCGACCGGGGCGCTGGCCCGCAGCTACCTGTATTCGGATCTGGCGCCTGACGATCTCGCCGCGGCCGAAGGCGCGATGCTGATGCTGCTCGACGACCCTTCGCCGCTGGTGCGGCGGGCGTTGGCCGATGTGCTGGCGGCGAGCCCGAGCGCACCGCCGGCCATCGTCTTGGCGCTGGCCGCCGACCAGGCGCAGATCGCCGCGCCGGTGCTGGCGCTGTCGCCGCTTTTCGTCGATGCCGATCTGGTCGATGCGGTCGGGACCGGCGGCGGCGTCGTGCAAGCCGCGATCGCCAGCCGCGCCGGCTTGCCGTGTTCGGTCGCCGCCGCCATCGCCGAAGTCGGCACCGCGGAATCGTGTCTGGTGCTGGCGGAGAACAGCGATGCCGACATTGCGCCGATCTCGGCCGATCGGCTGGTCGAGCGCTTCGGCCACCTGGCGGCGATCCGCGAAGCGTTGCTGGCGCGCGACAATCTCGCGGCGGCCACGCGGCTGATGCTAGTCGCCAAGCTGTCGGAGACGCTGGCCGGCTTCGTCACCGAGCGCCGCTGGCTGGACGCCGATCGCGCGCAGCGCATCGCGCGTGAGGCTTGCGAGAAGGCGACCGTTGTCGTCGCCGCGGATACGCCGACGACGCAGATGCGCGCGCTCATCCGTCACTTGCGCGTCAGCGGGCAACTCACCGCCGGCCTCATTTTGCGGGCGCTGTTGTCCGGCAATGTCGCGCTGTTCGAGGAGGCTTTGGCGGAGCTGACCGATATGCCGGTCGAACACGTCTCCAGCCTCGTTCACGACCGCGGCAATGCGGCTTTGCGGGCGCTGTTCAACCGGGCCGGGCTGCCGCGCTCGACCTATCCGGCCTTCAAGGAGGCGATTGAGGCGATGCGCGAGGGCGGTTTCATCAGCGAACCGGGCGGCGCCGCTCGCCTCAAGCGGCGCATGATCGAGCGCGTCCTGACCGGCTGCGCGAACGAAGCGCTGGGCGAGGTGGCGCCGCTGCTCACGTTGTTGCGCCGCTTTGCCACCGAGGCTGCCCGCGATGAAGCGCGGCTGTTCTGCGACGAGTTGGTGGCGGCAACTTTCGAAGACGAGCTGCGCTCCGCGGCGGCGTAACTCAATTTCCGTTTGTTGCCGCGCTCCTCAATAACCGAATTGCTCGCGCAGGATGCGTTCGTCGAGGCTGTGGCCGGGATCGAACAGCATGTGCGCGGAAGCGCTGTGGTCCATGCTGATCTCGACGGACCGGACCGAGCGCACTTCGTCGTGGTCGGCGACGGCAGCGACCGGACGCTTGCCCGCTTCGAGTACCTCGATGGTCACGCGGGCGCGGTCCGGCAGCAGCGCGCCGCGCCAGCGCCGCGGCCGAAATGGGCTGATCGGCGTCAGCGCCAGAAGCGGCGCGCCGATCGGAATGATCGGCCCCTGCACCGAAAGATTGTAAGCGGTCGAGCCCGCCGGCGTCGACAACAGGATGCCGTCGGCGACGAGCTCGGCAAGGCGTTCCTTGCCATCGACCAGGACGCGCAGCCGCACCGCCTGGTAGATCTCGCGGAACAGCGAGACTTCGTTGACGGCGCGGTGCTGATGCACGCGTCCCTCGGCGTCGCGCGCGCGCATCAACAGCGGGTGGATCAAGGTGACTTGCGCGGCGGCGAGCCGTTCGATCAAATTCCGTTCGGAGAACTCGTTCATGAGAAAGCCGACCGTGCCGCGATGCATGCCGTAGATCGGCTTGCCGGAATTCATGAACCGATGCAGGGTCGTCAGCATCAGGCCGTCGCCGCCGAGCGCGACGATGACGTCGGCCGTCTCCGGGGCCGCGTCGCCGTAGCGGCGAGCGAGCTGGCGCAGCGCCTTCTGCGCTGCCGGCGTGTCGCTGGCAACAAAGGCGATGTGCTTGAAACGGGACTTGGTGCGGCGCTGAGGCATGGCGGGGTAGGGCTCTCGGCCTCGCCGGATCGGCGGCGCAGGGGGCGGGCGGCGCGGCGCCGCGGGAGATGAAGATGGAACGCGCGGTGTTCGTCTATACGACTTATCCCTCCATTGTCGAGGCGGAGCAGGCGGGACGGGCGCTGGTGGAACGGCGGCTATGCGCCTGCGTCAACATCCTGCCGGGAATGGTCTCGTATTATTGGTGGCAGGGCACGATCGAGCGCGGCGACGAAGTGGTGATGATCATCAAAACCCGCGCCGGCCTCGCCGAGGCGGTGCGCGCCGCGGTTCGGCAGATGCACTCCTACACCACGCCGGCTATTCTGATCATTGCCATCGAAAGCGTGGACCCGGACTACCACGCTTGGATCGTCGGCGAGACGCAGGGGACCGGATAGGGCGCTCTCTTGGTGGAGCATGATCTTTTCGGAAAACCGGCCTCCACCCTCGGATCACGTCCGAGGGCAGGCTTTTTCCGGATCATGCTCTAATACGTCGCCGTGCCGTCGATCACGTCTTTGAGCATTCTGTATGCGCGGCAGTCGGTGCCACAGATCAAACGCACCTTTTCGAGATCGTCCTTGGCCTTGAGCACATTGCCCTGTTCGGCCTGCCACATGCCGTAATAGGACCAGGTCACCGCGTGGTTCGGGTCGGCGGCCAGCGCCCGTTCGTACCAGGCCTTGGCATCGTCGTAGCGGCCGAGCTTGCGGCTGGCATAGCCAATCAGGGTCGCGACGTCGGCATTATCGTCGTAGCCGAGCGCCCGCAGCGCGGCGATGCCGGCGAGGTAATCGCCCGTTTCGTAAACGAGCGCGTAGGCGGCGTGGTAGCCGGCCAAAAAATCCTCCGCCGAGCTGCTCTTGTCTTTCTTCGGCTTTTTGCTCTGGTTGTCCTTTTTCGGCGGCGTCTGCTGATTGGTTTGCGGCGGCGGCGTGGGATTGGGCTCGTCGGCTGCGGCTGCGATGTCCGGTGCAATGAGGACGGCCGAAAATAGCAACGCGACGGCGAGCGCGCGGGATGACGTCATGGCGGGGCTCTCCAGCGGTCAGCGTCGCGATCCTACAACATTACGTCTGGTTTGGCGTGACGCTTCGGCGTCATCGAGAAAATGTGATCCTATAAGTCCGGCTGCCATTCGACCGGCACGTGCTCGTAGCCGCTCGCGGTCTTGATGAGATGGCCGCAGGCCGGGAACGGGAAGTGATAGCCGGTCACCAGCATGCGATCGGCGGCGGCGCGATCGAACAGCTTCTTGCGGGTCGCGACCGCGGCGTCGCCGTCGATATCGAACGCCGCCTGCCAATCGGGGTGGCGCGCGAACACGGCGGGATGCTGCGCGGTATCGCCGAGCACCAGCAGCGATTGATCGCCGGAATGGACCGAACACACGGTGTGGCCTGGCGTATGGCCGGGTGCGGCAAGCGTCAAAATGCCCGGCGCAACCTCCGCTCCCGGCGTAAAGCGCGTAACGCGCCGCGCGATATCGGAAAATATCCGCCGCTGATTGCGGAAAGTGAGTTTCTGTTCCGCCGGCGCCGCGTTCATATTGGCGTCGTCCATCCAGAACGTCCATTCCGCCGCCGGCACCATGATCTCGGCATTGGGGAAGACGACACCGTTGTCCTTGTCCTTGATGCCGTTGATGTGGTCGGGATGGAAATGCGAGATGACAATGAGATCGACCGCCTTCGGATCGATGCCGGCGGCGGTGAGGTTCTCCCGCAACGCGCCGGCCGAGGGCGCAATCTGGCCGCCGGTGCCGGTGTCGATGAGCACCAGTTTTTTGCCGGTATTGACGACCAGCGTCGTGAACGGCGTCGTAAGCTTATCCGGCGGCATGAAGGCGTCGGCGAGCGCGTGCTCCACTTCGGCGAACGGCGCGTTGCGGATGAATTTGTCGGTGATCGGCCGATACCAGATGCCGTCATAAAGCGCGGTCAGCTCGAACGTGCCTATTTTATAACGATAGACGCCGGACGTTTGTTGGCCGCTGGGCGGCGCCGCTGCCGCGGCCGGGCCGGCGCCCGCTGCGAGGGCGGCCGCGGCCGAGCCGGCAAGGAGCGTGCGTCGCGTCACTGTCGGCATGGTTGTTCTGCTGGCATCGGCCGCATCGCGGCGGGGTCAGGTGGTGCCGGGTGAGAGGATTGAACTCCCGACCAACGGTTTACAAAACCGCTGCTCTACCGCTGAGCTAACCCGGCCTTTCGATGACTTAGTATTTTCTCGGCACCGGCTAGGTACCGATTTCTATCCTCCAAGAGGAAGCGGAGTTGATAGCAAAGGGCGCCGACGAAGTCATGATGGCCTCTGTTGGAGCTTGGCTGGCCGTGAGCGCCGCCCACTGCTAAACGCCTCGCGAATGGATTAGTCTATTCGCCGCACATTCGGCGTGATTCCATTGTTAGGGATCCGCCACATCGGATGGGAGTTTCAGGGATGAGCAGGTCCAGGCGCTTTACGGTTTTCGTACCGTTGGTGTCGATCTTCGCTGCGTTATCGCTTTCGGCAATGGCGGAAGAATCACCCCCGAAAAAGCCGGCCCCCAAAGGGCCGACCGTCCAGCAGAAGGGCCCGATGCGGCCGGGACCGCAGGTCGGTCATGGGTCGCCTGGTCACGGGGGTCCGCCGGCCCGTGCTGCCGAACATCATCCCATGGGCCGCGACCCCGGCCATTGGACCGATCGCGACCGTTACGCTTGGGGGCACGGGAGCTGGCGTCCTTATGGGTGTCACTTCGGACGCTGCGGCTATTGGTGGTGGGCGGACGGCTATTGGTATTTCTACGATCATCCCATGGAGGGTCCGCCGGTTGAGGTTTCCGAGTACGCCTATCCGGATCCATCGGCGCCGCCACCGTCTGAAGGATACGCCGAGCCGTCACCGCCGCCACCGCCGCCTGGCTCGAGCGTACTGGGGGGCGCAATCGGCGGCAGCATCATCGGCGGCATACTCGGCGGCGCACTGACGGGGAGAGCCGGCGGCGCGGCTGTCGGGGCGATCATCGGCGGAACGACCGGCGCGGCCATCGGCGCACAGGCCGAACAGCGGAACGGTTATTATTCGTATCAGGGCGCCTGTTACTACCGGTATCCGACCGGCGAGTTTGCCGTCATTGACCCCGGCTACTGCAATTAAACCGGAGGGACCAGGAAGCGCCCTCGCCGAGGAGAGGACAACGAGCCGATCCGGTTCGGCCTGAAGATAACGGAGTATTGAAGAAGCGCGATTGGCGTGGCGGAATTTCGCCGGCTCTCGGCGCGAGCTGTTAGGCCTCAGTCTTGCTGTCCTCCGCCGGCGGCTCGACTTCGGCGCGCTCAGCTTTGCGCAGCGCCGTCTTCTCGTCCTTCTTGCGCCGTTTCTCTTCGCTCTTGAGGCGCGCCGCCCGCGCCCGCTCGGCGCGATCGCGTCCGTAATTCGGCTTAAAAGCCATCCGATCCTCGCTGGTTGATTCCGTACCTTGCGGCGGCATATAAGCACGCCACGATGCCATCGCAGCGTTACGCGCCGGTATCGCCTCCCTCCCGGCACGGATCATCGCATGGCGACACGGCAAGCGCGAATCGATGCTTTCATTCACAACGGCGTACCGCCGGCGGAGCAGCCGCTTGAGCTCTTGTGCGAGGATCACGTCGGCACTTATGTCATCCCGTTCCTGTGTCGATGGAGCGGCGGTGGCTGGCAAAGCGTCGATACCAGCAATCCCATCGAAGCGACGGTGGTCGGCTGGCGCGTGCGTTGATGGGATTTGCGTTCGCCGTAACCGTAACGCTCCGCGGCACGTCATGCAGGGTCAAGAAAAATGAGTTTTAAGCAACCGGATCTCCTCGAGCGGCAACAGGCGGCAGCCAAGGCCAAGAAGGCGGCGCTGGAGAAGTTTCGCGCCAAGGCCGCCGACCCGGCGCTCGCAGACCGGCTGACAGCGAGAACGGCGAGTGCCGCCAACCGCAAGGCCATCAAGAATGCCCGCGAGGCCGAAAAGGCCGAAAAGAAAGCTCGTGATGCCGAACGAGCGGAGCAGGCGAAGCGCGACGCTGCACTACAGGCTGAGCGCGCCAAGGCCGAAAGCGCAGAGCGTGAACTCGCGTTAGAAGCCGAGCGCAAGGCGGCCAGGGACGTCCGCTATGCCGCCCGCAAATCGCGCTCGAAGCGCCGATAGCGAGCCGGCGTGCGTCGTAGCAGCCGAATACCGCGCATAACAAACAGCGAGCGCAAGAGGCCGGAAGAAACCGCGGGAGAGTCTTAGAAGATGCCGTTTCCCTCGTTTTTCGTTTCCGGAGATGACACGCGGGCGTGGAGTGTGAAGCGCGCGGCAGCTTATGGCGCCGGCATCGGCACGCTCGCGGCATCATTCAAGACTTTCGGGCTGCGGCACGAGGCCGGTTCGGTTGCAGCGCATTTGTTAGAAATCGCCGCCGCTATGCTAGTCTTTGCGTTGTTGTGCGCCGCCGCTGCTGCATTGCACAATTTCATTGCGCGGCGGCTTATTTAGCGCGAGGTCCGATAGAAGACGGCGCCCGGGAGCGGGCGGCGTCTTACCGGCTGGGTGAGCGATAGCCTGGGCGGCCGCTCCACTTCGTCATAAAGTTGTGTAGCGGTTATCTAAAGTCGTATAACGGCTGGGCCGCGCGGGGTGTAGACTTTGAACGCGCGGTAGACCCTGGGGGAGGAGTTGAAATGGCTCAAATGGTTCAAACGGCTCAAATTCCGAAGAACTTCCGGACCGTGATCATGGCCGCGGCGGGCGGAAACGTCATTGAGTGGTATGACTTCTATATTTTCGGCAGTTTGGCCGCGATCTTGTCGGTCAAATTCTTCGAAAAAAGCCATCCCGTCGCGGCGCTGCTCAGCACGATCGCGCTGTTCACCGCCGGGTTTCTGGTCCGGCCGTTGGGAGCATTCGTGTTCGGCTGGCTGGGAGACGTGGTCGGCCGCAAATATACGTTCATCATGACGCTCGTCGGCATGGCTCTCGGCACCGGGGCGATCGGGTTGATCCCGACCTTCGACCAGATCGGCCTGGCCGCCGCGTTCATCCTGTTCGGTTTGCGGATGGTCCAGGGCCTTTGCTTGGGCGGCCAATACGGCGGCGCCATCACCTACGTGGCCGAGCATGTCTCCGACGAACGCCGCGGCTACTATACCGGCTGGTTGCAGACCTCGCCGACGCTTGGCATCGTACTGTCGCTCCTCGTCATCATCGCCTCACGCACCTATTTCGGCAGTGAGGCGTTCAATGCCTGGGCATGGCGCATCCCGTTCTTATTCTCCTTCCTGCTCGTCTTCATCGCCTTCTACATGCGGCTGCAGTTTCAGGAGTCGCCGGTCTACGCCGAAATCAAGGCCAAAGGGGAAACCAGCAAGAACCCATGGCGGGAGGCCTTCGGCAACGCCGCCAATTTAAAGTACGTGGTGATCGCGACCATCGTGGTGCTCGGGCAAGGCGTGGTTTGGTACAGTGGCCAGTTCTGGGCGTTGTACTTCCTGCAGCAGGTTTCCAAGGTGGACTCGCTGACCACCGCCTATATCGTCGGAGCCGGGCTAATCATCGGCACCCCGACGCTCGTCCTCTTCGGCTGGCTGTCCGACATCATCGGCCGCAAGCCGGTGATATTGGGCGGCATGTTCCTTGCGGCGGTTACTTACTACCCGCTGTATGCGTGGCTCGGGTCGGTCACGCAGCCGGGCCATATCAACATGCCGATTGCGATCCTCATCATCGCCATTCTCGTCGCCTATGTCGGGATGGTGTACGGGCCGATCGGCGCGTTCCTCGCCGAATTCTTCCCCAGCAGGATCCGCTACACGTCGGTCTCCGTGCCGTATCACATCGGCAACGGCTGGGGCGGCGGATTGGTGCCGTTCATCACCACGGCGGCGTACCAGGCGACCGGCAGTGTCGGCTACGCGCTGATCTACCCGATCGCTGTTCCCGCCGTGTGCTTGTTGCTCAGCCTGTTCTTGATGCCGGAGACACGCAGGATGAAAATCTGGGGGCCGCAGGCGGCATAAGCGTAATCGCCAAAATTGGCACTCTACATCGCGTGCGGGGCCTGTTCGGCCCCGCACTTCTTTTTGGCACCGCGCTTGCGGCAGGAATGAAAGAAACGGGACAAGGCAGGGACAGCCCGCTTTAGCCGATGCGCATCCTCGTAGCCGGCAATTAATGTTACCGCGCAATTCAACGGGGCAATCGGCCGGATTTAAACGCATTCGCGCGGCGACGTCCTTACATTGGCGACGCCTGAGAGAGCTTTTTGTAAGGGAGTGTCATGTCCTTTCATCGCGTCATGATCGCGGCCTTGGCCGCATTGTTTGTCGCCGGCACCGCGTCGATCGCGTTGGCCGGCTGCGGTGGTTGTGGGTGGAGCGGGGTCGCTCCCTTCGCCTATGCACCAGCGTCGCTCTACGTTTCCGGCGGCTGCGGCGGTTGTGGCTCGCTTGCAGTGACTTATGCGCCGCCCGCCTATGCGCCTCCGGCGTTTGCGCCGGCGCCGCCGCCGATTGCTCCAGCGCCGATCGCCGTCGATCATTGGGATACCGGCGGCTGGAGCCGCTGCGGCCGGGGTGGCTGCGGTGGAATTGGCTGCGGTTGTGGCAGTTGCGGCTGCGGTGGTGGGTTGCTGTACGGTCTATTGGCGGCCCCAGCCCCGATCTACGTGGTGAACCAGGGGCCGGAATATACCGGTCCGGGAATCATGGTCCCTTACCACACCTATTCGCCGCAGCAGGGTTTCGTGGCCCCCTACGACTATCCCTATATTTCGGGCCGAGGTTACGGCTATGGCCACCGCTACGGATACGGTCATCGCTATGGCTACGGTTACCGCCACGGCTACGGGCATCCCTATTATCACCGCACCGGTCTGCGCTTTGCCTATGGCGAGCACGGCGATGTTCATCCGCATCGTTACGGCTACGGCCACCGCTATGGCTATCCGCACCACATGCGGACCTACTGAAACAAACGATCGGTCGGCCAATGCGAAGGTCCGCCCGCGCGCGGGCCTTCTTTTTTTCAGCTCGCCGAAATCTGTGCGGTGGCACGGCTCGCGATGTAAAGCGCCAGCGCCGCGGCGTTCGACACGTTGAGACTCTTGATCGCGCCGGGAAGATCGAGCCGCGCCAGCCGATCGCACTGAGCGCGCGTCCCTTGCCGCAAGCCTTTTCCCTCGGCGCCGAGCACCAGCGCCAACGGTGACGGAAGCGCGATCGCAGCGATGTCGTCCGGCGCTGCGCTGTCTAATCCGACGACGAGAAATCCTCGCTCCTTCAGGGCGGACAGCGCGCGGGAAAGATTTTGCACCGTGACGATCGGCACCCACTCGAGCGCGCCGGAGGCGGATTTGGCGAGCACGCCGGTCGCCTCCGGGCTGTGGCGCGCGGTGATGACGATAGCGGCGACGGAAAACGCGGCGGCGGTACGCAGAATGGCGCCAACATTGTGGGGATCGGTGATCTGGTCGAGCACCAGCACGATACCGGCGGCGGCCAAATCCTCGATGCCGGGCGAGGGCAGGGGATCGGCCTCGGCGAGGAGCCCCTGATGCACGGCATCGGGCGAAAGCCGGGCGGCGATGGCGTCGGGCCGCACCAGTTCCGGCGCCATCGGCAGCGTGATGCCCTCCTCGGTGAGGCGTCGCGCAGCATTCTCGGTCGCCAGCAGCCGGCGAATACGCCGCGCCGGATTGCCGAGCGCCGCGGTCACCGGGTGCCAGCCATAGAGGATGACGGGGCCGTCGCGATCCGAGCGCGAGCGATGAACCCCGATATTTCCGAAGCGGCGCGGGCCGCGCCCGCTACGGCCGAACGAATGCTTCGCGCTCATGGCAGGCACCCATAGCGGGATCGCAGCGAGGAAATCAAATGTTGGTTGGTGGGGGAGGTAGGACTCGAACCTACGAAGGCGTAAGCCAGCGGATTTACAGTCCGCCCCCTTTGCCGCTCGGGACACTCCCCCGCACGTCTCGCTCATTCGGGTGACGTGTGGAAACGGCGATACCCGCCAAAAGACGAGAATTCCGTGGGCGGTGTTTAGCACGCGATGCTAACGCGGTGTCAACCGTATGCGCCGGCCCCCTGGGCCCAATTTGGGGCAAAACGAGCAGGCCGCGGAAGGTGAATAAACCGTGGCGAAAACCCCTGCAAATCAAGGCTTAACCGACGCGACTACTCACGCGAATAAACCGTATTTTTAGCCTGTTATTTAAACTGATCTTAGACCCTGACGCTTATGGTGACGCCACGACGGGAAAACAGGGCCCGTCGACGACAACAAAATAGAACTGGGAAAGGCGTCACTATGAAAGCCGTCGTCAAGACGGTCGAGCCCGCCGAGCGCGAGGCGCGTTTCGACCATATCCGGCCGCATTATCTTGAGGCGCTGACTTTGGTCGAGCGTCTGCACCGGCGTCTGCTCGACGTCATCAAGGACGAATTCGACCGCCGCGGCCGTGCCGACATCAACTCGGTGCAAGCGCTGCTGTTGTACAATATCGGCGACAAGGAGCTGACCGCAGGCGAGTTGCGCACGCGCGGCTATTATCTCGGGTCCAACGTCTCCTACAATCTCAAGAAGCTGGTGGAGACGGGCTTCCTCGATCATCAGCGCTCGCGCGTCGACCGGCGTTCGGTGCGCATCAAGCTCACCGACAAGGGCCGCGAAGTGCGCGATATCGTCGATTCGCTCTATCAGAAGCATGTGCGCACCGTGGAGCAGGTCGGCGGCATCAACGCCGACGAGTTCGGCGTGCTGAACAAGGCGCTGCATCGGCTCGAGCGCTTCTGGACCGATCAAATCCTGTACCGGCTGTAACAAGCCTGCCTGTTCCGCCAGCGCTTGCGTTGCACTGGCGTGCCTCAAAACCCCGGCCAAAAGGCCGGGGTCTTTTTGTTTCGGGCGGCAGACGACAGACGACAGATTCCGGGAATGGTGCCTTTCATCCGTCCTCCGTCCTCTGTCGTCCGTCGTCTGGGTTCCGCCAACCCCTTTGGCTCGTGCCCGCCCCGTGCTAATGCGGTTTTGGCCAATTTCGGCCTTCATGCTGTGTTGATAACCACGCCATGAACAAACCGCATGACCGCGACGGCGCTGGAACCGATCGGCGCGCCTTCCTGAGGCGCGCTGCCGGCGTCGCGGCGCTCGCTGCTACCGGATTGGCCACGCGGGCGGCCTTTGCCGAGGATGCGGCCCTTGACGCTCTCATCGGCGATACCCAGCGCGGCGAGTTCGGGCAGGGTTTCGATGATGCGTCCCGCACCATCCACATGCCGAAAGCTTCGGAGCCGACCGTCTCGACGGCGACCGCGCAAACGACCGAGAAGGCGATCGACCGTTATGCCGACATTGTCGCCCGCGGCGGCTGGCCGCAAGTTCCTTCCGTCGGTGTGCTGCGGCTCGGCGATCGTCATCCGGGCGTTGCCGTGCTGCGCGACCGCTTGATCGCGTCCGGCGACATCGACCCGAACGCGGTCGGCAACGACATCTACGATTCCTACGTCGAAGCCGCGGTGCGACGCTTTCAGGCGCGCCACGGCCTGACCGTCGACGGTATCATTCACGCGGAGACGCTCGCCGCGCTGAAAGTGCCGGCGCTGGTGCGGCTCGCGCAATTGAAGGTCAACGTGACACGGTTGCGCGCACTCAGCGCCAATTTGAGTCCGCGCTATGTGGTCGCCAATATTCCTGCTGCCCGCGTCGAAGCGATCGAGAACGGCCTCGCGGTGTCGCGCCACGCCGCCGTCGCTGGCAAGCCGGATCGGCCGTCCCCCGAACTCACCAGCAAAATTGTCCAGATCAACTTCAACCCTTATTGGACGGTCCCCCCGTCCATTGTGCAGAAGGACCTGATCCCGAAAATGCAGGATCAGCCTGATTATCTGACCAGCAATCACATCCGCATTTTCGATGCGCGCCACAAGGAGCTCGAGCCGTCACAGATCAATTGGTACTCGGAAGATGCGACGCATTATTCGTTCAAGCAGGATCCGGGCAGTTACAACTCGCTGGGTTCGATCCGCATCAATTTTCCAAGCCCGTACGGCGTGTATATGCACGACACGCCGTTGAAGAATCTGTTCGGCGAGGACTTCCGCTTCCATTCGTCAGGCTGCATGCGCGTGCAGAATGTGCGCCAGTTGGTGGCCTGGCTGCTGCAAGGCATGCGCGGCTGGTCGCTGGAGGACATCGATCGCGTCATTAAATCCGGCGAGCAGAAAAATGCCCAGCTGACGAAGCCGGTGCCGCTGCATTGGGTCTATATCACCGGCTGGGCAACGCCCGACGGCGTCGTGCAATTCCGCGAAGACATCTACGGCAAGGACGGCCTGCCCGGCGCCCAGACGACGACGAAGCTGTAACGGTCCGCGGTCGGCGGCGCCGGCCGCAGCGAGTTCCCACCCCACATTCTCTGGTGTATGGTGCCCACCAGTAGTTTCAGCGTGGAGGGGTGGCGTGAGCAGTCAGGTCAAATTCGTTCTCGACGAAACACAAATTCCGAAAACTTGGTACAACCTCACGGCCGATCTGCCGAAGCCGCTGCCGCCGGTTCTGCATCCCGGCACCAAGCAGCCGGTCGGCCCCGGCGATCTCGAGCCGTTGTTCCCGATGGCGTTGATCCTGCAGGAGGTGTCGGCGGAGCGCACCATCGACATCCCGGAGCCGATCCGCGACGTCTACCGCATGTGGCGGCCGACGCCGCTGATCCGCGCGCGCCGTCTCGAGCAGGCGCTGGGCACGCCGGCAAAAATCTACTTCAAGTACGAGGGCGTCTCGCCGGCAGGCTCGCACAAGCCCAATACCGCGGTGCCGCAGGCCTGGTACAATAAAGAACAAGGCGTCAAGCGGCTTTCCACCGAGACCGGCGCCGGCCAGTGGGGCTCGGCGCTCGCTTTTGCCGGCGGGCTGTTCGGCATCGACGTGACTGTGTTCCAAGTCCGCGTCTCCTACGATCAAAAGCCCTATCGTCGCGCCCTCATAGAAACCTATGGCGCGCGCTGCATCGCCTCGCCGTCCGACGAGACCGACTCCGGTAGGGCTATTCTCGCCAAGGACCCGAAAAACCCGGGCTCGCTCGGTATCGCCATTTCCGAGGCGGTGGAGATGGCCGCCAAGGATCCGGCGGTGAAATATTCCCTCGGCTCCGTGCTCAACCACGTGCTGCTGCACCAGACCGTCAACGGCCAGGAAGCGATCAAGCAGTTCGAGATGGCGGGCGACGACCCCGACATCGTGATCGGCTGCACCGGCGGCGGCTCGAACTTCGCGGGGCTTGCCTTCCCGTTCCTCGGGCTGCAACTGCGCGGTGGTCGCAAGCGCCGCTTCATCGCGGTCGAGCCGGCCGCATGCCCGTCGCTGACGCGCGGACAATACGCCTACGACTTCGGCGACACCGCGCACCTGACGCCGCTGGTCAAGATGCATACGCTCGGCTCGACGTTCATTCCACCGGGTTTCCACGCCGGCGGGCTGCGCTATCACGGCATGGCGCCGATGGTGTCGCACGTCCACGCGCTCGGCTTGATCGAGGCGCGCGCCTATCATCAAAAGACCTGCTTCGATGCCGGCGTGCAATTCGCGCGCTGCGAGGGCATCGTGCCGGCGCCGGAGGCGACGCACGCGGTGCGCTGCGCCATCGACGAGGCCTTGCGTTGCAAGCGGGAGGGCAAGGCCGAGACCATTTTGTTCAACATGTCGGGCCACGGCCACTTCGACATGGCGGCCTATATCGCCTATTTCGAGGGCAAGCTGGTCGATCAGGACTATGACGAAGGCGAGCTCGCCATGGCGCTCGCGGGCCTGCCCAGCGTCGCCGCCTGACGAATGGGTTAAACTGGCGCCGGGGGTCCTCCGTCCCCAAATCTAGCGGGGATAACCCCGGCCCGGTCCAAGCCCTTGCGCTCCACGGCCGGTATGCTATCGGCGGGCCTTCAGCCGCCCGGCGGAGAGGGTTGTTCTGGCCAGGAGCAAGGAATGTCGGTCCCTCAAGGTGCAGCGATCACGGCCGAGGGTTTTTTCAGCGCCTCGCTGGCGGACAGCGATCCCGAGATCGCCGACGCCATTTGCCGCGAACTGGGACGCCAGCGCGACGAGATCGAGCTGATCGCCTCGGAGAACATCGTCAGCCGCGCCGTCCTCGAGGCGCAGGGGTCTGTCCTCACCAACAAATACGCCGAGGGCTTGCCGGGGAAGCGCTATTACGGCGGCTGCCAGTTCGTCGACATCGCCGAACGGCTGGCGATCGAGCGGGCGACACGGCTGTTCGGCTGCGGCTTCGCCAACGTCCAGCCGCATTCCGGCGCCTCGGCCAACGCCGAAGTGTTCATGGCGCTGATGAAGCCTGACGATACTTTTATGGGACTCAACCTCGCCGCCGGCGGCCATCTCAGCCACGGCTCGCCGGTCAATCTGTCGGGTCGCTGGTTTAAGCCTGTCCCCTACGGGGTGCGGCGGGAGGATCACCTCATCGACATGGATGAGGTGGAAAGGCTGGCGAAGGAGCACAGGCCCAAGGTGATCATCACCGGCGGTTCGGCCTATCCGCGCATTATTGATTTCCGCCGGTTTCGCGAGATCGCCGACGAGGTGGGCGCCTATCTCATGGTCGATATGGCGCATTTTGCCGGCCTTGTGGCCGGCGGGGTGCACCCGAGCCCATTCCCGCACGCCCACGTCGTGACGACCACGACACACAAGACGCTGCGCGGTCCGCGCGGGGGCGCGATCCTCTCCGACGATGAGGAGCTGGCGAAGAAGCTCAATTCCGCAGTGTTTCCGGGCATGCAGGGCGGCCCGCTCATGCATGTCATCGCGGCGAAGGCAGTGGCCTTCGGCGAGGCGTTGCGGCCGGCTTTCAGACTTTACGCGAAGAACGTAGTCGAGAATGCCAAGGCGCTTGCGGAAACTCTCAAATCTCGCGGGTTCGATATCGTCTCGGGCGGCACCGACACCCACCTCATGCTGGTCGATCTGCGGCCAAAGCGCCTGACCGGGAAGGTGGCCGAAGCGGCGCTCGAGCGCGCCCACATCACCTGCAACAAGAACGGCATTCCCTTCGATCCGGAAAAGCCCACGGTGACCTCCGGCATACGGCTGGGCACACCGGCCGGCACCACGCGCGGATTCGGCATCGCAGAGTTCCGGCAGATCGGGGACATGATCGCCGAGGTCTTAGATGCGCTTTCGCAGAAGGGCGCCGAGGCGGACGACCAAGCCGAGTCGAAGGTCCGGGAGAAAGTCAAACGTCTGGTCAGCCGGTTCCCGATCTACGAGGGGTAAGGGATGCGCTGTCCGAGTTGTGGAAGCCTCGATACCCAGGTGAAGGATTCGCGGCCGACGGAGGATTCTTCCGTCATCCGCCGCCGCCGCGTTTGCCTGTCCTGCAATTTCCGCTTCACCACCTTCGAGCGGGTGCAGCTGCGCGAGCTGATCGTCATCAAGCGCAACGGCCGGCGCGTACCGTTCGATCGCGACAAGCTGTTGCGCTCGGTCCAGATCGCGCTACGCAAGCGGCCGGTCGAGCCCGAGCGCATCGACCAGATGGTTTCGAAGATCGTGCGCGAACTTGAGAGCCAGGGGGAAAGCGAGGTTTCGTCGGAGACGATCGGCGAAACGGTGATGGCGTACCTGCGCGATCTCGACGACGTCGCCTATGTGCGCTTCGCTTCGGTCTATCGCAATTTCCGCGAGGCCAAGGACTTTGAAACCGCGCTCGCGGAATTATCGGGGGAAGAGGCCGCGGAGATTGCGCGCAAGTGAGCGCGCCGGCGCACGCCTTGCAGCAAGATGCCCGCTTCATGGCGCTGGCGCTTGCGCTTGGCCGGCGCGGGCTCGGCCACACTTGGCCCAATCCGGCGGTCGGTGGGGTGATCGTCAAGGACGGCGTAATCGTCGGCCGCGGCTGGACGCAACCCGGGGGTCGGCCGCATGCGGAGATCGAGGCGTTGCGCCGCGCCGGCGAGGCGGCGCGGGGAGCGACGCTTTACGTGACGCTGGAGCCCTGCTCGCACTGCGGAAAATCGCCGCCCTGTGCCGACGCCATCATCGCGGGGGGTGTTTCCCGCGTCCTCTCGGCGCTGGAAGATCCGAATCCCGAAGTCGCGGGTGCGGGTCATGCGCGGCTGCGCGCGGCTGGCATTGCAGTCGACGTAGGTATCGGCGCCGAAGAAGCGCGCCATGACCATGCCGGCCACATCAGGCGCATGCGTGACGGCCGACCGCATGTGATCCTCAAACTCGCGGTTTCGGCGGACGGCAAGGTGGGAGCGCCGGGCCGAAAGCCGCTAGCTATCACCGGCGAAGCGGCGCGCGAGCGCGTGCATCTCTTGCGGGCGCAAAGCGATGCGATCATGGTCGGTATCGGCACTGCGCTCGCCGACGATCCGATGCTGACCTGCCGTCTGCCCGGCATGGAGAAATATTCGCCGGTGCGCGTCGTGCTCGACAGCGCGTTGCGCCTGCCGCCAGCGTCGCGCCTGGCGCGCAGTGCGCGCGACGTGCCGGTGTGGGTGGTTACCGGTGAAGAGGCGTTGCCGGCTGCAGACGACGCCTTGCTGAGAGAGGGCGTCACGGTCTTGCGGGCCGCGCAGAGCGATGGACGCCTCGATCTTGCTGCCGTGCTCAAGCTCATGGGCGCCCGCGGCGTGACCCGGCTGATGGTGGAGGGTGGCCCGACGCTAGCCGCCGCATTGCTTGCCGCCGATCTCATTGACGAGGCCGTGCTGTTCCAGTCATCGAAGTTCGTCGGAACCGACGGCGTCGACGCGCTGAACGGTTTGCCGCTGGCGACGTTGACGCAATCGCCGCGCCTGAAATGCGTGATGAGCGAGCCAGTCGGGGCGGACACGCGGCTGCTCTTCGAGCGGAGGTGAGGGGGGTCGTGTTCACTGGCATTATCAACGATGTAGGCGCGGTTCTTGAAGTCAGCGAGCAGGCGACCGGTCTGCGCCGGCTGCATATTGCCTGCAGCTACGATCCGGAAACGATCGACGTTGGCGCCTCGATTGCCTGCTCCGGCATATGCCTCACAGTGGTGGCGCGCGGGCGGGAAGGCAGCCGGGCCTGGTTTGCCGTCGACGCCGCCGCCGAGACCTTGCGGGTGACGAACGCCGGCGCCTGGCAACGCGGCACAAAGCTCAATCTCGAGCGGGCCCTGCGGCTTGGCGACGAACTTGGCGGACATATGGTCAGCGGTCATGTCGACGGCCTTGCCGAGCTACTGTCGCGCGACGACCTGCCAGACATGGCACGGCTGTGGCTGCGCGTCCCGGCCGAGCTGGCGCACTTCATCGCGCCCAAGGGTTCGGTCGCGCTCGACGGTGTCTCGCTCACGGTCAACGCGGTCGAAGGCGACGCGTTTTCGGTGCTGATCATTCCCCACACGCTGAAGGTCACGACGTTTGGTGGACTGCGCCCCAGCGCGCGGCTCAATCTCGAAGTCGACCAGATGGCGCGCTATGCCGCGCGGCTGCTGGAGGCTTCAAAGTGAGCGCATCGTAAGAACATCCACACTCACGTTCCGGGGGAAACATGCGGGAACTCGCCGGTAAGACAGCGTTCGTCACTGGCGGCGCAAGCGGCATTGGGCTGGCGCTCGGACGCGCCCTTGCGGAGGCGGGCATGAACGTGATGCTCGCCGATATCGAGATGGACGCGCTGTCGGCCGCCGTTAAGAGTCTGCACAATGTTGGACCCGATGTCCGCGGCGTTATCTGTGACGTCACCGATTCCGGCAGCGTCGAGCGTGCAGCCGACGCGTCTTATGAAGCATTCGGGCAGGTTCATGTCGTCTGCAACAATGCCGGCGTCGCCGGCGGCGGCGGCATCGACGACATTCCGCTCGACGATTGGCGCTGGGTGCTCGACGTCAACCTGATGGGCGTCCTTCACGGCATCCGCACGTTCCTGCCGCACATCCGCGCTCACGGCGAGGGCGGCCACATCGTCAACACCGCCTCGATGGCCGGCATGGTTAGCGGGCTGGGGTTCGGTCCGTATTCAGCGAGCAAGTTCGCGGTGGTCGCCATGTCCGAGGGGCTTGCGATGCACCTCAAGCCGCTCGGCATTGGCGTGAGCGTGCTATGCCCCGGCTGGGTTCGCACCCGCATCACCGAGAGCGCACGCAATCGGTCGGAGCGCTACGGGCCGGCGCGGCCGCCGGACCCGACGGGGCCGGCGAGCGTGGTAGCTGAACTTGTGCAGTCCGGGCTCGACCCTTCCGTTGTCGCACAGCGGGTCCTGACCGCGATCCGCGAGGACCAACTCTACGTCTTTACGCATCCTGAGATGCGCGTCGCTGCTGAAGAGCGGTTCGCCGCAATCCTGGCGGCGATGGACAAGGCGGCTACCCGATAGGGGACAGGCCCGCGCGCTTGTTCGCCTTCGTTTCGCTTGCTACCACCGCCCTTCAACCGGAGTGAGGCGATGGCTGGGCCGCGGCGAGGCAAGCGTGAAAAAAGCGGCGCTAAGGGCGCGCGCATCCTGTTGGTCGAGGCGCGTTATTACGACGACATTGCCGACTTCCTGCTGGCCGGCGCCATGAAGGTGCTGAACGAGGCCGGCGCCGAGGTGGAGCGCATCACCGTTCCGGGCTCGCTGGAAATCCCCTCGGCGATCGTCATCGCGGTCGATGCGGCCAAGCAAAAAGGGCGTGCCTACGAGGGCGTCGTGGCGCTCGGCTGCGTGATCCGCGGCGACACCATCCACTTCGAGATCGTCTCGCAGCTTTCCGCTCAGGGGCTGTTGGAGCTATCGGTCGCGCGGGGCTTGCCGATCGGCAACGGCATCGTGACCGTCAACACCCTGACCCAGGCTTTGGCCCGCGCCCGTATCGAAGAGCAGGACAAGGGTGGCGATGCCGCCCGCGCGGCATTGACAATGGTTGCGTTGAAGCGCCGCCTGCAGCGGGGAAAATAAATCGATGGCGCGTGCGCCGGCGGGCGAAGTCCGGAAAGCCAACAAGCGGGGCGCGGCGCGCTTGGCGGCCGTGCAGGCGCTTTACCAGATGGATCTCGCCGGCACTGGGCTCAACGATATTCTCGCCGAGTTCGAGAGTCACTGGCTTGGCGGCGAGGTCGAGGGCGAGCAATACCGGCCGGCAGAGGCCGCCTTTTTCCGCGACATTGTCGGCGGCGTGGTACGCGAGCAAAGCCGACTCGATCCCCGGATCGACGATGCGCTGTCGCGTGGCTGGCCGCTCAAACGCATCGAGACGGTGTTGCGCGCGGTGCTCCGCGCCGGCGCCTACGAGCTCGCTTGCCGCTCAGACGTGCCGGCGCGCGCCGTCGTGTCGGAATATGTCGACGTCGCCGGCGCCTTCGTCGATGCGGACGAGACCGGCATGGTCAATGCCGTGCTCGATCAGCTCGCGCACCAGCTGCGCGCCAGCGAATTCGATCGCGGGGGCGGCTGAGCGTTTTGCCGCACAATCAACCGGTGCAGACGATGCAAGACGACGCTGAATCGGCCGAAGAGCGACTGATCGCGCGCTATTTCCGTCCGCTGGCGACCCACCCCGGCGCGTTTGCTCTCGGCGACGACGCCGCTGCCCTGGCGCCGCCGGCGGGGTGCGACGTCGTGCTCACGACCGACGGTGTCATCGCCGGCGTCCATTTTTTTGCCGGCGACCCGCCGCAAACGATAGGCCGCAAGGCGCTGCGCATGAACCTCTCCGATCTCGCCGCCAAAGGCGCCAGGCCGATCGGGTTTCTGCTCTCGGTCGCGTTGCCGTCGGGGACCGATGAGGCGTGGCTTGCGGCATTCGCCCAAGGGCTCGGCGAAGACGCCGCGCGCTACGGCTGTCCGCTGCTCGGTGGCGACACCGACCGCACGCCAGGTCCGACGTCGGTCTCGATCGCGGCGTTTGGCGCTGTGCCGCACGGCAAGATGGTGCGGCGCTCGACCGCCAAGGTCGGCGACTGCGTCGTTGTCACCGGCACGATCGGCGACGCGGCGCTTGGGGTAAAGCTCCGGCGCGACCGCGGTCTCGCCAGACGGTGGCAGCTCACGGACGCCATGGCCGAGCACCTGGAGCAACGCTATCTGTTGCCGCAGCCGCGCAACACGCTGGCCGACGCGGTGCTGCAGCACGCAGCGGCGGCGATGGACGTGTCTGATGGGCTTGCCGGCGATCTCGCCAAGCTGTGCCGTGCCTCTTCGGTGGCAACCGCAATCGATGTTTCGCGGGTGCCGCTCTCGGACGCGGCGCGCGCCGCGATTGCCGCCGCGCCGGAGCTGCTCGAGGCGGTGCTCACCGGCGGCGACGATTATGAAATCATCTTGACGCTGGCACCGGAAAAACTCGCCACTTTCCGCGCGGCGGCGAAGGCCGTCGGCATCGCAGCGACGGAAATCGGCAGTGTGCAGGCCGGGGAGGGCACCCGCTTCATTCAGGACGGCAAAGCACTGACCTTCGCGCGGCCTTCGTACAGTCATTTTTAGCGAGGCAGCCCTTCAATCATCTGTCCTCGTGCTTTGGCTCATCGGGTCTCGGCGCGGAGCCTGTCATCGGGCCGGCCACGTCGGGCCGGACCCGTTGGCGCCGGCCCGGTGATGACGCCAAACGGCGTCACTTCCTTCGCGAGATCGGCTGGTAATCGCGGCGCGGCGAGCCGGTATAGAGCTGGCGCGGCCGGCCGAGCTTCTGGTGCGGATCCTCGATCATTTCCTTCCATTGCGCGATCCAGCCGACGGTGCGCGCCACGGCAAACAGCACGGTGAACATCGAGGTCGGGAAACCCATGGCCCGCAGGGTGATGCCGGAATAGAAATCGACGTTCGGATAGAGCTTCTTCTCGATGAAATACTCGTCGTGCAGCGCGATGCGCTCGAGCTCCATGGCGACGTCGAGCAGCGGATCGTTGACGCCGAGCTCGTTCAAGACCTCGTGGCAGGTCTTCTGCATGATCTTGGCGCGCGGATCGTAGTGCTTGTAGACGCGATGGCCGAACCCCATCAGCCGGAACGAATCGTTGGGGTCCTTGGCGCGCTTGACGTATTCGGGGATGCGGTCGACGGAGCCGATCTCGCCGAGCATTTTCAGCGCCGCTTCGTTGGCGCCGCCGTGCGCCGGCCCCCACAGGCAGGCGATGCCGGCGGCGATGCAGGCGAATGGATTGGCGCCGGTGGATCCGGCCAGCCGCACCGTCGAGGTCGAGGCGTTCTGCTCGTGGTCGGCGTGCAGGGTGAAAATGCGGTCCATGGCGCGCGCCAGCACCGGATTGGGCTTGTACTCCTCGCACGGCACCGCAAAGCACATGCGCAGGAAATTCGAGGCGTAATCGAGTTCGTTTTTCGGATAAACGAACGGCTGGCCGATCGAATATTTGTAGGCCATCGCCGCCAGCGTCGGCGATTTCGCGATCATGCGGATCGAGGCGATCATGCGCTGGGTCGGATCGGTGATGTCGGTGGAGTCGTGATAGAAAGCCGACAGTGCTCCGACGCAGCCGACCATCACCGCCATCGGATGCGCGTCGCGGCGGAAGCCCTGGAAGAACCGGCTCATCTGCTCGTGGACCATCGTGTGATGGACCACGCGGTCGTCAAAATTCTGCTTCTGCGCGGCGGTCGGCAGCTCGCCGTAGAGCAACAGATAGCAGGTTTCGAGGAAGTCGCCGTGCTCGGCCAGGTCTTCGATCGGATAGCCGCGGTAGAGCAGGACGCCTTCGTCACCGTCGATATAGGTGATCTTGGACTCGCAGCTGGCGGTCGAGGTGAAGCCGGGATCGTAGGTGAAGATGCCGGCCTCGCCGTAAAGCTTGCTGATATCGATCACAGCCGGACCGATTGTTCCGTCGTAGAGCGGAAACGACCAGTTGTTGTCGCCAAGCGTCAGCTTGCCGGTCTTGATGTTGGCGCCGGTTTTCGCGTCCATGATCGCATCCTCGCTGGTGTGGCAGCCTCAACAGTGCGGTGCACGCGGCCTAACGGGCAAAACGGGTGCAGGCCTATTGGTCCGGCCCTATTTGGGGTAGCGCAACCCAGTGTGCACTGCAAGAAAATAGGCTTTTATCGGGCGACGCGCCAGCGGGGGGCACGGAGCCGTGATCCGGCCGCGCCGCGCGTCGATAAACCGAATTTGCGCATCCGCCGACAGGCCGGCATTGCATGGCCTCTATTCGCGCGGATCGACCGATGCGCCGCGCTGCGCGTCGGGCGTGACCTGATCGGCGATGCGCGCCAGGCTCTCCGCCTTGCCGAGCACGGTGAGCACCTCGAAAATGCCCGGCGACGTGGTGCGGCCGGTCAGTGCCGCCCGCAACGGCTGCGCGACGGCGCCGAGCTTCACGCCTCTGCGCTCGGCGAACACGCGCATGGCCTGCTCGGTCGTCTCTATCGTCCACGGCTCGGCCGCGACGAGGTCGGCGGCAATGTCTCGCAGCAGGGCTCTCGCGTCAGGGGTGAGGAGGGCCTTTGCCTTGTCGTCGAGCCGCAGGGGCCGATCGGCGAGTAGAAAATGTGCTCCGTCAATAAGATCGAGAAGCGTCTTGGCACGCTCCTTCAGGCTTGGCATCACCGCCAGCCATTGGCTGCGGAGCTCTGGCGTCATCTTGGCGGCGATTGTTTCGCCGTCGGCAAGGTGCGGCAGCAGCTGATCGATCGCCGCCAGCAGCGCTGCATCGGCGCTTCCTCGGATGTAGTGGCCGTTGAGGCTTTCGAGCTTGGCGAAATCGAACCGCGCCGGCGAACGGCCGATCTGCGGCAGATCGAAAGCCGCGATCATTTCCTCGGTGGAAAATATCTCCTGGTCGCGATGGCTCCAGCCGAGCCGCACCAGGTAATTGCGCAACGCCACCGGCAGGTAGCCCATGGCCCGGTAAGCGTCGACGCCGAGCGCACCGTGGCGCTTGGAGAGTTTCGAACCGTCGGGACCGTGGATCAGCGGGATGTGCGCCATCACCGGCACCGGCCAGCCGAGCGCGTCGTAGATCTGTTTTTGCCGCGCGGCGTTGGTCAAATGATCGTCGCCGCGGATGATGTGCGTCACAGCCGTGTCATGATCGTCGACCACCACGGCGAGCATGTAGGTCGGCGTGCCGTCGGAGCGTAAGAGAACGAGGTCGTCGAGGTTCTCGTTCTGCCAGACGACGCGGCCCTGGACCTGATCGTCGATAACGGTCTCGCCGGTCAGCGGCGCCTTGAGCCGGATCGCCGGCTTGACGCCCGGCGGCGCCTCGCTTGCGTCGCGGTCGCGCCAACGGCCGTCATAAAGTTTCGAGCGGCCTTCGCGGCGCGCCGCCTCGCGCATCTGCGTGAGCTCCTCGGGGCTCGCATAGCAGCGATAGGCGTGGCCCATGGCCAGGAGCTGCTCGGCCACTTCCCGGTGCCGGGCGGAGCGCGCGAATTGGTAAATCGCTTCGCCGTCCCAATCGATGCCGAGCCAAGTGAGCCCGTCGAGGATGGCGTCGATAGCAGCTTGCGTCGAGCGTTCGCGGTCGGTGTCCTCGATCCGCAGCAGCATTTTGCCGCCGCGGCCGCGGGCGTAAAGCCAGTTGAACAACGCCGTGCGCGCCCCGCCGATATGCAGGAATCCGGTCGGCGAGGGGGCGAAGCGGAGAACGATGCTCATGTCGGGCGCCGTGTAGCATAGCCGGCAGCGAATGGAAGGACGCGCCGGCGAGATTGATCATTTCCGCATCTTCGCCTGCATCTTGGCTCGCATCTTCTCACTCGTTGCACCGTGCAGGCAGAGCGACCCGGGATCATAGCCGTGCGCGGCGCGGGTGAAGCGGTCGGCGTTTGGCGGCGTTTCGGCCAGCATCCGATTGTGCGCGGCAATGCCGGCTTCATAGGGAACGCTCCCGTAGCGGCTCTGCAGACAGGCGCCCTGGTCGCCGCTGCACCGCCTGGCGCTGCGGCACGGCTTATACCGGCAATCGCGCCAGAACCCGAACAGGTCGCAATACTTCCGGGCGACGATCGCGCAGGCGGCGTCATGACGCGCCTGCCATTCTTCCGGCGACAGCTTTTCTTCGCTTTTGCTCATCGCAATGTTCCTCCTTCTCGCGGCGCGAAACGCTGCTTGCATCCTCCCCCACGGAAGTGGGGGAGGGGGACCATCCGTAGCCCGCAGGGCGGAGGATGGTGGAAGGGGCGCGAGCCGCGTCGATTTTTCGGCGACGACGGTGACACGTCGAGTGAGACGCCCCTTCCACCACCCTTCGCTGACTTCGTCAGCTGCGGGTGGTCCCCCTTCCCCGCTACCGCAGGGCAGGATGACCGCCATCGTTCTCGCGACGCTTCTCCGCGCCCGAGCTTTGCAAACGACCACGACAACACGACTCTTTTAGACTCGCCTCCGGCTCATAAAGAGGGAGGCGGAGCGCCAAAAGGCGCATCCATCCATTCGCCGCGTCAGGATGAAAGGCGTTACCGCCTGTCCCCCGTCGTCGCGGCGCGCGCCACGCAAACGAATGTTGCCACCCGCCTGCGCTTCGGGCGCGCTCGCCTTTCGGCGCTCCGCCGCGGCTCTCGCCAGAGGCTTTCGCCCGGCTGGCTCAACTCCAGGCCATGCTTCCTGGGACGTGGCGAAGCGTGTGAGCCGGAAAAGTGGAAACCGGTTTTCCGAAAAGATCACACGCAGCTTAAAACTAGCGGGCGTTACCCGCCTTCACCTGTCCCAGTCCAGGGACTGCATCTCCCGCACCGGCCGTAGTACCGGCGTGAATGATGCCCGGAGCCGCCCGGGAGCGGGTCGTAACGCCGCGCGCGGGGACCGCCCTCGTTCCACTTTCGAAAGTACCCTCGCGAAAGGTCCCTCCGTGAACGAGATGGAGGAGGATGTAATCGATACGGTGACGGATGTCAAGGGCGTGTCGCTAAAAAAATGACAAGGCAAAATCCCCTAGGCCAACACTCCTTTAAGCCTTGGTTGTTGTTGGAATTCCACGGGTCGCCATTGCGTAGCCCGCAGAGGGTTCCATCCGGGCTACTTGCTATTAACGACCTAAGACTCATCGCCCAACGTGAATTTCGGAATGAGACCAGAGATTGTAACCGGCGGGAATCCCTTGGCTTGCTCGGGGATACATTCATTCCAGTACGAAGCGAACCACTTGATCTTTGCGAAGTGCTTGGGGTTGTCGATCGCTTCTTTCAAGCGACGCTGAATAAGATCCCGTGTTTCTCGGTAGGGTCGGAATTCGCCGGCAGTACCAAAGTTCGTGTTGGGTCGGGATACAAGTTGGCCGAGGGAAATTTACGACCGTGCTTTCCAGTTCGTACGCCCTGACGAGGGCACTTCCAAAAACGATTTGATCGTCGTGATACAGCTTGCCTTTAACGATAGCGCCGCGCACGAAGTACCCTTCGTCCAGAAGCTCAAGACTCAGCTTATCGAGAGAATACAGAAGCTGCCACAGACCCTCGATCTTCGGCTTCGCGGAAAGTGCAATAGCATCGGAAATGCTTTGAGCGCGAAAATCAGCGCGGTCGAACAGATATGGTCGATCCTGGGACGGTCCCTGGATCGTCCTCAAGAGCTTCCGCACAAGCTGGAATTTGATTTGGTTCCGGTCGAGCCGATCAATGAGCTGCCTAAAGCCGAGAATATCGACAAACGCGCAATACCGTTCCTCAAACTTCGGGTACTTTGCCATTCGCTCTGATCCCAGCAATGACGGTTAGTTTACCGTCCCCGGCTCCGTCACCAGCAAGCGTAACCCGGATGCAGAGTAGCGCAATCCAAGTTTCTCGTGTTGGGCGGGGTAACTCCCAGATTTCGCTTCGCTCGATCCGGGCCACTTGCTAAGCATCCCATGGGAAATAGCTAGGCATGTCTCATAACGCAGAGAAACGCTGGTACGTCAGAGACTACGTTGCTGGCCAGCCTCGCCAAGTGTGGCTCTTCGACGCTCAGACCGCCACTCGAATGGGTGTAACAAATCCTGAGAGTGGACCCGGAAGCTTTTTTAGAGCTGAACCTGGCGAAAGCATCTGGGATTCAATTCGACGTCAAACGCCTTGGCTCAATCCAGACATAACCGAAGGCCATTTCCATCCCATGACCCTCGGACCCGGAGAATATTATCCGAGGATTGCGCGGCCGCTTGCGTTAGCACGCGAACCTAGGCTCTGGTCGCCTCCAGTTGAGGCGGAAAAGCCTTACGTTGCTGGCGCAAAAAGCCAACTCACTTTGCTCGCGCGTAGGCTCGAAACCATTTGTCAGACGGTACAACCATCTGACAAGACTCTGAACGTTTACGGCCATGAGATTCGAAATCTCGTGATTTTGGCGGCGACCGAAGTGGAAATGCACTGGCGCGGGATTCTTACGGCAAACGGCAGCAAAGCTCGGCAGTTCACCACTAAGGATTACGTCAAGCTCGTTGAAGCTTTGAAACTGGCCGATTTCGCAATTATCTTCCATGATTTTCCTGATCTGCAACCAATTCGGCCATTCGCCGGCTGGTCAAAGGCTGATCCGACGAAAAGCCTCCAATGGTATGACGCCTATCACGGGGTAAAGCACAACCGCGAAGGCGAGTTTGAACGCGGCACGCTGCGTCACGCCTTCGAAGCGGTGTCGGCGTGCATTGTCTTGTTGGTCGCGCAGTTCGGTCCTACAGCGCTAAATGCCGAGTTGTCGAGCTTGGTCGGTTTGACAACACCGAACTGGCCGATTTCGGAAATGTACTTGTCGAGGCTGACATCGACTGGCTGGTCTCCAATCAATCATCCGAACCTTTAATCGGTATCAGCAAGCAAGCTACGCTTGCTTGTCAAAACAAAGGATGACGTGCCTCCTAATGACTCCCGAGGAAAAGCAGACGCGAAACGAGTTTAGATGGTCATTGAAGCCGGAACAAAGGGCGACAATGGCAATAGGCGCGCTGATACTCAATTGGGCGCAGTGGGACGGAGATATTACGCAGCATGTGTTCTTTTTGAGGGATCGAGCTGTGGAAAAAACATCGACACCGTCCGCGTGGCGGGTTTCTTCTCTGCATAAAGATCGATTAAGGACGCTTCGGCGGTTGGTAGTCGCGTTGACTTCGGACCGGAGTGAAAAGGTGCGGAAGTACGATACAATAACCGGGACGGTAGCCCCCTTAACAGTTCTGCGAGGCGCAGTAGCGCATGGTCTGGTGGGACTTGCCAATCCATCCGGTACTCAAGAGGATTTGCGATTGGCCATTTTCGCGCCGCGTCAGTCCGAAGTCGACGGCGAGCTTTCGCGCAGCGCGCCACTCGATATGCCCTCCGTTACGCAGGTGTTCGAGGCGGCAGACATCATTTGGGACGAACGAGCGAAGCTGCGACAATTGGTAGACAACCTACTCAAGTAGCAAGTAGCAGCGTAGGGTGGGCAAAAGGCGCGGAGCGCCGTGCCCACCAAATTGTGACGGCAAACTCCGATGTCTCGCTATCGTCGGCTTAAGATCGAAGGTGGGGCGTTTTTCTTCACGCTCGCACTTGCCGACCGTGGCAGCCCGTAGGGTGGGTTAGGCGCGCAGCGCCGTAACCCACCATCTGGACTTCGCGAAAAGCTCAGCCGGTGGGTTACGCGCCTTCGGCGCTAACCCACCCTACGCGTCACTACGCATTGATAGCGACCAAATTCTGCAGCGTAGGGAAATGTCGCGAACGGCCAACAGCGGGCGTCCAACGGTGTATTGGGTTCGTCACTTGATCGCAATTTCAAAGTGTGATTTGCTAATACACCACTTGTTATTGCGTCGCGATATGGAGGGATTCTTGCACCCCCTTGCAACGATCCGGGTGGCCTCGCAGTCACACATCCTCTCGAAATAACGGTCTCGCACAGTTGGAACTGCTGAAAAACGCCATCTAGGAGGAGGAATTATGTCCATTAACCGCGCGTTCGGAGATCCCAATCTGACTCCTGATAACTTCAGCAGTTTTAGCAAGCAGGAAATTTCCGCCGACGCGGCGGCCAAAGGGCTTGAGCAACTAGAACCAATCCCGCCTGCCAGGAGCACCACCCCGATGGACTTATCTTCGGTGATCGGTGCCAACCTTGTGCAAAAAATCCAGAACGCTGGCAAGATCACCTTTCATACCGTAGGTGACACCGGCGGAATTCACAGTCCGCAATTCCAGTTTGCCGTGGCGGACGCCATGGCCGACGACCTCACCAGCGGAGCCGCATTCTGGTATCATCTCGGCGACGTGGTTTATTATTTCGGCCAGGAGCAATACTACTTCGAACAGTTCTACGATCCGTACCGCAATTACAATGCGCCCATCTTCGCCATTCCAGGCAATCACGACGGAGCCGTCTACACGGGCGAGACCGCCAAGTCCCTGGACGCCTTTGTCGCCAACTTCTGCACCAGCCAACCCACTCAAAGTCCGGATAGCCAGGGAGCGGTTCGAACCACCATGGATCAACCGGGTGTGTATTTCACGCTGAACGCTCCATTCGTCAAATTCATTGGTCTCTATTCGAATACAAGTGAGGGCGGCACGGAAGGGGTGATCGCGAATTCCAAGGTCGGCAACGCCCAGTTGACTTTCTTGCAGCAGCAGCTGGCCGCCGCGAAAGCCGAACGGGACAAGGGCCAAGGGCGCGCGCTGATCATCGCGACCCATCACCCTCCGTTTACAGGCAGCCCCTCGCATGTGCCGAGTCCGACCATGCTCAAGCAGATCGACCAGGCCTGCAGTGCAGCCGGTATTCAGCCGGACTTGCATCTCTCGGGCCACGCCCATCTGTACGAGCGATACACGCGAACGGTGAGCGGAAAGCAGATTCCCTATCTCGTGGCCGGCATGGGTGGCTACTACAATCTGCCGGGTTTGAAGCCGTCGAAGCATCCCGCGCCTGTACCCAAGCCCCCGCTCTCCGGTATTGACGCCAGCAGGAATCCTCTCAAGCTGGAAGTGTACAACGATAACACCTTCGGATTTTTACGGTTGACCATTTCTCCCACTTCGGTTGCGGGTGTGTTTGTGACCGTGGACCCAACGTCTGGCAAGACCGGCGTTGGCGATAGTTTTACGGTCGACCTGCACGCCAACACCGTTTCCAGCAGCGGATCAGGCGGAACTTCTGGCGCAGCTGCAGGGAAGCCTGCCGCATCCTCCAAGGCCAAACAAGCGGGCCGACGCCCTGCCAAGGGCGCATCGAAGGTCAGTGCTAAACCGCCGAAAGCGAAGTCTAAGTCGACCGCCGCGAGAACTAAGCGGCGCTGACGCCGAATATCCAGATAATCCGATCCAGCCAGCTCGCCGCATGGACGCATCGCGCGTGATTATCTGGAGCTCAAGCAAGTAGCCCGGATCGAGCGTCAGCGAGATCCGGGGCGTTATTTCCGCATCAAACCCGTTTCCCCGGATTTCGCGGAGTTTACCCTTGGGCGCGCCGAAGGCGCGACCCGAGGGCTCATTCGGGCTACGCCCCCGCCAACGCCGGACTTGACCGCGCGGGACAACTTGTCCAATCGGGGGGCCGTCACGACCTATGCCTTAGAATCGGAGGCGCCGTGGGCTTAAGGGCACGCCGCCAAAGGGAAAGATTGATGTCGGTTGCTGAAACCACACGGGAAGCTGGGCAGGACTTCATCCGCGACATTGTTCGCGCCGATCTCGCCTCCGGCCGGCACAAGACGATCGTCACCCGCTTCCCGCCCGAGCCGAACGGCTATCTGCATATCGGCCACGCCAAGTCGATCTGTCTCAACTTCGGCATAGCGGAGGAATTTTCCGGCCGCTGTCATCTGCGCTTCGACGACACCAACCCGACCAAGGAAGAACAGGAATATATCGACGCCATCGAGCGCGACGTGCGCTGGCTCGGCTTCGGTTGGGGCGAGCATCTTCATCACGCGTCCGACTATTTCGAGCGGCTGTACGAATGGGCGGAATACCTGATCCGCGCCGGCAAGGCCTATGTCGACGACCAGACGCAGGAGGAGACGCGGCTCACCCGCGGCACCTTGACCGAGGCCGGCACCGAGAGCCCCTATCGCGGCCGCAGCATCGAGGAAAATCTGGACCTCTTCCGCCGCATGCGCGCCGGTGAATTTGCCAACGGCGCGCGCGTGCTGCGCGCCAAGATCGACATGGCGTCCGGCAACATCAACCTGCGCGATCCGGTGCTCTACCGCATCCTGCACGCGGAGCATCCGCGCACCGCTACGGCATGGTGCATCTATCCGAGCTACGATTTCGCCCATGGCCAATCGGACGCCATCGAAGGCATCACGCACTCGATCTGCACGCTGGAATTCGAGGATCATCGGCCGCTCTACGACTGGTTCCTCGACAACCTGCCGGTGCCGTCGCACCCGCATCAATACGAATTCGCCCGGCTCAATCTCACCTACACCGTGCTGTCGAAACGCGTGCTCACCGAACTGGTGCGCGGCGGTCATGTCGGCGGCTGGGACGATCCGCGCATGCCGACGCTGGCGGGCCTGCGCCGGCGCGGCGTGCCGCCGGCCGCGATCCGCGACTTCGTCAAGCGCATCGGCGTCGCCAAGGCCAACAGCGTCGTCGATGTCGGCATGCTGGAATTTTCCATCCGCGAGCAGCTCAACAGGATGGCGCAGCGGCGCATGGCCGTGCTGCGGCCGCTGAAGGTCGTGATCGAAAATTATCCCGAGGGCCAAAGCGAGGAAGTCGAGGCGGTCAATCATCCCGAGGATGCCAGTGCCGGCACGCGGCGCCTGCGTTTCGGCCGCGAGCTCTACATCGAGCGCGACGATTTCATGGAGGACCCGCCGAAGAAATTCTTCCGCCTCGCGCCGGGCCGCGAGGTGCGGCTGCGCTACGCCTATTTCATCACCTGTCGCGAGGTGGTGAAGGATAAAGCCGGCGAAGTGATCGCGCTGCGCTGCAGCTACGATCCGGCGACGAAAGGCGGCAACGCGCCGGACGGCCGCAAGGTGAAGGCGACGATGCATTGGGTTTCGGCGGCGGACGCGGTGCCGGCAGAAGTACGCCTCTACAATCCGCTGTTCCTGCGCCCCGATCCGAATGCCGCAAACTTTGCCACCGACCTCAATCCGCAGTCGCTCGAAGTGATTGCCGATGCGCGCGTCGAGCCGGCGTTGGCCGCGCAAATTTCGGCCGATGCCGTGCAGTTCGAGCGGCTTGGCTATTTCACTCGCGACCCGGACTCGACCGCCGACCAGCTGGTGTTCAACCGCACGGTCGGGCTGCGCGACAGCTGGGCCAAGGTTGCCAGCGGCGGCAACTAAACGGCCCGCTGCAATGATAAGTTCCTAATACCGCCGGAACAGCCCCACCAGCTTGCCCTGAATGCGCACGCGGTTGGGCGGCAGGATGCGCACCTCGTAAGCGGTGTTGGCGGGCTCGAGCGCAATCGAGGCGCCGCGCCGCCGGAAACGCTTCAGCGTCGCTTCCTCGTCGTCGATCAGGGCGACGACGATGTCGCCGGTGTCGGCGGCGTCGCTGCGTTTCAACAGCGCGATGTCGCCATCGAGTATTCCCGCTTCGATCATCGAATCGCCGCGCACTTCGAGCGCGAAATGTTCGCCCGTGGTCAACAGGTCGGCCGGCATGTTGATGGTGTGGCTGCGGGTCTGGATCGCTTCGATCGGCGTGCCCGCGGCGATGCGGCCCATCACCGGCACGGCGACGGGCCGGCCGCCTTCATCTTCCGAGGCGGTGCGCACGCGGCCGAGATTTCCTTCAATGACGCTCGGCGTGAAGCCGCGCGCGCGGCTCGAGGCGATGCCGTGGGCCACCGACTCGGGCAACTTGATTACCTCGATGGCGCGTGCCCGATTGGGCAAGCGGCGGATGAAACCGCGCTCCTCGAGCGCGGTGACCAGTCGATGAATGCCGGACTTCGAGCGCAGGTCGAGCGCATCCTTCATTTCATCGAACGAAGGTGGAACTCCGGCCTCCTTGAGGCGCTCATGGATGAAACGCAAGAGTTCAGCTTGCTTGCGTGTGAGCATTGGCGCTTTCCCTGGCTGTGCGGCCGCGGCCGAAACAAATCATGAACGGACACTATCCGTTCCATATGTGTTCCGCAACCATTTAATTTGAAGTGAAGAAAACGGGGATCGCGTCCAACGCCCGCTTAACGCTGGAACTTAACGATCTTGCAGCGGCCGCCGGCTTTCGCCGCCGGTTGGTAAGGCTCTCGGATCACGGGATAATCAGCCTTCGCGAGCGACGCGTCGGAGACCTGTCCTGAATGGCGCGAGCATCGCATCCCGGACCCTCACTTACGCTCAGGACCCGGCATCGCCGCCGGCGCGGTCGATTCGGTTCGCGCGGGGGGCCGCCGCTCGGGGACGACCGGGCGGGGTAGGTCAACAATAATTTTGGAGCCGTGTGGCGCTCGTACAACGGATTCGGCGCGCGGTACGTGCTACCCTACGTCACATACGCTTTGATTTGCTGCTCACTGCGAATTTGTACAGGGGGACAACATGACCCGAGTTTTCGTTACTTCTGTCGCGCTGCTTTCTTTGCTGTCGGGCTCCGCGGTTGCGGCAGACATGGGTGTGCCGCTCAAGGCGCCGCCACCGCCGCCTCCGACCTGGACCGGCTGCTATCTCGATGGCGGCGTCGGCTACGGCATGTACAATCAGGACAACCACTCCGAAACGTCTCCCGGCCTTGTCCCGATCGGAACCACGGTCACGAATGGCGGCCGAGGTTGGCTCGGCAGGTTCGGCGGGGGCTGCGATTACCAGTTCGGTGTAGCCGCCCTGGGAAATTTCGTGATCGGTGCCTTCGGCGACTACGACTTCATGGACCTGCAGGGTACGTTCGGCGATCCGTCCGGACCGGTTACCGGCAGCGAAAAAGAGACCGGCGCCTGGTACGTGGGCGGCCGCCTCGGATATCTGGTCACGCCTTCACTCTTGACTTACGTCGATGGCGGTTACACCGCAACGCGTTTTGATCAGGTGAATTTGTTCTCCGCATTTGCACCGCCTGTAGCTACTGGCCTGAGTATTTCGGCCAATACCTATTCCGGCTGGTTCCTAGGCGGCGGCACCGAATATGCGCTGAATATGTCCTGGGTTCCGATCCGCGGACTGTTCTGGCGCACCGAATATCGGTACGCCAGCTACACGGCTGCTGACGTTCCTATCTTTTCTACGGCGACGGGCGCGCCGTTTGGCGTCGCAGAGCACATGCTCAAAACGAACCAGACGATTACCTCGGGATTGGTCTGGCGCTTCAATTGGTTCGGCCGATAGCGTCATGCGATCGCTGAACTATCTCAGCCCGGGGCTGCGCGCCCCGGGCTTTTTTGCATCACCGCCGAAACAGCGATGATCGGCGCTAATGCTGCAATCGTATGATCGTGCAGCGGCTGCCCGCTTTCGCCGCCGGCTCATAAGGTTCTCGGATCAAAAGACAATCGGCTTTCGCCAGCGGCGCCATCATGGAGCTGTCCTGGACCGGGAAGGGGGTTGCCAGCAAGCCCTCCGGGCCCTCGCTGAGCGTCGCACGCAGGTAATCCGCGCGCTCGTCATTCGGGGGGAGGTCGCAGCCGAGCAGCCCCGATTCGGTTGGCATGGTCAGATCGGAGCGTCCGGCGAGGCGGCGGATGAGCGGCACGAGGAACAGGAAACCGCAGACAAAGGCGGAAACCGGGTTGCCCGGAACGCCAAGAACCTGCATCGCGCCGAGCCGGCCGTGCATCAGCGGACGGCCGGGCCGCAACGCCAATTTCCAGAACGACAATTCCATGCCCTCGGCGGCAAACGCCTTCTGCACGAGATCGTACTCGCCGACCGAAGCCCCGCCCGAGGTGATGAGAATGTCGGCGCCGTATTCGCGCGCGCGCCGGATTGCCGCGACCGTATCGTCGAGCCGGTCGGCGACGATGCCGAAGTCCGCGGCTTCGGCGCCTTCCGTGCGGGCCAGCGCCGCGATCGCAAAGGTGTTGGAGCTGACGATCTGGCCGGAGCCCGGCTCGACGCCGGGCGGCACCAGCTCGTCGCCGGTGGCGAACATGGCGACTTTCGGTCGGCGGTGCACGGGAACGAGCGGATGGTTCATGGCGGCGGCAAGCGCAAGGTCGCGCGCCGTGAGCCGATGGCCGGCGGGGAGGAGTGTGTCGCCCGCTGTGAAGTCCAATCCTTGCGCGCGGATGTGGCGGCCCTTGGTGGTCGGCCGTTGCACCTCGACGCAATCGCCCTCCCGCTTGGTGAATTCCTGGATCACCACCGTGTCGGCGCCGTCCGGCACCACCCCGCCGGTGAAAATGCGCGCCGCCTCACCGCGACCCACCGCGCGCGCAAAAGGCCGGCCGGCGGCGACCTCGCCGATGATCTTCAAGCGCGCCGGTGCGTTCGCCACATCGTCGGTGCGCACGGCATAGCCGTCCATCGCCGAGACGTCGGCCGGCGGCTGTGTGCGCCGGGCCTTGAGCGCATAGGCAAGCACGCGGCCGTCGGCCTCGGCGAGCGGGGCTTCTTCGACAGGTAGCGGCGCGGCGCGCGCGAGGACGCGTTCCAACGCCTCAGTGACCGACAGCAACGCCACCGCTTTACTCCTCTGCGCGATAATGGCCGCTGCGGCCGCCGCGTTTCTCGACGAGCCGGATGCCCTCGATGCGCATGCCGCGTTCGACCGCCTTCACCATGTCGTAGATGGTCAGGCAGGCGACGGCGACGGCGGTCAGCGCTTCTATCTCGACGCCGGTTTGTCCCGCGACCTTGACCCGCGCTCTGACGTGAATGCCGGGAAGCTTGGCGTCGGGCCTGACATCGACCTCGACCTCCGAAATAGCGAGCGGATGGCAGAGCGGGATCAGTTCGTGCGTGCGCTTCGCGGCCATGATGCCGGCGATGCGCGCGGCGCCGAGCACGTCGCCTTTTTTCGCGTCGCCGTTTTGCACGATGGCGAGCGTTGCGGCTTGCATCAGCACGCGCCCCTCGGCGAGCGCTTCGCGCTCGCTCGCGGGCTTCGCCGAGACGTCCACCATGCGGGCCTCGCCGCGGGCGCCGAGATGGCTAAGTTTTTTCCGCGGCGCCACGGCATTCACCGTGCCGGAGCGAGCGCGGGGCTGCGGGCGATGAGCGCGCGCGTCGCCGCCGCGACATCGTTCTGGCGCATCAAGCTTTCCCCGACGAGGAACGTGGAAATGCCGGCTTTGGCGAGCCGCGTAAGATCGTCCGGTGCGAAGATGCCGCTTTCGGCGACGACGACATGCCCGGCCGGGACCAAGGCCGCCAGGCGTTCGCTGGTTGCGAGCGTCGTCTCGAAGGTTTTCAGATTGCGGTTGTTGATGCCGATGAGCCGCGATTTCAGGCGCAGCGCTCGCGTCAGCTCCTCTTCATCGTGGACCTCGACCAGCACGTCCATGCCGAGCGCAAATGCCGCCGCTTCGAGGGCCGCAGCACAGGCATCATCGACCGCCGCCATGATGACGAGGATGCAATCGGCGCCGGCGGCGCGCGCTTCGCTCACCTGGTAGGGGTCGTACATGAAATCCTTGCGCAGCACCGGCAGCGCGCAGGCCGCGCGCGCCGCGCGAAGATGATCGAGCGAGCCCCGGAAAGACGGCGCATCGGTCAGCACCGACAGACACGTCGCGCCGCCGGCCTGATAGGCGGCCGCCAGCGCCGGCGGATCGAATTTTTCCCGGATCAGCCCTTTCGATGGGCTCGCCTTTTTGATTTCGGCGATCAGCGCATAGTCGCCCGCCGCGCGCCGGCGCTCGATCGCCGCCAAGAATCCGCGCGGCGCGCTCGCGGCCTTGGCGTCGCGTTCGAGCGCCGCCGGCGGGCGACGGCGCTTTGCCGCGGCGATCTCTTCGCGCTTATAGGCGGCGATGTCAGCGAGAATGTCAGCCATCGTTGGAGACCACGATCAGCCGATCGAGCCGCTCTTCTGCTTCCCTGGAATCCACCGCGTGGGCGGCAAGCTCGACACCCTCCTTCAGGGTCTTCGCCTTACCCGCGACCACGAGCCCGGCAGCCGCATTGATGAGCGCCACGTGGCGAAACGCGGAATCCTTGCCGGCGAGAACGCCGCGCAAGGCGTCGGCATTGACCGCGGCATCGCCGCCGCGCAAGGTTTCCGGCTTGACCCGAGGCAGACCGACGTCCTCGGGCGAAATCTCGAAGCTCTTGATGGCGCCGTCTTCGAGCGCGGTCACGCTGGTCGGCCCGGCCGTGGTGATCTCGTCGAGCCCGTCGGAGCCGTGCACCACCCAGACCCGCTCGGCGCCGAGATTTTTCAAGACCTGCGCCAGCGGCTGGGTCCACTGCCGCGAGAACACGCCGACCATCTGCCGCCGCACGCCCGCCGGGTTGGAGAGCGGGCCGAGCAGGTTGAAGATCGTGCGCGTGCCAAGCTCGACGCGGGTCGGCCCGACATTCTTCATTGCCGGATGATGCGCCGGCGCAAACATGAAGCCGATGCCGGCCTCGCGGATGCAGCGCCCAATCGCCTCCGGCGTCAGATCGATATTGACGCCGAGCGCGGCGAGCACGTCCGCCGCGCCCGAGCGCGACGACAGCGCGCGATTGCCGTGCTTGGCGACCGGAACGCCGGCGCCGGCGACGATCAGCGCCGCGCAGGTGGAGATGTTGAACGAACCCGAGGCATCGCCGCCGGTGCCGACGATGTCGACGGCATCGGGCGGCGCGTTCACCCGCAGCATTTTGGCGCGCATGGCAGAGACCGCACCGGTGATTTCCTCGACCGTCTCGCCGCGTACCCGCAGCGCCATCAAAAGGCCGCCCATCTGCGAGGGCGTCGCTTCGCCCGACATCATCTGCTCGAACGCGCTCGCCGCTTCGTCGCGCGTCAGCGCAGCGCCGGTCGCGACTTTGCCGATGAGCGCCCTGAATGCGTCGGTCACGATGGAACTCTCAATTGACTCGCGCCGGCAGTTTTCGCGGTGCGGCCTGCGCCGGCGGTCGGCGGCCAGTCGATGTATTCCAGGCCGCGGCGATGTCGAGAAAGTTTTGCAGCATCAAGTGGCCGTGCTCCGAGGCGATGCTCTCGGGATGGAATTGCACGCCGTGCACGGGCAGGCTTTTGTGCGCCACCCCCATGATCAGGCCGTCCTCGGTGTCCGCGGTCACCGTCAGTTCGCCCGGCAGGCTCGTCCGGTCGATCACCAGCGAATGATAGCGGGTCGCCTGGAACGGCGCGTTGATGCCGTGGAAAATTCCGCTGCTGCCGTGGCGGATCTCGGACAGCTTGCCGTGCACCGGTACCGGCGCCCGCACGACCTTGCCGCCAAAGGCGTCGCCAATCGCCTGATGGCCCAGGCAGACGCCGAGAATCGGGATTTTGGCGGCAACCGCCGCGATCAGATCGAGACAGATGCCGGCCTCCTTGGGCGTGCAGGGGCCGGGCGAAAGCACGATGGCGTCCGGATCGGCGTCGACGACGGCGGCGCTGGTGATCTTGTCATTGCGGTGCACGCGAACCTCCGCCCCCAGTTCACCGAGATAGTGCACGAGGTTGAAGGCGAAACTGTCGTAATTGTCGATCAGAACGATCATGATGCCCGAACCAAACGCTTGGCCGGGTCTTAGCGCAATTCTCGCGCGGATGAAACGCCGCCTGTTCGGCAGCGCTTACGATCGCAAAGCGGGGCACGCCCGCCGCGTGCCCGACACCATTGCTGGGGGGCAGGAAGGGGGGCTAGCGCTTGGAATTTGCCGCCGCTGGGCGATCCGCCGAAATCAGGCGCACCTCGCGAGCCTGACCATACGGATGGCGCGTATCGCGCAGGCAGGCGGGTTCGAAATAGGGCCAAGCCTGCTGCGAGCAGTCCTTGGCCAGCGGGCGCGTGTCGGCCCGATCGGCTTTGACGCCGGGCAGCGATCCGCGGGCTTCGACTTCGGGTGACAGACTGAGGGTGCCCACGAATGAGGCCGCTACGATCGCAGCGGCAGCGATGGCGTAAACGGTTTTGAGCATGACACCGGTCCCTGGTTTGCGCCCTTTTCTGCGGAGGGTCGCGGCTTGACTGGGTGGCATTCTTCCCAACACGTGCCATGTCCTCGTTGATGGCCGTCACAATTTTGCCGTTTCCAACACCGCCCTGAGAACCAATGTGAATTGCCCGAGTTCCCGCGCGCCGCCAATTTTTCCCTCCTTCCCCGATGACAAATTCACTCCCCGCCTTGCGGCGCGGCCGGGCGCGGGCTAGACCGCCGCCATGCCGCGCATTGCCCTGTTCGCCGGGTCGTTCGATCCCATGACCAACGGCCACCTGGACGTGGTGCGAAGCGCCGTGCGCCTCGCCGACCGGCTGGTGCTGGCAGTCGGCATCCATCCCGGCAAGGCGCCGTTGTTCTCGGCCGAGGAACGGCTCGCCATGCTGGAGGAGATTTGCGGACCGCTGGCCCGCGCCGCGGGCTGCGAGATCGCCTGCACCACCTTCGCCGACCTCGTGGTCACGGCGGCGCGGCGGGTCGGCGCCACGATGCTGATCCGCGGCGTGCGCGACGCGACCGACTTCGACTACGAAATGCAGATGGCCGGCATGAATGCCGCCATGGCGCCCGAAGTGCAGACCGTATTCATTCCCGCTTCGCCCGCGGTGCGCCCGATCACCGCCACGCTGGTGCGGCAGATTGCCGGCATGGGGGGCGACGTCTCGGCCTTCGTGCCCGCGGCGGTTGCGGTGCGGCTGAAGAAGAAATTCGCCAAAGGCTGAAAAAACTCATCCGGGAGATGACATGACCCGCGTCCTTGCCGTACTGTTCGCCATCATGTGTGCAGCACCTGTCCTCGCCGAAACCCTCCCGCCCGGTCTCGATCCGCAGAACACGCTTTACCTCGACACCAAATACGGCCGGGTGATCATCAAGTTGAACACCGAAGTCGCTCCGCTCCATGCCGAGCGGCTGAAATTACTTGCGCGCGAGCATTTTTACGACAACGTGCCGTTCCATCGCGTCATCGACGGCTTCATGGCGCAGACCGGCGACGGCAAATACGGCAACGGCACCGGCGGTTCGAAATACCCCGACCTCAAGGCCGAATTCTCCAAGGTGCCGTTCAAGCGGGGCACCGTCGGTATGGCCCGCGCCAGCAGTCCCAATTCGGCCAACAGCCAGTTCTTCATCATGTTCGCCGACGGCTCGTTCCTCAACGGCCAGTACACGGTGGTCGGCGAGGTCGTCCGCGGCATGGACGCAGTCGACAAGCTCAAGAAGGGCGAGCCGCCGGCCGATCCCGACCGCATCATCCATATGCAGGTGGCGGCCGACGCCAAGCCGTAAGGCAAGCCGTAACGATCCATGCGCGCGGCCGGCAAGGCGATTGTTGCGGTCTGCGCCACGCTCAGCCTTGGCGGCCCGCCTGCGGCGGGCCAAACATCGAAACTCAATCATCTGCCGCCGGCGCGCGCGCCTTGCAGCGTCTTGAGCGGACATACCTGTCATCCGTCATTCTGCGGCGCGTTCCATCGCGGCCCGTGCTTTCCCTATGACCTGCCGGCGCTTGGCGGGGCGTTGCGGCTGACCATTGTCTCCACCGACGACAACGACCCGACGGGCAAGCCCGCCGGCGGGAGCGATGCCAATGCCGGCGATCGTGAGGGGAGTAAGGAGGATCACGCGCTCGATACGATCCGCGACATGTTTGCGGCGTTGCGCGCCTGCTGGGTCCCGCCCCAGAAGGACGCGGCACGGCATGGCATGGAATACACCATCCGCTTCGCCTTCAAGCGCGACGGCGAAATAATTGCCCCGCCACGCATGACCTATGCGACCCATGACGTGCCGGCCGACGTGCGCAACGTCTATCGCGACGCCGTGAACGCGGCGCTCAATCGCTGCACGCCGCTGCATTTCAGCGAAGGCATGGGCGACGCCGTCGCCGGGCGCCCGATCGCCATTCGCTTCGTCGACGACCGCACCATCAGCGACAAGTCCGGGAAATAGCTTCGCAGCTCCGCTCATTCCCGCGCCGGCGGGAATGCAGTAGGAGTCGGGCATGCGCACAGACCTGTTCGACTTCGCCTTGCCCGAGGACCGCATCGCGCTGCGGCCGGTTTCTCCACGCGATGCCGCGCGGCTCCTGGTGGTGCGCCCCGGCGCCGCAACCGAGCTCGAGGATCGCACGATGCGCGACCTGCCGGGCCTGTTGCGGGAAGGCGATGCGCTGGTCGTCAACGACACCAAGGTGATCCCGGCAAACCTTCACGGCCGCCGCATCGGCCGCGGCGACCGCGAGCCGGCTATCGCCGCGACGCTGATCAAGCGGCTCGACGGCTCGCGCTGGAACGCCCTGGTGAAACCGGGCAAGCGCCTCGCCGTCGGCGACGTCGTGCGTTTCGGCAGCGAAGGCCGCGTGTGTTTCCTCGACCAGCTCGACGCCACCGTCGAGGCCAAGGGCGAGGGCGGCGAAGTGACGCTCGCCTTCGCCTTCCATAGCGCGGTGCTCGATCAGGCGCTCGCGGAACGCGGCGACATGCCGTTGCCGCTCTATATCGCCGGCCGCCGCGCCGCCGATGAGCGCGACCGCATTGACTACCAGACCATGTTCGCGCGCGAGGAGGGTTCGGTGGCGGCGCCGACCGCGGGCCTGCACTTCACCGACGCCCTCGTCGAGGATTTACGCACGCGCGGGATTGCGCTGCATCGCGTGACGCTGCATGTCGGGCCCGGCACCTTCCTGCCGGTCAAGGCCGAAGACACGTCCGCTCACCATATGCAGCCGGAATGGGGTGTCGTCAGCGCCGAGACCGCGGCGGCGCTCAATGCCACGCGGCGCGCCGGCGGGCGCATCGTCGCGGTCGGCTCGACCGCGCTGCGGCTGCTGGAAAGCGCGGCGGTGGAGGACGGCACGCTGGCGGCATTTTCCAGCGAGACCGCGCTGTTCATTACGCCGGGCTACCGCTTCCGCGCGGTCGACGCGATGCTGACCAATTTCCATCTGCCGCGCTCGACCTTGTTCATGCTGGTGAGCGCTTTCTGCGGGCTTGCGACGATGCGGCGTGCCTACGCGCATGCCATTGCGGGCGGCTACCGGTTCTATTCCTACGGCGATGCTTGTTTGTTGTTCCGGTAGGTACGCTAGGCGCGGGTGCCGGAGAACGAAGCGGTGCCGAACGCTCCCAGTTTCACGCTGCCGCTGATCGCATCGCCATTGATCGTGCCGGTGAATTCGAGCGTCATTGGCATGGGGTCGGTGATCGATACCTTCCAGGACGCTTCGTTGCCATTGACCGTACCGTCGAAAATGTCCGCCGAATTTCCCTCGGTCCCTTGGCTGCCCGTGAGCGCATTGCCGTCGGTCTTCACCGAAAGGGTGGCCTGACGGTCGCCCATTGGCGTCGACACCAAGAGATTCCAGTTGCCATCTGCGCTCATGTAACGATCCTCCAAAACTGTGGTGAACCTATAAGCTGGGGGCGTAATGTTCAAGCGACGCGAACCACGAAATCGATGAATCTTCGCTTAGAGCGCGTCCAGGAAAAGTGGAAACCGGTTTTCCGTCCGGACGCGCGATAAAACAAGAACTTAGAGCGGGATGACGATTCGAAGATAAGTCATCTCGCTCTAGAAGATGGAAGCGGTATGCGCCAGTCGTTACGACTTCATCCGGACTCGCTCTGCCTCGCCGCGGCACACCTCGAAGTGGAGGTTGCGCGTCCCCGCGCCGGCAGTTTGCTGCTCTCGTATGTCGTGACCGGCAAGATTGGCGATCTGCGCCTGCCGCCGGTCACGGCGGCAGCGCGTACCGACGAGCTCTGGCGGCACACTTGCTTCGAGGCCTTCGTGCGTCCTTTGCCGGGCGAGGCCTACTACGAATTCAATTTCGCGCCCTCGACACAATGGGCGGCCTACCGGTTCAATCGCTCTCGAAGCGGAATGCGTGTTGCGACCGAGATCGGCGCGCCGCGGATCGACGTGGAAGCGGCGCCCGAGCGCTACACCTTGCAAGCTGCGCTGGATTTGTCGGGCTTGCCGCGCGATGCCGAATGGCGTCTCGCCCTCGCGGCGGTGATCGAAGAAACCGGCGGCCGAAAATCCTATTGGGCGCTCGCGCACCCGCCCGGCCAACCGGACTTTCATCATTCCGATTGCTTTGCGTGTGAAATTTCTTAAGCGTAGCCACCATGAAATTTGGCATCGATCGACTGATTGCCGAAGCTGATTTGCGCGCGCCGCTCCGCGGCCGGCGCGTCGCCTTGCTCGCGCATCCTGCGTCGGTCACGCAAGACCTCACGCATTCGCTCGATGCGCTGGCCGCCTGCGGCGACATCAAGCTCGCCGCCGCATTCGGTCCGCAGCACGGCCTGCGCGGCGACAAGCAGGACAACATGATCGAGTCGGCGGATTTTTACGATCCGCTGCACGGCATCCCGGTCTTCAGTTTGTATGGAGAAGTGCGCAAGCCGACCGCTGCGATGATGGAGACGTTCGATGTCATCCTCGTCGATCTGCAGGATCTGGGCTGCCGGATTTATACGTTCATCACCACGCTGCGCTATATCCTCGAAGCGGCGGCGCAACGCGGCAAGGCGGTGTGGGTGCTGGAGCGGCCCAATCCGGTCGGCCGGCCGGTCGAAGGTTTGATGCTGCGCGAGGGCTGGCAAAGCTTTGTCGGCGCCGGACCGCTGCCGATGCGCCATGGGCTTACGCTCGGCGAGCTTGGTTCCTGGTTTGTCAAAACGCTCAAGCTCGATGTCGACTATCGCGTGATCGCGATGCAAGGCTGGCTGCCCGACGCCGCGCCCGGCTTCGGCTGGCCGCTCGGCGAGCGCGCATGGATCAATCCCAGTCCCAACGCGCCGAATTTATGGATGGCGCGCGCCTACGCCGGCACGGTGATGGTCGAGGGCACGACGCTGTCGGAAGGCCGCGGCACCACGCGGCCGCTCGAACTGTTCGGCGCCCCCGATATCGACGCGCGGGCAGTGATCAAGGACATGCACGCGCTGGCGCCGCACTGGCTGCAGGGTTGCCGCCTGCGCGCGTGCTGGTTCGAGCCGACGTTTCACAAGCATGCCGGCAAGCTCTGCAACGGCGTGCAGATTCACAGCGAAGGCCCCAGCTACGATCACGCGGCGTTCAAGCCCTGGCGCATCCAGGCGCTCGCCTTCAAGGCGATCCGCCGCTTGTATCGCGACTATCCGCTCTGGCGCGATTTCGCCTACGAATACGAGCACGGCAAACGCGCCATCGATGTCATCGACGGCGGCCCGTTGCTGCGCCAGTGGGTCGACGATGCGGCTGCGACGCCGCAAGACCTGGATGTGCTGGCTATGAAAGATGAGCGGGCGTGGGTGAAGGAGCGGGAGGGGCACCTACGCTACTGAGCTGCGAATGGGCCGTCCTCGCGGTTCAGCGCGGTCGCCATGCGTCGGTTCATCGCCCAATTACGGACATTCCCTGCAAGTCTGCAGATATCGCGACGGGCCAATTGCAGCAATGGCCGGTGTTGGTCAATCGCTTCACATCAAGGCGTCGGTGACGAATCCGATTCATGTTTGGATGCTAACGTATCGCGCTTTGCGGATGCTGCCTTCCAATTGCCGCATTGATTGCTCAAACGGCGGTTCTTCAGGACGGGCATCTTTACCGTCTTCGACCAGCGCGCGCCCTTGAATCCGAGTGGAGGGATACCCAAATGATTAAAGGGTTGCCCAAGGGTTAGCATCGATGCGAGCGGGTTGGGGATTTCCAAGAACCGTGCTGACGATGCGAACGCCCGCAACGTGCAACAACGGGTAGGGGTTCGACCCCACCGAATCGCGAGTTCGCTGAATTTGATCTCGACATCATCGGCGGCCGACCGTGGCCGCATCGACACTGAGGATTTGTTCGTCATGTCGTTCCGCGAATTACCGATAGTCCCCGTTCATTGCATGACTCGTTGCACGGCGCGATGAACCTCATCCTCACGCTGGCATCCCGCAATCTGTTTCATGACCGCGTTCGATTGATCGCCACGGTCGTTGGCATCGTCTTCTCGATCGTGCTCGTCACCGTTCAGCTCGGAGTCTTCCTGAGCTTCGAGCGCATGGTCACGACAATGATCGACCACGCGCAGGCCGATTTCTGGATCGTGCCCGCCGAAACCAAGAGCTTTGAGGGGTCCTCGCTGCTGGCCGGGCGCGAGCGTCTCCAGGCCTTGTCCGTCGACGGGGTCACGCAGGCGATTCCAATCGTTGTCGGTTATGCATCCTGGCGAAAACCGAATGGAGGCGCATCGACCCCGGTTCTCGTCGTCGGCGCGCCCACGACGTCCGCCGGTTTGCAGCCATGGAACGTGGTCGAAGGCAGTGTGGACGATCTGTCGATGCCCGACGGCGTTGCGATCGACCGCTCGTATTTTGAGCAACTCGGAATCGCGGAAATTCAAGGGCGCGCCGAAATCAACAATCAAAAGGCGCGGGTCGTCGCAGTCACCAACGGTATCCGCTCATTCACGACGACGCCGCAGGTCTTCGCCTCGCTTGAGCGCGCGCGAACCTATCTGGGCGTGCCGCCCAATAAGGCCAATTACTTCATCGTGCGCATCGCGCCGAACGCAAATGCCGCGGCAGTTCGCAGCCGGCTTGGCGCCAGCCTGTCCGACGCGGAGGTGCTGACGTCCGAGGAGTTTCGTCACCGCACGCGCGTGTTCTGGCTGTTTGACACCGGCGCCGGGGCTGCTCTCTTGGGCAGCGCCATACTCGGCATCATCGTCGGCACGATCATCGTCGCGCAGACGCTCTACTCAAGCACGAAGGACCATCTCAAGGAGTTTGCGACGCTGCGCGCCATCGGCTCGTCGCGCATCTACATCCTCAAGGTCATTCTCGCCCAGGCGCTCATCAGCGCCGTCGTCGGTTTCTCTATTGCGGCGTCTATCGATCTGGCGCTGGTGAAGATGACCGCCGATGCCGCCTTGCCCATTGTCATGACCCCCGAACTGACCGTCGGCCTGTTCGGGCTCACGGTCATGATGTGCGCGATCGCTGCCGTTTCGGCCATCAGGGTCGTGACGCGCATCGATCCCATCCTGGTATTCGCGCAATGACAAAAACCATGATCAAGGCAACCGACATTGCGATGGCTCTCGGCGAGGGGCCCGGGCGCGTCGACGCGCTCAAAGGTATCAATCTGTCGCTCGCCGGCGGCGAATTGACCCTGCTGATGGGTCCGTCGGGCAGCGGCAAGACCACGCTTCTCTCCGTGCTTGGATGCATGTTGTCGCCGACGATCGGCACCGTACAAATTCGCGGCCGCTCGACGACGGGGCTCGACTCGGAACAACTGGCTGAACTTCGGCGGGACAATGTCGGGTTCGTATTTCAATCCTATCATCTGTTCCCGACTTTGACCGCTGCGGAAAATGTCCGTTTGGCGCTCGATGTGCGCGGCGAGCACTCGTCGCGGGCGCGGGTCAAGGCGGAAAAAGCCCTGGCGACGGTTGGATTGTCCCATAAGGCGAACGCGTTTCCGCGCGCGCTGAGCGGCGGTGAACAACAACGCGTGGCTATTGCCCGCGCCATCGTAGGTGATGCGTCCGTCATCCTCGCCGACGAGCCGACGGCGGCGCTGGACAGCGAGAATGGCCAGGCCGTTATGACGGTGCTGGCGGAGATCGCCAAGGATCCGGCGCGGGCGATGTTCATCGTCACGCACGATCCACGCATCATGCCGTTCGCAGACCGGATTCTTCGCATCGAAGACGGCCGGATCGTCAGCGATCAACGGCGCGGCGCAAACCTCAGCGCCGTCCGCACTCTGAAGTATGCGAGCTGATTGAGGAGTAATATGCGCACCCGAAACCAGAAACTATCGCTGCTGGCGCTCCTTGTGTTGGCCGTCGCTTCGGCGGCACCGGAATCCGCGCCAAGATTTCGCGCCGATGAACTGCACCCGGCGCCGTCCGGTTCGGCGGCCCAGGGTGCGCCGGCACAAGGCTCCTGGGATGCGGTGACGCTTGGACGCGTCGAGCCGCGCTCGGGCGAGATCAAGATCGCGGCGCCCTTGCCGGGCGGACGGATTGCCGACGTGCTGGTCAAACCCAACGAAGACGTGTTTGCCGGTGAATTGCTGGTTCGCCTCGATGACGAGGAAGCATTGGCGCGCGTGGCCGAAGCCGACGCCCAGGTCGCCCTGCATAAGCGCGCCCGTAACGATCAGTCCGCGCCGGCGGCGTCGGCGGATCGGCGAAAGGCCGAGGATGCGGCCGCCGATTCCGAGCGAAGCCTCGCCGACGCGCGATCCGCGCTGGACAAAACGACCGCCGACTGGCGGGCCGGCAGCGCGTCGAAGGACGATCTCGACACGGCGCGCTCGGCTTTGTCGCGTGCGCAAGATCGTGTGCGCGAACGGCTGGCCGCCCTCGCCAAGCTCAAGGCTTTGGCCGACACGCCATTGCCAACCCGCCTGGAAGGCGAACTCAATGTAGCGCAGGCCGAATGGCGCGTGGCGGAAGCGGCGCTGGAAAAGACGCAAATCCGCGCGCCGGCCGACGGTGTCGTCTTGCGGGTCAACGCCAGGACGGGCGAATTGGCGGTGCCGTCACTGGAGCCGCCGCTGCTGGTCATTGGCGATGTGTCGGCCTTGCGGGTGCGCGCCGAAGTTAACGAGCAGGATATTGGAAGAATCCGGGTCGGCCAGAGTGTGCTGGTTCGCGCCGCGGCGTTTCATGGCCGCGAGTTCGATGGCAAGGTTTCGTCCGTCGCCCGCGTCGTCGGGCCGAGCCGGATCAATTCGGGCGATCCGCGCAAGTTCAACGATGTCGATGTGTTGGAGGTCGTTGTCGATTTGCCGGATCCCGGGCCGCTCGTCGTCGGCCAGCAGGTCGACGTCTATTTCAAATCGGACCAAGCAGAAACCCAATAGCAAATCCGTTTTTAGCTCTTGTGTAACGCTTGGTCGATCTGACCATCAACATACAACCGCCAAGGCCCTCGGCTTCACTTGCCCGGTCGCGAGCCGTTGCCGATTGAAAAACTGGAACGCGGTTTTATAAAGCCGGAGGTCCGTCCAGCGTTACAGATGTCGTTGATGTCAGTGGTGCAGCGCCTCAATACTTGCACTCCCGGCGTCGCGGAAACGGCATCGCCTCACCCATATTGGCGTGGTCCCGTGGCGTAGGCTAATGATCCCACGCCTCACAGGACGCGATTAACTGCATGCCCTTCTCCTTCCGCCTCACCGCCAGCGACGGCGCCGCGCGCGCCGGCGAAATGACGACGGCGCATGGCGTCGTGCATACGCCGGCGTTCATGCCGGTCGGCACGGCGGGCGCTGTCAAGGGCGTGCATCATGACGACGTGCGCGCGTCGGGCGCCGAGATTCTGCTCGGCAACACCTATCATCTGATGCTGCGGCCTTCCGCCGAGCGGGTCGCCGCCCTCGGCGGCCTGCACGCCTTCATGCGCTGGCCGTATCCGATCCTCACCGATTCCGGCGGCTTCCAGGTGATGTCGCTGGCGCCGCTGCGCAAGATCACGGAGGACGGCGTCACCTTCCGCTCGCATATCGACGGCGCCATGGTGGAACTGACGCCGGAGCGCGCCATCGAGGTGCAGAATCTCCTCGGCTCCGATATCGCCATGCAGCTCGACGAATGCGTTAAGCTGCCGGCCGAGCGGCGCGATATCGCGCGCGCGGTAACGCTGTCGCTGCGCTGGGCCGAGCGCTGCAAACGCGCCTTCGCAGGCGCCTCCGCCGGCCGCGCGCTGTTCGGCATCGTGCAAGGCGGCGACGATCAAAAACTGCGCGCGGAGAGCGCGCGCGCGCTCACCGATATCGGTTTCGACGGCTACGCCATCGGCGGGCTCGCCGTCGGCGAGACCCAGGACGTAATGCTGAAAATCGTCGGCGAGACCGCGCCCGCGTTGCCGGCGGATCGCCCGCGCTACCTGATGGGCGTCGGCACGCCGGCCGATCTCCTCGAAGCGGTGGCGCGCGGCATCGACATGTTCGATTGCGTGCTGCCGACACGCAACGGCCGCCACGGCCTCGCCTTCACGCGGTTCGGCCCGATCAACATCAAGAACGCGCACCACGCCGACGATCCGCGGCCGCTCGATGCGGAAAGCCGCTGTCCGGCGGCGCGCGACTTTTCCCGCGCCTACCTGCACCACTTGTTCAAGGCCGGCGAGACGCTCGGCGGCACGCTCCTTTCGCTGATCAATCTCTACTACTACCAGGACTTGATGGCGGGCGTCCGCGCCGCCATCAGCGCCGGCCGCTTCGCCGACTATGTCGCGGAAACCAGAGAGCAATGGACCACGAAGCGCGATGTTCGCGAGGACGGCACCTAACCCCGTACAAAAGAAAACCCGCCGGTCGCAGCAAACGCGGGGCCGGCGGGTTACTCGGCGCGCTGGGTACTGACGCAAACCAACCAGCGTCACGCTACGCACGCAACGAACTTACATCCGCACTCTAAACGCCCAGTCGCCATCCTGGTTTCGTTGCCGCGCAACGAAGGGTTTCGGCCCGGCCGTCACGCGCGGTATCAAGGGGTGCGGGGGTGCACCGGCATGACGCAGCACAACCGGAACTTTGCGCGACGTCTGTGGCGCCGTTACGACGCCTTTATGAAACTGCCATGGCCTTCCGGCTTGAAAATTCGATTCAAGACATCCGCCTAGATCGCGGCGCGCATTGCCGAAACCCGGTCGCCTCGGCATAATTTCGGTCAAGCCGGGCCGATCAGCCGTTCTCTCGACGCCTCAAGGTCAGCCGCGCCAGTCGGCAATCGCCCATGAGCGCGCTCAGAATGGAGACTGCCATGAGCGAGGTGAGGCACCGCACGATCGAGACCAACGGAATTGCCATGCACGTGGCAGAGCAGGGCGAAGGTCCGCTGGTCGTGCTCTGTCACGGCTTTCCGGAGTCCTGGTATTCCTGGCGCCATCAGCTCCGGGCCTTGGCCGCAGCCGGCTTCCACGCGGTCGCCCCGGACATGCGCGGCTACGGCCGCACTGATGCTCCCGCCGAAATCGAAAAATACACGCTGCTGCATCTGGTCGGCGACATCGTCGGTTTGCTCGATGCCTTAGGCGAAAAAACCGCAGTGATCGCCGGTCACGATTGGGGCGCGCCGGTCGCCTGGCACGCAGCCCTGCTGCGCCCCGACCGCTTCCGCGGTGTGATCGGACTTAGCGTGCCGTTCCTGCCGCGAGGCTCGAACCGGCCGACCACCATGATGTCGCAGGGCGACGACGCGGTTTTCTATCAGCTCTATTTCCAGGAGCCCGGCGTGGCCGAGGCGGAGCTTGAGCGCGATCCGCACTTGACCATCCGCGCTGTACTCTACGGCGGGTCGGGCGAGGCGTCGCGCCGCCGCGAACCCGGCGGGCCGGTCGGCATGGTGGCGCGCAAGCGCGGATTCCTCAGGGGCCTGACCAGCCCGCCGCCGCTGCCGTCCTGGCTGTCGGACGATGACGCGAAGTTTTACGCCGAAGAGTTCAAGCGCACCGGCTTTCGCGGCGGTTTGAACTGGTATCGGAACATCGATCGCAACTGGGAACTGCTGGCACCCTTCGCGGGCCTGAAGGTGACGGTGCCGGCGCTCTACGTCGCCGGCGACCGCGATATCGTGGTTGCCTTCCGGGCGGTGGACAAGCTCCTTCCCGGTCTCGCCAAATTCGTGCCCGAACTGCGCGGCACGATCATGCTGCCCGGCTGCGGCCACTGGACCCAGCAGGAGCGAGCCGGTGAGGTGAACACGGCCATGATCGAGTTTCTTCGCGGCCTGCCCTGAGACGGTCTGCCGCGGAGCCGGGCGGGTAAAATCACAAAAATTCCTTGTTTCCGGCGCGCCTGCGTCTCAAACGTGCGTTTGAATTTCAGTCGTTCGTTTGAAATGCACCGCAACGAGGTACCATGTTGGCGTTACAGGAATTGAAGCGGCCGGTCGGCGACCACAGCATCGTCCGGCCGCTATGCCCGAATTGCGGGCGGTCGATGCACCTCACGCGAACCATGCCGCGAAGCGGCGGCCTTACTGACCTGCGGACCTTCAGCTGCGGCGAGTGCGGCGTTTGGTCGACCGAGGCCGCCCCCGACCAGGTCGACCGCGGCGCGGCCTGAACGATCGCGGCGGAACACTGAATGCGGCGATGGACTGACATCGCCGGCCTGAGCCCCAAGCGCGCATTTCGTCCCCCGAGCGCGCTTGGGGTTTCTTTTCCTTTAGATTCACTGGTTAGGAGCTTGCGGACTGGGTTGCGATGGCGCCGTGGTATCCGGTTCGGCGGGCTTGCTAGGAGTTTTCTCTGTCGCGGGCGGTGCATGGTGGTGGTGATGCTGGTGATGGTGCCAAGACCAGCCCCATGGTGGTAGCAGCCAAAACCGGGGGAAATACCAGTGCCAGTAATGCCGGTGCCAGTAATGCCGGTGCCAGTAGTGATGGTGATGCCACGCGGCCAGTTCGGGATTGTCCGCAGTAGTCGCCCCTCGCAACTGGCTCGGCGTTGTCGCCATCATCGCGGCGACCGGTTGTGCCGGAACCTGCATAGCAAGGATCGCTGCAATTGCAGCGGTGACGATGGGCCTGCGCAGCATACAACCTCCCGCCGTTCCTCTGTGGCGCTATGAACTCTGCCATAACAGCGGCGCCGGCAACAGCACCCATGCCGAGGTAACTTGGGCGCGGCCTGAACGCCCGCGGCGGAAACTGAACGCGGCGGTGGACTATGAAACCGCGGCCTGAGCCCCAAGCGCATTTCGTCCCCCGGGCGCGCTTGGGGTTCTTTTCCTTAAGGTCGCGGCAGAGGCCGATTTTCTGCGAAGACGGCAGGGCGGTTCCGCCTTCGGACTGCATTGTATTCGATGGTGAGCCGGCTGGGACTCGAACCCAGGACCCCGTGATTAAAAGTCACGTGCTCTACCGACTGAGCTACCGGCTCGTGCGCGCCCTGCATACTGAAAAGCGCCTGCCGTGACTAGCCTGATGCGGGCCTCGGCGCGGCGCGGCTCGCCGGCATTCAACCCGCGCCCAGCGCCACGGCAACATGATAGGTGACCAGCGAGGCGAGGTAGGCGAGCGCCAGCATGTAGCCGAAGGTAATCGCCATCCAGCGCCAGCTGCCGGTTTCGCGGCGGATCACCGCCAGCGTCGATGCACATTGCGGCGCGAAGATGTACCAGACCAGAACCGACAGCGCGGTCGCCAGCGGCCATTGATGCGCCAGCACCTGGCCGATCTGCGCCGCGGCTTCCTTGCCGCCTTCGACGGCATAGACGGTGCCGAGCGCGGCCACCGCGACCTCGCGTGCGGCCATGCCCGGGATCAGGGCGACGTTGATCTGCCAGTTGAAGCCGACCGGCGCCAAGACCGGTTCGAGCGCGTGCCCGATGATGGCGGCTAGGCTGTAATCGATCGCCGGTCCGCGGCCGCCGGCCGGCGGCCGCGGGAACGAGGCGAGAAACCAGATCAACACCATCATCGAGAAGATCGTCGTGCCGGCGCGCTGCAGGAACATCTTGGCGCGCATCGCCAGACCGATGGCGACGCTGCGCAGCCGCGGCAGTTTGTAGTCCGGCAATTCCAGCATGAACGGCGGCGTCGGGTTGTCACGCCAGAAAAAGTATTTGGCGAGGAAGGAGACGCCGAGCGCGCTGGCGATGCCGGCGCCGTAGAGTCCGAACATCACCAGGCCCTGCAGGTTGGCGAAGCCCCACACCTGCCTGGCTGGAATGAAGGCGGAAATGATCAGCGTGTAGACCGGAATGCGCGCCGAACAGGTCATCAGCGGCGCCACCAGGATGGTGGTCAGCCGGTCGCGCGGATTGTCGATCACCCGCGTCGCCATGATGCCGGGGATGGCGCAGGCAAAGCTCGACAACAGCGGAATGAAGGCGCGGCCGTGCAGGCCGGCGCCGCCCATGATGCGGTCCATGAGGAACGCCGCGCGCGCCATGTAGCCGAGGTCTTCCAACAGCAGGATGAACAGAAACAGGATCAGGATCTGCGGCAGAAAGACGATGACGCTGCCGACGCCGGAGATGACGCCGTCCTGGAGGAAGCTCTGCAACAGGCCCTCTTGCAGCGTGTCGTGCACCAGCGCGCCGAGCGCATCGAACCCGGCCGATATCAGGTCCATCAGCGGTTTCGCCCACGTGAAAACGGCCTGGAACATCAGGAACAGCAGGCCCAACAGGATGACGAGACCGAACACCGGATGCAGCAGCACGGCATCGAGCCGCGTGGTCAGCGTGTCCGGCTTTGCCGGCATGCGAACGGCGACCTTGATGACGCGGTCAGCCTCGCGCTGGGCGGCGCGCAGTTCGCCGATGGTCGGCGCCCGCCAGCCGGTTTCGTTCGTCGCCTTGAGTTCGTCCGCGGCCAGTGCGTCGAGGCGGAGCATCAGTTCATCGATGCCGCCGCGACGAACGGCGGCCGCGGTGATGATCGGCACGCCGAGCTCGGCCGACATGCGGTCGAGATCGATATCGACGCCGCGCCGCGTTGCGATGTCGATCATGTTGAGCACGAGCAGCAGCGGCCGCCCGACGCGTTTGAGCTCGATCACCAGACGCAAGGCCAAACGGAGATTGGTGGCGTCGGCGACACAGAGCAGCAGATCCGGCGGCGTCTCCGTGGCGAAACGTCCGAGCACGACGTCGCGCGTCACTTCTTCGTCGGGACTGCGCGCGCGCAGCGAATAGGTGCCAGGCAGATCGACCAGGCTGACGCTGCGGCCGGACGGGGTGCGCAGCACGCCGGTTTTGCGCTCGACGGTCACGCCCGGATAATTGGCGACCTTCTGCCGGCTGCCGGTCAGCGCATTGAACAACGCGGTCTTGCCGCTGTTCGGCGTTCCGATCAGGGCGAAGCGCCGCGTGCCGGCCTGGACGGCCACATTCATTGAAAATCCGATCAGACTACGAGGATTGCCATCGCCTCGCGCCGACGAATGGCGACGGTGGCATCGTTGACGCGCACGGCGATGGGATCGCGGCTGACGGCCCCCTCATGCAGGATTTCGATGGTCGCCCCTTCGATGAAGCCGAGCTCAAGCAAGCGCCGCTCGAGTTCATCCTGGGGCAGATCGGATGCGCCATCTGCCACCACGATGGCCTCAATCCGGCCGCGGAAGCCGCGGCGGGCGCGCCCGAGAGGCGAACGCGCCGATGGTTTCGCTACCTGACCGTCGGTGGCCATGACTCGTCTTTCGCGCCTGGATGCAGGCTTGTCTTTGCGGCAAGCCCAATCCGCGGTCAAGTTAAAAATGCAATAATTTCAATGCCTTAGAATTATTATAAGGAAGCACTGCCATGCCGAACAAGATATTGGTCTAGACTGGGCTTTTGGGGGCGGAAAGCACAGGAACGAGGACTCGATGCCGATCGTTAACCGCGTCGCCGACTTGCACGCCGAGATCACCACTTGGCGGCGGGACATCCACGCCCACCCGGAGCTCCTTTACGACGTGCACCGCACGGCGGCGTCCGTTGCCGACAAGCTCAAAACCTTCGGCTGCGACGAAGTGGTCACCGGCCTCGGCAAAACGGGGGTGGTTGGCGTCATCCGCGGCCGCAAGGCCGGTGCCAAGGTGGTCGGGCTGCGCGCCGACATGGATGCGCTGCCGATCGAAGAGGCGACGGGCGTGCCTTATCGATCGACGGTACCGGGCAAGATGCACGCCTGCGGCCACGACGGCCATACCGCCATGCTGCTTGGCGCCGCCAAATATCTCGCCGACACGCGCAATTTTGCCGGCACCGCGATCGTCATCTTCCAGCCGGCCGAGGAGGGCGGCGCCGGCGCGCGGGCGATGATGCGCGATGGCCTGTTCGATCGGTTCGGCATCCAGGAAGTTTTCGGCATGCACAACGCTCCCGGCCTGCCGGTCGGCGAATTCGCCATCCGTCCGGGCCCGATGATGGCGTCGACCGACACGATCCAGATCGAGCTCGAAGGCGTCGGCGGGCATGCGGCTTGGCCGCACCGCGGCGTCGACACCGTCCTGGTCGGCGCGCAAATCGTCAATCAGCTGCAGTCGATCGTGGCCCGCAATGTCGATCCGCTGCAAGCCGCGGTCGTCTCGATCTGCGTGTTCCAGGCCGGGCACACCGAAAACGTCATCCCGCAACACGCGCAGCTGCGCGGTACGGCGCGCAGCTTGTCTCCCGAAGTCCGCGATCTGTTGCAGAAACGGGTGCGGGAGATTGTGGAAGGAACCGCGCGCCTCTACGGCGCCAGAGCCGAAGTCACCTACGCGAGCGGGTATCCGGTGCTGGTAAACGAGCCAAACAGAACCGCATTTGCCGTCGACGTCGCCGGCGAGATCGCCGGCAAAGACAAGGTGCATAACGAGGCTCCGCCGATCATGGGGGCGGAGGATTTTGCCTATATGCTGGAGGGGCGACCGGGCGCATTTATTTTGCTTGGCAATGGCGACAGCGCCGGGCTGCATCACCCGGCGTACGATTTCAACGACGAAGCGATCCCGCTCGGGACCTCGTATTGGGTGCGGCTCGCAGAAACCGCGCTCGCGGGATAGCGGATGATCCCGAAAAAGCCCGCCCTCGGACTTGATCCAGGGGTGGCTACCGGTTTTCAGCAAAGATCATGCGCAAATAAAATCCGGCGCTACTGCGCCGCTTCGACGCGGTTTTCGGCGGGCAGTTTCGGCGGCTCGGCGATGACCTTGGAGTGCGGCAGCAGCTCCAGCACCCGCGCTTCGATGCCGCGCCAGTAGGCGAACGAGTTGAGGCGGCTATCTTCGATCAGCCCGATGGCGACGGCCGACAGGAATGGCAGGCACTGCACTACGAGCACGACCGCGAAGATGTTGATCTCGTGGACCTGCTTGTAATTGGTGACGACGAGAGTCAGCGCCCCGAGCAGGAGAAGCCCGGCGATCACGGCCTCCCAAAAGGCCGGGAAATCCTGACCTTTGCGGCTATTGCCGCCCTTCGCCGTGCGCAGGAAAGGCAGGCGCTCCTTGAACAGACCGATGCCGACAGCGCGCGCCACGGTCCATTGCACCGACATGGCCGCGCACACGGCGCCCAGCATCTGCCCGGGCGTCGCCCGCACCCGCAGCCGATACAGTGCGACAAAGTGAGCGACCGCGACCGCGAAAGCGGCGAGGATCGGAACGGTCAGAATGCGATCCGGCACGGCGATATTGGCGAAGGCGACGATCGGTACCCAGAGGATATTGAGGAGTGCGACCACCACGCCGATACTTTCGGCGCCCAGCCAGTTGAGCCAGCCGAGGCCATATTCGCGCTTCTGCTCGCGCGACAGGCCGTCGGACCACGGCAGCAGCTGTTGCCAGTGCTTGCGCAGGATTTGCAGTCCGCCGAAGGCCCAGCGGTAGCGCTGGCGCTTGTAGGCGTCGAAGGTATCGGGCAGCAGTCCGTAGCCGTAGCGGCGGTTGGTGTAGTGCGCGGTCCAGCCGTGTTCGAGCAGCGTCAGCCCGAGATCGGCGTCCTCGACAATGGTCTCGCTCGACCAGCCGCCGATGGCATCGATCGCCGCGCGCCTGATCAGACACATGGTGCCGTGGACGATGATGGCGTTGACTTCGTTGCGCTGGACCATGCCGATATCGAAGAACCCGGCATATTCCGCGTTCATCGCATGGTGCATGACCGAGCGGGCGCCGTCGCGATGATCCTGCGGCGATTGAACGAGCCCGACGCGCGGGTCAGCGAACAGCGGTACCAAGTCCTTCAGCCAATCCGGCTGCACGACATAGTCGGCGTCGAGAACGCCGATGATTTCCGCGTCCGCCGCGGTGTGCGATAGCGCCAAGCGCAACGCTCCGGCTTTGAAGCCGGGAAGGTTCTCGACCCTGACGAACTTGAAGCGCTCGCCGAGTTCGCGACAATGCTCTTCGACCGGCCGCCACAACGCCGGATCGGGGGTGTTGTTGATCACCACCACGCATTCGAGGTTGGGATAGTCGAGCCGGGCCACGGCTTCGAGCGTGGCCTTAAGCATGTCCGGCGGCTCGCAATAGGCCGGGATGTGGATCGACACTTTGGGAGCGGCGAAGGCGTCCGGCACCAACGGCGGAGAAACCGCAAGCCGGCGCGGCGGCCGGCCGAAGGCGATGGCGGCGATCTCCTCGATGCGCGCCAGCGCGATGGCGACCAGCGGCACCAAGAGGATCACGCCCAACGCGAGCGCAAAGGCGGCGCCGGGCACGAAGTAATGGCCCTTCCAAAACGCGACGATCGCGGCGAACCAGGCTCCGACCGCGTTGGCGGATGCCGCGAGCAACAGCGCTTGCGTGGCGGTCGCTCCGCTCAGCGTCAGGATCGGCAAGGATAGCAATAGCCCAAGCAGCACGGCGAGGCCGGCGCGCTTGATGTAGTCCGGATCGATAATGGGCCCGGTCCAGGAAAACTTCGCCTGGCGAGAGGCATCGAACAGACCCCAATAGGGTCCGACGCCGCCTTCAAAGGTCTTCCACGGCTGGTCGATCGCCTCGACGATGTTGTAATCGATACCATAGGCTTCGGCGCGGGCGACGAAATCGCGGATCACCATCGCCTGCTCGACGCGGCCGGGATTGGCGTTATGGAAATTGTATCCGGCGCTCGGCCAGCCGAACTCGGCGATGACGATGCGCTTGCCGGGATGTACGCGGCGCAGCTTGTCGTAAAATTCGATCGAGTGGTCGACCGCGCGAGACGCATCGAAGCCCTCCCAGTAGGGCAAAATGTGCGCGGCGATGAAGTCCACGGCCGAGGCCAACTCGGGATGGTCGATCCAGACGGTCCAGATTTCTCCTGTTGTTACAGGCACTGGGCTCGATCGCTTCACGCGCTGGATGAGCTTGATCAGGTCATCGACGCTCATTTCCGCGCGCAGCGTGGTTTCGTTGCCGACCACGATGGCGTTGACGTTGCTGTTGTGGCGCGCGAGATCGAGCGCGGAGCGAATTTCCCGCTCGTTGCGAGCCTTGTCCTTGTCGATCCAGGCCCCGACCGTGACCTTGAGGCCGAATTCGGCGGCGATCGGCGGAATAAGCTCGGCGCCGCCCGTCGCCGAGTAGGTGCGAATGGCGCGGGTATAGGGGGCAATGGCCTTGAGGTCGGCGCGGATCTGCTCGACGGTCGGCCGGTCACCAAAGTCCGGATGCTGTGAGGCGACGAACGGCGCGTAGGAAATGCTGGCGAGCTGACCGGTAAAGTCCGGAGCCGTTTCCTTGGTTCGTAGTGAAGCCCACAAGCCTGCATGCACGCACGCCACAAGCGCGAGCACGGCAGCGACGGTGCGCATCGAAATTCAACCACGCGGGGAGAGGAAACAATGGCCGAACCTCTCCCCAAGGTTCGACAATGGGCGATACGGGGGCGACCTGCGAGCGGTATGGCACAGGTAGCCTCCGGAGGTGGCAAATTCAAGACAACGGAACTTGTTCCGCAAATTTTTTAAGCTGTCGCTGAATGCCGGCTTCGCCGGTCGACGTTAACGGTTGGTGGTGGGGCTTGGCGCGGCGGCGGCCGCGGGCGGCGCCGGCGGCATCGCAGGATTGATCCAGCAGGCTTGCACCCGGGCGTTAAGGCTGTCGGCGGCCTTTGGATCGACGGTGCTTCCGTGCAAGATCAGGCAGCGGAACGACGCCTGAATGTGAGCGCTCGGACAGCCGAATCGATCGTAGAGGTCGAGATGGCGGAAGGCGGTATCGAGATCGTCGCGCCACAGCAGGTTGACGACGCGGCGACCGAGCCACACACATTCGGGATGGCCGGCCGGGCCGCTGAGCGCCTGCTGCGCTTCGGCAAACTCGTCGATCTTCTGTGGCTCCTTGCCGGTTTCCTGGCTCGCCGCGCCAGCCGCCGGGGCCGGCTTGTCCGCCGGTTTGGCGTCGTTGTTTTGGGCAAAAGCCGACGGCGCCAAGGGAGTGACCGCAGCCGAGAGGAGCCAAAGCGCCGCGCACAGCCCGCCGGCAAGGGTGAACGAACGATGCAACATGGGTCAACTTTGTTGGGCCGATTCTCGAACCGAGAAGAGGGGCGTTTCCCTGGCCGCCGGATTGGGCCGCCATTACGGCATCTTCCAGGCGCAGCCAGGATGACAACAGCCCAACTGCGCCGGTTTGTCCAGCGGCGGATCGCGGCAGCGCGCACGACCTTGGCATGAGGCGATCGCAAGGCTAATGGCAAAGCGTGTCCCGCACGCCAGACCTCCCCACGCTCGGCCCGGCGCTCGCCTCGTTTGCCGTCACCGCGCTTGCCGTCAGCGCGACGTGGTGGTGGCTCGGCGCGCCAATTGAGTTGCCGCTATCCCCGCTTGCGGCCGGGCAAAAGCTTTATTGCGTATCCTATACGCCGTTCCGCGGCGGGCAGAGCCCGCTGGTGGAGGGGACCCGCGCCGAGCCCCGGCAGATCGAAGAGGATTTGGCGCTGTTGTCCAAATACACCGGCTGCGTACGCACCTATTCGGTGGGGGAAGGCCTCGACAACGTCCCCGCTATTGCCCGGCGGCATGGACTGAAAGTGCTGCAGGGAATTTGGCTCTCCAACAACGCCGAGAAGACCCGCCGCCAGATCGCGATCGGGATCGCGCTCGCCAGACAGTATCCGGACGTCATCACCGGCGTCATCGTCGGCAACGAAGTGCTGCTCCGCGGCGAAATGTCGGTGACGGACCTCATCGCCATCATTCGCGAAATCAAGGCCCAGATATCGGTGCCGGTCACTTATGCCGATGTTTGGGAGTATTGGCTGCGCTATCCGGAGGTGCAGAACGCGGTTGATTTCGTCACCATCCATATCCTGCCGTATTGGGAGGACTTTCCGATCCCGGCTTGGCGCGCCGCCGCCCACGTCGGCGACATCCGGCGCAAGGTCGCTGACGCCATGCCGGGAAAGGAGATCGTCATCGGCGAATTCGGTTGGCCGAGCGCCGGCCGGATGCGGGAGAGCGCGCGGCCCTCACGGTCTAACCAGGCGCGGGCGGTCGCCGAGACGCTGGCATTAGCGCAGCGCGAGAATTTTCGGGTCAACATCATCGAGGCATTCGACCAGCCCTGGAAGCGCGCACTTGAAGGGACGGTGGGCGGTTATTGGGGGATTTTCGACCGCGCCACCGGCGTGCCGAAATTCAGCTTCTCGGGCTCGGTCTCCGATCACCCGCATTGGCCGCTGCAGGCGCTCGTCGGCATTCTGCTGACGGCCCTGACATTCGCCGGCGCGCTCATTTTCGGTCGCAAAAAAGACCGCGCCATATCGTTGTGGCCGAGTATCGCCGCGCTGTCGTTTCTTCCCGCCGTCTTGTTCGGCTGGACGATCGAGACGGTCCCGATGGAAGGCTTCAGTTTCGGGAGCTGGTCGCGCTCGCTCGCCTTCACCGCGACGGCAGCTGCCGCTCCGATCGTCTGTGCGGTCGCTTGCGCCGCCGGCCGTGCGCCGCCGCGCTTCGTGGCACTCCTTGGCCGCAGCGGCGAACGCCGCGATGGCATCGACTGGGCGCTCGGCGGCACGCTCGTCGCGCTGATGCTGTTGTCGGTCGAAGCCGCGCTCGGGCTGGTGTTCGATCCGCGCTACCGCGACATTCCGTTTGCGCCGCTGACGGCAGCCGCCGTACCCTTTTTGGTCTTGCTGGCGTCGACACCGCGTCCAACGGGCTCGCGCGCGATAGCCGAGACCGTTGCCGCCGCCGTGCTCGCCTTATCGGCGGCCTACATCGTGTTCAACGAGCGGTTTTCCAATTGGCAGTCGGTCTGGTTCTGTGCGGGATTGATCGGCTTGGCTCTCATCCTTGAGCGGGCGCGGGGCGCGCCAAGCTCAGGATAAGCACGCCGGCCGCGAGTGCCGAGAGGTCGGCATTATGCAGCACGACGCCGAAGCTGGCCGCCGCGAGTGCCAGCGCCACCAGCGCCAGGGACGGACGCAGCAGGTTCAAGAAGGCCGCGGCGAGGGCGATGCCGCCGAATACCTGGTAGGTGAACAGAACGATGGTCAGCCGAAACGTGGTGCACAGCCAGGTATCGAGCCCGCCCTGACAGGCGAGCGAGACATTGCTGTTCTCGATCGCCAGATAGCGCAAATAGAGCGCCTCACCGAGCGAAAGGAAGCCGACCACCAGGAGCCAGTTCAACTGGCGTGCTGTCGGCAGGAAGAGGGGGCGGCGCATGGTTAATCTCGGCACGTCGTGATTCCGGGGCGCGCCAACGCGAGCCCGGAATCCATAACCACAGAATTGGCAGATTTGTCACGACCGGATCTGCCTCAAGAACCGTAGTTATGGATTGCGGGCTCTCGCTGGCGATGCTCGCTCGGCCTGAATGACTTTCAGTGACTCGCCGGCTCGGCTATGAGAGCCGCTACGGAGGCTGATTTGATGGAGGCTCGGAGCTGTCTTGCCATCGTGCTTGCGGCGGGCGAGGGCACGCGCATGCGTTCGGCGCGGCCCAAGGTGCTGCATTCCCTCGCTGGGCGCTCGCTGCTGGCGCATGGCCTCGCCGCCGTCGGCGAAGCCGGCGTCACGGCGACAGCCGTCGTCATCGGGCCGGAACAAGAGGCTGTCGCCGCGGAGGCTTTGCGCATTTCACCCGGCGCCCAATGTTTCGTGCAGGGCGAGCGGCGGGGAACGGCACATGCGGTGCTGGCGGCGAAATCCGCGATCGAACGACATCCGGACGATATTCTGATTGTTTACGGCGATACGCCCTTCATTCGTCCGGCGACGCTTAAGCGGCTGCGGGCGGCCTTGGCTGCGAACGCCGCAGTGGCGGTGCTGGGATTCCGGCCTGCCGATCCGGCAGGCTATGGCAGACTGATCGTCGCCGGCGGTAAGCTCATTGCCATTCGGGAGGAGGCCGACGCGAGCGCCAGCGAACGCGCCATCGATCTGTGCAACGGCGGCATCATGGCGCTCTCAGGCGCGCAGGCGCTCGCCATCCTGGAGCGGATCGGCGCCGACAATCGCAAGGGCGAATATTATTTGACCGATTCGGTCGCCATCGCGCGCGACATGAAGCTCAACGCGGTCGCGGTCGAAGTCGAGGAGGACGAAGTGCGCGGGATCAACACCAAAAGCCAGCTCGCCGAAGCGGAAGCGGTTGCCCAGCAGCGCCTGCGCAAGGCCGCGCTCGACGCCGGCGTCACCTTCGTTGCGCCGGAGACGGTCTTTTTGTGCAGCGACACCAAATTCGGCAAGGACGTGGTGGTCGAGCCCTATGTCGTGTTTGGCGAAAAGGTCACGGTGGAGGATGGCGCGGTCATCCATTCGTTTTCCCACCTGGTCGGCGCCCATGTCGGCAAAGGGGCATCGGTCGGGCCGTTTGCCCGGCTACGGCCGGGCACTCGGCTCGGCGATGGCGCCCGCGTCGGCAATTTCGTCGAGGTCAAGCAAGCCGTGATCGAAGCCGGCGCCAAGGCCAATCATCTGAGCTATATCGGCGACGCCGTCGTCGGCGCCAACGCCAATGTCGGAGCCGGCACCATTACCTGCAATTTCGACGGCAGCGCCAAGCATCGCACCACCATCGGCGAGGGGGCATTCATCGGCTCGAATTCGGCCCTGGTGGCGCCGGTGGAGATCGGGGCGCGCGCCTATATCGGGTCCGGCTCGGTGATCACCGAGGACGTGCCGGCGGACGCGCTGGCTGTGGCACGGGGCAAGCAGGTCATTAAGGAAGGTTGGGCGGCGCGCTTGCGCGGGCTGAAATCGCTCGGCAAAAAGAAAGCGCATTCGGGCGATTAAGCCGCGATGTTCGGCATATTCTGCTTACCGGCGGCTCTGTTACGGGGCGAAACGTTTTTTTATTTTGTATCCGGTACAAATGCCCCTAACGGTTAATGCCTTAGCGGGTTCCGCTGCAACGACGATCGAGGAGTCTAGCGAGACGGATGTGCGGCATTATCGGAATCATCGGCGGTGAGCCGGTCGCCCCGCAGCTGATCGACGCGCTCAGGCGCCTCGAATACCGCGGCTACGATTCCGCCGGCGTCGCCACGCTCGAGCACGGGCTCCTCACGCGACGGCGTGCCGAGGGCAAGCTCAAGAATCTGGAATTGAAGCTCGCGCGCGAGCCGCTGTCGGGAACGATCGGCATCGGTCACACCCGCTGGGCGACGCACGGCCGGCCGACCGAGAACAACGCGCATCCGCACGCCACCGACCGGCTCGCGGTCGTGCACAACGGCATCATCGAGAATTTCAGCGAATTGCGGCGCGAGCTGGAGGGTAAGGGCGCCAAGTTCGCCACCGAAACCGATAGCGAGGTGGTGGCGCATCTCGTCACCGAGGAACTCAAGCACGGGCTGTCTCCGGTGGAAGCGGTGAAGGCGGCGTTGCCGCGGCTGCGCGGCGCTTTCGCGCTCGCCTTCTTGTTTGCCGGCGAGGAGAACCTCTTGATCGGCGCGCGCCAAGGCTCGCCGCTGGCGATCGGCTTCGGCGGCGGCGCGATGTACATCGGCTCCGATGCGATTGCGCTTGCCCCGTTCACCGATACCGTCAGTTATCTGGAGGACGGCGACTGCGCCGTCATCAGCCGCACCAGCGCGGAAATCTACGACGCCAAGGGCGCGATCGTGCACCGCGCCGTGCTCAAGTCGCTGGCTTCGGTGATGCTCATCGACAAGGGCAACCATCGCCATTTCATGGCCAAGGAGATTCACGAGCAGCCGGAAGTCGTCGGCCATACGCTGGCGAATTATCTCGACATGGTGGCCGAGCGCGTCGCGCTGCCGATGGCGCTGCCGTTCGATTTCCGCGCGCTCAAGCGCGTCTCGATCGCCGCCTGCGGCACCGCGTATTATGCCGGTATGATCGCGCGCTACTGGTTCGAACGCTTTGCGCATTTGTCGGTCGATGTCGACATCGCCTCCGAGTTTCGCTACCGCGACGTGCCGCTCGAGGCCGGCGAGCTGGCGATCTTCATTTCGCAGTCCGGCGAGACCGCCGACACGCTGGCGTCGCTGCGCTGTGCGCGCGAGCACAAGCAACACGTTGTCTCCATCGTCAACGTGCCGACCTCGACCATCGCCCGCGAAAGCGAGGTCGTCATGCCGACGCTCGCCGGCCCGGAAATCGGCGTCGCTTCGACCAAGGCATTCACCTGCCAGCTGGCGGCGCTGGCGGCGCTTTCGATTGCGGCCGGCCGCGCCCGCGGCGTGCTCAGCGAGAGCGACGAAAAGCGGCTGGTGCATGCCCTCATCGAGGTGCCGCGGCACCTGACCGAGGCGCTGACGCTCGAGCCGCAGATCGAGCAACTCGCCCGCGATCTGGCGAAGTGCCGCGACGTCCTTTATCTCGGCCGCGGCACCAGCTATCCGATCGCGCTGGAAGGCGCGCTGAAGCTCAAGGAAATCTCCTACATTCATGCCGAAGGCTATGCCGCTGGCGAGCTCAAGCACGGCCCGATCGCGCTGATCGACGAGAACATGCCGGTGATCGTGATCGCGCCCTACGACCGGGTGTTCGACAAGACCGTTTCCAATATGCAGGAAGTTGCCGCCCGCGGCGGCCGGTTGATCTTGATGACCGACGCCAAGGGCGCGGCCGTCACTGAGAGCCAATCGCTGGTGACGCTGACGCTTCCGACCATGCCGGCGACGGTGGATCCGCTGGTCTATGCCGTGCCCGTGCAACTGCTTGCCTATCACACTGCGGTCGCCCTCGGCACCGATGTCGATCAGCCGCGCAACCTGGCCAAGTCGGTGACAGTGGAATAGCCGCGCCGCGCCGCCGCGCTACCTTTGTGCGAGTGCACCGCGTCGCTATATAGATGCAGTTGTGAAGCGGGCAGATTCGGCCGAACCATGATCGATGACAGCGATCACAGCGCGGCACTATCCGCCGGCGCGGCCAAGCCCGCGGCCGGCATCGTCAGCCGCCTGCGGAATTACTTTTTGACCGGATTGGTCGTGGCCGGACCGGTGGCAGTGACGTTGTGGCTGATCTGGTGGTTCGTCACCTGGGTCGACAATCTGGTGCGGCCGCTCTTTCCTGTGGCGGTTCGTCCCGAGACCTATCTGCCGGTCAACATTCCGGGTCTCGGCCTGATCATCGTGCTGGTGGCGCTGACGCTGCTCGGCTTTCTGACCGCCAATTTGGTCGGCAGCAAACTCGTCGGCTTTGGCGAGAGCCTGGTGAACCGCATGCCGATCGTGCGGCCGATCTACCGCACCACCAAGCAGATCTTCCAGACGCTGTTTTCCAGCTCGGACTCAAGCTTCCGGAACGTCGGTCTGGTCGAGTTTCCGGCGCCGGGCATGTGGTCGCTGGTGTTCCTGACCCAACCGCCGACTGCGGAGATTGCCGCGCATCTGCCGCAGACCGAGCATGTCTCGGCGTTCCTGCCGTGCACGCCGAACCCGACCACCGGGTTTTTCTTCTACGTGCCGCGCCGCGACGTGATCGATCTCGACATCAGCGTCGAGCAGGCGATGACGCTGTTGATCTCCGCCGGCATCATCCAGCCCGGCGGCGATCCGCAGAACAAGCTGGCGACGCTTGCCGAAACTGCCCGCGCCGCACAACTGGCGCGCAAGGCGGCGCCTAGCCAGGCAAAATAGCGGCTATTCGCCGGAACGGCGTTGCGGCGGCGTGCTATGATGGCGCTCCGGAACAGGGCGTGCATCCGAGGGGGAGGACATGAACTTCGGCCAGGCTATTTCATCGGGATTCTCGAACTATGTGAACTTCTCCGACCGGGCGATCCGGTCGGAGTATTGGTATTGGGTGCTGTTCGTCTGTCTCGCTGAAGTGGTGACCTCAATCATCGACTATGCCATCGGGTTCCAGGTGACGACGGGCCTGTTTGGGCTCGCCGTAATCTTGCCGGGCCTTGCCGTCAGCGTGCGGCGGCTGCACGATCTGGATCGCACTGGCTGGTGGCTGTTGTTGGGTTTTATCCCGCTCATTGGCAGCATTATCCTGATCGTCTGGTTCTGCACGCGGGGCACGCCGGGCCCGAACCGGTTCGGCCCGGATCCCTTGGCCGGCTTCGGACAGATCAACCCGCGCCCAGCAGCCTGACCGTTTCTGCTTGCTGGAGGTGTCCATGAACTTCCGGCGGGCGATTGCCTCAGGATTTTCTAACTATGCGAATTTCTCAGCCGCGCCGTTGTGTCGCGTTTCGGTTCTTGATGATCCAGATTGTTAGGTCCCAGGCACCGTAGATGCCGACCAACAGCAACAGCACAATCGCGCTCGCGAAGGCGTAAGGCGCGAAGGATTTCTCGGCAGTCAAACCGATCGCGCCGGCGACCAGGCTTGCATTGGCCAACGCGGGAAGGCCCCTATACGGAATCCAATCGAGCCAATGGAGCTCGATGAAATCGACCTTGCTCTGCATGAGTATCACCTTCCCCAGATAGGCAAGACCCACCAGCCCACTGAGGCCGAGAATGATGCTGGGCGGCCGTGCCGAAGGCCATGGCACCAGCATGACCAGGGACAGGAACAGCACTCCGCCGAAATGCGCGAGCGTGGGCGTCACGAAGGCCCTGACACCGTGCACAGCGCTTGACGCGGATATGCCAGTACCCAATGTCACGACAACGAATAGCAGTCCTATCAGCGTTGCTCCTGCTGTCGCTGAAGTGGTGTAGAAGTTGTCCCAGCCGTGGAGCATTGCGGCACTCGATATCGAACCCACGTCAATTCCGGGTTTGGACGGAGACTTAGACTCTTTAGGAATAATTGTTCCCGATCATTGAACCGAGCGATGACGCTTCCAACACCAAGATATTTTCTGACCAAGTCTATCTTCACATTCGCCAGCACAATCAGCAAGTCTGCTAAGGCCCGAGAAGCGGTCAGCTGTGGGTCGGCCCTTCGATCGTCCCGAGGCTCTCCATCCAATCAAGGATGCCGCGAAACGCGAGGCCCATATTGCCTACTTGACAGTGGTTCTGCGCCTGCTCCGCGCGCGTGAACAAGCGCGCGGTCAGTGAGCGCACATGCGTCAGGGTGGCGATCTGGTCGGGCAGCTGGTGCACCGGGATATAGTGATCCTCGGCGACCGCCATCAGCAGTACGACCTGCGTCAGGCGGGACGAGATGCTGGCGGTTTCGTATCTCTGATAGTGCTTCATGACCTCATACAGCGTCCGGAGTCCGGTGTTGTGCAGGGCCAGTTGCATCATCCAGTCCAGCAGCAGGTCCGCTAACGGCCAGGAATTGAACTAGCCGAATGTCTGCATTTGGACCCTCATCGTTAATCGACTTGTTCGATCAGCCGGGCACGCCCGGTCCGAACAGGCATGGTCCCGATCCGTTCATCACCCCGCGCCCAGTAGCCTGATCGCTTCGTCGCGCGCGAACAGATAGAGCAGGTGGCGCAGCGCGGCGCCGCGGGCGGAGCCGAGCTTGGGGTCGCGGGCCAGCACCAGCGCCGCATCGTCGCGCGCGGCGGAGAGGAGCTTGCCGTGGATCTCGATGCGGGCGAGGCGGAAGCCGGGCATGCCGCTCTGCCGGGTGCCGAGCACGTCGCCTTCGCCGCGTAAGCGCAGATCCTCCTCGGCGATGCGGAAGCCGTCGTCGGTCTCGCGCAGGATGGCGAGGCGCGCCTTCGCCGTCTCGCCGAGCGGGACTTTGTAGAGCAAGAGACAGGTCGAACGTTCGGTGCCGCGGCCGATGCGGCCGCGCAACTGATGCAGCTGCGCCAGCCCGAAACGCTCGGCGTGCTCGATGACCATGACGCTCGCTTCGGGCACGTCGACGCCGACCTCGATCACCGTGGTCGCGACCAGGATGCGCGCCGAGCCTTCGGCAAAGCGCGCCATGGCGCGGTCCTTTTCGGGACCGCGCATGCGCCCGTGAATGAGCTCGACGGTGTCGCCGAAGCGCTTTTTCAGCGCCGCGTAGCGCTCCTCGGCGGCGGCAAGGTCGACGCTTTCGGATTCCTCGACCAGCGGGCACACCCAGTAGACGCGCCGGCCGTCGGCGAGCGCGCGCTCGACCGCCTCGATCACTTCGGCAAGCCGCTCCAGCGGCACGGTCCGGGTGTCGATCTTCTGCCGGCCGGCCGGCTTTTCGCGCAGCTCGGAGACATCCATGTCGCCGAAATAAGTCAGCACCAATGTGCGCGGAATCGGCGTCGCCGTGAGCACGAGAAGGTCGACCGCCTCGCCCTTGCGCGCCAGCGCCAGCCGCTGGTGCACGCCGAAGCGGTGCTGCTCGTCGACAATGGCCAGCGCCAGATCGTGGAACGCGACGTCTTCCTGAAAGAGCGCATGCGTGCCGACGATGAGGTCGATATCGCCGGCCGCCAGCGCGGAGAGAATCTCCGGGCGCTCGCGGCCGCGCTCGCGGCCGGTGAGGATGGCGAGCCGGATGCCGGCGGCGCCGGCGAGCGGCGCGATGGTGGCAAAATGCTGGCGCGCCAGAATTTCCGTCGGCGCCATGAAGGCCGCCTGGCGGCCAGCCTCGATCACGGTCGCGGCGGCGAGTAAAGCGACGAGCGTCTTGCCGGAACCGACGTCGCCATGCAGCAGCCGCAGCATGCGGTTGGGCTGCGCCAGATCGGCGACGATATCGGCGACCGCGCGTTGCTGTGACGGCGTGAGCGAATAGGGGAGCGAAGCGACGATACGCTCGCGTAGGCGTCCCTCGGCGGCGCTGCCGCGGCCCGCGCGTACGCGCTGGTGAGCGCGCAGAAGCGCGAGCGCCAGCTGACCGGCAAGCAATTCGTCATAAGCGAGCCGCGACCAGGCCGGACCTTCCGGCCTGAGATCGTCAGGCGACGCCGGACGATGCACACTGCGCAGCGCCTGCGCAAAGCTCGGAAAGGCGTTGCGCTTGAGCCAGGCCGCGTCCTGCCATTCCGGCAGCGCCGGCACGCGATTGAGCGCGAGGTCGAGCGCCTTGCGCAGCTGGTTGGGATGCAGCCCCTCGGTGAGCGGATAGACCGGGTCGATCAGCGGCAGGGTGGCGAAGCCCGCTTCGTCGACCACGCGATCGGGATGCAGCATCTGCAGATGGCCGTCATACAGCGTCGCGGTGCCCGAGACATAACGCAGCTCGCCCTGGGGAAGAAGTTTTTGCAGATAGTCGCGCCGCGCGTTGAAATAGGTGATGGTGAGCGTGTTGGTCCCGTCGCCGGCGTCGATGTTGTAGGGCGCCCGCGGGCGGTTCGGCGGCGGCGGCCGGTGGCGGTCGATGGTGACGGCGACGGTCACCACCGTATCCGGCTTGACCTCAGAGAGCTTAGGCTGGTGGCGCCGATCGACGAAACCGGTCGGCAGGTGAAACAGCAGATCGACGACCCGCGCTCGTTCACCGTCGCGCGCCAGCAGGCGTCCGAATAGCTGTTCCAGTCGGGGCCCGATCCCGGACAGCGCCGACAGTGGAGCAAAAAGCGGATTGAGTACCGACGGACGCATCTAAATCCCTGCGCCACCTGCTGACATCATCTGCCTCGCCCTCTATATACGCCCTTGCCCGGCCGCGTCCGGGCTTTTGGCGTTGGGCGCGCATGATCTCGGAAAAGTGGCTACCGGTTTTCCGAACGGATCATGCGCCATCGTAAAACGGGGCGAAGCACATGACCGAGCGATCGAGCGAGGGACTGGACGTGCGGCGGCGCAAGCTCTTGTTCCGGGCCTGGCGCCGCGGCGTCCGCGAGATGGATCTGATCATCGGCCGCTTCGCCGATGTCCATATCGACACCCTCGACGAAACCGGGCTCGACGATTTCGAGCACCTGATCGAAGCGCCTAATGCCGCGCTTTACGCCTGGGTGGTCGGCGCCGAGACCACCCCGGCGGACTACGACACCGCCGTGCTGGCGAAGCTCAAGAAATTTCACCGGCACGCCGCCAAAATGCGCGCCGAGGAGGGCCGGTGAGGGCACCGCAACGATCCCCGCCGCCGTCGCCGGCGCGGCGTCTGCATCGCGGCCGGCCGCTTCTGCTCGCCGGCATCGCCGACGGCGCCGAAGGGCTGGTGCTCGCCGATCTGGCGCGCACGGTTGCGGCGGATGCTGCGGCGCCGGCGATCAGTCTCGCGGTCATTTGCCGCGACGGCACGCGCATGGCGATGCTGTCGCGCGCGCTCGGCTTCTTCGCGCCGGACATCGAGACGATCGAATTCCCCGCCTGGGACTGCCTGCCCTACGACCGGGTGTCGCCGCATGCGGACGTGGTGGCGCAGCGCATGGCGGCGCTGGCGCGGCTCGCGCGCGCTAAGGGCGACGACCGCCCGGCCATCGTGCTGACGACGGTCAATGCCGCCCTCCAGCGCGTGGTGCCGCGCGAGATCGTCGCAAAGCAATCGCTTTCCGCTGCCGCCGGCACCCTGTTGCCGATGGCGCGCGTGACGCAGTGGCTCGAGCTTAACGGCTTCACCCGCGCCGCGACGGTGCGCGAGCCGGGCGATTATGCGGTGCGCGGCGGCATCGTCGATCTGTTCGCGCCCGGCATGGACGCGCCGGTGCGGCTCGATTTCTTCGGCGACACGCTGGAATCGATCCGCCGCTTCGATCCGGAAAGCCAGCGTACCACCGACGAGTTGCGCACGCTCGAGCTGGTTCCCATGGCGGAGTTCCAGCTCACCGCGGAGACGATCCGGCAGTTTCGCACCGGCTATGTCGCGGCGTTCGGCGCCGCCGGTCCCGACGACATGCTCTATGAGGCGGTGAGCGACGGCCGCCGCAGCGCCGGCGTCGAGCATTGGCTGCCGCTGTTTCACCCGCACCTCGACACGCTGTTCGATTATCTCGACGGAACGCCGATCGCGATCGAGCCGCTGGCGGAAGAAGCCGCGCACGAGCGGCTGTCGCAGATCGCCGATTATTATCAGGCGCGGAAGGACGCGCTCGATCAAGCCGGTGCCGGCGCGCCCTATAAGCCGCTGCCGCCGGACCGGCTCTATCTGCCCGAAGCCGAATGGCGCGAGCGTTTGGAAAAAGTCGCGCTGGCGCGGCTGTCGCCGTTCGCCGCACCGGAAGGCACGGCGGATGCGATCGAGATCGGCGCCCGCGCCGGGCACAATTTCGCCGCCGAACGAAGCGAGGCGGGCACCAACGTCTTCGAGGCGGTGAGAAAGCACGTCGAGGCGCTGCAAGCCGCCGGCAAGCGCGTCGTCATCGCGCTGTGGAGCGACGGCTCGCGCGAAAGAATGGCGCACGTCCTCGGCGAGCATGGGCTGTTCAATCTGGCGCCGGTCGCCTCGTGGCCGCAGGCGCTGGCGCTCTCCCGCGCCGAGACCGCGCTCGCGGTGCTCGGCCTCGATGCCGGTTTCGAGACCGCCGATGTCGCGCTGATCACCGAAGAAGACATTTTGGGCGAGCGGCTCGTTCGCCCGCGCCGCCAATCGAAGCGCGCGGAGAATTTCATCGCCGAGGTGACGAGCCTGTCCGCCGGCGACGTCGTCGTCCACGTCGATCACGGCATCGGCCGCTTCGTCGGCTTGCGCGCCATCGAGGCCGCCGGCGCGCCGCACGACTGCCTGGAAATCCATTACGCCGGCGGCGACAAATTGTTCCTGCCGGTCGAGAACATCGAGCTGCTGTCGCGCTACGGCTCGGAAGAAGCCGGCGTCGAGCTCGACCGGCTCGGCTCCACCGCTTGGCAGTCGCGCAAGGCGCGGATGAAAAACCGCATCCGCGAGATGGCGGGCGAATTGATCAAGATCGCCGCCGAGCGGCAATTGCGCGAGGCGCCGCGGCTCACCGTCGAGAGCGGCCTTTATGACGAGTTCTGCGCCGGCTTTCCCTACGAGGAGACCGACGATCAGCAGGCCGCCATCGCCGCCGTGCTCGCCGATCTTGCTTCCGGCAGGCCGATGGACCGGCTCATCTGCGGCGACGTCGGTTTCGGCAAGACCGAAGTGGCGCTGCGCGCCGCCTTCATCGCCGCGATGAACGGCAAGCAGGTCGCGGTCGTGGTGCCGACGACGCTGCTCGCGCGCCAGCATATGAAGACCTTTTCCGACCGGCTGCGCGGCTATCCGGTCAAGATCGGCCAGGCCTCGCGGCTTGTCTCCGCCGCCGAGCTCGCCCGGGTGAAAAAGGGCGTCGCCGACGGCGACATCGACATCGTCATCGGCACTCACGCGCTCCTCGGCAAGACGGTGAAGTTCAAGGACCTCGGCCTCATCGTCGTCGACGAGGAGCAGCATTTCGGCGTCGCCCACAAGGAGAAGCTCAAACAGCTGCGCGCCGAGGTGCACGTGCTGACGCTGACCGCGACGCCGATCCCGCGCACCCTGCAGCTCGCCTTGAGCGGCGTGCGCGAAATGTCGATCATCGCTACGCCGCCGGTCGATCGCTTGGCGGTGCGCACCTTCGTCGCGCCGTTCGATCCGGTCGTGGTGCGCGAGGCGCTGCTGCGCGAGCGCTATCGCGGCGGCCAGTCCTTCTATGTCTGTCCGCGCATCGAGGATCTGGCCGAGACCAAGGCGTTCCTCGACAAAAACGTGCCCGAGGTGCGCGTCGCCGTCGCCCACGGGCAGATGCCCTCGACCGTGCTCGAGGACGTGATGGCGGCGTTTTATGACGGCAAGTTCAACGTGCTCCTCTCCACCTCGATCGTCGAATCCGGCCTCGACATCCCCACCGCCAACACGCTGATCGTCCACCGCGCCGACATGTTCGGGCTTTCGCAAATCTATCAGCTGCGCGGCCGCGTCGGCCGCGCCAAGCTGCGCGCCTACGCGCTGCTGACGCTGCCGGCCAAGCGGCGGATCACGCCGCAGGCGGAGCGCCGCCTCAAGGTGCTGCAATCGCTCGACACGCTCGGCGCCGGCTTCCAGCTCGCCTCGCACGATCTCGACATCCGCGGCGCCGGCAATCTCTTGGGCGAGGAGCAATCCGGCCACATCAAGGAAGTCGGCTACGAGCTTTACCAGCAGATGCTGGAAGAGGCGGTTTTGAGTCTGAAAGCCGGCATCAGCGGCCCGGTCGCCGACAAGTGGTCGCCGCAGATCACCATCGGCACGCCGGTCTTGATCCCGGAGGAATACGTCGCCGACCTGCCGGTGCGGCTCGCGCTCTACCGGCGGCTTGCGGAAATCGAGGACGAGCGCGACATCGAGGCCTTTGCCGCGGAACTCGTCGACCGCTTCGGCCCGCTGCCGCAGGAGGTCGAGTATCTGCTGCAGGTCGTTTCTATCAAATCGCTGTGCCGGCGCGCCAATGTGGAGCGCATCGAAGTCGGCCCGAAGGGCGCGGTGCTCGCCTTCCGCGACAACATCTTCGCCAACCCGGAAGGCCTCATCGCCTACATCGCCAAGCACCCCGAGGGCGCCCGCGTCCGTCCCGACATGAAGGTCGTTTTCTTCGACGAATGGGAGACGCCCGCCGCGCGCCTGAAAGGCGCCGCCGGCATCCTGCGCACGCTGGCGGGGATCGCGGAGAAGGCGGCTAAGGCGGCGTGAGTTATTTCCGTGACGTACTCTCTCTGGCGCTCACATGATCGCTGAAGAACGAAGCAACCCCCGGCTTTATTTGTGCACGCTTTCGTTTTAAGGTCGTAAGCTCGTACTCTCGCCTAGCGCGTGGCCGAACGTAACTCGTTTTGGAACCACTGAGAGACCATCATCATGACATCACGTGTAGAGGAATATCTGATTCCCAGACGGCTTGAGGAGGTTCTTGCCTTGATTCAGGTGCTCGGCCTCGATGCAGAGTATACGCGTCGCAGCGAGAAGCAGCTTGGCGGATGATGTTTGGCCCGGCCTCACGGCGTCGGCAAACCGATGTTGGGGATGGGATCGGGCAGATAAGCGCCGCCGCGGATGGTCTGCTGCAGCGCCTTGAATTCGATGCCGGATTTGAAGGCGTCGTAGACGCGCGCCGGATCGAAGAAGGTGCCGATTGGATCTCGGGCAAAATCCGCCGACGTCCGCATCCATTCGCTGGACAGATTCCAATTGGAAAAACTGTCGCTTTGCAGTTCGACGAAGTTGCCTTCGGGGTCCTTGTAGTAGAGCGAAATCGTCATGCCGTGATCGAGACAAAACGCCGGCTCGACGCCCGCCTGGCGCAGACGATCGAACGACGCCATCAGATCGGCGAAGCTGTCGTATTCGAACGCGCAATGGTGCATGCCGTTATGGCGGACCTTGTCGGCGTCGTCGCTCAGCCCGGGCACGGCGAGAAAGGCGATGCGGTGATTGGCGGCGTCATTGGTGGTCCACGCCGCCATCTTGTCCCTGAATTGGACCTTGGCGCCGATGACCAGCGCGTACCACGCAATCATCTCGTCCAGGCGTGTCGTTTTCATTGTGACATGGTGCAGCTTGGGCTTGATCATCGGCATTCCTTTGGGGTTTAGCGGATGTCGTCGATGCGACGGGTCCAGCGCGACACTGCACTCCGGGCGCGTATGCGTCGCGAGAACGGGATTCATTTCACCTCTCCTCAGCGAACTCGGGTGCTCCCGAGCTCGGCAATATAAGTGACCGAAGTCGGAAACATCCGACTTTGGGTGCGGGGAGAGGGGGATTACGGCGATGTGCTCTATTTAAATGCCGCCGCTATTTCTGCGCGATTTTGCCAAGCCCCTTGCGCAGATCGTCGGCGTTCATGACCGGCGTGAGCTCGGTTGCAGCGTTGAGATTGAGGAAGAGCGGCTCGACCACCTCGGGAATCTGCGAGGGCTCGGCCAAATCAAAAAATATCACGCCGCCGCGTTTGCCGTCCATTGGCGTGAAGTAAGCCGCCTCCGGTTTGAGCTTGCTCATGATCAATTCCATCGTTCGCCCGAGCGAGCCGTCGTTGATCGCTGCGTTACCCTTCTCGATCGGAAGCGTAAATTTGAGCATCATGCGCATTGTCGTTTCCCTGTGCTGAAAATAATTTCTGTAGTTCTGTGACAAGAGTCTATTTCGGTTTTCGCGCTGCCGCAAATGCGGCGCTTGACGCGGCTTTCCGTGCGCCGCGCAACGCCGAGGTTCCCGAAGCGTCAAGTCAGGCTCGTAGCCGCGTCTGCTTTTCAGCCGCTTGCTTCATGGCCGCGGCGAGATAGTCCGGCGATTGCGCGCCGGTGACGATGATGCTGCCGCCGAAGATGAAGCAGGGCACGCCGTCGATGCCGGCTTCCTTGGCGCTGTTGGCCTCGCGCTCGATGCGCTCGACGTCGGCGTCGCTGGCGAGGAGCTTGCGCACCAGGTCGCCGTCCATGCCGCAATCGATCGCCGCTTGCACCAGCGTTTCGGCATCGCTGAGATCGGCGCCCTCGGCGAAGTAGAGCTGCATCAGCCGCTGTTTCATGCGGCCGGGATCGGTGGCGCTGCGCGACCACAGGATCAGGCGATGGCTGTCGAGCGTATTGGGCTGCCGGCTGACCTTATCGGGCGCGTAGAGGAGCCCCTCGGCGGCGGCGGCGGCAACGACGCGTTCCGCGATGGCGCGATAGCGCGCGACCGAGCCGAACTTGGTCTCGAGATAAGTCTCGCGGTCGATGCCCTCGCGCGGGATCCAGGGATTGAGGAAAAACGGCCGCCACGTGACGTCGACGGCCATGTCGGGGACGAGCGCCATTGCCGCTTCGAACCTGTGTTTGCCGATATAGCACCACGGGCACACGACGTCGGAGACGACATCGATGTGCAGCGGCGCCGGCGCGGAAGTGTCGTCGGTCATGGCTGCAAGCTTTCGCGGCTGGCATAATGCGGCCAGCAACGCTGCCGCATCGGCCAACATTCACTCGTGATAAATGGGGCCGCGTTCAGCGCGCGGCAACCTCGCCCGCCACCCGCGCGACCAGGGATTCGACGTTATCGGTCGGCTTTAGCGTCGCCAGCGTCACCGCGGTTTCGATGCCGGAGCGCTTGCGATCGGGCGCCAGCATGGTGTGCTTGAGCACGCTGGCGATGCGCCGGGCAATGACATGAGCGGCGCGCAGATCGGTCTCGGTGAACACAGCGAAGATCGAATCGTCGGCTTCGCGGCAGGCGAAATCGACCTGGCGCATCAGCCGGCCGACCAGCCGCGCGGCATCGAGGCTGACGCGGCGGTCGCCGCGCTCGAAGGAGAAGCGCGCGATCGACAGCCCGACGCCGCGTTTTTCGGCGTCGTCGACGGCGCGATTGAGATCGCGCCAGAAAACCTCATGCGCGAGCAGCCCGGTGCTGGGATCGATCATGCCTTTGGCGTCGAGCGACTTGAGCATGCGTTTGAGGCGCTCGCCGAAGGCATGCAGCCGCGCGTAGGGCAGAAAGCGCTCGACCAGGCGGCCGTGGCCTTCGGCGATGCGTTCGAGATTGGGCAGGAGCGTGTAGAACCCCTCGATGATGTTGGGCTGGCCGCCGAGCACGGCGACCGGCAGGTCGCGAAAGCGGGCGTCCTCGGCAAGCACGGTCAACAGCGCCTCGACCACGCGCGGGCTGAAACCGTCGCCGACCACCATGCCGTCAATGTCGCGGGCGTTGAGCGCGCGCGCTGCGCTCTCGACGCTCAATGCGCCGACCAGGCCGACGCGCTCGCCGACGGCGACCGTGAGGCCCGGATAGGAGCGGCCGCGGCCGGCGACCAGCACGGTCGCTTCCTCCAGCGGATCGCTGGTCGGCATTGCGGGAATCTGCTCGCGGCGCGAGGCCAGCGTTTCCGTCCGGCGCAACACCGTGCCATGCAGCGCGCGGATGCGCGATGCGGCGGCGAGCCGGCGTGCGATCACTGCCGCCGGCACGCTCGCCGACATGGCCAGCGCGTCCAGCACCAGGCTCGCGCCGTCGTCGCGCAGGCGGGCGACGACCGGCGTGAACGGGCCGCTGCTGCTTTTCAGTTTATCGGTGAGCGCCTGCGCATGCTCACTGGCGCGTTCGCCGTCGCTGCAAAGTTCGGCGAGCACCACACCTGCCGGCTCGACCGAAGCGACCGCCGCGGCGGCATCGGGCCAGCCGGCTTCGACGATCGGGAAGGCTCCGGCCGCGCGCAACGCGTCGACGACGTCCGGCGCCGGGCTGTCGGCAACGACGAGAAACGGACCTTGCAGCGCCATGGCAGGATACGAATTCGAGGATTAGGTCTCACACCATGCCAGAGCGCTGTTAATGGGCCGTCAACGGCTCAGGCCGCGCCGGCCATCATCGTGATGGCGTCGCTGCCCGGATCGATCCGGCAGGCGTATCCGGTGTCGACCAGGCCCCTGCGCCCGACCCGGAAATAGGGCAGGCCGGAGCGTTCGATCCCGGGCGGGAAGGAATGGTGCGGCACCATCGGACCGCGCACCGCGAGCGTGCCGGCGTCGGTCCGCATGAGTTCGGCAACCGCGACGCTGCCCGCGCCGTCGCGCTGCGCCAGCACCGGGCCGAGGCGAAGCGCGCTCGGCGCGCCGTCAAGGCCGCGGCGCGAGGCAACGAGAGCGGCTTCGCCGAAGATCGTAACGTCGACCAGTGCAATGCGCAGTTCGCGCCAGACCGGACTCAGGGCGAACCGTTCCGGCGCGCGCCAGGCGGCGATCACGCAGGCCGTGTCATCGCCGGCCAACGCGCCCGCCTCGGCGAGATTGAAGACCTCGGGAGCGGGGAGCATCAGCGCGCCGCATCGATTGTCTTGCCGCTGAGCGGCGAAAATATCCGGATCGAACGCGTGATGCAGGACAAGCGTGCCGCCAGTTAAAAGCCAGGGCAGCAGCGTGAGGCTGATGCCGGCGAAGGACGAAGGCGGCAGCGCCGAAAGGATATTGGCGCCGTGCGCCAGGCGACTTTCCAGCACCATGGCAAGCCCCGCCGCGAGCAGCTCGGGATGATTGCGTGCGACCGGCACGATGCCGCCGTCGCCGACATCGAAGGTGACAGCGGCGACATGCGCGGCGGCATTATTCTGCCGCTCGCGATCGGGCGGCGGAATCGGGTCGAGCTTGTCGGCGGTGAACAGATCGTCGAACGGCACCACGCCGTCCGGTAGATTGCTGCCGAAGCCGCACACGTAGCGAATGGAAAATACTTCCGCCGCCACGCGCAGCGCGAGCTGGCTATGATCGAAGCTGCCGACATGGCCGCAGGTGATCAGCGCCTTGGCGCCGATGCGCCCGAGCGCTGCAATCGCGTCGGCGCCCCGCCACGACAGCGGCAGGGGCGCAGCAATCATTCCCGCGCGCAGCACGCCGAGCAAGGTCAAGACATTCTCGACGATATTCGGCAATTGGATGCCGACAACGGCGTCGGTCGGCAGACCCATGGCGCGGAGCCGGCCGGCGATCGCGGTGACCATGCGGTCGGCCTCGGCAAAGGTAAGCCGCCGTGGTGCCCCGCCGGTGAAGGTTTGCCGGTCGGGTGCGTCGGCGAGCGCCGGCGCGTCGGGCCGCCGCTCGGCGAGGCGGCGGAACACCTCCTCGATGGTGAGGCGGTTGCGCGCGTGAGGCGGCGCCGCCGCGGCGGCTGCGGAATCGCCGAGGATCATTGCAGCGCCCGTTTCGGTTGCTGCCACCAGGTTTCCGGCAGGTAGCCGGAGAGCGACGTGTACGCCGGATGCGCGACCGAGGTCCATCGCGCCACCCACTGTTCCGGCAGATAGAACAGCGGCACCACGTAACAGCCGGATATGAGCACGCGATCGAGCGCGCGCACGGCGGCGACGAAATCGCCGCGCTCGCGCGCGCGCAGCATGGCGGCGATCATCGCGTCGATCGCGGCGCTGCGTACGCCCATATAGTTGCGCGAGCCCGGTTCGTCGGCGGCGGCGGAGCCCCAGTAGAAGCTCTGCTCATTGCCGGGCGACAGCGACTGCTCCCAGCGATACTCGATCATGTCGAAATCGAACGACACCCGGCGCTGATCGTACTGCACCGCGTCGACCAGCCGGACCTGCACGGCGATGCCGGCGCGCGCCAGATTGCCGGCGAAGGCGAGCGCCAGCCGCTCCTCGTCACGGCTCGTTACCATGATCTCGAAGCTGAATGCGCGTCCGCTGCTGCGCTCACGCAACGTCGTGCCGTTGAGCGCGTAGCCGGCGGCGTCGAGCAAAGCCAGCGCCTGGCGCAGGCTTCCGCGATCGCGGCCCGAGCCATCGGCGCCCGGCAGCGACCAGGTACCGTCGAGCACGTCGGCACGCGCCGCATCGGGAAACGGCGCCAGCAGCGCGCGCTCGCGCGCGTCGGCCGGACGCCGATAGGCGGAGAGTTCCGAGCCGGGAAAGAAGCTTGCGCTGCGCCCATAAAGATCGAAGAAGAAGTTGCGGTTGACCCATTGAGCATCGAACAAGAGCGAAATCGCCTGCCGTACGCGAATGTCGGAGAAGATCGGCCGCCGCGTGTTGAAAACAAACGCGGAGGTGGGCTTGGGCAGACCGTTGGCAAACGCTTCCTTGACGATGCGGCCGTCCCGCACCGCCGGAAAGTCATAGCCGGTCTGCCAGCGGCTCGGATCGGTCTCGCTGCGCACGTCGTAGAGTCCGGTCTTGAAGCCTTCGAAGTAGGCATTGGCGTCGCGATAGTAATCGAAGCGCAGTTCGTCGAAATTCCACAGCCCGCGATTGATCGGAAGCGCCCGGCCCCAGTAGTTGGGATCGCGCTTGAGCGCGACGCTGCGGCCCGGATCGACATCGGCGACGACGTAAGGGCCGCTGCCGACCGGCTTGGCTAATGTCGTTTCCTCGAAGGTCGCAACGTCGATCGCGTGTTTCGGCAGCACCGGCATCAGCCCGAGGATGAGCGGCAATTCGCGATCGTTGCTGCCGCCGAGATCGAAACGCACGGTGCGCGCGTCGAGACTCTCGGCTTTGACCACCTTGGCATAGTAGGCGCGGTGATTGGGCCGGCCGTGATCGCGCAGCAGCTGCCAGGAGAAGATGACATCTGCGGCCGTCACCGGAACGCCGTCGGAGAAGCGCGCCGCCGGATCGAGCCTGAAGGTGACGTAGCTCCGCGCATCGTCGGTCTCGACCGTGCTCGCCAGCAGACCGTAGAGCGTGAACGGCTCGTCATAGCCGCGCGCCATCAGGCTTTCGACCACGTGGCCGCGGATCGCCTGCACGGCGAGGCCCTTGACGATGAGGGGATTGAGGCTGTCGAAGGTTCCAAGCACGCCCTGCACCAGCCGGCCGCCCTTCGGGGCATCGGGATTGGCATAGGGCAGCACGGTAAAGCCGTCCGGCATTGCCGGCGCGCCGTGCATGGCGATGGCATGAGCGGCTTCCGCCGCCGCGGCACCGAGGCCCGGAACCGCGAACGTTCCACACAAAACAGCGCAGGCTCCCAGGGCCACACAGGCGTTGCGGATGGCGTGCATCGGCGGGAATGGAACTCACGCGATTCGAAGCGGAGAATGGGCGAATATAACACGGCGATACCGCTACGGCTTAGCGCCGGAGGCGATCGGCCAACAGCATCTTATCACCGCGGTCGAAGCGCGCGCTTTATCCGCCCGGCCAAGTGGGCTATCTCGGGGTCGCGGCGGCGCCTGGTGTCACGCTGTTGCCGTAATCTGCGTCGAATGACCGTGCAGTGGGGGACTACCCGCTTGGCGGGCGCGGCGAAATCGCCGGTCGATACCAGGTCGACCCGACATCCATCGCAAATCAGGTCGATTTGCGCGCGGCAGCATCAACGAGGGACTCATCTCATGACCTATTGGACCGCGCCGGCGAAGCCGGCGAGCCGGATGCTCGCTTTGGCCAAGATCATCGCCCTGACTGTGCCGTTGACGGTCGCGCTTGCGATTGCGGCCGGTCCGCCGGCAGCGGCGCAAGATCAGCCTGCCCCCGCGGCTCCACCAGCTCCGAAGGAGAAGGAGAAGCCGAAGCCCGCGAAAAAGCATAAAGCAGCCGCACCCGAGGCGCCGCCGCCGGCGCCCCCCGCCCGGCAAGCCCAGCAACCGGCACCGGGACAGCCAGGCCAGCAACCGCCGCAAGGGCAGGCCGGCCAGCAGCAGGTGCAATTGATCTTTTCGCCTTGGACCAAATTCTGCCTCAAGGGCCAGCCGGGACAAGCGCCCGATCCCAATGCCAAGCAAATCTGTTTCACCGGCAAGGACGCGCGCATCGAATCCGGGATGCCGGTGGTCGCCGCCGTGCTCATCGAGCCGGAGGGCCAGGAGCGCAAGATTTTGCGCGTGACCTTGCCTTTGGGCATGCAGCTTGCTCACGGCACGCGCGTCATCATCGACCAGAACCAGCCGCTGACCGCGCCCTACGTGATCTGCTTCACCAATGGCTGCATGGCGGATTATGAGGCCAACGCCGACATGATCGGGAAGATGAAGAAGGGGCAGGGGCTCGTGATCCAGGCGATCAATTCGACCGGCCAGCCGATCAGCTTGGGGATGCCGCTCACCGATTTCGCCAAGGCCTATGACGGGCCGCCGACCGATCCAAAAGTGTTCGAAGAGCAGCAGAAGAAATTGCAGGAAGAGCTGCAACGGCGCGCCGATGAAGCGCGCAAGAAGCTGGAAAACCAGCAGAACGCGCCGCAATCGTCGGTCACGCCCCCGGCGCCGCAAAACGGCAAGACACAATAGTCGATTGCCAATCTCATCGCGCCTCCGCTCGGGCGGGGGCGCGCCCGCTGACGCGGGCACGCGTACCTTGCGCGCCGCTAGCAAATCTCGTTGTTTGGAATTCCGCGCCGCTGCGGAAATATACGAAATTGATCTAATCAGTGCGTCGTCGCGTGACGCGGGCGATAATTGCCATGGCCGTCCTGCACGAAGACCTTCGCTACCTGCGGATGCCGGACCGGCTCGCCGCTGTCATCCGGCAGGAGGTTCTGCTCGGAGACGTAGGCGACGTATTCGGTCTCGTCGGTCTCGGCGAACAGATGATAGTACGGCTGATCCTTGTGCGGCCGGACTTCGGCGGGAATCGATTGGTACCATTCCTCGGTATTGCTGAAGATCGGATCGATATCGAACACGACGCCGCGGAACGGAAACAGGCGGTGCCGGACCACCTGGCCGATCTGGTATTTAGCGATGCGGAGCTTGTTCATAGCCGAAATGAGATCACAGAATTGTGGCGTCCGGCAGGCCGCGCGTTGAATGTTTGTTCATAGTGCATTTCATGGCACGATTCCTGGCGCGCTTATAGCCCGTAGCGGGCGGCCATGTCCGGGTCCTTGGCCGCGACCAGACGGGCGAGATCGACCAGCACCTTCGCCTGCTTCCAGGTGGCGTCGTCCTGCATCTTGCCGTCGATCATTACCGTACCGCTGCCGTCCGGCATGGCGGCGATGATTTTCTGGCCGAACGCGACCTCGGCGGGGTCGGGCGAAAACACGCGCTTGGCGATCGGCACCTGGCTCGGGTGCAAGGACCAGGCGCCGACGCAACCCATCAGGAAGCTGTTGCGGAACTGAACCTCGCAGCCGGCGCTGTCGGCGATGTCGCCGAACGGACCATAGAACGGCTTGATGCCGGCGGCGGCACAGGCATCGACCATCTTCGCCATGGTGTAATGCCAGAGGTCCTGCTGATAGGCGGCGCGCGGCGCATCGGCGGCGCTGCCGGGAGGCGCGTCGGCCAGCACCTTGTATTCGGGATGGCCGCCGCCGACGCGGGTGGTCTTCATGGCGCGGGAAGCCGCGAGGTCGGCGGGACCGAGGCTGATGCCGTGCATGCGCGGCGAAGCGGTGGCGATCGCGGCGACGTTGTTGACGCCTTCGGCGGTTTCGAGGATGGCGTGGATGAGGATCGGCTTTTTCACCGCGTGCTTGGCTTCGAGCTGGGCGAGCAGCTGGTCGAGATAATGAATGTCCCATTCACCCTCGACCTTGGGCAGCATGATGACATCGAGCTTGTCGCCGACGGCGGCGACGATCTCGGTGACGTCGTCGAGCACCCACGGCGAATTGAGCGCGTTGACGCGGGTCCACAATCCGGTCGAGCCGAAATCGTTGGCCTTGGCCATGGCGATGAAGCCGGATCGTGCCGCCGCCTTGGCGTCGGCGGGAATCGCATCCTCGAGATTGCCGAGCACCACGTCGACCTGATGAATGAGCTCGGGCACCCGCGCCCGCAGCTTTTCGAGGTGCGGCGGCACGAAGTGAATCATGCGCTCGAGCCGCACCGGCAACTCGCGCGGCGGCGCCGGCGCGCCAATGGCGAGCGGCTTGAAAAAATTACGCGGCAATTTCATGCGACAACCTCGGACTCGTTCTCGCGGCAGACCGTAGGATGAACGACGCGACCCGCCAAGCCAATTTTGCCATCACGCGTGCCTAGTGTCCCGATTCCGAAGTTCGCAAATGCTTGCGGCACACTCTCATGCGAACTTCGGAATCAAAAGGGACACTAGCAAATTTACGATTCTAGTGCGGTTTTTGGATTTGAAGTTGCTATGTCAGTTTGCGGCTGGGCTGTAGGAACTTCAGAGCCACCGCACTAGGAAACGGCGAGCGTTCAGGGCATTATGGCGATGCTGCACCGGGCGTGCGCCTCTCACATAGTCAAGGGCGTCCATGGAAATCCCGAGGACATGGGATTTAAAGCGATGGTGGAACTTCATAGGGGCGGCTGGCCTGCTGCTCGCTATCGCTTCCGCGCCTGTCCAATTCGTTGCCGGTGTGTTGATGGGATTGGGGCTGCTCTCCTTCGGCGCCGGCGAATGGGGCAACCACGCCATTCGCATAAGACGAACTGACGGGAACATCGCAGAAAGCTACCCCTGGTATCCTTATTTCTTTGGTCTGTTGCTGGACGCGATTGGCATCGCACTGTTTGGCTTTGGGCTGTATCGGCTTGTGGCGTCCGGGCCGTAACACCGCCCGACAAGCAGCGGCATGTTCGCCCAGAATGGGTTCAGCTATCCTGAGTGCCAAAGCCGGGAGGAGAAGGAAACGCGTTAGAGAGCCCACAGCCTCAGTATGTGACCGTGCTAGTCAGCACCTGATGGTCGCCGCCGGACACCTCTTCTGTTTTTTGACTGAACGGACTTGGCACGTGCACCGAGTACGAGTCCCGCCGACATATGGATTATCAAAGTTGAAGTAGAAAGCAGTAAGAGGCTGCGCTTGAGCTGTGGCGGCGACTGTGCGCCCGATTGCGCCAAGACGAGGGGTTACGGCAGCCCGGAATTGGATACCAATCTTACCTATGCAGACCCTCGGTGACTTCATCGGCCCATGCTGCCGTTGTTTCATCGCGCGCTTCCACCCATTTGGCGAGAGCTTCGCGCCAGCTATCGTCTTTCGCCGCAGCGTAACGTTGCCAAGCAATCTTTTCGGCTAGTTTGGCCTCGGCAAATCTTGATGGGATTACAACGGGCATCGCACAAATCTCCCATGTCCGGGGAATGCCATCTTACCCCGAAAATTCTTGTGGCGTTTGGGCCATAACACCGCCCGCTCACACCATTTCGCCGCGCATCAGCCGCGGCTGCGAAGCGGCCGGGGTGACGCCTTCGCGCATCAGCGCGCGGCGCAGCGGTCCGATACGGTCGACCAGGAACAGCGACAGCCCGCGGACGCCCTGGACCGGGATGAAATCGCTCAACAGGCTGCGGTTGAGGAGGTCGATGGCGATCCTGCGGCTGGTCGCGTCGGCGCGACGCCGGGCGTCGTAGCGCGCGAGCAGGCTCGGCGATCCCACGTCTAAGTGTTGGCGGCGCGCCTCGGTCACGAGTTCGGCGAGCGTCGCGGCGTCGCGAAGTCCGAGATTGAGGCCCTGCGCCCCGATCGGCGGCACCACGTGCGCCGCTTCGCCGACGAGCGCAATGCGCGCGCGTCCGAAGGAGTCCGCGGTTTCCACCGCGAGCGGAAACATGCCGCGCCCGTGCTCGACCCGTACCGCGCCGAAGATCGAATGCGCGCGGCGCTCGATCTCGGCGGAAAGCTCCGCGTCGCCGGCGGCGGCCCATTCCGCGGCGCGCTCCGGATCGAGCACCCAGACGAGACTCGACCGCCGGCCGGGCAGCGCCACGAGCGTGAACGGACCGCTCTCGGTGTGGAATTCGGTCGCTGCATCCTGATGCGGCCTGTCGTGCGCGAGATTAAGCGTCAGCGCCGTCTGCGGATAAGCGCGACGATCCGTGCCGATGCCGGCCGCGGCGCGGCACAGCGAGCGCTGGCCGTCGGCGCCGACCACAAGCCGCACGCGCGCCGTGCCGTCATCGAGCTTGATGGTGACGCCCGTGGCATCGCTGTCGACGGCGACGGCCGCCCCGCCGATGCGCGTGATGTTAAACTGCGCCGCGCGCGCATAAAGCGCCGCGAGCAGGTGGCGGTTCTCGATGTTGTAGCCGAAGGCGTCGAGGCTGATGTCCGCGGCGTTGAAGGTGACCTCCGGCGCGCGCAGGAGCCGCTGCGTGTCGTCGATAATGCGGATGGTCACGAGCGGCGCGGCGTGCGGCAGGCAGTCCTGCCATACGCCGAGCGTCGTCAACGCGGTGACCGAGCCGGCGAGTAGCGCGGTGGTGCGGTGATCGTTCTCCGGCTGACGGGCGATAAGCAGCGTATCGACGCCGCCCGCCGCGAGCGCGATCGCGCTCATGAGGCCGGCCGGTCCGCCGCCGACGACCGCAACTTCGGCAGTCCTATCTTCCCTCGCGCCGTCCACGAATGCCATGCGCTGTCCCGGTGAATTCGCTTCCGCAATGTATGTCGAAAGATTAGCAATAACAGACAGCTTGCGCACGTTTCCTGCATTCCAGTGTAGGCTGACAAAATGGACCCGACCGAGCCACCCGTAAAGCCGGCGCCGGCTTCCCGCATCGTGGCCGCTTTTGCGGTCCACGTTTTGACCGCTTGCGGCGCCGCCTGCGCGCTGTTGGCGCTGATGGCGGCGGTGCGCGCCGAGTGGGCACGCATGTTCGTGTGGCTTGGGGTGGCGCTCATCATCGACGGCGTCGACGGCACCTTGGCGCGGCGGCTGCGGGTGGCGGAACTGTTGCCGCGATGGTCGGGCGAACTGCTCGATTTCGTCGTCGATTTTCCGACCTACGTGTTCGTGCCGGCCTACGCCATCGCCGCCGGCGGGCTATTGCCGCCAGCCGCGGCGCTGCCGCTCGGCCTCATCGTCACGGTGACCGGCGCGCTCTATTTCGCCGACCGGCGCATGAAGACGCCGGACAACTATTTCCGCGGCTTCCCGGCGCTGTGGAATGTCGCGGCATTCTATCTGTTCCTGCTCAAGCCCGCGCCCTGGCTCGCAGCCGCCGCGATCGCCGTGCTGGCGGCGGCGACATTCGCGCCCGTTCATTTTGTCCACCCCGTTCGCGTACCGCGATGGCGCCTGCTCAATCTGGCGGCGCTGGTGCTGTGGGGCGTGCTGGCGCTGTTCGCGCTCGCGCAGAATCTCGATCCGCCCGCGTGGGCCGGCGCGGCGCTGGCGGCGATCGCCGTCTATTTCGTGATCGTCGGTTTGCTGCGCCGCTAGAGCGCAATCGCTTCAGATTGAATCGATTGGCGCTCTAGCTTCCTTAGTGGAGCATGATCTTTTCGGAAAACCGGATTCCACTTTTCCGGATCATGCTCTAGGGCTCGATCACCCAATAGGTCGCTCCGTCCTTGGCGCGCGCCTCGAGACCGCGGCTCGCCGCCATGGTCTCCTTGTTGACGATCTGCTTGAAGTCCTGCATCGCCTTGGGTTCGTCGAAAACGTAGGAGTGCCCGCTGAGCTTGGCGTCGACCGACTCGACGTTGCCGGTAATCAGAATATTGGCGCCGCCGCTGCCCGCCCGCGGCGCCTTGTGATAGCTTTCGGAGATCAGGATGGCGCGATCATATTCCGAGGCGTAAAGCGTGCGGATGGTCGCGACCTTGCGCGCCAGCCGAATCTGCTCTTTGAAAATATCTTGCGCGATGTCGGGCGCGGCAAATATTGCGGCGCCGATGGGTAAATTCTCCCGCGCCTGACCGAACTCGCGCAGCATCTGCAGCAGGATGCGGTTGCCCATGCTGTGGGCGGCAAAATCAAGTTGCAGATTTGGCGCGGCTGCCGCTACGTCGCGCACCAGTTCGGCCACGTGGGGCTCGCTCCAGGTGCTGGAATCCTCGTCATAGGCATAGCCGAAGGCGGAGCCTTCCGAAGGCCAGCTCCACACGACGACCAGCCCCGCATAGTCGAGATTGGCGGCAAGCTTCAACCCCCGGCTGGCGACATACGCGAAGTCATTGTTGAAGCCGTGAATCAAGAACAGAATTTTTGAGAAGCCGCTGGCCTTGGCCTGGTCGACGATCAGGCGCACGCAGTCGTCCTCGCCCTTGGTGAGATTTTTTGGCGCCGGCGGCAGATGCGGTTCCTCCATCGACGGGGCCGGCGCGCCGAGCAGGCCGCAGGTCAGCTCGAAAGGATCGAGGCGTTTCGAACCGAACCGCGTCGCATAGTCGAGGGTGTGCTCGTCGTTGCGATCGGTGACGAAAAGCACCGGCGAATTTACGTGTTTCCGGGGTGTTGCGACGGCCTCCGGTTGCGCCTGACCGTGCACCTCGGTTTCGGCCTTGCCCCACAAGCTCATGCTGTTTTCCAGCTTTTTCACGCCGTCGCCGGCAGCCCGCTTGGCCAATTGAATTTGCGAGGAATGATCGAGATCGGTCACCTCAATGTTCGGGTTTTTGCGGATGGCGTCCTCTCTAGCCAGGATTTCGTTGTTGGACGCGGCCAGCGCCGCCGTCGCAGCCGCCTGCCAAGCCTTTTTTTCCGCCTCGCTGAGCCCGAGCCAATAATTCGGCGCCGCTGCCAGTATGCCGGTCACCGGCCAGCCCGTCGTCAAATAAAGCTTGTGGCCGTATTTCGCGACAAACTCCTGGGTGGCGGCGCCGAGTTGCGTTTCAAAGCCGTTGACCGGCCCCGCCATCATCGAGGACATGCCACCGGTCGTGGAAACCTTCGCCGACGCTGCGACAGCGGAAATGATCTTGACGTCGTGGGCGTTGGCATCCGATGCAATCGTCAGCTTCTTGAAGTCGCCTTCGCTGCGGATCGGGTCTTTGGTGAGGAAATAGGTGACATTATGGTTCCACAATTGCAGCGGGAATAGGCCGGACCGGCCCGCATCAGTGACCGCCGCCTCTGCCAGAAACGATTTCTGCATCAACACGACTTCTTCCGCCGATTTGAACAAGAACGGTTGTGCCAACAGCGCCGCCTCGGACCCGGACTTTTGCAATTCGCGGCGGTCCGCCTCGGCAACGCTGAAGACGCTCAGACCGGCGGCGCCGGAGTTCACCGCGGCCATCGCCTCGTGCTCGGTCGTGGTGGACAGCGGCACCGGTTTGATGCCAGCCTCGGCCAGTTCTTTCGAGGCGAGCAGCGATAGCAGGAAAGCGTCTTGCAAATACAGCTTTGGGACCGCTATGCGGGCCTCGGCGGCGAAGGCTCCGTGCGAGACGAACAGAATGAACAGGGTCGCAAGCGCGCGGCGCAGCATGGCGGACCTCTCTCTGCAAGATATATCCGGCATATTCTCGCGCAGCATGGTGACGTTTTCAGCCATTCTGCGGAGCGAGAGTAGGCCCATCGTTGGCCCAAGATACGCAATTATCGGCTCGTTAGGTTCAAAGGACGGTGCCGCGCATGCGCAATTCGCTTCACAAGATCGCGATTTATGCGGCGATCGTCGGTCCACTGCGTGGCGCGACTGATCCCTTGCGCTACCTTGGCGACCACCTATGATCGCGCACTCTCAAAAGTCAGCCTGAGTAACCAGGAGAAGAAGATGGTTGCGGCGGTGCGTGTTCACAAGTTCGGCGGTCCCGAGGTGTTGACCTACGAGGATGTGGCCGTTCCTCCTCCCGGACCCGGCCAGATCCGGGTCAAGCAGCATGCCATCGGCGTCAATTTTACCGACGTCTATTTTCGCATCGGCCTTTATCCCGCTCCGGGCGGCTTGCCGTTCATCGTCGGCAATGAAGCCGCCGGCGAGGTCGTCGAGATCGGTCCCGGCGTCAGCGAATTCAAGGTGGGCGATCGCGTCGCCTATGTCGCTGGCCCCGGCTGTTACACGGAGGAACGCGTGGTGCCGGCCGACCGCGCGGTGAAGCTGCCGGCGAATATCGGCTACGAGCAGGCCGCCGCCATGCTGCTCAAGGGCATGACGGTGGAATATCTCCTGCGCCGAACTTTCAAGGTCGAGAAGGGCATGAATGTGCTGATTCATGCCGCGGCCGGCGGCGTCGGACTTATTTTCTGCCAATGGGCGAACCATCTCGACGCCAATGTCATCGGCACCGTGGGCTCCAAGGACAAGGGCGAACTCGCCAAGGCCAACGGCTGTCATCACACCATTCTCTATCGCGAGGAGAATTTCGCACAGCGCGTGAAAGAGATCACCCGCGGCAAGCTGTGCGACGTGGTCTACGACAGCATCGGCAAGGATACATTTCCGGCTTCGCTCGACTGTATTCGTCCGCTCGGCATGTTCGTCAGCTTCGGCGCTGCCTCCGGGCCGATCGAGGCGTTCAATATCAACCTGCTCCAGTTCAAGGGCTCGTTGTATGCCACGCGGCCGACGCTCAACACCTATGCCGCCAAGCGCGAGGATTTACTGGCCATCGCCAACGACCTGTTCGCCGTTGTCGGCGGCGGGGCGGTAAAAATCCCGATCAATCAGAAATACGCGCTGCGCGATGCCGCCAAAGCACACCGCGATCTCGAATCCCGCGCCACCACCGGCGCCTCGATCCTGGTGCCGTGAGAACTCGCGGCAATCCATGAGGATTTGGGGCTATTGGGCCACGCTGGGCTGGGGTTTCCTCGCCTTCCTCGTGGGCCAATTCGCCGCGCTGGCGCTGTTGCTGTGGTTGCGGATCGGCGATTTGAATTCGCTGCTTGCAACGCCGTTCGACGGCGCCTCGGTGACGCTGTTCATCGTGATCGCCAATCCGATCATGATCGCCGTGATTGCCCTTGCGGTTTGGCTCGCAGGAAGCCCGCAAGCCGATTATCTGGCGCTCAGGTTGCCGCGCGCGGGCTCCCTGAAGGTGGGAATCCTCTGCCTTGCCGGCCTCATCGCGATCGGCGATGGCTTGCTCTATGTCAGCGGGCGGGCGCTGGTCTCGCCGTTTCAGTTGCAGTCCTACACCACTGCTGCCGCCGAGGGATGGCTGCCGGCGCTGCTGGCCGGGGCCATCATCGTGGCGCCGGCGGGCGAAGAGATCTTGTTCCGCGGATTCCTGTTCCGCGGCTGGGCCCGCAGCGACCGCTGGGCATGGCCGGCCATCGTGGCGATCTCGGTCTTATGGGCGGCGCTGCATGTTCAATACGATTGGGCCGGCGTCCTGCAGATTTTCGTCATCGGCTTATTCCTCGGCTGGATGCGCTGGCGCAGCGGCTCGACGCCGCTGACGTTCCTGCTGCACGCGCTGTTCAATCTGGAAGGGACGCTGGAAACCGTGCTGCAGGTCCGATTTTTCTCTTGAACGATCGGTGGCGCCGCGCTGCGGTACCGTCAACTCTGGCGCCGCGGCCGCGGCAAGCCGATCACCGGCTCGGTGAAGCGCCCGATGGAAGCCACCACGTCGCCGAGGGGTATGCTGCTGCCGGGGGTCTCATTGACGATGGTCGCGAGAACATTCAGGTCGCGCCGGAACAGCGAGTCGAGCGCGGTCAGCGTATGGCTGATGGTGCCGCGATAAGAGCCGGTCACCAGCATGAGCGGCACGCGCAGCGCCATCATGACGTCGAGGATGGTGCGGTGATCGTCGAGCGGCACCATGATGCCGCCGACGCCTTCGATCAGCAAAATGTCGCGGCGGCGCTCGATTGCGCCCTGGCAATAGGCCACGACAGCGTCGACATCGATGCTGCGGCCCTCGCGCCGCGCCGCAAGGTCCGGTGCGACAGCGGCGCGAAAGCGCCAGGGTGAAACGCGATCGACCGCTTCCGGCGAAAACGGCAGGCCGAGCGCGCCGATGAGAACGCCGGGATCGCTCGCCGCCCCCAGCGTCGCATCGTATCCGCTCACGATCGGCTTGATGGCGTCGACCGTACGGCCCATTTGCTGCAACAGCCGGATGAGCGAGGCGACGACGAAGGTCTTTCCAACGTCGGTTCCGGTGGCAGTGATAAAGATCGCGGTCACGATTCGGCGCCTCGTGCCCGGTATGAAAGCGCCGAATGTTCGGCAATGCCAGAGAAAATAACCGATCCAGCCGCCGCGCCAGCGCGGCGGCTGCCGCGGATCAGTAGCCGACCGCCGTGCCGTAGAGATCGTAGGCGTCGGCGCGCTCGATCTTCACCGTGGCGATTTCGCCGACCCGCAGCGGCCGGCGGCTTTGCACGTGAACGGTGCCGTCGATCTGCGGCGCATCGCCCTTGCTGCGGCCCTTGGCGGTCGCCGGGCTTGAGCCGGCAAATCTGACCTCATGGGTTCCGACCTCATCGATGATGACGCGCTCACGCGCGCCGATTTTGCGCTGGAGCCGCTTGCGCGAAATCTCCTGCTGGCGCTGCATCAAGCGATGATAGCGCTCCTGCTTGAGCGCCTCGGGAACGGGCGCGGCGAGATCGTTCGCCGCGGCACCGGCGACCGGCTCATAGCGGAAGCAGCCGACGCGATCGAGTTCGGCCTCGCCGAGCCAGTCGAGCAGGAGGGAAAAATCCGCCTCGGTCTCGCCGGGGAAGCCGACGATGAAGCTCGAGCGCAGCGTCAGGCCGGGGCAAACCGCGCGCCACTGCCGGATCCGTTCCAGCGTTTTTTCCTGCGCGGCGGGCCGGCGCATGCGCGTGAGCACGGCGGGACTGGCATGCTGGAACGGCACGTCGAGGTAGGGCAGCACCTTGCCCTCCGCCATCAGCGGGATCACTTCGTCGACATGCGGGTAGGGATAGACGTAGTGCAGCCGTACCCAGACGCCGAACTCACCGAGCGCGCGTGCCAGCTCTATAAACTTGGCCCGCACGTCGCGGCCCTTCCATGCGCTGGCAGCGTATTTCAAATCGACGCCATAGGCCGACGTATCCTGGGAAATGACCAGCAGCTCCTTGACGCCCGCCGCCACCAGCCGCTCGGCCTCGCGCAGCACGTCGGCGGCCGGCCGCGAGACCAGGTCGCCGCGCAGCCTGGGGATGATGCAGAACGTGCAGCGATTGTTGCAACCCTCTGAAATCTTGAGATAAGCATAGTGCCTAGGCGTCAGCTTGATGCCCTGCCGCGGAATGAGATCGATATGCGGATCGTGCTGCGGCGGAACGGCGCGATGCACCGCGGCCAAGACACTCTCATATTGCTGCGGCCCGGTTACCGCCAGCACGTTCGGATGCACGGCGGTGATCTTTTCCGGCTCGGCGCCCATGCAGCCGGTGACGACGACCTTGCCGTTTTCGGCAAGCGCCGCGCCGATGGCGGCTAGCGATTCCGCCTGGGCGCTGTCGAGGAAGCCGCAGGTATTGACGATAGCGAGGTCGGCGTCGGCGTGGTCGCAACTAAGCTCGTAACCCTCCGCGCGCAGCCGCGTCACGATGCGCTCGGAATCGACCAGCGCCTTCGGGCAGCCGAGCGAGACGAAAGAGATGCGGGGAGGGCGATTCATCAAGGATCTCGAACGCTTCCTGGCGCGGCTTGCCCCCAAATTCAAGGCGCCGGCGCGGAAGTCCTACCGAAGTGGCAAGCGCTGGCGCAGTATTCAAGCTACGCGCCCAGCGATAGCTTCGCAGCGCCGTGCTCGATTTCGTCCAATCAACGGGGAAATTGGCCAAAAATGCAGCTTCCCGACCCGCCGCTCCTCGTGGTGACCGATCGCCGGCAGACGCGGCGGCCGCTGATGCAAATTGTCGCCGCCGCACTTGAGGCCGGCTGCCGCTGGGTGAGCCTGCGCGAGAAGGATTTGCCGCGAGACGAACAAATCCTGCGGGCGCGCGCTCTCGCGCGCCTGGCGCACGCGGTCGGCGCGACGCTGATGTTGCATGGCGAAGCGCCGCTGGCGAAGGCCGCCGGCGCCGACGGCGTGCATCTGCCGTCAGGCAGCGATGCCGCAGCGGCCCGCCGGCTGCTTGGTCCCGGCAAGCTCGTCGGCGTTTCCATCCACACCGTCACCGAAGCCGAGGCGATCGCTCCGGCGTTCGTCGACTACGCGCTGGCGGGCCCGGCTTTTGAGACGGCGAGCAAGCCGGGTTACGGCCCGGAGATCGGCCGCAAGGGTCTGGCCGAGATCGCGCGCACCGCGCGCGTGCCGGTGCTGGCGATCGGCGGCATCAATGCGGCGCGCGTTGGCGAGCTCATCGCCGCGGGCGCAGCCGGCGTCGCGGTCATGAGCGGCGTGATGCGCGCGGCCGATCCAGTGCAAGAGGTGAAAGCCCTCATCGCTACACTGAAGGGCTCGCTCGCCATCCGAGCGTGACTCCTCTACCGCGCCCGATAGGTGCTGATGCCCTGCTCGGGCGCCCAGACGCCGGCCGGAAGCTTGCCAGCCTGCCAGAACACATCGATCGGCATGCCGCCGCGCGGGTGGAAATAGCCGCCGATGCGCAGCCATTTCGGTTTCAACAGCGCGACGAGTTTTTTCCCGATGGCGACGCTGCAGTCCTCGTGGAACGCGCCGTGATTGCGGAAGCTGTTGAGATAACGCTTGAGCGATTTCGATTCCACCAACCAGCCCTTCGGCACGTAGTCGATGACCAGCGTAGCGAAATCCGGCTGGCCGGTGACCGGGCACAGCACGGTGAATTCGGGAAAAGTGAAGCGGGCGACGTAGTTCGTGTCCGGATGCGGATTGCGCACACGGTCGAGCACCGCCTGGTCGGGCGAGGCCGGGACCGGCGTGGGTCGGCCGAGTTGGAGGCGTTTCTTCGGCATGGGTGCAAAGCCGACAGGTGTCCATTGCAGTTATGTTAGAGCTCACTGCATGCCCCGCTTGCCCGGACATGACAAGCGCCTTGCCGATCCTGTAGAAGCCCCGAGCAGAAGCTAGCCGGGGGCGCGCATGACCGCGATCATCGATATCATCGGCCGGGAAATTCTCGACAGCCGCGGCAATCCGACCGTCGAGGTCGATGTCATACTGGAGGACGGCTCGCGCGGCCGCGCCGGCGTGCCATCGGGCGCATCTACCGGAACCCACGAGGCCGTCGAGCTGCGCGACGGCGATAAAAAGCGCTATCTCGGCAAGGGCGTGCGCAAGGCGGTCGAGGCCGTCAACGGCGAGATTTTCGACGCCTTGAGCGGCATGGAAGCCGAGGGCCAGGTCAGGATCGACCAGACCATGATCGCGCTCGACGGCACCCCCAACAAGGGCCGGCTCGGCGCCAACGCCATTCTCGGCGTGTCGCTCGCCGTCGCCAAGGCGGCGGCGGCCGCGAACAAGCTGCCGCTCTACCGCTATGTAGGCGGCACCGCGGCGCGGGTCCTGCCGGTGCCGATGATGAACATCGTCAATGGCGGCGTGCACGCTGACAACCCGATCGACTTCCAGGAATTCATGATCGTGCCGCTCGGCGCCAAATCCTTTGCCGAGGCGTTGCGCGCCGGGTCGGAGATTTTTCACACTCTGCGCGCGGCGCTCAAAGCCGGCGGCTACAATACCAATGTCGGCGACGAGGGCGGCTTCGCGCCCAACCTGCCTTCGGCCGAGGCCGCGCTCGATCAAATCGTGGCGGCGATCGAGAAGGCCGGCTACCGCATCGGCGACGACGTCATGCTGGCGCTCGATCCGGCGGCGAGCGAATTCTTCCGCGACGGCACCTACCATTACAAGGGCGAGGGCAAGACGCGCTCGATCGAACAGCAGGTAGAATACCTGGCCGCCTTGGCGCAGCGCTATCCGATCGTGTCGATCGAAGACGGCATGGCCGAGGACGATTCGGCCGGCTGGAAGCTCCTGACGCGGAAAATCGGCGGACGCTGCCAGCTCGTCGGCGACGACAATTTCGTCACCAACGTCGCGCGGATCACGGAGGGGATCAGAAACGGCATCGCCAATTCCGTGCTGATCAAAGTCAACCAGATCGGAACGCTCACGGAGACGCTGGCGGCGGTCGAAGCCGCGCACAAAGCCGGCTACACCGCCGTGATGTCGCATCGCTCCGGCGAAACCGAGGATTCCACCATTGCCGACCTCGCGGTGGCGACCAACTGCGGGCAGATCAAGACCGGCTCGCTGGCGCGTGCCGACCGCACTGCGAAATACAATCAGCTGCTGCGGATCGAGGAGGAACTCGGCCCCCAGGCGGTGTACCCGGGGCGCGCGGCGTTCAAGGCGCTCGGTTAGCGGCATTGGTTTTATGCCAGGCGCGCATCGGCCATTAAGGTCGCTTTAAGCGGCGTGCTTCCATGTTGGCGGGATGGTCACCCGCAAGCGTCTGCGCTCGATTCTCACCGCCCTCGGCCTTTACGTCACGGCGGCGTTGCTCATCGGCTATTTCGGTGTCAACGCGTTCAGCGGCAATCATGGGCTGAAGGCCAAGCAGGATATCGACCAGCAGATCGCCTCGCTCTCGACCGAGCTCGGCCGGCTGCAAATCGAGCGCGCGCAATGGCAGCGCCGGGTCGCGCTGCTCAAGTCCAACGGGCTTGACCCCGATATGCTGGATGAACGGGCCCGGGCGCTCCTGGACTACGCGCATCCCAATGATTTGACATCGATGTTCGACACGCCCCGGCGCCCGCCGGCTGGCGGCCCTTGACCTCTCCGGCTCCCTTGCCGAAATAATCTTATTGGCAACGGTTTAGCGGCAGGAACCGGTCGCCGGGCGGCGACTTCCGCCATAGTCGGTTTTCGGCTATGGGATGAAACCCGCGATATTTCGAGGACGCTGATGGCCGTCGCCAAAACCAGAGACGCGGATCAAGTCGCGGAAGAGCGCAGCCCAGCTGCGGCGGCGACCCAAGCAGGCCCGATCGCGAAATTCACCAAGGAAGAGGAGTTCCAGTCGCTTCGCCAGATGCTGCTGATCCGGCGTTTCGAGGAGAAGGCCGGTCAGATGTACGGCATGGGGCTGATCGGGGGGTTCTGCCACCTCTATATCGGCCAAGAGGCGGTCGTCGTCGGCATGCAGATGGCCAAACGCGACGGCGACCAGATGATCACCGGTTATCGCGATCACGGTCACATGCTCGCCTGCGGCATGGATCCCAAAGGCGTGATGGCGGAACTCACCGGGCGGCGCGGCGGCTATTCCAAGGGCAAGGGCGGCTCGATGCACATGTTCTCCCGCGAGAAGAATTTCTACGGCGGGCACGGCATCGTCGGCGCCCCGGTTCCGCTCGGCACCGGCTTGGCCTTCGCCAACAAATATCGCGGCAACGACAATGTCAGCCTGACCTTTTTCGGCGACGGCGCTGCCAACCAGGGCCAGGTCTACGAGAGCTTCAATATGGCGGAGCTGTGGAAGCTTCCGGTGGTCTACGTTATCGAGAACAACCGCTACGCCATGGGCACGTCAGTCACGCGGTCGTCGGCGCAAACCGATCTTTCCAAACGTGGACTGTCCTTCAACATCCCCGGGAGAGAGGTCGACGGCATGGACGTGCGCGCGGTCAAGGCGGCTGCCGACGAGGCGATCGCCTGGTGCCGCGCCGGCAAGGGCCCGACCATCGTCGAAATGATGACCTACCGCTATCGCGGCCACTCGATGTCCGATCCGGCCAAATACCGCACCAAGGAAGAGGTCGACAAAGTCCGCACCGAACACGATCCGATCGAGCAGGTGCGTGCGCGTCTTCTCGCCAAGAAATGGGCAAGCGAAGACGAGCTGAAAAAAATCGACGCGGCGGTCCGCGCCGTCGTCAATGAAGCCGCCGAATTTGCCACCAACGATCCCGAGCCCGATCCCGCGGAACTTTACACGGACGTATACCGGTGACAGCGATCATGCTTGTGCACCGGCGCCCACGATTTCTTTGGGCGTGACGATCGACGAGTTAGCCCGCCATGCCGATTCAAGTTCTCATGCCCGCGCTCTCGCCCACCATGGAGAAGGGCAACCTTGCCAAGTGGCTCAAGAAGGAGGGCGACACCGTCAAGTCCGGCGACGTCATCGCGGAAATCGAGACCGACAAGGCCACCATGGAAGTGGAAGCGGTCGACGAGGGCACGCTGGGGAAAATTCTGGTGCCGGAAGGGACCAACGATGTCGCGGTCAATACGCCGATCGCCATGATCCTCGCCGAGGGCGAGGACCAAGCCGCGCTCAAGAACGGCGCGCCGCCGCAGGCCAGCGCCGACGCGACCCAGCCGGCGCGGCAACAAAAAGCCGCGGAATCGGCGCCGCCAGCGGAAAAGGACGAGCCGGCAAAGAAAGCCGAAGCGCCGGCGCCGGCGAAAACCGGGACCGCGCCGCCGCCGCCGGCTCAGGCGCTGCCCGAGCCCGAGGTGCCGGAAGGCACCGAGATGCTCACCATGACCATGCGCGAGGCGTTGCGCGACGCCATGGCCGAGGAAATGCGCCGCGATGCCGACGTGTTCGTGATCGGCGAGGAAGTCGCCGAATATCAAGGCGCCTACAAGGTGACGCAGGGCCTGCTGCAGGAATTCGGTGCGCGGCGCGTCATCGATACGCCGATCACCGAGCATGCCTTCGCCGGCCTCGGCGTCGGCGCCGCGTTCGCGGGCATAAAGCCGATTGTCGAGTTCATGACCTGGAATTTCGCCATGCAGGCGATGGATCATCTCATCAACTCGGCGGCGAAGACGCGCTACATGACCGGCGGCCAGGCCGACGTGTCGATCGTCTTTCGCGGGCCGAACGGTCCGGCCGCGCGTGTCGCCGCCCAGCACAGCCAGGATTATTCGTCCTGGTATTCGCATGTCCCCGGGCTGAAGGTGATCGCGCCTTCGAATGCGGCCGATGCCAAGGGACTGCTCAAGGCCGCGATCCGCGATCCCAATCCGGTGATCTTCCTCGAGAACGAAATCCTTTACGGCGTGTCCTCGCCGGTGCCGAAGCTCGACGATTACGTGCTGCCGATCGGCCGCGCGCGAGTGGTGCGCGCCGGCAACGACGTGACGCTGGTCGCCTGGTCGATGGGCATGAGCTACGCGCTCAAGGCCGCCGATGAATTGGCGAAGGACAACATCAATGCCGAGGTGATCGACCTGCGCACGCTGAAGCCGATGGACTTGGACACCATCACCGAGTCGGTGAAAAAAACCGGGCGCCTGGTCACCGTGGAAGAAGGCTGGAAACAATCCGGCGTCGGCGCCGAGATCGCCGCACGTGTTATGGAAGAAGCGTTCGACTATCTTGACGCGCCGGTAATGCGGGTCACGGGCAAGGATGTACCGATGCCCTATGCCGCCGATCTGGAAAAACTCGCGCTGCCGTCGGTCGCCGAAGTGGTCGAGGCGGCGAAGGCCGTCTGCTACCGCTGATAATTGGTGAATTGGCGCGCCATGCCCATCAACATTCTCATGCCGGCGCTGTCGCCCACGATGGAGAAGGGCAATCTCGCCAAGTGGCTCAAGAAAGAGGGCGACGCAGTCAAGACCGGCGACGTCATCGCCGAGATCGAAACCGACAAGGCGACGATGGAGGTCGAATCCGTCGATGACGGCGTGCTGGCGAAGATCGTGGTGCCGGAAGGCACCAACGATGTGCCGGTCAACCAGCTGATCGCGGTGCTGGCGCAAGAAGGCGAGGACCCGAAAGCCGCGGCTGCGGCGGCCGGGAAGGGGACTCCCGCCGCGAAGCCGACCAGCGCCGGACCCCCCTCACCCCAACCGTCTCCCCCTCGGGGAGAGGGGGCGGCCCAGCAAGCCGCCGAGCCAACAACCCCGCCTCAAACAAGACCGTTGCCGCCAGCGCCGCCTTCACCTCTCGCCGGTGCGCCGGGTGAGGAGGTTCGGATCGACGGTCGTGGCACGAACCGCATTTTCTCTTCGCCGCTGGCACGGCGGCTGGCGAAGGAAGCCGGCATCGATATCGGCCGCATTCAAGGTTCCGGCCCGCATGGCCGCGTGATTGCGCGCGATGTGGCGGCAGCAAAAGAAGGCAAGGGGTTACGCGCGCCGGCAGCGGCAGCCGGGGCGGCGGCCGCGGCCGCTCCCGCGATCGCGCCCTCGCTGTCGGATCAGCAAATCCGCGCGCTTTACGAAGAGGGCAGCTACGAGCTCATCCCGCATGACGGCATGCGCCGCACCATCGCGCAGCGGCTCACCGCCTCAGTCCAGACCATTCCGCATTTCTATCTCACGGTGGACTGCGACATCGGCAAGCTTGTCGCCGCCCGCGAAGAGATCAACGCCGCGGCGGCAAAGGATAAGGACGGCAAGCCCGCGTACAAGCTCTCGGTCAACGACTTCGTCATCAAGGCTTTGGCGCTCGCCTTGCAGCGCGTGCCGGACGCCAATGTCAGCTGGACCGAGGCCGGCTTGCTCAAACACAAGCATTCCGACATCGGCGTCGCCGTGGCGCTGCCGGCCGGCCTGATCACCCCCATCATCCGCAACGCCGAGGCGAAATCGCTGTCGGTGATCTCCAACGAGATGAAGGATCTGGCGGCGCGGGCGCGGGCGCGAAAACTTAAACCGCAGGAATATCAGGGCGGCGGGTCGTCGGTTTCCAACCTCGGCATGTATGGCATCAAGGATTTCACCGCCGTGATCAACCCGCCGCAGTCGACCATTCTCGCCGTCGGCACCGGCGAGGAGCGCGCGGTCGTACGCAACGGCAAGATCGAGGCGGCGCAGATCATGAGCGTGACCATGTCCTGCGATCATCGCTCCGTCGACGGCGCGCTCGGCGCGCAACTGATCGGCGCGTTCAAGGCGCTGATCGAGAACCCGGTGATGATGCTGGTGTAGCCGTTATGGCGGCTTTGCATCTTGCCGTCGTCGTCCACGCGCGGACCGTCAGACTGTAGGATTTCTTGATGGACGACTTGATCGCAGGCTATCGCCGCTTTCGCGCCGGCACTTGGCGCGCCGAACGCGCCCGGTTCGAGGAATTGAGCCGTCACGGCCAGCACCCGCGGGCGTTGGTGATCGCCTGCTCGGACAGCCGCACCGATCCGCAGATGGTGTTCAACGCCGCGCCCGGTGAGCTGTTCGTCATCCGCAACATCGCCAATCTGGCGCCGCCGTACGGTCCCGACGACCAGCCGCACGGCGTGAGTTCGGCGATCGAATTCGCGGTGCGGTCGCTGCGGGTGCGCGAGATCGTGATCATGGGCCATGCCATGTGCGGCGGCATCCAGGCGCTCCTTCACGGCGCGCCGCCGGAGGCCTCCGATTTTGTCGGTCCTTGGGTCCGCCTTGCCGAACCAGCGCGGCAGCGCGCGTTGCAAGCGCCGCCGGAGAAGCAACAAGATGTTTGCGAGCATGAATCGGTCCGCCTGTCGCTCGCGAACCTCATGACGTTTCCATGGATCAAGGATGCGGTGGCAGCCCGAGCGCTCAAGCTGCACGGCTGCTTCTTCGATATCCGCTCCGGCATTTTGCAGCGTCTGGGCGAGGACGGCGAATTCCATCCCATCCCTGACTAAACCATCGCTCGTGCGGGCCTGCAGGCCCGCGACAAGCGCGTGCATGATCGCTAGAGTGCGCGCATGAGGCTTTGAAATGGCTGACACCGCCTTCGATATCATCATCATCGGCTCCGGTCCGGGCGGCTATGTCACCGCGATCCGCGCCGCGCAGCTTGGATTCAAAACCGCCATCGTCGAGCGCGCGTATCTGGGCGGCATTTGCCTGAACTGGGGCTGCATTCCAACCAAGGCGCTGCTGCGCTCGGCCGAGATTTTCCACTACTTGCAGCACGCCAAGGATTACGGCCTCTCGGCCGGCACCGTCACCTACGATCCGGCGGCGGTGGTGAAGCGCTCGCGCGCGGTGTCGAAGCGCCTCAACGACGGCGTCGGCTTCCTGATGAAGAAGAACAAGGTCGCCGTGATCTGGGGCGAGGCCGCAATCGAGGCGCCGGGCAAAGTCACGGTGAAGGCGGCAAAGAGCGAAGCGCCCAAGGGCACGCTCGGCCCCGGCTCCTATCAAGCCAAGCACATCATAATCGCCACCGGCGCGCGGCCACGCGTTCTGCCGGGGCTGGAGCCCGACAAGAAGCTGATCTGGACTTACTTCGAGGCGATGGTGCCGGATCGCATTCCGAAATCGCTGCTCGTCGTCGGCTCCGGCGCGATCGGCATCGAGTTCGCCTCGTTCTATCGCACCCTCGGCGCCGAAGTGACCGTGGTCGAGGTGCTGCCGCAGATCCTGCCGGCGGAGGATGCCGAGATCGCCGCGTTCGCGCGGAAAAGTTTCGAGAAGCAGGGCATCAAGATCTACACCGGCGCCAAGGTCACGAAGCTCGACAAGGCGGGCGACGGCGTGACGGCCACCATCGATGACGGCAAGGGCGGCACGCAGACACTGGCCGTCGAGCGCGTTATTTCCGCGGTCGGCGTGGTCGGCAACACCGAAAATCTCGGACTGGAAAAGCTCGGCGTGAAGGTCGAGCGCGGCGCCATCGTCACCGACGGCGCATGCAAGACCAATGTGCCCGGCATTTATGCCATCGGCGATGTCGCCGGGCCGCCGCTCTTGGCGCACAAGGCCGAGCACGAGGGCGTCATCTGCGTCGAGGCGATCAAGGGGCTGCATCCGCATCCGATGGACAAGCAGCTTATCCCGGGCTGCACCTATTGCTCCCCGCAGATCGCTTCCGTGGGGCTGACCGAGCAGGCGGCAAAGGAGAAGAAACTCGACATCCGCGTCGGCCGCTTTCCATTTGTCGGCAACGGCAAGGCGATCGCGCTGGGCGAGGACCAGGGCCTGGTGAAGGTGATTTTCGACAAAAAGAACGGGCAACTTCTCGGCGCGCACATGGTCGGTGCGGAAGTCACCGAGCTCATTCAGGGCTACGTCATCGCCATGAATCTGGAGACCACGGAAGAAGAGCTGATGCACACCGTGTTCCCGCACCCGACGCTCTCGGAGATGATGAAGGAGGCGGTGCTCGACGCCTACGGCCGGGTGCTGAACATTTGAGGGCCCGCACCATCGGCAGCCGCCTTGCGGAGCGGCGCTCCGGCTCGTAAGTAAAGATCGACGCATTTGGAGCTTTCATGACGGTCCTGATCGACACGGTCGGCGCCGCAACTCCGCCCCGCCATCCGGAAAAGGCGCATCGGCCGGACCAGCCCGTCGGGCGCAAGCCGGATTGGATCAGAGTCAAGGCGCCGGTCTCGCCGGGCTATGCCGAGACGCGGCAGATCGTGCGGACGAACGGCCTACACACGGTGTGCGAGGAGGCCAGTTGCCCCAATATCGGCGAGTGCTGGGAGAAGAAGCACGCCACGTTCATGATCATGGGCGACACTTGCACGCGCGCCTGTGCTTTTTGCAACGTCAAGACCGGGATACCGGGCGCGCTTGATGGCGCCGAGCCGGCGCACGTCGCCGAGGCGACCGCCAAGCTTGGCCTCGCCCATGTCGTGGTCACCTCGGTCGATCGCGACGATCTCGACGACGGCGGCGCCGCGCATTTTGCCGCGGTGATCCGCGCCATCCGCGCGCGCTGCCCGCAGACCACGATCGAGGTGCTGACGCCGGATTTTCTGCGCAAGCCAGGCGCGGTGGAAAAAGTGATCGCGGCGCGGCCCGATGTGTTCAACCACAATCTGGAAACCGTGCCGTCGAATTATCTCACGGTGCGGCCCGGCGCGCGTTACTTCGCCTCGATCCGGCTATTGCAGCGCGCCAAGGAGCTCGACCCGCTGATCTTCACCAAATCCGGGATCATGGTCGGCCTCGGCGAGGAGCGGAACGAAGTGCTGCAAGTCATGGACGATTTGCGCGCCGCCGATGTCGATTTCCTCACCATCGGCCAATACCTGCAACCCTCGCGCAAGCATCACCCGGTCGCGCGCTTCGTGCCGCCCGATGAGTTCAAGGCGCTGGCGACAATCGCCTACGCCAAGGGCTTTTCGATGGTCTCGGCCAGCCCGCTGACGCGCTCCTCCCATCATGCCGGCGACGATTTCGCACGGCTGAGGGCGCTGCGGGCGGCGCGTTGATCGATGCCGCAATTGTCTACCACCAGGCGGGTGCGGCACGCCGCTTCCGAAATGTTCGACCTCGTCGCCGACGTCGAGCGTTACCCCGAATTCGTGCCGCTGTGCCAATCGCTGAGGGTCCGTAGGCGGATGCAGGTGGCCGGCAAAGACGTTATCGTCGCCGACATGACCGTCGCCTATAAAGTGATCCGTGAATCGTTCACCAGCCGCGTGGCGCTCGACCGGCCAAATCTCGAAATCCTGGTCGAATACCTCGAAGGCCCGTTCCGCCGCTTGAACAACCGTTGGAATTTCCACCCGGCCGGAGATCGCATTTGCGATGTCGATTTTTTCATCGCCTACGAATTTCGCAGCCGCACGCTCGGCATGCTCATGGGTGCTGTGTTCGATGCTGCCTTCCGGCGTTTCTCGACCGCGTTTGAGCACCGCGCCGACCGGGTTTATGGCAGGCAGCCGGCGTAGAATCTACTCGGTTATCTGCGTTCCCGCCGCCAGCAACAGCAACAGCTCAAGCGCCTCAGCGACCGAGCGCTGCCGCACGCGCCGCCGGCCGATCTTGCCGTAGCGCCGCATGCGCGCTAGCCGGCTGCCGTCACGGCTGGCCGCGGCGAAATGGACAAGGCCGACGGGCTTTTCCGCCGTGCCGCCGCCGGGGCCGGCAATCCCGGTGATCGCCACCGCCGTATCGGCCTGCGAATTTTTCAGCGCGCCGGCCGCCATGGCCGCCGCGGTCTGCGCGCTCACGGCACCATGGCGCTTGAGCGTCGCTTCCGGCACCCCGAGCATCGCCTGTTTCGCCGCGTTCGAATAGGTGACGAAGCCGCAATCGACGACGTCGGAGGAGCCGGCGATTTCCGTCAATGCCGCAGCGACGAGGCCGCCGGTGCAGGACTCGGCCGTGGCAACCTTCAGGCCGCGGGCGCGGAAACTATCGAGCACGCGCTTGGCTGCGGCGCGCAACGCATCGTCGATCACGACGCGCTCCACGGCAGGCGCACGGTCGCCGTCGCCATCGCCACAATGCCCTCGCCGCGACCGGTGAAACCGAGCTTCTCGCTGGTGGTTGCCTTGATCGCCACACGGCCGAGCGGAATGTCGGCGATCGCGGCAATGCGCGCACGCATCGCATCGCGATACGGAGTGACGCGCGGTGCTTCGCACACGACGGTGACGTCGAGATGCGCGATCATGCCGGAGCGTGCGCGCACGCGCCCGCAGGCGAAGGCGAGAAAACGATCCGAGGACGCGCCGCGCCATTGCGGATCGCCTGGCGGAAAGTGCAACCCGATATCGCCCTCGGCGAGCGCGCCGAGAATGGCGTCGACCAAGGCGTGGAGCGCCACATCGGCGTCGGAATGTCCGGTCACCCCGCGGGTATGCGGGATGCGGACACCGCCGAGCATGACATGATCGCCGTCGGCGAAGGCGTGCACGTCGAAGCCGGTGCCGATCCGCACGTCGGCAAGCGCCGCCAGGCGCAACGCTTCGGCGCGGGCGAGGTCATCGTTCGTCGTCAGCTTCACGTTGCTGGCCTCGCCGGCGAACACGGTGACACGATGGCCGGCCCATTCGGCGAGCGCGGCGTCGTCGGTAAAATCCTCGCGGCCGGCCGCCGCCGCGCGCCGATGCGCATCGACAATAAGGCCGAAGGCGAAGGCTTGCGGTGTCTGTACGATGCGCAGCCGGCTGCGGTCGAGAGTTTCGATGACCACCTCGTGCTCATCGATCATTTTCACGGTGTCGGCGGCGGCGATCGCCGGGACCGTCGCGCCGTGCTCGTTGGCGGCGGCGATGGCGCGGGAGATCAGAGCGCCGGTCAAGAACGGCCGCGCCGCGTCATGGATGAGCACGATATCGGGCGCAGCGGCGCGAAGCGCCTCGAGCCCGGCGCGAACCGAGGCCTGCCGTGTCGCGCCCCCGGCAACCGGCGGCAGCAGGTCCCGGAGGCCGGCGGTTGCGGCACGAAACAGGCCCTCATCGTCAGGATGAATGACCGGCTGCACCGCATCGATCTCCGGATGCGCCAGAAACGCACGCAGAGTCGGGCGGATGACTGCCTCCCCGGCGATGGTCCGATATTGCTTGGGCACTTCACTCCCGGCGCGATGGCCGCGCCCGGCTGCGACAACGACAGCCGCAACCCCCCCGGTCATGAATGACTCCGTTCGCTATGCCCGCACCGCTTTAGCGCATGTTCCCCAAATGTGCGAACAACCACGCCGGGCGTACCGGTGGGGCCGCCGTTCCCGGTGGTAAACGGCTGGGGATCACTGGGCAATATTGCAGTGCAGCACTTGCGTCCCCCGCGGATTTGGCTAAACTATATGCAGAAGCAAAATGGCGCCTAATTCGTGTGCACATATTCTACAAGAACCTTCGATCGCTGCCGGCTCGCCAGATCTCGGGACCCTTCCCCGGCAGATCGCGCCTCGTTGGCGCCATCGTGTTCCGTGGAAGCGGCAAGAGCGAGCGCATGACGACCGCCGAGCCATTGCTGACGGCCACGCCTGCCGACGCGGTGCTCAATGCGTTGCCGCATCCGGTCATAGTCGTGTCGGCCGACGGCAAGGTCGTCGATGCCAACGTGGCGGCGGAAGCCTTTTTCGAGGTTTCGGCGCCGCTGTTACGCCGCCACCTGCTGCGCGACCTCGTTCCGTTCGGCAGTCCCTTACTCACCCTGGTCGAACAAGTTCGGGCAAGCGGCGCGGCGGTCAACGAGTACAAGGTGGATCTCGGCACGCCGCGCAATCCCGGCGACCGCGCGGTGGATTTGCACGTCGCGCCGCTGCCGGAGCGGCCGGATTTCGTGGTGGTGATGCTGCAGGAGCGCAGCATCGCCGACAAGATGGATCGCCAGCTCACGCATCGCGGCGCCGCGCGCTCGGTGATTGCGCTCGCCGCCATGCTCGCGCACGAGATCAAGAATCCGTTGTCGGGCATTCGCGGCGCGGCGCAGTTGCTCGAGCAGTCGGTCGAGGACGACGACCGCACGCTGACACGGCTGATTTGCGACGAGGCCGACCGCATCGTGAAGCTGGTCGATCGCATGGAGGTGTTCGCCGACGAGCGGCCGGTCGAGCGCGAGCCGATCAACATCCACGTCGTGCTCGACCACGTGAAGCGGCTGGCGCAATCCGGCGTCGCCCGCCACGTCAAATTCGTCGAGGACTACGATCCGTCGCTGCCGCCGGTCTGGGCGAACCGCGATCAGCTCGTTCAGGTTTTTCTGAACCTGGTGAAGAACGCGGCCGAGGCGATCGGCGAGAACAACGCCGGCGAGATCGTGCTTTCGACCGCATTCCGTCCGGGCGTGCGGCTGTCGGTGCCGGGCGCCAAGACGCGCATCTCGTTGCCGCTCGAATTCTGCGTCAGGGATAACGGGCCGGGCGTGCCCGAGGAATTGATGCCACATCTGTTCGATCCGTTCGTCACCACCAAGCCGACCGGATCGGGCCTCGGGCTGGCGCTGGTCGCCAAGATCGTCGGCGATCATGGCGGCATCATCGAATGCGAGTCGCAGCCGCGACGAACCATCTTTCGCGTGCTGATGCCGATGTACACCGGCGACGGCGCCGTTCAGCCACGAGGGGATCATTGATGCCGGCGGGAAATATTCTCGTTGCCGATGATGATGCGGCGATTCGCACCGTGCTCAATCAGGCGCTGTCGCGCGCCGGCTATGAGGTCCGCTCCACCGGCAACGCCGCCACCCTGTGGCGCTGGGTCAGCCAGGGCGACGGCGATCTCATCATCACCGACGTGGTGCTGCCGGACGAAAACGCCTTCGATCTGTTGTTGCGCATCAAGAAGGTGCGGCCGGACTTGCCGGTGGTCGTCATGAGCGCGCAGAATACCTTCATGACGGCGATCCGCGCCTCCGAGCGCGGCGCCTACGAGTATCTTCCCAAGCCGTTCGATCTCAAGGAGCTGATTGCCATCGTCGGCCGCGCGCTGTCGGAGCCGAAGGAGCGGGCGCGGCAGCCGGTCAAGGTCGAGGATTTCGAATCGATCCCGCTGGTCGGCCGCTCGCCGGCGATGCAGGAAATCTATCGGGTGCTGGCGCGGCTGATGCAGACGGATTTGACCGTCATGATCTCCGGCGAATCCGGCACCGGCAAGGAGCTGGTGGCGCGGGCGCTGCACGATTACGGCAAGCGCCGCAGCGGGCCGTTCGTCGCCATCAACATGGCGGCGATCCCGCGCGACCTCATCGAATCCGAGCTGTTCGGTCACGAGAAAGGCGCGTTTACCGGCGCCAACACCCGCAGCGCCGGCCGCTTCGAGCAGGCCGAGGGCGGCACGCTGTTTCTCGACGAGATCGGCGACATGCCGATGGAAGCGCAGACCCGGCTGTTGCGCGTGCTGCAGCAGGGCGAGTACACCACGGTCGGCGGCCGCACGCCGATCAAGGCCGACGTCCGCATCATCGCCGCGACCAACAAAGACCTGCGCCAGCTCATTCAGCAGGGCTTGTTCCGCGAGGATCTGTTTTTCCGTCTCAACGTGGTGCCGTTGCGACTGCCGCCGCTGCGCGAACGCACCGAGGACATTTCCGATCTGATCCGGCATTTCTTCGCCCAGGTCGAGCGCGAGGGCTTGCCCCTGAAGCAGATCGATCCGGCCGCGCTCGACCGGCTGCGGCGGCATCGCTGGCCCGGCAACGTTCGCGAACTGGAAAATCTCGCCCGCCGCCTCGCCGCGCTCTATCCGCAGGAGACGATCACGGCCGCCGTGGTCGACGCCGAATTATCGCAGCCGGCGCTGACCGCGCCCGGCGAAAGCCAGCGCGGCGATGAAAACCTGTCGAATTCGGTCGAGCGCTATCTCGCGCGCTATTTCTCCGGCTTCGACGAAGGCTTGCCGCCGCCGGGTCTTTATCACCGCATTCTGCGCGAGGTGGAAGCGCCGCTGCTGTCGGCCGCGCTCGCGGCCACGCGGGGCAATCAAATCCGCGCCGCCGACCTGCTCGGCGTCAATCGCAATACGCTGCGCAAGAAAATCCGCGATCTGGAAATCCAGGTTTATCGCACCAGCGGCAGCTGACGGCGTCATTCCGGGTCGGCTTGGCTTACAAGTTGCGCGCCCAGGAATTGTCGTAATTTGGCAACATTGTTGTATAAAAGCATCACCAGTCGACTGGTTTGGGGCACCTTCGGCTGTTCAAGTCCCGCGCCTCTTAAGGCCCTCCATGACGACTGTCGATCAGGTCGCTCCGCTCGATCCGGCCGCAGCGGCGCCGACGCCGGTCGCATCGCGCCTGATCGGGGCGATCGCGGTCGGCATTGCGCTCCTGTCCGCCACCGCGACCTTCCTGGTGCTTTCCGGCATGACCCCGATCTCGCCGGTGCACGAGGTCGTGGTCAAGCTCCTGCTCGGCAATGCCGCGACCGGGCTGCTGCTGCTCGCCATCATCGGTCGGGAAGTCTGGATGGTGGTGCGGGCGCGCCGGCGCGGCATCGCCGGATCGCGGCTGCACGTGCAGATCGTCGGCCTGTTCGCGGTCATCGCCGCGGTGCCGACCATCCTCGTCGCGGTGGTCGCGTCGACGACCCTCGACCGGGCGCTCGATCGCTTTTTCTCGACCCGCACGCAAGCCATGATCGAGCAGTCGCTGGTCGTCGCCAACGCCTACGTGGCCGAGCATTTCCAGGCGATCCGCGGCGAGATCATGGCCATGGCCTACGACATCGGTCGCGCCAAGCCGATGTTCGATTCCGACCGCGAGCGGTTCCGCGCATTTCTCACCGCGCAGGCGAACGCGCGCGGGGTCTCCGCCGCCATGATGATCCATTCCGACGGTTCCACCGTGGAGCGTGCCGATGTCACGATGGACAAGGCGATCGTGCTCCCCTCCAAGGAATTGCTGCAACGGATCACCGAGACCGAGCCGCAGGTCGCGCTCATTCCCGAAGGCGATCACCTCGCCGCCGCCGTCAAGCTGCACGGTTACGATGACACCTATCTTTACGTCGCGCGCCTGCTCGATCCGCGTGTCGTCGCACAGTTGCGCGCGACCCAGGAGAGCGTCGGCGAATATGCCAGTCTTGAAGCGCGACGACTTGGTATTCAGATCGCCTTCTGGCTGATGTTCGCGGTCATCGCGCTCATCGTTCTGCTCTCCTCCGCCTGGATCGGACTGGATTTTGCCAACCGCCTAGTCGCGCCGATCCGCCGCCTGATCGGCGCGGCGAACATCGTCTCGACCGGCAACCTGCATGTCCAGGTACCGGTGCGGCGCTCGGAAGGCGACTTGGCCCAGCTCGGCGAGACCTTCAACAAGATGACGCAGGAGCTGCGCACGCAGCACGACGACATCGTGCGGGCGCGCGATGTGATCGACAGCCGCCGGCGCTTCACCGAAGCCGTGCTCGCCGGCGCCAGCGCCGGAGTCATCGGCGTCAATGCCGATGGCCGCATCACCATCCTCAATCGCTCGGCTGAGCAGCTGATCGGGCGTACGGAAGGCGAAGTGCTCGGGCTTCCCCTGGTCGAAATCGCGCCCGAGCTCGCCGACATCTTTCAAGCGGCGCGCAACGGCACACAGCGCCTGGTGCAGCGCCAGGTGACGGTCAACCGCAACGGCCAGGAGCGCAATTACTCGGTCCGCGTGACCAGCGAACAGGCCGCCGAATCCGACCACGGCTACGTCATCACCATCGACGACATCACCGAGCTGGTGCTGGCGCAGCGCTCCTCGGCTTGGGCGGATATTGCGCGGCGCATCGCGCACGAGATCAAGAACCCGCTGACGCCGATCCAGCTGTCGGCCGAGCGTCTGCGCCGCAAATACGGCAAGGTGATCGTCGAGGACGCAGCCGTTTTCGAGCAGTGCACCGCGACCATCGTGCGGCAGGTGGACGATATCAAGCGCATGGTCGACGAATTCTCGCGCTTTGCGCGCATGCCGAAGCCGGTCATCGCCGCCGAGGACGTGGCCGATACGGTGCGCCAGGTAGTCTTCCTGATGCGCGTCGGCCATCCCGACATCGACTTCGAGGTCGAGTTGCCGGCCGAGGCGATGCCGGCGCGGTTCGACCGGCGGCTGATCTCGCAGGCGCTGACCAACATCGTCAAGAACGCGACCGAAGCGATCGGGGCGGTGCCGGCCGCCGACCTCGGGCGCGGCCATATCAAGGTGAGCGCGCGGCGCGACGGCAAGGACGTGGTCATTGACGTGATCGACAACGGCATCGGCCTACCCAAAGAGAACCGCGCGCGGCTGCTCGAACCCTACGTGACGACGCGCGACAAGGGCACCGGGCTCGGGCTCGCCATCGTCGGACGCATTCTGGAGGAGCACGGCGGGCGTCTCGAGCTGCGGGACGCCGCGGAGATGGTTGCGGGCGCGCGCGGCGCCTGGATGCGGTTGCACTTCACCGCGGAGACGATCGCGCCCGCCGCCGAACCGGCCGAGCCGCGCAGAGCAACGGTCTGAACATGGCTTCCGATATCCTGATCGTCGATGATGAGGCGGATATCCGCGAATTGGTCGCCGGCATTCTGCAGGACGAAGGCCATGGCACCCGCACGGCCGCCGACAGCGACGAAGCTTTGGCTGCGGTGGTGGCGCGCCGGCCCAATCTGGTGTTCCTCGATATCTGGCTGCAGGGCAGCCGCCTCGACGGACTGCAACTGCTCGACCTCCTCAAGCAGGAGCACCCCGAACTTCCCGTTGTCATGATCTCTGGGCACGGCAACATCGAAACCGCAGTCTCGGCGATCAAGCGCGGCGCCTACGACTTTATCGAGAAGCCGTTCAAGGCCGACCGGCTGCTGCTGGTCGCCGAACGGACGCTCGAGCACTCGCGGCTGCGGCGCGAGGTGAGGGAGCTCAAACAACTCGGTCCGCTGTCGGCGACGCTGGTCGGCCATTCGGCCGCCGCCAACCACTTGCGGCAGACGATCGAGAAGGTGGGACCGACCAACAGCCGCGTGCTCATCGTCGGCCCCTCGGGCAGCGGCAAGGAGCTGGCCGCCCGCACCATTCATGCGCTGTCGGCGCGCGCTAACGGCCCGTTCGTGGTGATCAACGCCGCCGCCATCATGCCGGAGCATATGGAGGTCGAGCTATTCGGCGTCGAAGCGGGAAACGGCACGAAAAGCCGCAAGGTCGGCGCGCTCGAAGAGGCCCACGGCGGCACGCTGTTCATCGACGAGATTGCCGACATGCCGCGCGAGACTCAGAACAAGATCTTGCGCGTGCTCGTCGATCAGACTTTCCAGCGCGTCGGCGGCAGTACCAAGGTCACGGTCGATGTGCGCATCGTCTCATCCACCAGCCGCAATATCGAGGCCGATATCGCCGCCGGAAAATTCCGCGAGGACCTCTATCATCGGCTGTCGGTCGTACCGGTCCGCGTGCCGCCGCTCGCCGAGCGCCGCGAGGACGTTCCCGAGCTGGTCGAATATTTCATGACGCAGATTTCGCAGACCACCGGCCTGCCGAAGCGCAACGTCGGCACCGACGCGCTGGCGGTGCTGCAGTCGCACGACTGGCCGGGCAACGTCCGGCAGCTGCGCAACAACGTCGAGCGCCTGATGATCCTCGCCGGCGGCGAGGCGGATGCGGTGATCACCGCGTCGATGCTGCCGCAGGACGTCGGCTCGATGATTCCCTCGATGCCGAACGGCAACGGCGGCGAACACCTGATGAGCCTGGCGCTGCGCGAGGCGCGCGAAGTGTTCGAGCGCGAATATCTGCTGGCGCAGATCAACCGCTTCGGCGGCAATATTTCACGCACCGCCGAGTTTGTCGGCATGGAACGCTCGGCGCTGCATCGAAAGCTCAAAGCACTCGGCATTGACTGAGGTAAGATGACGGACGACAGACGACGGAAGACGGAATAAGGATGTTGGTCTTCTGTTTCCTTGATCTGTCCTCGGTCGTCTGTCCTCCGTCGCCTGTCGTCTGTCCTCTGTCATCCGATCTCCGATGAGCCGTATCGCTTATGTCAACGGCCGCTACCTGCCGATGCGCGCGGCGAAAGTCCATGTCGAGGATCGCGGCTATCAGTTCGGCGACGGCGTCTACGAAGTCTGCGAGGTCAGGGGAGGGCGGCTGATCGACGAGCGGCGCCACCTCGATCGGCTCAAACGCTCGCTCGCTGAATTACGCATCCGCCCACCTATGTCGCCGGCCGCGCTCGGCATCGTGCTGCGCGAGGTGATCGCGAGGAACCGCATCGGCTATGGCATCGTCTACCTGCAGGTCACCCGCGGCGTGGCGCGGCGCGACCATGCCTTCCCGGCGCCGGAGCTGCGCCCGAGCGTGGTGGTGACCGCGCGCGCTCTCAACAGCGCGCGCAACGAAGCGCTTGCCGCCGCGGGCATCGCCGTCGTCAGCGTGCCGGACAACCGCTGGGGCCGCGTCGACATCAAGACGATCGGGCTCCTGCCCAACGTGCTGGCGCGGCAGGCCGCGATCGACCGGGGTGCGCGCGACGCCTGGTTTGTCGACAAGGACGGTGCTGTCACCGAAGGCGCTTCTTCGAACGCCTGGATCGTCACACAAGCCGGCACGATCGTCACCCGGCCAGCCGATGACGCCATCCTGCGCGGTATTACGCGCACCGTGGTGCTGGAAGCCATCAAGGCGCTGGGACTTGCCCTCGAGGAGCGGGCGTTCACGCTGGAAGAGGCCTATGCCGCGCGCGAAGCCTTCGTCACCGCGGCCAGCCAGATCGTGCTGCCGGTCGTGCGCATCGACGGCCACCCGATCGGCGACGGCAAACCCGGCCCGGTTGCGACGGCGTTGCGGCGCGAGTTTCACCGCCATGCGGAGACCGGATGAGCGTGAAAAGAGGGGTTTTTGTCCTTTCGGCGGGGTCTCGGCGAGCACAGGAGGCTCGCCTTGGCTGCGAACTTGGGCTTGCATCGCCTCTCGCCGTGCCTTCTAATCGTTCGCTTGGCTCCGTCGGCCGGATCGGCGGGCCGCAAACCTGGCGGATGGGCTGGGCGAAGCGTGCCCATGCCGTCCGGCACCGCAGCTAAGGTGGGTTTCGCTTCGCTCGACCCACCCTATTTTAAGCAGCGTAAGAAAAGACCCGCGGGGCAGGGGCCTGCGGTACAAGAACGGAAGCAACGGCCATGGCAGCCGACCGCGCACAAAACCTGCAAGACACGTTCCTCAATCACGTCCGCAAGAGCAAAATCCCGCTCACCATTTTTTTGGTGAACGGCGTGAAGCTGCAAGGCGTGGTAACCTGGTTCGATAATTTCTGCGTGCTGTTGCGTCGCGACGGGCATTCGCAGCTCGTCTACAAGCACGCCATCTCAACCATCATGCCGGGTCATCCCGTCCAGCTGTTCGAAGGCGCCGAGGATGCGCCGGCCGGGGAAAAGGTCTGATTGGAGCCGCGCCGCCGCGACACGCGCTCTGACCGGCTAAGCTCCACAGGCTCGGCAACCGGCCGCGCGCTGGTCATCGAGCCGGCGTTGAGGAGGACAGTCGCGCGGGCGGCAGCAACCGAGCGCACGCCGACCGCGCGGCTCGACGAGGCGGTCGGGCTTGCCCGCGCCATCGCGCTCGATGTCGAGCAATCCGGCCTCGTGATGCTCAATGCGGTGCGGCCCGCCACCTATCTCGGCAAAGGCAAGGTCGAGGAGATCGCCGGTCTCCTTAAAACGCATGACGCCGGTATCGTGGTCATGGACTGCGCGCTGTCGCCGGTGCAGCAGCGCAATCTGGAAAAGGCCTGGAACGCCAAGGTGCTCGACCGCACCGGGCTGATCCTCGAGATTTTCGGCCGCCGCGCGCGCACCCGCGAAGGGGCGCTGCAGGTCGAGCATGCGCACCTGACTTACCAGAAAGGCCGGCTGGTGCGCTCCTGGACGCATCTCGAGCGCCAGCGCGGCGGCTACGGCTTTCTCGGCGGGCCCGGCGAGACCCAGCTTGAAGCCGACCGCCGCCTGATCGAGGAGCGTCTCGCCAAGATCGAGGCCGAGCTGGCCAAGGTGAAGCGCACGCGGGAACTGCATCGCGAGAGCCGCCGCCGCGTGCCTTATCCGATCGTGGCGCTGGTCGGTTACACCAATGCCGGCAAGTCGACGCTGTTCAACCGCATGACGCAAGCGAGCGTCGTCTCCGCCGACATGCTGTTCTCGACGCTCGATCCGACGCTGCGCGCCGTCGGCCTGCCGCACGGCGCGCGGGTGATCCTGTCCGATACGGTCGGCTTTATTTCCGATCTGCCGACGATGCTGATCGCGGCGTTCCGCGCCACGCTGGAGGAGGTGATCGAGGCCGACATCATCCTGCATGTGCGCGACGTCTCGCACGAGGACGCCGAAGCGCAGTCGCAGGACGTGGAAGACGTCCTGCGACAGCTCGGCATCGATCCGCATGACGGGTCGCAGCACAAGCGGGTGCTGATCAAGGTGTGGAACAAGCTCGACCGGCTCGATCCCGACGAACGGGAGCGATTGCAAAACCTCGCTGAACGGCGTCCGACGGACGAGCGGCCGGTGCTGGTTTCGGCCTTGACCGGGGAGGGGATTGCGGCGCTGTCCGCCGCTATCGAGGACCGGCTCGCTGCCGGCCGCGTCCTGCTCGAGCTTGTACTCGGTAACGCCGACGGTGCAGCCGTGAGTTGGCTGCATCGCCACACCGAAGTGATCCGCAAGGCGGTGGACGAGACCACAGGCCGGATCGGCATGACTGTGCGAGTCGAGCCGGAAAAGGCGAGCTCGGTACGGGAGAGGTTTGCTCACAGCTTAGCGGTGAGCACATCACCTCTCCCCAGTGGGGAAAGGTCGCCGAGCGATCGGAGATCGGGAGGCGGGTGAGGAGGGCCGACCCTAAATTTGATCCCCCTCACGCGGACCTCGCTACGCTCGATCCGACCTCTCCCCACCGGGGAGAGGTGGATTGAAGCGGACAGAGACAGGGTTACTCCCTCGTCTTCGCTTCCTCCCACAGCGCGTCCATTTCGGCGAGGGTGACCTCCTGCGGCGCTTTTCCGCGGGCGGCGAGCGCGCGCTCTATTGCCGAGAAGCGATTTTCGAATTTCTGGTTGGTCTGCCGCAACAGCGCTTCCGGATCGGCGCGCAGATGCCGCGCCAGATTGACCGCGGCAAAGAGAAGGTCGCCGACTTCGCCAGCGGCTGCCGCTTGATCGCCGTCAAGGGCCTCCTCGATCTCGTCGGCCTCTTCGCGGATTTTGCGCAGCACGGCGCGCGGATCGTTCCAATCGAAGCCGACTTGGCTGGCCTTCGCTTGGAGCTTCAGCGCGCGGGTCAGGGCAGGGAGCGCCACCGGCACGCCGGCCAGCGCGCCCTGCTCGCGCGAGCGGCCGCGCGCAGCCTGTTCCTGCGCCTTGATCCGCTCCCACAGGCCTTCGACGGCGCGCGGGCTGTCCGATCTGTCATCGCCAAACACATGCGGATGACGGCGAATGAGCTTGTCGGTGATGCTCTCGACGACGTCGCCGAAATCGAAGGCGCCTTGTTCCTCGGCCATGCGGGCGTGGAAAACGACTTGGAGCAGCAGATCGCCCAATTCCTCCTTGAGGTCGGCGAGGTCGTTGCGGGCGATGGCGTCGGCAACCTCATACGCCTCCTCGAGCGTATAGGGCGCGATGGTCGAAAAATTTTGCGCCAGGTCCCACGGGCAACCTGTCTGCGGCGTGCGGAGCGCCGCCATGATGTCGAGAAGCCGGCCGATATCGCGCGAAGGGGTCATGGGGGATTCCCGAATTGCTTGCGGGAACCCCTATCAGACCTCGTTATTGCCGGCCAACGGGCCCGCCCCGAAACGGCCGGCGTCTGGCCAGGATTTTCAGTGGCCGGACTGGTCGGCCTGGCGGCTTGCCTCGAACAGGAACCAGGTTCGCCGCTCGGCCTGATCGATAAAGTTTTCGAGAAGGCTCGCGGTGGCGACGTCCTCGTGGTCGTCGCAAATCTTGTGGCATGCGCGCATGGCCGCGACGACCTTCTTGTTGTCGCCCATCAGCTCGCGCAGCATGTCGCCGGGCGCTACGTAGCTCGCGTCGTTGTCCTCGATCCCCTGCAGCTTGGAAATCTGGCCGATCGACCGCAGCGTGATGCCGCTGATCTTGCGCACGCGTTCGGCGATATCATCGGTGCTGGCGAAAATCTGCTCGGCCTGCTCGTCGAGCAGCAGGTGATAGTCGCGGAAATGCGGGCCGCTGACGTGCCAGTGAAAATTCTTGGTCTTGATGTAGAGCGCGAACGTGGTGGCCAGAATTTCGTTCAGCTTCGCCGATATCCGGCTCACGGCCTCGGAGGAAAGGTCGGTGGGCGTATCAAGCGGCGCGGCCGGCTTGCGGCGCGTGTCGAGGGCTCGGACTTTGTTGTTCACAGCATCACCTTCGGGTTATGACGGGATGACAAACCGGTGCGGCCGCTCAGCCGAAGCGGCGGGGCAGGCTTGGCAAGCAACGCCGGCATGACGACTTTGGTTCCGTGCCTCGGCAAGGCGAGGGCTCTACCAGTGCCCGCTTCCGCTTACATCCAGTCGGTCGCTTTCTTCGTTTTGGCGGCTGTAGCGCTGTTTGCCGCAGCCGGGACGGTGGCGATCGTCACCTACTGGGTTTATCTCGCGATTTTCGCCGCCATGTTCGTCGCATCGTTCCTGTGGCTCGATCCGGACCTGGCGCGCGAGCGGATGCGCCCGGGTGGCAAGAAGCCGCCGCTGGCGCTGCGGCTGTTTTCCGGGGTCCTGTTCGCGCATTGGGTGATTGCCGGTCTTGACCACGGCCGCTTCCATTGGAGCGACAGTGTGCCGACTTGGCTGCAATGGACGGCGCTGATTGCAGTCGCAGCCGGCTACGCCTTCTGCTTCTGGGCCATGCGCGTGAACCGCTTCTTCTCGTCGATCGTGCGCATCCAAAACGATCGCGGGCAGGTCGTCATCACCACCGGGCCTTACGCCATCATCCGCCACCCGGGTTATCTCGCCGGCATCGTCATCGTGGTGGCGAGCGGTCTGGCGCTCGACTCCTGGATCGCCGCGGCCATTCTCGTGGTCACCGCTGTGCCGTTTCTCCTGTATCGCGCCGCGACGGAGGACCGTGTGCTGCTCGCGGAATTGCCGGGCTATCGCGACTACGCGGAGCGGGCGCGCTGGCGTCTGCTGCCGGGAATTTGGTGAAGGGCAGAGCCCCGCGCGGCGGCGCCTTCATCCGGCATCTGAACTGTCAATTCGCATAAGACATATTATGGAATATTCTGCGACTATCCAGGATGCTTGGGCCGATCGTGCGCTTAAGAACTCGCGGCAGACCGCTGATAAGACGGCACTATTCGCCGCATGCGCGGCTCACTCCGCGACGGAAAATGTCATCCCGTCGTAAGCCGGTTCGACATGCGGCGGCACCGCTTTCCGCACGGCCTCGTAATCGAGATCGGCGTGCAGGTTGGTGAGGATCGCGCGCCGCGGCTTCAGCCGCTCGATCCAGGCGAGCGCGTCGTCAAGCGAGAAATGGCTCGGGTGCGGCCGGTAGCGCAACGCGTCGACGATCCAGACGTCGAGGCCGGCCAAGGCCGCGACGCTGGCGGACGGCATACCGCTGAGGTCGCAGGAATAGGCGAGCTTGCCAAAGCGAAAGCCGAGCGAGGCGATGTCGCCATGCTGCTGCAGAATGGGCAGGGCGGTGATGGTGCCGCCCTGCCCTTCGATCGCGATCTCGTGCCCGGCCGCCAGACGATGCTCGCTGACCATCGGCGGATATTCGCTGCCGGGCGGCGACTTGAAGCAATAATCGAACCGGGTGTGCATCATCGCCGCGGTCTGTTCGTCGAGGTAGACGTCGACCAGCCGCCGTTTTTTGAGGAACAAACAGCGCAGGTCGTCGATGCCGTGGGTGTGGTCGGCATGCTCGTGGGTGTAGAGGACGCCGTCGACCCAATCGACCTCGGCATCGAGGAGCTGCTCGCGCAGATCGGGCGGCGTGTCGATCAGGACCCGGGTGACGCCGCCGGAGTTATGACGCTCGACCAGGAGCGACGTGCGGCGGCGGCGGTTTTTCGGATTGTTGGGATCGCAGGCGCCCCAGCCCAGCGCCGGCCGCGGCACGCCGGCGGAGGATCCGCAGCCGAGAATCGTGAATTTCAGCGTCATGCCGCCGGCGCACCAAGTTTGGGCGGATGATACATATCCGCGCTGGCCGGCCGGGGCACCTTGCTGAACAGGCGAAAGAAGTTCTCCGACGTCTGCCGCGCGATCTCGTCGAACGAGACGCCGCGGCATTCGGCGAGCACTTTGGCGATTTCGACCACATAGGCCGGCTCGTTGCGTTTGCCGCGAAACCGGCCAGGCGCGAGGTAGGGCGCATCGGTCTCGATCAGGATGCGGTCGGCCGGCAGTTCGGCGGCGATGGCGCGCAGCGCCGTCGAATTCTTGAAGGTCAGAATGCCGGTGAAGGAGATAAAAAGCCCGAGCGCGACCGCGCGCTGGGCAAGGTCGCGCCCGCCGGTGAAGCAGTGCAGCACGGCGGCGAAGGCGCCCTGCCCCGTCTCTTCCTCGAGGATCCGCGCGGTGTCGGCGTCGGCTTCGCGCGTGTGGATGACCAACGGCAATCCGGTCTCGCGCGCCGCTCTGATGTGCGTGCGAAATCCGCGCTCCTGCGCCTCGCGCGGCGAGTTGTCATAATGGTAGTCGAGACCCGCTTCGCCAATCGCGACCACCTTGGGATGGCGCGTCCGCGCGACCAGGTCGGCCGCGGTCACGTCGGCTTCCTGGGCGGCGTAATGCGGATGCGTGCCGACGGAGCAAAATACATCGGCAAACCGCTCAGCGATGGCCAGCACTTCGGCATGGCGGTGAACCCGCGTCGAGATCGTGACCATGCGGGCGATGCCGGCGGCGCGGGCGCGGGCCACCACGGCCTCGAGTTCTGAGGCAAAATCGGGAAAATCAAGATGGCAATGGCTGTCGATCAGCATGGCTATTGCGCCGCGCGCGTTTCCGACTCGACATAACGCGGGAACACCGGCGCCGGTGCCGGAAATTTTGCGCCCGCGGCGATGCGATGGGCGCCGCCGAGGAATGAGAACAGCCGCTCATCGGCCGGCACCGCCAGCAGATCGAGCAATTTTTCCGCCGAGGCCGGCATGAACGGCTGCGCCAGGATCGCGACCTGCCGCAATACCTCCGCGGTCACGTAGAGGATGGTGCCCTGGCGCTGCGGATCGGTTTTGGCCAACGCCCACGGCGCCGCGCCGGCGAAATAGCGGTTGGCATCGGCGACCACCGCCCAGACGGCGTTGAGCACCTGATGCAATTGCTGGGTCGCCATGGCGTCGCGCGCCTTGCCGATCATGGCATCGGCGGCGCCGAGGATCGCCTGGTCGGTGGCGCTGAAGGCTGCCGGCTTCGGCAACACGCCGGCGAAATTGCGCGCCACCATGGTCAGCGAGCGCTGCGCCAGATTGCCGAGATCGTTGGCGAGATCGGCGTTGGTGCGGTTGACGATCGCCTCGTGGCTGTAATTGCCGTCCTGGCCGAACGGCACCTCGCGCAGCAGGAAATAGCGCAGCGGATCCACGCCATATTCCTTGGCCAGGTCGAACGGGTCGATGACGTTGCCGACCGACTTCGATATTTTCTCTCCGCGGTTGAACAAAAAACCGTGGGAGAAAATGCGCCGCGGCACGGCGACGCCGGCCGACATCAGGAAAGCCGGCCAGTACACGGCGTGGAAGCGCACGATGTCCTTGCCGATGACGTGCAGATCGGCGGGCCAGTATTTGCGGAATTTCTCGCCGTCCGTATCGGGAAAGCCCACCGCGGTTATGTAATTCGTCAGCGCGTCGACCCACACGTACATGATGTGGCCGTCGCGGCCGGGCACGCGGATGCCCCAGTCGAAGGTGGTGCGCGAGATCGAGAGGTCCTGCAAGCCGCCGCGCACGAAACTGGCGACTTCGTTCAAGCGCTCCTTCGGCAGCACGTAGTTCGGCCGCTCGTAGAGGTCGAGCAGCTTCTGCTGGTAGGCCGAGAGCTTGAAGAAATAGCTCTCCTCCTCCACCCATTCGACCGGCGTGCCGGTTTTGCTCGCGAGGCGCTGCTTCTGCTCGTTCAGGTGGGTTTCGTCATCGGCGTAATAGGCCTCGTCGCGCACCGAATACCAGCCGGCATATTTGCCGAGATAGATGTCGCCGTTTCGCTCCATGCGCCGCCAGATTTCTTCCGATGACCGGTGGTGGCGCGCCTCGGTGGTGTGGATGAAGTCGTCGTTCGAGCAATTGAGCCGCTGCACCATGGCTTCGAACAGCGGCACGTTGCGGTCGAGCAATTGCCGCGGCGTCAGGCCTTCGCGCGCCGCGGTCTGCTGAATCTTCTGGCCATGCTCGTCGGTGCCGGTGAGGAAGAACACGTCATAGCCGTCGAGCCGCATGAAGCGGGCGATGGCGTCGGTGGCGATCGCTTCATAGGCGTGGCCGATATGCGGCGGTCCGTTCGGATAGGAGATCGCCGTGGTAATGTAATAGGGTTTGCCGGTCATTTCGGATTTGTCCGCGCCGCATAATGACCAATGGCCGGGACAGGCCCGGCCAAGGACGGCGCATAGGTATCAACCGCGCGTGGCCTCGGCAAGCAAGCCGAAAACGCTGAAGACCAGCGGCTTTCGCTCCAAATTGTAGGTTTCGGCGTCGCGGGCGGCTTGATTGATGCGTTCCCAGGCCTCGGCCAGCCGCGCCACCCGCTCTATTTGACCCTGGTTGCGATGAAGGCGCTGCGACAGCCAGGCATTGACGGTATCGACAAAGGCCGCGAGCGGCTGCGGGTCGGTGCCGGCGAGCGCTTCGCCGAGCCCATGCAGCGCGCCAGTGTCGAGCGCGGGCAGGCGGTCGAGCTGATCAAGCGCGCGCTGGCGCAGCGCCAAGGCGTCCTCGTCGAGGAAGGTGAGCGCGCGAGAGACGCTGCCCTCTGCCGCGGCAGCGGCGGCCTGGATCTGCGGATCACTTGACGCTCGGCCGACCGCCGCGGCGAGCGCCGCCGCGACCTCGGCCGGTGCCAAAGGCCGCAACGTCACGATGCGGCAGCGCGAGCGCAGCGTCGCCGGCACGCGCGCCGCGGAGTGGCACACCAACAGCAACAGCGCGCGTTCCGGGGGTTCCTCGAGTACCTTGAGCAGCGCGTTGGCGCCCGACCGGTTAAGCTCGTCGACCGCGTCGACGATGGCGATCCGCCAGCCCCCCTCCCCGGCCGTGGCGCCGAAAAACGCCACGGTGCGGCGCACGTCGTCGACGGCAATCTGCTGGCGCAAATTTCCCTTCTCGTTGGCCGTACGCTCGATGACGAGAAGGTCCGCTTGCGCTTGCGCCGCCATCCGCCGGGCCACGGGATGTTCGGGATCGACGGCGAGCGAGGTCGCCGCCTGGACCTCCGGAGCCGCCGCATTCGGATGAGCAAGGACGAAGCGGGCGAAGCGGTAGGCGAGCGTCGCCTTGCCGATGCCCTTGGGGCCCACGAGCAGCAAGGCGTGCGGCACGCGTCCACCGCGATAGGCGGTCAGCAGCGCGGCCTCGGCGTCGGCGTGGCCGTAAAGCGCGCGGGTCAGCCGCGGGGCCGGCGCTTCCTCGGGCTCGTCCGCGACCAGGCTCATGATGCTACGTTTTCCAGCACGGTCGCCGCGCCTGCCGGTTGGAGCCGGGAATTCACCGCCCTCCACACTTGCCGGGCGACCTTTTCCTTCGGCGCTGATGCATCGATGATCACGCAGCGATCCGGCTCCGCTGCCGCCAGCGCAAGGTACGCCTCGCGCAGCTTGTCATGAAAATCGGTCGTCTCGGCTTCGAACCGATCGGGGCTGGCGCCGCCGCGCCGCCGCGCCGCCCGTTTCAGTCCCAAGGCGACGGGCACGTCGAGGACAAAAGTGAGATCGGGATAAACGTCGCCGAGCGACACGCGCTCGAGCGCCTTGATCAAGCGGTGGTCGACGTCGCCGAGCGCTCCCTGATAGACGCGCGTGGAATCGGCAAAGCGATCGCAAATAACCCAATCGCCCGCTTCGAGCGCCGGCAGAATGGTGCAGCGGATATGGTCGTCGCGGGCGGCGGCAAACAGCATGGCCTCCGCCTCCGGCCCCAACGGCTTTGCCGCGCCGGACAGCAACACGTGGCGGATGATTTCGGCGCCCGGCGAGCCGCCAGGCTCGCGCGTGAGCCGCACGCGCAGCCCGAGCGATTCCAGTCGAAGCGCGAGCATCGCCGCTTGGGTCGATTTGCCGGTGCCCTCGCCGCCTTCGAAGGTGATGAACTTGCCTCTCATGTCGGTCCGCAAAACCCCAAACTGCCGCTGTCAGTGCCGTCGAGGCAATAAGCAAAACGAAAGAAAATCAGCTTCTTATGTCGGTCTCTTGGCACATTATTGGAAGCATCGAGATAAGAAAACGCCGAGAGACATATAAGACGCAACACCGGGCGGATGCGCTAGCCTTACGCCAGCAGGGACGGATCATAGCCGATCCACGCCGGCCCGAAACAGGCCGATCATCAGCTCGGTGGCGCCGTCCATGGCGCGTTGCGACATGCTGCCCTTCCCCACGTCCTCGGCGGCCTGCAACGGCACTTCCAGGGCCAGCTTATCGCCGCGCCATACCTTGAGCTTGCCGATGCTCTGGCCTTTGCTGACCGGAGCCGGAACTGGCCCGGTATAGACGATACGCGCGAGAAGCCGTTCGCCGCCGTTGCGCGGCATCATCAGCTGGATGGTGCCGGGCGCGACCAGCGGAACGTAGCTTGCATTGCCGCCGAACACTTTGGCCTCGCCGATCGTCTGCCCTTCGGCGAACAGCACGCGAGCCTCGAAACCGTGGAACCCCCACTCGAGCATCTTGCGCGCCTCCTCGGCGCGCTCCTTGTCCGACCTGGCGCCGGTGATGACGACGATCAGGCGAAATCCGTCCTGCACCGCCGAGCCGACCAGGTTGAAGCCGGCCTCGGCGGTCTCGCCGGTCTTGAGCCCGTCGGCGCCGATGCCCATGGCGAGCAAGGGATTGCGGTTCTGCTGCCGGATGTTGTTCCAGGTGAATTCGCGCTCGGCGAAATACGGATAGAACTCGGGATAGGTCTTCATGATGTGGCGCGCGAGCGCCGCCATCTCGCGTGCGGTGACGCGCAGATCAGGATCGGAATAGCCGGTGGCGTTGGTAAAGGTCGACTTTTCCAGGCCGATCTGGCGCGCCCGTCTGGTCAGCATGGCGCCGAACTCCGGCTCGTTGCCGGCGAGCGCTTCGGCGACGGCGATGCAGGCGTCGTTCGCGGAATCGACGATGATGCCGTGGATGAGGTCGTCGAGCTTCACCTTGCTGTGGATGGCGGCAAACATCGTCGAACCGTGCGACGGCGCCCCGCCCTTGCGCCAGGCGTTCTCGCTGATGGCGAACTCGTCGTCGAGCTTGATGTGACCCTGCTTGATTTCGTTGAACACGAATTCGAGCGTCATCAGCTTGGCGAGGCTCGCCGGGGCGACGAGCTGATCGCCGTTCTTCTCGTACAGCACGCTGTCGCTTTCGGGATCGAGCAGCAGCGCGGCGGCAGCGCCGGTCTGGAAAGTCTCGTCCTTCTTGACGGTCAGGTTCGAGGCGGCGTGAGCAGCGGCAACGGCAACGACCAATAGTCCGGCCGCGCCGGTCCAAAGCGCCCACTGCGACAGCAAGCCTCGGCGATGCCCGGTCACCAAGAGAGCCTCCAACGCGCCAAACGCGCTGCTCGATCGTGTAAAGGATCAATTCTCATGCGAACTACTCGCGCGCAATAGGGCGCGCGCAAGGCTGCGTCGCGTCGACGTGACAATGGCGCCAGAGGAATTTGGATCAGTTCTTTAGTGGAGCATGATCTTTTCGGAAAACCGGCATCTACCCTCGGAACAGGTCCGAGGGCAAACCTTTTCCGGATCATGCTCTAGTAGAGCCCGCGGCCGTTGAGGAACTGGTCGGTACCGTCCCGGCCGCTCGGCTGACCGGCGTAGGACATGGGCTGCGACCCGGTCGTCTCCGGCGAGGCATCGCTTGAAGCGGCGCTGGCGAAACGGGCACGCGAGGCAGGCGGAGTCCAGGTGGCCGGGACGAGCGGTGTCGCCGCAAGCTTGATGCTACCCGGAGGGGGCGCCGGCTCGTCCTGGCGCAACGTCGCCGCCAGAATGCGGTCGTCGGAGCCTTCCATCGGCGCGCGCCCGACATAATCAACACGCACCCATGCGGTGCCGCGATTGTGGAAATCCAACAGATGCGCGGCCTTGGTGGAGACATCGATAAGCCGGTCGCCGTGATAGGGCCCGCGGTCGTTGACGCGCACGATCAGCGAGCGGCCGTTCGAGAGGTTGGTCACCCGGGCGTAGCACGGCAGCGGCAGCGTCGGATGCGCTGCCGTGATACCGTTGAGGTCAAAGACCTCGCCGTTGGCGGTCAGGCGGCCGTGAAAGTCGTCGCCGTACCACGACGCCAGACCTTCGGCGTGATAGCGCGGGTTTTCTTCCGGAACGTAGACGCGGCCGGCGACCATATAGGGCGCACCGACCCGGTAGGTGCCGCCGCCCTTGGGCACCGGCTCGCCGTCTGCCACGACTCGCGGGCTCGGGGCGACCCCGTAGCGGGGATCGATTCGGCTGGAGTTCGAGCAATTGGCGAGCACGAGACAAAGCGCGGCGCAGGCGCCGATCGGCGCAAATCGTCCCAATGCCGCGCTGACCCGACCCCGCATCATCCCCCGTCCCGTCCTCACGGTATTAAACGCGAGCGTGGTGAGATTGTGGCGGAATTGGGCAAGAGGTTCCCGATAGTGAATGGAACCTTGTGAGGTGTGGGTGCCGTTGCCGTCCTGGCGTCCATCCAGGGTTCGGTCTTCCTACACTCCGGCGACGATCGGCACGCCGGAATAGAGCAGGATGAGCAGCACGACGAGACCGCCGATGAAAGCCCCGAAAATAATATGTGACAATGTCCGCCAATTTGCCGTGAGTGTCTTTTCAACGGAGCCGATGAGTTTAATTGCAAGTGTCGACATTGGCACTGCTGCCTTTCTTACTGTTACTGGCTTTTCTTGGGGTCGATGGCGGGCGCGAGGCACCGCGGTCGGGCGCGATTAATCACGGACCGGTTAAAAAGTCCATACCCTGCTACGGCCGTTCGGTTAGCCTCGAAAGGTGCCGCCGCTTCCGCGACGGTTACCGTCAGAGGAGAAACGTCAGCGCAGTGATGAGAATGACGCCAGCTGTCATCATCAGAATCTCAGTGGCGCCGAAAAGCTTGAATGTTTGCAAGGGCACCTCACAAAGTGCCCCCGACCTCCCAAGATGCTAGTAAATACGCCAGAATGGGCAAAATTATGAAGATGGAAACGCGCGAAGCGCAAAAAAACGAAATGAGTCCCGATAAGCGACCCCAGCAGCGGAAGTTGCTGGCACGTTGGCAGAGGATATATCGGTAACGCCTTGATTTTGCAGGCGTGGAAGGGTGGCCGAGTGGTTTAAGGCACCGGTCGGCAATGTCCTTCGCTAGCGCCTAGCGTTACTTAGTATCGTTTTGTGCGGGTCTTCGGCCTCCCTAAAAACCAAATAGAAACGGAAAAAAACCGGGCGGCACAGTTCGTCCGGCTCCAATTCGGGTGCAAAAAAGAGCCTGCTTCGTTCGCCAATGCCGACGATCGGGCCGCGAGCTCCATCGAGGCGATGTTGGCGGCGGCGCGCAATCCTAAGGGTAGAGTGTGTTGATTCAGACGCGAGACCATCAACACCAATTGGACCCGCGGGACAAATGCAGCGCTCTAACTTTACGTCCGCTTTCGGGGCATCCGGACAAAGAGCGATTTTCGGCGCGCGGTGAACTCTGTAGCGAATGACCTAACGGCGACGTTACCTCGAATGCGCTTAGCCGAACGCGGACGGGAGCGATGATCACCAAAACTGGCCATGCACGCTCGTGGACATGCGTTGCCCGGCGGCCACGCTTGTTGTGTAATCAAGAGGGCGATTGCAAGCGCCGGAGGACGGCATGATGCGAATGCGCGCCGGGTGGTGGGCGGCTCTCGTGCTGATGCTGGCAGCACCGGCGGGCGCGGCGCGGGCGCAAGCGCTGCCGCCTACGGAACCGATCCCGCGCATCGAGACCGGTATGCACACGGCTGTGATCAAGCGCATCGGCGTGGATGCGTCGTGCCGGCTCATGGTCACCGGCTCCGACGATAAGACGGCACGGCTATGGGCACTCCCCGAGCAAGGCGTGGGCGAGCCGAAGCTCCTGCGGGTGCTGCGGGTCCCGATCGGACCGGGCAATGACGGCAAGATCGACGCGGTGGCACTCTCACCCGACGGCCGGTTTGTTGCCGCCGGAGGATGGAATCGAAGTGGCGACAACTGGGTTTATGTTTTAGACGCGGCGACTGGAAAGCTCATCCGCCGTCTCGGCAAGCTCGACAACGTGATCTTGCATCTGACCTGGTCTGCCGACGGCAGATATCTTGCGGCAACGCTCAGCGTTGGCCAAGGCCTGCGGGTCTGGGAAACGGCCGGCTGGAGCCTTGTCGAGGATGATCGGGGCTACGGCGGGAAGGAAAGCTACGGCGCCGCGTTCGATGCAAGGGGCAGGCTTTACACAGTGGCTTGGGATGGCCTGCTGCGGCGCTATGAGGGGCCAGACTTCAAGCTTGAAGGGAAGTCTGGAACGCTTGGCGGCAAAGAACCTTACAGCGTTGCCGTCGATCCGAACGGCGACCGCATAGCGGTCGGGTTTAATGACTCGACAGCCGTCGAAGTCTACCGCGCCGAGGACCTGCAGCGCCTGTTCGCTGCCGATACGGCAGACGTGGACAATGGCAACTTCTATGGCGTCACCTGGTCTGCCGACGGCGCGCGGCTTTATGCGGGTGGAAAATACTACGCTCAAGGCGCCTATCCGGTTCGCATCTGGGACAAGGAAGGCCGTGGCAAGGGGCGTGACGTGCCCGTGGCTCGGAATACCATCATGGCGCTCCTGCCCTGCCGCGATAAGATCGCAGTGGGCGCACAAGACCCGGCCTTCGGCCTGATCGCGCTTGATGGAAAAAAACTGGTTTGGCAGCAAAGCGCCAGTCCCGACATGCGCGGTAAGCTCAGAAGTAATTTCACGGTTTCGAGCGATGGCAGCAAAGTCCGTTTTGGCCTGGGCATCGGCAACGAAAGCCCCGTCTTGTTCGATCTCGCGGCCGGCCGCCTCACCGACCAGCCTCAACCCGCAGCCGATCTTGCCGAACCCGATACTACAAGTCTCCAGCTCACCGACTGGATGAACAACACCGCGCCCAAGCTCGACGGCAAGCCGCTGGGACTTGAGGAACACGAGACCGCCCGTTCGGTGGTGATCGCGCCCGGCGCTGATCGTTTCGTGCTCGGCACGGAATGGTGGATCAGGGCTTATGACAAGAGCGGCAAGGAGCTCTGGCGCAAGCTCGGGCCCGGCATCGCCTGGGGCGTGAACATTCCGCACGGCGGCAAGTTCGTCGTCGTGGCCTACGGCGATGGCTCAATTCGCTGGCTCCGGCTTGCCGACGGCGAGGAAGTGCTGGCGCTGTTCGTGAATGCCAAGACG
>JBAPYW010000013.1:0-8346 GCA_049284935.1 Xanthobacteraceae bacterium
GACCTGCACCTTGCGGGCGCGGCGGTCGAACTGGATGACGCGGGCGTCGACCTTCTGGCCGACCGCGAAGCGATCCGGCCGCTGTTCCGAACGGTCGCGCGCGAGCTCCGCGCGCTTGATGAAGGTCGCGAAGTCGGTGCCGACGATGGCGACGTCGATGCCGCCTTCCTTGACGTCGATCACTTCGCAGGTGACGACGACGCCCTTCTTGAGCTCGCCGGCTGCAGGTTCGCCGGCCGCCGCCGCCGCCGCGGCGCCGCCGCCCTCGGTGAGCTGCTTGATGCCGAGCGAGATGCGCTCCTTCTCGACGTCGACGTCGAGCACTTGCGTCTTGACCTTGTCGCCCTTCTTGTACTCGTCGATGACCTGCTCGCCGGGCCGTTTCCAGTCGAGATCGGAGAGGTGCACCATGCCGTCGACATCGCCGTCGAGGCCGAGAAACAGACCGAATTCGGTCTTGTTCTTGACCTCGCCCTCGACGATCGAGCCGGGGGGATATTTCTCCAGAAACACCTCCCAGGGATTGCGCATGGTCTGCTTGAGGCCGAGCGAGATGCGGCGCTTGACGGGATCGACTTCGAGCACCTGCACCTCGACCTCCTGCGAGGTCGAGACGATCTTGCCGGGATGCACGTTCTTCTTGGTCCACGACATTTCCGAGACGTGGATCAGACCCTCGATGCCGGGCTCGAGTTCGACGAAGGCGCCGTAATCGGTGATGTTGGTGACGCGGCCCTTGAAACGGGCGCCGACCGGATATTTCGCCTCGATGCCCTGCCACGGATCGTCGAGCAGCTGCTTCATGCCCAGCGAGATGCGGTGGGTCTCATGGTTGATCTTGATGATCTTGACCTTGACCTGCTGGCCGATATTGAGGACCTCGGACGGGTGATTGACGCGCCGCCAGGCGATGTCGGTGACGTGCAGCAGGCCGTCGATGCCGCCGAGGTCGACGAAGGCGCCGTAATCGGTGATGTTCTTGACCGCGCCGTCGATGACCTGTCCCTCTTCGAGGTTCTGCACCAGCTCCTGGCGCTGCTCGGCGCGCGTCTCTTCGAGAACGGTGCGGCGCGACACCACGATGTTGCCGCGCCGGCGATCCATCTTGAGAATCTGGAACGGCTGCGGGTTGTTCATCAACGGCGATACGTCGCGGATCGGCCGGATATCCACCTGCGAGCGCGGCAGGAAGGCCACGGCGCCGTCGAGATCGACGGTGAAACCGCCCTTAACCTGGTTGAAGATGATGCCCTGGACCTTTTCGTTGTTCTGGAACGCTTTTTCGAGCTTGCCCCAGCTTTCCTCGCGGCGCGCCTTGTCGCGCGAGAGCACCGCCTCGCCGAGCGCGTTCTCGACGCGCTCGAGATAGACCTCGACGGTATCGCCGACCTTGATATCGGCGGCGCGGCCCGGTCCCGCGAACTCCTTCAGTGCCACGCGGCCTTCGGTCTTTAAGCCCACATCGATGACGGCGACGTCTTTTTCGATCCCGACAACCGTGCCCTTGACGACGGATCCTTCCTGCAAATGGCCATCGCTGAACGATTCCTCGATCATGCTGGCGAAGTCCTCACGCGAAGGCGTGGCGGTAGCAACTTGAGCCATGAATACTCCGAGCCCCGTGAATGAAAATGATTCCGAAACGCGCGGCAGCCGCCGGCGATGCCGGCGGTTGGGGTCTAGGCCATACGGTCGGAACGAAGCTTTGTCCGGGCCTCGCATGCGAAGCGGCGAACGGGCGGAACCTCCAATGACGAAAGCGCAGTCAACCGCGCCTTCGGCCCGTTCGGGCGGCCTCGATGATCTCAACAGCGGCCCGGAATGCGGCGTCTATACCTAAATGGGTGGTGTCGAGCAAGTGCGCATCCGGCGCCGCCTTGAGCGGCGCAGCGGTGCGCCGGGAGTCGCGTTCGTCGCGCCGAAGGAGGTCGGCTAAGACCTCCTTCTCATCGGCCTCTTCGCCGCGCGCCTGGAGCTCACGGACGCGTCGGGCGGCCCGCACCTCCGGGCTCGCCACCACGAACAATTTCACGTCGGCGCCGGGGGCGATGACGGTGCCGATATCGCGGCCGTCGAGCACCGCACCGGGCGGCCGCGTGGCGAATTGGCGCTGATAGCTCATGAGCGCCTGACGCACCTGCGGGATCGCCGCGACCACCGAAGCGGCCTCGGTAATGGCCGGCAATTTCAGCGCATTGTCATCGAATTTTGCCGGATCGAGCGCGATGGCGGCTTCAATGGCGCGCTCCACATCGCTGGGCGAATAGCCGGCGTCGAGCACCGCCCTGGCTACGGCGCGATAGAGGAGCCCGGTGTCGAGGTGATGCAGTCCGTAGACGGCCGCGACTTGTCTGGCGATCGTCCCCTTGCCCGAGGCGGCCGGTCCGTCGATGGCGATGATCATGACAAAACCCCGCCCAGCGATCGCATCAAATCCAGAAAACCCGGAAAACTCGTGGCGATGAAGCTCGCGTCGTCGATCTTGACCGGCTGCTCGCTGGCGAGCCCCAGCACCAGCGCCGCCATGGCGATGCGGTGATCCATGTGGGTTGCGACCAGGCCGCCGCCCCGGGCCCGGCCCTTGCCGTTCACGATAAGATCGTCGCCTTCGATGTCGGCCGCAATCCCATTGGCGCGCAACAGGGCGGCGGTCGCGGCGAGGCGGTCGGACTCCTTTACGCGCAACTCCTTGAGACCGCGCATCACCGTCACGCCCTCGGCGAAGGCGGCGGCAATCGCCAGCACCGGATATTCGTCGATCATCGCCGGCGCGCGCGCGGCCGGGACCTCGACACCGCGCAGTGCGCCGGCGCGCACGCGCAGGTCGGCGACGTCCTCGCCGCCTTCCTGGCGCGTATCAAGCTGCTCGATCGAGGCCCCCATCTCGCGCAAAGTCGTGAGCAAGCCGGTGCGCAGCGGATTGAGCATCACGCCGTCGAGAATCACGTCAGAACCCGGCGTGATCAGCGCGGCGATGAGCGGAAACGCCGCCGAGGACGGGTCGGCGGGGACCCTGATCGGCTGCGGCGTCAGTTCCGGCTGGCCGGCTAGCGTAATGCGGCGGCCATTCGCCCCCTGCGGCTCGACCCGGACCTCGGCGCCGAACAGAGCCAGCATCTTCTCGGTATGGTCGCGCGTCGCTTCCGCTTCGATGACGACCGTCTCGCCCGGCGCTGCCAGGCCGGCAAGCAGTACCGCCGACTTCAACTGCGCCGACGGCACCGGCGGCTCGAAGACGATGGGGATGGGCTCGCGCGCGCCGGCAAGCGTCAGCGGCAAACGGCCGGCCGTCGCCGCGAGCGTTCGCGCACCGATGCGGTGCAGCGGGTCGAGCACCCGTTGCATCGGGCGCTTGCGCAATGAGGAATCGCCGTCGAAGGTCGCGGTGATGGGGCAGCCGGCTACCGCCCCGAGCATGAGCCGGCACCCAGTGCCGGAATTGCCGAAATCGAGAGGCGCCGCAGACGCGGCGAAGCCGCCGACCCCGACGCCGCGCACCCGCCATTCCCCCGCCGCGGGCCGCTCGACCTGTGCGCCGAGCGCCCGCAACGCCTTGGCGGTATTGAGGACATCCTCGCCTTCGAGCAAGCCGCTGATCGCCGTCTCGCCGACCGCGAGCGCGCCGATGATCAGGGCCCGATGCGAGATCGATTTATCGCCGGGTACGCGCACACGGCCTTTCAAGGGGCCATGGCGGCGGGCGGTGAGGGTTGGGGGATGGGCGCGCATAGGGAAAGAATCCAGCCCGCGTCCTCTATCACGGGCCGGCGGCAATCCGCTATTGACAGGCGCACCACGACTAGCCAAGTGAAGCTCCCAAATTGAAGGATCTCGGCCGTGGCGAAAGCGGAACTTGGCACCAAGCGCATCTGCCCCGACACCGGGCGCAAGTTTTACGACCTCAACAAGGATCCCGTGATCTCGCCGTATACCGGCAAAGTCGTGCCGGTGGAAACGCCGATCTCGCGGGCGCGGCCCGAGCAGCAGCCGGCGGCTGCACCACGCGCTGCCGTCCCCGCGGAAGAAGTCGCCGTGCCGGAACCGATGGAAGCCGAATTCGTCTCGCTGGAGGATGCCGACGCCGAGGCGCAGGGTGGCAAGAAGGCGGTCGAAACCACTGAACCCGACATCGAAGAAGATGTCGAGATCGACGAGAGCCTGGACGATGCCGCCCTCATCGAGGAGCAGGAGGAAGAGGACGCCGATGTCACCGACATCATCGGCGGCGACATCGAAAACGAGGAGGAAGGGTAGGCGGACGACGGAGGACGGACGACAGACGACGGATATCAGGTCAGTATTCAGTGCACCACCAGCCGTCCGTCGTCCGTCCTCTGCAGTCAGTCGTCTGGAGGGGCCATAGCTCAGTTGGGAGAGCGCTTGAATGGCATTCAAGAGGTCGGGGGTTCGACTCCCCCTGGCTCCACCAAATAACAATCGCTAACCTAAAGTAGTTGGCCAGGGTATTACGCCGGGCGATCGCATCAGATCGCCGCTTATCGAGAATCCGCACGTCTACAATCAAACGCCGAGCTGCATGGCGAGTTCCGCGCCGCCGCCCGCTTATGCTATGTGTGTCATCGCGCGCGGCACGGGAGGCGCTTAGAATGCATCGTCGATTGATCGAGGCAGTGTTGATAGCCGGCCTCACCCTGGAAATGGCCGGCTCGCCCTGGGCGCAACAGCCGCAGACGAGACCGGCTCCGGCGCTGCAGTACGATCCAAGCCTCGATGCCAATGATCAGCTCGCGCCGTCGCAGGTGACCCAGCCAATGCCGGCCGCGGTCCCGACGCCGAGCGCCCCCGGTCACGCGCACGCGGCCAAGCATGCCGCCAGCGACGCGCCGGCCGCTCCTCACGAAGCCAGGAAACAACCCCGGCCAGCGATCTTCCGCGACGTCGCCTGCAGCGGTCCATTCTCCAAGGACTCGAGCAATCTGAAGCTTGCCATGCTGTTCGACTCGAGAAACGTCACCTTTACCGATGTTGACCTCAACGGCAGCAAGATTGGAGCCTCGATCCTGTTCCCCAAGGATCCCAAGCGCCGCCTCGAAATTTGGTGGTCCAATTCGACGAACCGAAGCGGCATCTATCTCATTCTGATCAACGGCCAATCGACCTGGGGGGCGCCGGGCGGTATGCGGCTCGGCCTGACATTGGCGGAACTGGAAAAGCTCAATCACAAGCCGTTTAAGCTCAAAGGCTTCGACAAGGACAACGTCGCGACCGTGAGCGGCTGGGACGGCGGCGCTCTCGCCACGCTGACTGGCGGCTGCAAGTCCGGCGTCAGCCTGCACGCCGACCCGAAGGCCCCCGCGGATGCTGTCACCGCGTTGCCGGCCGACCACGAATACAGTTCGTCCGATCCGGCACTGCGGGCGGTCAACCCGACGGTCAGCGAAATTCTGCTCGGCTATTAGGTTCGCACCGCGGCCGATCTTAGGGCTGCGGGGAAAGTCGGTTATCGCGCCGGCTTTGCGCCGCTCGCTCCACCCTGCTGCTCGTTGCGCATGGCTCTGACGTCGCGCGCCATTTCCAGGCACGTCAGCAGCTCGGTGTAGCTCGACTCCCCACCCATCCTCGATTCGTTCACACAAGAGACCTTATCGGCCGCGGCAAAGCTCGACCATTGCTTGACGAGCTCGTCGCGAGTGGCCTGCTCGCTGTCCAGGCAATTCTTCTTCTCCTGGGCGATGGCGGGATCATGGAACGTCACGCCGCCCTGCCGGGCGATACCCTCGCAGACCTGCTCGACGTTGAGCACAGGAACGCCGTCGGCGACCGGCATCATGAGCTGCGCGCCAAGCGCCAGCGCCGCGGGTAGAATCATGTTCGTGTTCTCCGTGCCCTACCGAGTTATTATAACACCCGGTCGGCGCGGAAGCAGCAAGCAGCTTTTCGCCCTCGCGGCAAAGAAGTGTTGACCGCGCGGATTCTCCCCGTTACGGCGGCGCCGCCGGGTCAGGGGCAAATCGCATGCTGCTTTCACCGCGTTACGGCGCCGAAAAATTGCCGACGCACAACCGTAGCCGGGCCATACTTTTGCGCCGAGATATGTCCGCGCGCCGCCAAAAGGGGCTCGATTTGACCACCGCAAAGGCGGCGTGCACTCTATAAGGGGGCTTCTCAAGCAGCGCAGATTCGGCGCGCCAGGCGCCCAGTCACGGTCATGTGGTTCGCGCCGGGGAGGATCCAGCATGTTCGGCATCGGCGACTTGTTCCAGTGGGAGCGGTTCGTAACGCCCACGATCATCAAGGTCTTCTATTGGCTCGCCGTCGTGATTTCGATCCTGCTCGGGGTCGCCGGCGCGGTTTCTTCGCTCGCCACCATGGCGTTCAACCCCTTCATCGGCATGCTCTCTCTGATCGCCAGCCTGCTCGGCGCCTGCATGGGCGTCATCTTCGCGCGCATCATGGCCGAATTCGTGCTCATCGTGTTCCGCATCAACGAGCACCTTGGCGCCATCAGGAATCAGGGAACAGGGATCAGAAATCAGTAATCAGAATCAATATTTCGTCTTTCTGATTGCTGACTACCGATTACTGAGGACTGAAACGGAAATGCATGACGTCGCCGTCCTCGACGACGTAGTCCTTGCCTTCCAGCCGCATCTTGCCGGCATCGCGCGTTCCGGCTTCGCCGCCGTACGCCACGTAGTCGTCGTAGGCGATCGTCTCGGCGCGAATGAAGCCGCGTTCGAAATCGGTATGAATGACGCCCGCGGCTTGCGGCGCCTTGGTGCCGCGCGTCACCGTCCAGGCGCGCGTCTCCTTCGGCCCCGCGGTGAAGAAGGTCACGAGGTGGAGCAGCGCATAGCCGGCGCGGATCAGGCGATCGAGCCCGGGTTCCTTGAGACCGACGGCGGCCAGATACTCGTTGCGTTCGTCGCGCGCGAGCACCGCGATCTCGGCCTCGATCTTGGCCGAGATGACGATGGCGGCGGCGCCGTCCGCCGCGGCTCTGGCTTCGACCTGGCGCGCATAAGCGTTGCCACTCGCAGCCGAAGCTTCGTCGACATTGCAGACGTAGAGCACCGGCAGCGAGGTTAAGAGACCGAGCATGTGGAACGCGGGCTCCTCCTCGGGCTTGCGCGCGGTGAGGCGCGCGGGCTTGCCCTCGCGCAACAGCGCCAGCGCGCGCTTGATCAGGTCGAGCGTTTCCTTCGCTTCTTTGTCGCCGCCTTTGGCCTTTTTGTTCAATCCGTCGACGCGCCGCTCCAGGCTGTCGAGATCAGCGAGCATCAACTCGGTCTCGACGGTTTCGATGTCGGCGATCGGATCGATGCGGCCTTCGACGTGGGTCACGTCGGTATCCTCGAAGCAGCGCACCACATGCGCGATGGCGTCGACCTCGCGGATATTGGCGAGGAACTGGTTGCCGAGCCCCTCGCCTTTCGAGGCGCCGCGCACCAGGCCGGCGATATCGACGAAGGTGAGCCGTGTCGGCACGATCGTCGCCGACTTGGCGAGCGTCGCCAGGGTCTCCAGCCGCGGGTCCGGCACTGCGACCTCGCCGACATTCGGCTCGATGGTGCAGAACGGATAATTCGCCGCCTGCGCCGCCGCGGTTTCGGTCAACGCATTGAAGAGGGTCGACTTGCCGACATTCGGCAGGCCGACGATGCCGCATTTAAAGCCCATGAACGATTTTCACCGGTTGGCCGGCGATTCACACGCCGTCGTGATCGCCGTTGGAGTCCTGGTCTTGCTGTCCGAATCCCTTCGCCACCATGGCGAGGTGGACCTTGTTCTGAAAACTCGCGTCCTCGCCGCGGACGAGAAAATCGACATTGTCGGCGAGGATTTCGGTGAGCACCTCGACCCAGCGCTGCTCGCTCTTGGCGAAATCGCTGAGCACGTAATGCTCCACCGGATCTTTGTGGCCAGGGTGGCCGATGCCAATGCGCACCCGACGGTAATCGTTGCCGATGTGCTCGCTGATCGAGCGCAGCCCGTTGTGCCCGGCAATGCCGCCGCCGACTTTGATCCTGACCTTGCCCGGCGGCAGCTCGATCTCGTCGTGGAACACCGTGATGTCGACGAGCGGCAGCTTGTAAAAATGCGCCGCCTCGGCAACGGCGCGGCCGGATTCATTCATAAAGGTGCCGGGCAGGAGCAGCAGCAGGCGCGCGCCGCCGAGCATCCCCTCGCACGCGACGCCCTGGAAGCGGCGGCGCCACGGCCCGATGCCGTGGCGCTTTGCGATCGCCTGGACGGCCATGAAGCCGACATTGTGGCGGGTGCCGACATAGCGTGCTCCCGGATTTCCGAGTCCGACCAGGAGCAGCATCGGCTTCGTCCCGCGCTAGAGCATGATCCGGAAAAGTGGAAGCCGGTTTTCCGAAA
>JBAPYW010000014.1:0-51669 GCA_049284935.1 Xanthobacteraceae bacterium
TCGCGTCGCGAGAAGGATACTCTATTCGTCATTGCCGGGCACAAGGCGCGAAGCGCCGTCTTCGCGCCTAATGACTCGGCAATCCATGCGACAAGGCCGCTCGTTCATCCTCGCCGTGTTGGCTTTATTCGCTGCACTTCAGCATAGACCACCGGGTCAAGCCCGGTGGTGACGAAGAGGGGGCCTATCGCGGTTTGAGCCGAGCGGCATGCCCCCTCACCGCAACCCTCTCCCCGCTCCCCCGCGGCGGGAAGGGGCGCCGGCGTCAGCGAATCAGCGCCTGTTCAAACGCTTCGCGCGTTCATACGTTATGTGAGGGAGATAGGCGGAGGCTTTTTGCCATGCCGATGAATAACCCGATGAACAAGATGAGCAAGCAGACCCGGTTTCATATCGGCTATTGGGTCGCCGCGATGATCGGGCTGCTGATTCTGCAATATTTTTACGTCGCCGCGCAGAAGGTCGCTTCGATCCCCTACAGCCAGTTCGAGCAGCTCCTGCACGACGGCAAGGTGTCCGAGGTCGGCGTGTCCGACCGCTACCTCCAGGGCAAGCTCAAAGAGCCGCTGGACGGCAAGACCGAGTTCGTCACCACCCGGGTCGATCCGCAATTCGCCGCCGACCTGCAGAAATATCACGTCACCTTCACCGGGGAGGTGGGCAGCACGTTCCTGACGGACCTTCTCTCCTGGATCGTTCCGGCGGTGCTGTTCTTCGGCGTCTGGATGTTCCTGTCGCGGCGCGTGACGCAAGGGCTGGGCGGCGGCCTGATGTCGATCGGCAAGAGCAAAGCCAAGATCTACGTCGAATCCGACACCGGGGTTCGCTTCGACGACGTCGCCGGTGTCGACGAAGCCAAGGACGAGCTGCAGGAGATCGTCGAATTTCTGAAGAATCCCGAGCAATACAGCCGGCTCGGCGGCCGCATGCCGAAAGGCATCCTGCTGGTCGGGCCGCCCGGTACCGGCAAGACGCTGTTGGCCAAGGCGGTGGCCGGCCAAGCCAAGGTGCCGTTCTTCTCCATTTCCGGCTCCGAGTTTGTCGAGATGTTCGTCGGCGTCGGCGCCGCCCGCGTGCGCGATCTGTTCGAGCAGGCGCGGACCAAAGCGCCGGCCATCATCTTCATCGACGAACTGGACGCGCTTGGTCGCGCCCGCGGCTTCGGGCCTTACGGCGGCCACGACGAGAAAGAACAGACGCTCAACCAGCTGCTGGTCGAAATGGACGGCTTCGATGCGCGCAGCGGCCTGGTGATCCTCGCCGCCACCAACCGTCCGGAAATCCTCGACCCGGCGCTGTTGCGCGCCGGCCGCTTCGATCGCCAGGTGCTGGTCGACCGGCCGGACAAGAAGGGCCGCGTCGAAATCCTCCGCGTCCATCTGCGCAAGGCGAAGCTCGCGAGCGACGTCGATCCGGAAAAAGTCGCGGCGCTGACGCCCGGCTTCACCGGCGCCGACCTCGCCAATCTCGCCAATGAGGCGACGCTGTTGGCCACCCGCCGCGGCGGCGATGCCGTGACCATGGCCGATTTCACCAACGCGGTCGAGCGCATGGTGGCCGGCCTGGAAAAGCGCAACCGGCTGCTCAATCCCAAGGAGCGCGAGATCGTCGCCTATCACGAGATGGGGCACGCAATCGTCGCGGTGTCGCTGCCCGGCACCGACACGGTGCACAAGGTTTCCATCATCCCGCGCGGCGTCGGCGCGCTCGGCTACACCATCCAGCTGCCGACCGAGGATCGCTTCCTGATGACGCGCGAGGAGCTGGAGAACAAGATGGCCGTGCTGCTCGGCGGCCGCGCCGCCGAGCTTACCGTGTTCGGACATTTGTCGACCGGCGCCGCCGACGATCTGCGCCGCGTCACCGACATCGCCCGCGCAATGGTGACGCGCTACGGCATGTCGGATCGGCTCGGCAGCGTCGCCTACGATCGCGATCCGCGCAGTTTCATGACCGGACCCGATTTGCCGTCGCCGCCGCGCGAGCAGGATTATTCGCCGGAGACCGCGGCCACCATCGACAATGAGGTTCGCGATATCGTGCACGCCGCGATGGATCGGGCACTGGCGACGCTGCGCGAAAAGCGCGACGTTTTGGAGCGCAGCGCCCGCAAGCTTCTTGAGAAAGAGACGCTCGACGAGAAGGAGCTGGCGGAGTTGATCGGCCCACCGGCCGGGCCGCCGATCCAGGTCGCCGCGGAGTAGTCAGGTCGGTCTCTTCTCCGCGCTCGGCCGCCGGAGTATTGTTACGTCAGCAATTGCCGTTCGTGAATTTCCGCAGGAGTCGCCAACGGCGGCCGTTATTTGATCGAGGCTCGGTTGTGAACCGTTCGCAGACCATGTTGCTGGCAGCGTTGGCTTGCATCGGCGGCGCCACGGCCGCCCAGGCGGGGCCGTGCACCACGCAGATCGCCGAAGTCGAGCGGTATCTCGCGCGCATCAAGCCCGGGCCGAAGAGCGGCGCGACCGCTCCGCAATCAATCGAAGCCCAGCTTCATCACCAGCCGACGCCCGGCTCGGTGGAGGCCGCCGAGACCAAGGCGCGCGCCGAAGCCGACGCAGCGCTCGATCGCGCGCGCAAGGCCGACGCCGAAGGCGATGCGCGCGCCTGCACCAACGCGCTCGGCGAAGCCAAGATGCTATACAGGTTGGAGTAGGGCGACGAAGGCCCTCAATAGGCCTCTTCCGCATAGATCGGATCGACCGAGCCGGCCCACTTGCCGTGAAATTTATCCAACAGCTCCTGCGCCGGCGTGGTGCCGCGCGCGAGGCGATCCTCCAGCACGTCGAGGAAGTGGGTCTCGTCTCGGCCGTTGACGTCGAAGCGTCGGCGGCGCGTCAGGCCGGCGGCCGCCAGTTTGAGAACGTCGGTCGCGATCGCAAGCAATTTGCGGCCGCCGATCATGGCGGCGAGACCCTGTTTCGGCACGGCGTCGCGGAGTTGCTGACGCTCGACGGCGGTCCAGAGCTTGACCAGATCCCAGGCGGCATCGAGGCTGACATCGTCATAGAGCAGGCCGGCCCAAAACGCCGGCAGCGCCAGCAAATTCGGCAGCGCGCCGGAGTCGGCGCCGCGCATTTCCAGATAGCGCTTGAGCCGCACCTCGGGAAAGATCGTGCTGATGTGATTCGCCCAATCGGAGATCGTCGCTCCCGCGCCGGGAAGGCCGGGCAATTTGCCGGCCATCAGATCGCGGAACGAGCCGCCGGCAACATCGATGTATTCGTCGCCGTGCTTGACGAAATACATGGGCACGTCGAGCGCGTAATCGACCCAGCGCTCGAAACCCATGCCGTCCTCGAAGGCCCACGGCAGCATGCCGGTGCGGTCCCTGTCGGTATCGCGCCAGATTTCCGCGCGGAAAGACAGGTATCCGTTCGGCTTGCCCTCGGTGAACGGCGAGTTGGCGAACAACGCCGTCGCCAGCGGCTGCAGCGCGATCGACACGCGCAGCTTCTTGACCATGTCGGCTTCCGAGCAGAAATCGAGATTGGTCTGCACCGTGCAGGTGCGATACATCATGTCGAGGCCGCGCTTGCCGACCTTGGGCATGTAAGCGGTCATGATCCTGTAGCGGCCCTTCGGCATTTTCGGCATTTCGGCAAGGGTCCAGTTCGGCGTCATGCCGATGCCGAGAAAACCGATATGCAACGGCTGCGCCACCTCGCGCACCTGCGCCAGATGCGCCATCAGTTCGCGCGAAGTCTGGTGCACGGTTTCGACTTGCGCGCCGGATAATTCGAACTGGCCGCCCGGTTCGAGCGTGATGGCGCCGCCGCCGGTGACGTCGAACAGGCCGATGACGTTGTCGCCCTCCATGATGGGTTGCCAGCCGAGCAGGTGCTGCATGCCTTCCAGCAAGGTGCGAATGCCGCGTTGTCCCTCGTAGGGCACCGGCCGGTGTCCCTCGAGGGTAAAGGCGAATTTTTCGTGCTCGGTGCCGATGCGGAACTGCGACTTCGGCCGCACGCCCTGCGCGATCCAATCAACGAGCTCGTCGCGTCGCTCGATCGGCGTCAGGTCGACTTGATCACGCGCCATGGGATTCGGGATAAATAGGCCGCGGTCTTCGATATATGGCGATGATCGTCACGCCGCCTTGCGCTTTTCCGACGGGAAGCGGCCGTAAAAAGTCTCGCCCTTCTTGGCCATGTCGCGCAAGAGCTTGGACGGCTTGAACCGGTCACCGTATTTTTTCGCCAGCCCGCTGCACAGCTCGACGAATGCCTTGGTGCCCATGCCGTCGATGTAGGAAATGGTGCCGCCGGTGAACGGCGCAAAGCCGAAGCCGAGGATCGAGCCGACATCGGCCTCGCGCATGTCAGTGACGACGCCTTCCTGGATGCAGCGGGCCGATTCCAGCGCCTGGATTGCCAGCAACCGGTGTTTCAGCTCCTCGACATCGATGGTATCGGGATCGAGCTTGGTGGCTTGCAGGTCAGCGAGGCCGGGCCATAGCCGCTTCGGCCCGTTCTGCGGGTAGTCGTAAAAGCCCTTACCGTTCTTGCGGCCATAGCGGCCGCGCTTTTCCACCATTTCCTGCAGCAGCGCTTTTTGCCGCTCGTCGATCGCCTGCGGGCCGAGATCGGCCTCGGTCGCCTTCAAGATCTTCCAGGCGAGATCGACGGCAACCTCGTCGTTGAGCGACAGCGGGCCGACCGGCATGCCGGCCATGCGTCCGACGTTCTCGATCATCGCCGCCGGCACGCCTTCGGCCAGCATCAAGTGGCCTTCGCGGATGTAGGTACCGACCACGCGCGACGTATAGAAGCCGCGCGAATCATTGACCACGATCGGCGTCTTGCGGATGGCGCGCACGTAATCGAGCGCGACGGCGAGCGCCGCGTCGCCGGTCTTTTTGCCCAGGATGACTTCAACCAGCATCATGCGATCGACCGGCGAGAAGAAGTGGATGCCGACGAAACGCCGCACGTCCTTGAACGCGGTGGCGAGCGAACTGATCGGCAAGGTCGAGGTGTTGGAGCCGAAGATGGTGTCTTTGCCGATCGCTTCCTGCGCCTTGGCAATCACCTCCTCCTTGATCTTGCGGTCCTCGAACACCGCCTCGACGATGAGATCGCAGCCTTTGAGCGCCGCATAATCCGGGGTCGCCGTGATGCGGGCGAGCACGGCGTCGCGGTCGGCGGCGGTGGCGCGGCCTTTATTGACCTGGTCGGTCATCAGTTTCTGCGAATGTGCTTTGCCCTTGTCGGCGGTTTCCTGGTCGCGGTCGATCAGCACCACTTCGATGCCGGCAAGCGCGCTGACATAGGCGACGCCGGCGCCCATGAAGCCGGCACCGAGCACGCCGACCTTCTTGATCGGCCGCGCCGGCACGGCGGCCGGACGGCGGGCGCCTTTGTTGAGTTCCTGCATGGACACGAACAGCGAGCGAATCATCGCCGCCGCCTCCGGCGAGCGGAGAATTTTTGCGAAGTAACGCGACTCGACGCGCAGCGCCTGGTCCATCGGCAGCTGCGCGCCCTCATAGACGACCTGTATGATGGCGCGCGCCGCCGGATAATTGTCATAGGTTTCGCGCCGATAGAGCGCGTTGGCCGCCGGCCATACCATCATGCCGGCCTTGGAGTAGACCGCGCCGCCCGGCAGCTTGAAGCCGTCGGTGTCCCATGGCGCTTTCGCAGTGCCGCCGGCCTTGATCCAATCTTTGCTCTTCGCAATGAGGTCGGCGGCCGGCACCACCTCGTCGAGGAGCTTCATCGCTTTGGCGCGGTTGAGGCGAAGCTGGTCGCCCTTGAGCAGGAATTGCAGCGCGTCGGCCGGCTGCAGCATGCGCGCGATGCGTTGCGTGCCGCCGCCGCCAGGAAACAGACCGACCTTGATTTCGGGTAAGCCCAGCCGCGTCTTGTCGTTGTCGGATGCGATGCGGTGATGGCAGGCCAGCGCCAGCTCCAAGCCGCCGCCCATCGCGGTGCCGTTGATCGCCGCGACCCACGGCTTGCCGCAGGTCTCCATGCGGCGGGCGATCTGCGACAGCTTGCGGCTTTCTTCGAACAGAAATTCGTTCGCCCCTTCCTCGCCTTTCGATTTCCTCAATTCCGCGAACGTGCGGCTTTGCGTCTCCAGCATGCTCAAATCGGCGCCGGCGCAGAATGCCTCCTTGCCCGAGGTGAGCACTGCGCCCTTGACGGCGGCGTCGGTCGCGACCCGCTCGACGATCGCCGCCAGTTCTTCCATCACTTTGGCGTCGATCACGTTCATCGACCGGCCCGGCATGTTCCAGGTGATCAGGGCAATGCCGTCGGCGTCGATCTCGAAGGTAAAATTCTGGAAGGTCATACGCATCTCCCGTTGTATTTTGTTCGCCTCGCCCCAGCGGCAGAGGGAGAATTACTTCGAATACGGCTTGCCGTCCTTGTGGCTGAAGTGCCCGCCTTTATCGTCGCGGATCATCACCAGGTCCAGATCAGGATACTCGGCGCGCTCGTGTTTCGAGCGTGTGCCGATTTCAAGAAAAATCGCGTCGCGTCCCGATTTGTTGACCAGGTGATGGCCGTTCGGCAGGTTGGCCTTGAAACCGGCGGCATCGCCCGCCTTGAGCACGGTCTCGCCGTCGTCCTCGATCAGCATCACTTCACCCTCGAGGATATACACGAGCTCATCTTCCCTTTCGTGCCAGTGCCGCAGCGAAGAAGCGGCTCCCGGCCTGAGCCTTGTCAGGTTGACGCCGAACTGGTCGAGACCGGCGGCGTTGCCCAGTCGCTTACGCTCGCGGCCGACGACCGCACGGTTGAACGGCTCCGGATAGCTCGAGCGGCTGTCCACCGGCAGCTTGGCGATGTCGATCTTGGGCATGCCGCGCGCTCCGTGTGCCTGTTGCCCCTGCGTGCGGATGAGACCTCACACCCGCTCGATGATCGTGGCGGTGCCCATTCCCATGCCGATGCAGAGGGTGACCAGCGCGGTCGACAGATCGCGCCGCTCGAGTTCGTCGAGCACGGTGCCGAGGATCATCGCGCCGGTGGCGCCGAGCGGATGGCCCATAGCGATGGCGCCGCCGTTGACGTTGATCTTGCCCGGATCGATAGCGAAGGCTTGCATATAGCGCAGCACGACCGAGGCGAACGCCTCGTTGAGCTCGAACAAGTCGATGTCGGCGAGGGTCATCCCGGCCCTTTTCAGCACTTTCTTGGTGACGTCGATCGGGCCGGTGAGCATGATCGCCGGCTCGGTGCCGATATTGGCGAAGGCACGCACGCGGGCCCGCGGCTTCAGGCCCGCCCGCTTGCCGGCCCGGCTGTTGCCGAGCAGTACCGCGGCGGCGCCGTCGACGATGCCGGAGGAATTGCCGGCATGATGGACGTGTTTGACGTATTCGACTTCCGGATGCTTCTGAATGGCGACGGAATCGAAGCCGCCCATCTCGCCCATCTGCACGAACGAGGGTTTGAGCGACGCCAACGATTGCATGGTCGTTTCCGGCCGCATGTGCTCATCCTTGTCGAGGATGGTCAGGCCGTTGACGTCCTTGACGCTCATCACCGATCGGCTGAAGCGGCCCTCGCTCCACGAGGTTGCCGCGCGCTTCTGGCTCTCGACCGCGTAGGCGTCGACATCGTCGCGGGAGAAGCCGTATTTGGTCGCGATCAGGTCGGCGGAAATGCCTTGCGGCAGAAAGTACTGCGAAACCGCAATCGACGGATCGACCGCCCACGCGCCACCGGACGAACCGATGCCGACGCGGCTCATCGACTCGACGCCGCCGCCGATCGCCATATCCTGCTGTCCGGCCATGATCTGCGCCGCCGCAAAGTTGACCGCGTCGAGACCGGAGGCACAGAAGCGGTTGATCTGCACGCCCGCGACGCTGTCGCCGTAACCGGCGACGAGCGCCGCCGAGCGGGCGATGTCGGCGCCGGCCTCGCCGACCGGATCAACGACACCGAGCACGACGTCGTCGACCATGGTGGGATCGAGATCGTTGCGGCTCTTGATGGCACCGAGCGCCTGGCTGGCGAGGTTGAGCGCGGTCACCTCGTGGAGCGAGCCGTCCGCCTTGCCGCGGCCGCGGGGCGTACGCACGTGATCATAGATGAAAGCGTCGGGCATAGCGTCTCCTGGCGATGATAACCTCACCCGTTGCGGGCGAGGGCGGCCAGCGGCAACGGCCGCGAAGCCGGATGAGGGTCCGGGAGTCCGGACGTCTCCCATATAGTCCAAGTTCCGAGCAATTGCAGCCCGCGACCGGCGGCTACGCGTTCACGAGAATAAGCGGGCCAACGTCTAGAACGCCTCCGCCGGCAAAGCCATCGTCGACGCCGCTCCGGCCTTTATACGCGCGAGGTGCGTGGCGGAGGCCGGCAACATGCGTTCCGCGAAGAAGCGGCCGGTGGCCAGCTTCGCCGCCATGCGCTCGCCGCCGCCGTTGCCTCCCGCCGCGGCTTTCGTCTTCGCCGCATCGACGATCAGGCACCACATATAGCCGAGCGCGACCAGGCCGAAGAGGTGCATGTAATCGGTCGAGCCAGCACCGGCATTGTCCGGGTTACCGAGCGCGTTCTGCATGAACCACATGGTCGCCTGCTGCAGCTCGCCGAGCGCCTGGCCGAGCGGCTTGACGTAAGGCGCCATCGTTTCGTCGCTGCCGCGTTCCTTGATGTAAGCCGACACCTCGGCGAGGAACGCCTGCAAGGCGCGGCCGCCGTCCTTCGGCAGCTTACGCCCCACCAGGTCGAGCGCCTGGATGCCGTTGGCGCCCTCGTAGATCATGGCGATACGGGAATCGCGCACGAACTGCTCCATGCCGTGCTCGGCGATGTAGCCGTGGCCGCCGAACACCTGCTGCGCCAGCACGGTGTTGGCGAAACCCTGATCGGTGAGCACGCCTTTGATCACCGGGGTCATCAAGCCCATATGATCGTCGGCGCTCTGCCGCTCCTTGGCATCGCCGGAGCGCTGGGCGACGTCACTCTTGAGCGCGGTCCACAACACCAGCGCACGCGCCGCTTCGTTGAACGCGCGCAGCGTCATCAGCATGCGGCGCACATCCGGGTGCACGATGATCGGGTCGGCGGGCTTGTCCTTGAACTTCGTTCCGGTCAGGGCGCGCCCGGCGAGCCGCTCCCTGGCGTAGGCGGCGGCATTCTGGTAGGCGACCTCGGACAGCGCCAAGCCCTGCACGCCGACGCCGAGCCGCGCTTCGTTCATCATCACGAACATCGCGTTCAGGCCGCGGTTGGGCTCGCCGACGAGCCAGCCGGTGGCGTCGTCATAGTTCATGACGCAGGTGGAATTGCCGTGGATGCCCATCTTCTCTTCGATCGAGCCGCAGGACACGCCGTTGCGCGCGCCGGGGGCGCCGTCTTGGGTCGGCAGGAATTTGGGAACGATGAACAGGGAAATTCCCTTGACGCCAGGCGGTGCGCCGTCGATTCGCGCCAACACCAGATGCACGATGTTGTCGGCGAGGTCATGCTCGCCGGCGGAGATGAAAATCTTGGTGCCGGTGATCTTGTAGCTGCCGTCCGTCTGGGGCACTGCGCGCGCGCGTGTAAGTCCCAGATCAGTGCCGCATTGCGGCTCGGTCAGGTTCATCGTGCCGGTCCATTCCCCGCTGACGAGCTTGGGCAGGTAGAGCGCCTTTTGCTCCGGCGAGCCGTGAACCATAAGCGCGGCCGCCGCTCCCTGCGTGAGGCCTGGGTACATGGCAAAAGCCATGTTTGCCGAAACCAGGAACTCGCCAATCGCTTGCGAGAGCACGCGCGGCAGGCCTTGGCCGCCGAATTCGGCGGGCGCCGAGGCGCCGATCCAGCCGCCTTCGGTCAGGCGCTTGTACGCATCCTTGAATCCCGTGGGCGTGGTGACGCTGCCGTCATTGTGGCGCTTGCAGCCTTCCTTGTCGCCGACGCGATTGAGCGGCGTGAGAACGTCCTCGCAGAATTTTGCGGCTTCCGCGAGCACCGCCTCAAGCAAATCGGGTGTGGCGTCGGCAAAGCCCGGCAAGTTGTTGTAGCGATCGATGTGAAATACGTCGGTCAACAGGAACATCACGTCATCAACGGGAGCCTTATAAGTCGGCATAATCTCACCCTCCGGATCGCTTTGCCCGGCGCCAGCCGGCCCGGACGGCATAACCTAGCCGATTTGCGGCAACGGTGGGACAGCCGAGCAAGCGGGCACGAACTCGTGCTGGCGGGGCAGTGCTTTTCCGTTCACCGTCAGGAGACCCGGGTTTTTTAACTGCTTATTTACCGTATTCCTGAAAAGTCGAGTCCAAGGACAGAAAACCGCGCCCTCTGCGTCGTCTGCTCGCGGCGTCGGCTCGAATACTAGGCACATCCTGCTCCTCATGTGATTTGGACGTGAGCATGAAATCGGGCGGTCCGTGGAATCTGAGAGGCCTTCGTCCGGAAGCGCGCGAGGCTGCACGCACCGCCGCTCGGCGATCCGGCATGTCGGTGGGCGAATGGCTCAACAGCCTGATCAAGCCGGCTAATACGGAGGATCGCGAGTTCGCGCCCTCAGCCGGTTTCGATCGCGACGCGGACGATACTTGGCGGCAGAACGCCGGCTTCGATGATCGACAGCGCGGGCACCGCGATGACGTCGACGTTCGCGGCCGTGATCGCCAGCGGGATGATCGATCAGGCGGAAACTTCCGAGCCGAGGAGCCAGAACAGGATAGGCGGCGCCGCGACGCCTCGTGGCGTGAGCGCCAGTCGGATATTCAGTCGCGCCAGAGCCTCAGCTCCCACCCGCGGCAACAAGATCGCCCGCAACCTGACGCCGACAGTCGCAATCACAATCGCCGCTGGGACGATCAGTGGCGCCCGAGCTTCGGCTCCGACGATCGAGAGCAGCAGAGCCGGCGCCCTGACCTCGACAGCCGCAATCACAATCGCCGCCGGGACGATCAGTGGCGCCCGAGCTTCAGCTCCGACGATCGAGAGCAGCAGAGCCGGCGCCCTGACCCCGACAGCCGCAATCACAATCGCCGCTGGGACGATCAGTGGCGCCCGAGCTTCGGCTCCGACGATCGAGAGCAGCAGGGCCCAGGCCGTGACGCCAACGCCCACGCCCAGGAACGTGAGCGGCCGGCGGAAGATCGGCGGCGCCCGATCTTCCGTTCCGAGCCGGCAGACCAGGCCGCTCCTCGGCGTGAGGTCGACTGGCGCGGTCCAGGTGTCGAGCCGGATGAGCAATTACCACCGAACCTGCGCAATGACGATCGGCCACATGACGATCGGGCTCCTGGCGGTCGGCCTTGGCGCCGGCACCCTGACGAAAACTTGCGGGGTCGCGATCGCGTCGCAGAGACAGAGCAGCCGGCCCGCCGCGAAAGTGTTCCCTATCGTGAGGAACGCCGCCGCGAAGGCGCCAATCGTCCTTATCGGGAACCAGACCGTTTTGACGAACAAATCGGCTATCGTCCCCCGCAAGGCAATCGCCAAAGCAATCACCAAGACAATCGCCAAGTGTCATTGGACCAAGCCGTGGCCGAGATCACGGCCCGCCAGAGCGCGCTCGATAGCGAGGCTGCCGCCGCGATCAAGACACGTCAGCGCGAACTGACCAACCTTGCCGCCAATGTGGACCGGCAGCGGGATGACTTTAGCGGTTATGCAGAGACCGATCGCTTCGCTGCAGCTGAAACCGCTCCGGAGCCGGCGTTCGCGCGGCCGCAACCGCCGCCAATCGTGCCGCGCGAGGACGTGTTCGACGAGCCTGCCGCGGGAGCCGCGTTCACGTCACAGCCGCCGCCTTTGCGCCTTCGGGAGGAAAGCGTCTCGGCCTGGAATGTGGATCCGCAGTCGGTGAATTCGCCGGCACCGGCGCTCGATCTCAGCGACCTGCAGCAGCAACTGCGGCAGATTACGGCGCGGATCGAGACCTTGCGGCCGGCAAGCGACCTCGAAGCCGCGATCAATGGGCTCCGTGTCGAACTCGCGGCGATCGGCCGCTCGGTCACCGAGGCGCTGCCGCGGCGCGCCGTCGAATCGCTCGAGATCGAGATCAGGGCGCTGGCCCGGCGCATCGACCACGGCCGCCAGTCCGGTGTTGACGCGGCGGCGCTTGCCGGCCTCGAGCAGGGATTGGCTGACGTCCGCGAAGCGTTGCGCGAGCTGACTCCCGCTGAAAGCCTGGTCGGGTTCGACGAGACGGTGAGGGCGCTGGCCAAGAAGATCGAAGTGATTTCGGCCAAGGACGATCCGGCCGCGCTGCAGCAGCTGGAGACCGCGATCAGCGCCTTGCGCGGTATCGTTTCCCATGTCGCCTCCAACGACACGCTGACGAAGGTCGCGGAAGACGTGCAAGCACTCTCCGCCAAGGTCGGCGAACTCGCCACCAGCGCGGCGAGCGGGCGTGCTCTCTCGGCGCTGGAGGATCGCATCGAACTGTTGGCCACTGCGCTCAACGATTCGAGAACGGCAGGCTACACGGCCAGCGGGCACGCCCTCTCGGCGCTGGAGAATCGCATCGATCTGTTGGCCACCGCGCTCAACAATTCGACCACGGCCGGCTACGCGGTTCCTCGGGAACTGGAGCGATTGCTTGCTGGCCTGATCGAGAAGCTCGAATTGGTGCAGCTCTCGCAAACCGATCACACCGCGCTCGCCCATCTCGAGGACCGCATCGCGATGCTGGTCAAGCGGCTCGATGTTTCCGACGCGCGCCTCGGCCTGCTCGAAGGTGTCGAGCGGGGATTGGCCGATCTCTTGGTCTATATCGAGCAATTGCGCGGCGCCAACGCCGGGGCTGAGGCCGTTGCCCAAGCCAATCCGGCTGGCGTCGAAGCGATCGAGCACGAGATTACTGAAATCAAGCAAGCGGGTCGCCGCACGCAAGATTCACTTGAAGCCGTTCATGGCACCGTGGAGCATGTTGTCGATCGCCTCGCTATGATCGAAAGCGACATACGCGGCGACAAAGTCAGGACCGCGCCGGCGGAGGTGTTGCCGGGGAGGGAGCAAACGCTAACGCCGCCGATCGAACCGGCTTCCTTGCCTGCGCCGCGAGAACCCGAGCCCGCACCAAATTGGTCGGCGTCGCGGCAGTCCATCGAGCCCGACTTGCCGCCCGATCATCCGCTGGAGCCGGGTTCGGCCGCCGGACGTTCGCGCCAACCGCTGTCAGCCGCCGAGCGAATCGCCGCGTCGGAAGCTATTGCGGGGTCGAAGCCCCCCGTGATTCCCGATCCGGGCGCCGGTAAACCCGATTTCATCGCCGCCGCGCGCCGCGCGGCACGGGCAGCCGCCGCGACCGGGGCCAACGAGGACGCCAAAAAGGCTGGCGCGGAAGGTCCCGCTCAGCCGAAAACGCTCAGCGAGCGCCTGCGCACCTTGGTCGTCGCCGGCGCCGTTGTCGTGATCGTTCTGGGCTTCTTCCATATGGCGTCACGGCTGTTCCAGGATGGCGGTTCGGGGGCGCCGGCGCACCCCCAAGCCGAGCCGCCGCAGGTACAAACCGAGCCCCCAAGCGCGCGCACCTTGTCGCCGCCGCAGGTGGAAAAGCCGTCGGTTCCAGCCGTGCCCGTGCCGAAGGCCAACCCGACCAGCCTGCCGACACTTCCGCTGCCGCTGCCACCGCCCGGCACGGATGCCGCGCGGAAACCGGGCGCGCCGCCGTTGGCAAATCCGGCACCGACAACGGGCGGCGGAGCCGGCCAGCAGTCCCTCTTGGACAATCCCGCCGCGCCGTTCGCCATGGCCGCGAGCATACCTGCCGCCGCCGACGCTGACCCGGCCAATGGATCCGCCGCCGGATGGACGACAGCGCCGGGGAGCGACATCACCGGCACGCTGCCAACTCTATCGCCGCAGCATTCCTCGACCACCCCGTCGCCGGCGATCGGCGACAAGCTGCCGGTCGCCATCGGCGGACCGGCACTGCGCGAAGCGGCGCTCGCGGGCGACGCCTCTGCCGCGTACGAGGTTGCCGTCCGCTTCGCCGATGGCCGGCTGGTTTCGGCAAACAACGAGGATGCCGCGCGCTGGTTTGAGCGCGCCGCCAAGAAGGGGTTCGCGCCGGCGCAGTTCAGGCTCGGGGGGCTCTATGAAAAAGGCCTCGGGGTGAAGAAGAACCTCGCCGCGGCGCGCGACCTCTACCGTGCCGCCGCCGATAAAGGTCATGGCAAGGCCATGCACAATCTTGCCGTGCTCTATGCCGAAGGCGTCGATGGCGCGGCTGATTATCGCACGGCGGCGCAATGGTTCCGCAAGGCCGCGGATCACGGCGTCGTCGACAGCCAATACAACTTGGCGATCCTCTACGCGCGCGGCGTCGGCGTGGAGCAGAATTTCGCGGAAGCCTACAAGTGGTTCTCCCTGGTCGCCAACGACGGCGACAGCGACGCCGCCAAGAAACGCGACGAGATCGCCTCCCATCTCGACCAGCAATCGCTCGCGGCCGCGCGCTTGGCGGCGCAGACTTGGACCCCGCTGCCGCAGCCCGCGGACGCGATCACGGTGAAGGCGCCGGCAGCCTGGGACCTGCCTGCAAACGGCACGTCCGGGATCAAGCCGAAAGCGCGAACCGCCAAGGCGGTCGCAACAGACGCCGCCAAGGTCAATTGAGCCTCGGCTGATCGTCGGCTGATCATTCCGCAGCGCCGCGAAGCGGCGGGCCGGAATGACGCGACGGAGCGATCACATCTGCGCGCCGCGCGCCGGCGGACGGTATGCCCGGACGCGGCGCGCTAGTAGAACGGTGCAAACCGCGTATCCCACATCCGGCAGCCGATCCGTGCAAGTCTTCCTTCCGATCGCCGACATTCCCGTCAACGTCTTTCTCGTACTGGCGATGGGCCTGGCGGTCGGATTCATCTCCGGCATGTTCGGTATCGGCGGCGGCTTTCTGATGACGCCGCTTCTGATCTTCATCGGCGTGCAGCCGGCCGTGGCCGTGGCCAGCGTCACGACGCATGTGGCGGCGTCTTCGTTGTCCGGCGCGATCGCCTATTGGCGGCGCAACGCCATCGACGTCACCCTGGCGCTGACCTTGCTGGCCGGCGGCATCATCGGCAGCGCCGGGGGTGTCGCGCTGTTCACTTGGCTACGCGCCCAGGATCAGCTCGACCTGGTCATCGGGCTGTCCTACGTCACGCTTCTAAGCATCGTCGGCGTCTTGCTGGTCGGCGAAAGCGCGCGCGCGATAGTCCGCGCCCGCCACGGCAAGCCCGCCGAGTTGCGCCGCCCGGGCAGCCACGTCTGGTTCCACGGGCTGCCGTTGAAGCTGCGGTTCAAGCGTTCGAAAGTCTATGTTTCAGCCATCCCGGTGCTGGTGATCGGCTTCATCATCGGCTTCATCGGCGCGATCATGGGCATCGGCGGCGGCTTTCTGCTGGTGCCCATGCTCATCTATCTGGTGCGTGTCCCCACCGCCACGGTGATCGGCACGTCGCTGGTCTTGACCTTCCTCACCATGGTGGCAGCGACCGTATTGCATGCCGCGACCAATCACCTGGTCGATGCCGTGCTGGCGCTGATCCTGATGGTGGGCGGCGTGATCGGCGCGCAGTTCGGCGCCCATGCCGGGCAGCGCATCCGCGGCGAGTGGCTGCGCCTGCTGCTCGGTCTCTTGGTCCTTGCGGTCGGGCTGCGCTTTGCGGTGCAGCTCGTGCTCAAGCCGGAAGATTTGTACTCGATCCGCGTCATCGGGGGCGGACCATGAGTTACGCGCGCGTGGCGGCGCTCGCGATCGCGGGCCTTCTCGTCAATGCCGGCTCGGCTTCGGCGGAACGCCTTGTCGCTTCGCTGACCAATCATCACGTGATGATCACGTCGAACTATACCGGCGTGGAACTGGTGCTGTTCGGATCGGTCGAGCGCGATGCGGCGGCCACCGGGCGGCATGCGCCCTACGATATCGTCGCCACCATCACCGGGCCGCGGGAGCCGCTGCGGACGCGGCGCAAGCAGCGCGTGCTCGGCATCTGGATGAATGCCGCGGCGCGCACGTTTGTCGATCCGCCTTCCTACCTCGCCGTTCTGACGAGCCGCCCGCTCGACGCCATCACCAGCGCCGAGAACGCGCGACGGCTGCAGCTCGGCATCGCCAATACGCCGTTCCCGGAATTGATCAACAACGATATCGGCGAGGTGAGCAACGACCCGTTTCGTGCCGCGCTGGTGCGGCTGATGCGGGAACGCGGGCTCTACAGCGAACAATCGAATGCGGTGACGTTTCTGACGCCGACCCTGTTCCGCGCCGCGATCTCGCTCCCGGCCCAAGTGCCGATCGGCAGCTACACTGTCGACGTCAAGCTGTTTGCCGACGGCAACGTGATCGCGCAGACCGATTCGGCTTTCGAGATCGTCAAGGTCGGCTTCGAGCAATTCGTGGTCAATGCCGCGCGCGAGCACGGCCTGCTCTACGGGCTGGCGACCGCCCTGATGGCACTGTTCACCGGCTGGATCGCCAGCGTCGCCTTCCGGCGAGACTGATTTCAATCCGGCAGGCAGCGCTCCGCGGCGACGGCAAAAAGCCGCTGCGTGCCCAGCATGTGCGCGGTGAAGGCGAGCGTGCCGAACAGGCCGGAGATCGCGCGGTCGCGCACGTTGAGGCCGCCGGCATAGGCGCCGAAAGCCGGCATGATCAGCCGGCACCCGTCGCTGGCAAAGCAGCGCCGGCGCACCGCACGGCCGCGCTGCGACACGCGCGCCAGTGGATGCAGATGCCCGGCGATCTCGCCGGCGCAGGGATCGGACGAAGGTTGGTGACGGAACGTCAGCGGGCCGAGCGCCAAGCAGTCGGCGAAATGCCCGCCGATGCCGTCGGGCAGGTCGGGGTCGTGATTGCCGGCGATCCAGATCCAGTCGCGGCCGCTCTGGAGCAGGGTGAGCGCCGCACGATCGCCGCCGCTCGTGCGCGAAGGTCCATGACTGTCATGAAAGCTATCCCCCAGTGCGATGACAAGACGCGGCGCATAGCGCTCGATCAGGCGCGCGAGCCGCGCCAGCGTCGTCGCCGTATCGTAAGGCGGCAGCAACACGCCGCGCTTGGCGAAGGCCGAGCCCTTTTCCAGATGCAGATCGGCGACGACCAGCAATCGTTGGTCCGGCCAGTACAGCGCGCCGGCCGGATCGGCGACGAGCATCGTACCAGCGAGAGCGATAGCGGAATCTTGCTCTGGATTCCCGCTTGTGCGGGAATGAGCGGAAGAAGCGCCACCCCTCACTGCATCGCCTCCTTCACCAATTCGTCGGCCGCCTCGGCGAGGAGCGAATCGGCCGCCTCGCCGTAAACCGTCTCGCGCCCGATCTCCAGCATGACCGGCACGGCGAGCGGCGACACGTGGTCAAGCGCTTTATGGATGATTCGCCCCCGGATGCGCGAGAGCATATCGGCGAGGCGGCGCACGTCGAGGAGGCCGGTCGCGGCGTCGGCGCGGGCGGAGCGCAAAAGCATGTGATCGGGCTGGTGGCTGCGCAGCACGTCATAGACCAGGTCGGTCGAGATCGTGACCTGGCGCCGGGATTTCTCCTGACCGGGAAAACGGCGCTCGATCAGGCCGGCGATGATCGCGCAATTGCGGAAGGTGCGCTTCATCAGCGCCGATTCGGCGAGCCAAGCTTCGAGGTCGTCGCCCAGCATGTCCTCATCGAACAGGTCAGCGAGCGCGAATTCGCCGCGCGTGATGCGCAGCGCCACGTCGCCGAGGCCCCAGACCGCGAGCGCGTATTCATTGGCGACAAAGCCGAGCGGCCGCAGCCGCGCTCGTTCGAGCCGCCGCGTCAGCAACATGCCGAGCGTCTGGTGCGCCAGCCGGCCTTCGAACGGATAGCAGACGAGATAGTGCTTATTGGCGCGCGGAAACGTTTCGACCAAGAGCTCGCGGGCGCCGGGCATCTGCGAACGCCACTCCTGGATTTCGAGCCATTCGCGCACCTGCGCCGGCAGTTGCCGCCATTCTTGCGGATGGGCGACGATGGTGCGCACACGGGCGGCGAGATAAGTCGAAAGCGGAAATTTGCCGCCCTCATAGGCCGGCACCTTGGGATCTTCGGCGTCCGAGCGCGAGACATAAACCTCGTCCTCGACCAGGGCCTCGTATTTGAGGATTTCCCCGGCGAACACGAAGGTGTCGCCCGGCACCATGGTCTCGACGAAATATTCCTCGACTTGACCCAGGAGCCGGCCGCCGCGCGGAATCATCTTCGACGCCCGCGAGCGCACGAGGCGAACCTTCAGCATGTCGGCCTCGACGATGGTGCCGACATTGAGGCGGTAACGTTGCGCCACATTGGGGTGCGCGATGCGCCAGCGGCCATCCTTGCCCCGCCGGATGCGGGCGAAGCGCTCGTAGGCCTTGAGCGCGTAGCCGCCGGTCGCGACGAAATCGACCACGGCATCGAAATCCGGCCGCGTCAGGCCGGCATAGGGCGCGGCGGTCGTGACCTCGGCATAAAGCTCATCGCTGAGGAATGGCTCGCCGCAAGCGCAGCCGAGCACGTGCTGCGCCAGTACGTCGAGCGCGCCGACGCGAAGCGGCGGCGTGTCCTGCACATTCTCGGCAATGGCGTCGAGCGCGGCGCGGCATTCGAGCACCTCGAAGCGGTTCGCCGGAATAAGCACGCCCTTCGAAGGTTCGTCCATGCGGTGGTTGGCGCGGCCGATGCGCTGCAAAAGCCGCGATGCGCCCTTGGGCGCGCCGACATTGACGACCAGATCGACGTCGCCCCAGTCGACGCCAAGATCGAGCGAGGAGGTACAGACCACCGCGCGCAGGCGCCCGGCCGCCATCGCGCCTTCGACTTTCCGCCGCTGTGCCACGTCGAGCGAACCGTGATGCAGCGCGATGGCGAGATTGTCGTCGTTGATGTGCCAGAGCTGCTGAAAAATACCCTCCGCCTGGCTGCGGGTGTTGACGAAGACGAGCGTGGTGCGGTGGCTCTTGATGAGCCGGTAAATCTCATCGAGCGCATGGCGCGCCGAATGACCGGCCCAAGGCAGCCGCTCGCGCGTGTCGAGCATGGTGACGTCGGGTGCGGCGCCGCCTTCGGCAACAATGAGATCGGCGCACGCCGCGCCTGCGGCGCCGGCGTGTTGCGGCACCATGAAGCGGGCGAGTTCGTCGGGCTCCGCGACGGTCGCCGAAAGACCGATGCTGGTGAGGTTTGGGGCCAGGCGAAACAGTCGCGCCAAACCGAGCGAGAGCAGATCGCCGCGCTTCGAAGTCACCAGCGCGTGCAACTCGTCGAGGATGACGCGCTTGAGCGAGCCGAACAGATAGGGCGCGTCAGCGGAAGCGAGCAGCAACGCCAGCTGCTCCGGCGTGGTGAGCAAGATCTGCGGCGGGTCGCGGCGCTGGCGCTGGCGCTTCGAGGTCGGCGTGTCGCCGGTGCGCGTCTCGATGCGGATCGGCAGGCCCATCTCGGCGACCGGTGCTTCCAGGTTGCGCGCGATATCGACGGCGAGCGCCTTGAGCGGCGAGATGTAGAGCGTGTGCAGGCCGCCGTCGCGACGCGCGTCGCGCCCGAGGGAAATCAGCTTTTTGGGCGGGGCCTGAGTTGGCGCTCCACTCAGCTCCACTAGGCTCGGCAGAAATCCGGCCAGCGTCTTGCCGCCGCCGGTCGGCGCGATCAGCAGGATCGAACGACCGGCTCGTGCTTTGCTCAGAAGTTCGAGCTGATGGGCGCGCGGCGCCCAGCCGCGGCTGGCGAACCAGCGTGCGAAGACGTCCGGGAGGACTGCGGGCCGCTGGAGAACGGTCATCAGGCAGAAGTAACGGCCGCTTGCGGCGCGGTCGAGGCCTGCGCGACCACGACAAGGCCGTCCACCGGCACCCCTTTTTCGCTGCGTACTGAAACTTCGCAAAGAGACACGAGGGCGAGCCCGGCATCTTTGAGCGCGCGACGGATGTGCGGCTCGCCGTGGGCATAGCGCAGTGTCGGCAAAAGCTTCACGCCATCGCCCGAATGGGTTTCGACCGTGAAGGCAAAAAAACCTCCAGGCGCAAGCACGTGCGCGACCGCCGCCAAGACCGGGCACAGATCGCTGATATAAACGAACACGTCGGCGGCGAGTACGAGGTGATATTTCGCGGCCTTGCGGGTCTCGCCGCCAAGAAAGTCCATAAGGTCGGCGGTGACGAGGCGGTCATAAACGCCTTTGGCCGCGGCCTGCGTGATCATTGCCGGCGAAAGATCGACGCCGACCAGCCAATCGACGAGGGGGCGAAAAGCGGCGCCAGCAAGTCCGGTGCCGCAGCCGAGATCGAGCGCGGAAGGAAAGCGCAGTGGCCGTGCCACCGCGTGCATCGCGTGTTCGACGGCGTCGCGCAGGATCGCCGGCCCGCGATAGGCGAGTTGCCCGGTCAGCGCCGCGTCGTAGCGCGCGGCGTACTGGTCGAACAGCCGGCGGACGTAGGGTTCGCTCATCGCCGGACCGACGTCGCCGCACCCGAGCCGGGCAAGCTGGAGCCGGGCGCCGAGATAATCCGCAGGGTCGGCGTCGCGGGCCTTTTCGAATGCCGCGATAGCGCCGGCGCGGTCGCCAAGCCGGTCGCGGATGGTGCCGAGCGCGAACCAGGCGGTGGCGAAAGCCGGCGCGCGTTCCACGGTCTGCAAGAGGATATCGGCGGCGCCGGAAAGATCGCCGCGCGCGGCAAGATCGAGGGCCCACTGGTAGCGCCGGTCGGCGATGAGATCGCCGGAGGAGACGAAGAGCGGGCCGGTAGCGGTCATGCTGTGCTCGCGTCCCGAAAGGGAATGATTATTTATTACTGGCAATGCGTCCTGAAGACATCCTGGTGCCGACGCCGGCCGGTGTGTGCTGCAAGCTCGGCGGCTTCCATATCGACCCCACCCGTCCGGTCGAGCGCGCGCTGATCACGCACGCCCATTCCGATCATGCCCGCGCCGGTCATGGCGCGGTGCTGGCGACACAGGAAACGCTTGATCTCATGCGGCTACGCTATGGCGAGAATTTTGCCGGCTCGATCCAGCCGGCGCGCTATGGAGAAGGCGTCAGTCTCGGTGGCGCAAAAGTCACCTTCCGTCCCGCCGGTCATGTGCTCGGCTCGGCGCAGATCGCGGTCGAGGCGAACGGGCTGCGCGTCGTCGCTTCCGGCGATTACAAAAACGTTCCCGATCCGACCTGCGCGCCCTTCGAACTGGTGCCGTGCGATGTTTTTATCACCGAAGCGACGTTCGCGCTGCCGGTGTTCCGCCACGGCGATGCCGACGGCGAGATCGCGAAACTCTTGCACTCGGTCGCGCTGTTCCCGGAGCGCGCACATCTCGTCGGTGCCTATTCGCTCGGCAAGGCGCAGCGCGTCATCGCACTGTTGCGTCAGACCGGCTATGAGGCGCCGGTCTATTTGCATGGCGCGATGGAGAGCATCTCCCGCTATTACGCCGGCCGCGGCATCGCGCTCGGCGAATTGCGCGCGGTACGCGGCGCCAGCAAGGCGGAGTTTGCCGGCACGATCACGCTCTGCCCACCTTCGGCCTTGAACGAGATCTGGGCGCGGCGCTTTCCCGATCCGGTGACCGCGTTCGCGTCGGGCTGGATGCGCATCCGCGCGCGGGCGCGCCAGAACGGGGTCGCCCTGCCGCTGGTCATTTCCGATCACGCCGATTGGGACGGGTTGACCGCGACGGTCACGGCCACCGGCGCCGGCGAAATCTGGGTGACCCACGGCCAGGAGGACGCGCTGGTGCACTGGTGCGCCACGCGTGGACTAAAGGCGCGGCCGCTCGATATCGTCGGCTACGGCGAGGAGGACGATGAAGCCGTCAGTCCGGGGCCGGCCGTAGGCGTTGGCGAGGCTGAGGTATGAACCGCTTCGCCGAACTTCTGGACCGTCTCAGCTACGAGGGCGGCCGCAATAACAAGCTGCGGCTGATGACCGACTACTTTCGCTCGACCGCCGATCCGGAGCGCGGCTGGGCGCTGGCGGCGCTCACCGGGTCGCTGAGCTTCCCGCATGCCAAGCCCGGCCTGATCCGCAATCTGATCGCCGAACGCACCGACCCGGTGCTGTTCGATCTGTCCTACGATTATGTCGGCGACCTCTCGGAAACCGTCGCGCTGATGTGGCCGGGGCCGGCGCAGCAACGGGGAGAGGTGAATGCGCCGAGCCTCACCGCAGTCATCGAAACCCTCTCCACGCTCGGCAAGGCCGAGTTGCCGGCGCGGCTGGCGCGCTGGCTCGATTCGCTCGACGAGACCGGCCGCTGGGCGCTGATCAAGCTCGTCACCGGCGGGTTGCGTATTGGTGTTTCGGCGCGGCTTGCCAAGGCGGCGGTTGCCGCGCTTGGTGCCAACGATGCGCAAGATATCGAGCTGCTCTGGCCCGGCTTGTCGCCGCCCTATGTCGCGCTGTTTGCCTGGCTCGAAGGCCGGGGGGAAAAGCCGGCGATCGGCGACCCGGCGCCGTTCCGCCCGGCAATGTTGGCTCATGCGCTCGACGAGCCGGACCTCGCCGGGCTCGACCCGGCCGAATTCATGGCCGAATGGAAGTGGGATGGCATTCGCGTGCAGGCGGTGGCCGCGCGGCATGACGGCCGGACAGTCGCGCGGCTCTATTCGCGCACCGGCGAGGACATTTCCAGGAGCTTCCCCGATCTTCTCGAAGCGCTGCGGCTGCCGGGCGCGATCGACGGCGAGCTCCTGATCATGCGCGAGCACCGCGTGCAATCGTTCAACGTGCTGCAGCAGCGGCTCAATCGCAAAACTGTCACAACCAAGCTCATGGCCGAATTTCCCGCGCATCTGCGCGCCTACGATCTGCTCGCGGACGGCGAGGAGGACCTCCGCGGGCTTCCCTTCGCCGCGCGCCGCGCGCGGCTCGAACAATTCGTCGCGCGGCTCGACGACAGCCGTGTCGATCTTTCTTCGCTCGTCTCCCTCACGACCTGGGAGGCCCTCGCGGCCGCGCGCAAAAATCCGGCAATAGCCGGCGCGGGAGCCGATGCCGACGCGGTCGAAGGCATCATGCTCAAGCGGCGAGACGCGCTCTATCTTCCCGGCCGGCCAAAGGGGCCGTGGTGGAAGTGGAAGCGCGACCCTTACATCATCGACGCGGTGCTGATGTATGCGCAACGCGGCCACGGCAAGCGGTCCTCCTATTATTCCGATTACACGTTCGGCGTCTGGACGCTCGGCGACGAGGGCGACGAGCTGGTGCCGGTCGGCAAGGCCTATTTCGGTTTCACCGACGAGGAGCTGTTGCAGATCGACCGCTTCGTCCGCCGCAACACGGTTGACCGCTTCGGTCCGGTGCGCGAGGTCGTGCATCAGCCGGATCAAGGTCTGGTGCTTGAGGTCGCCTTCGAGGGGCTGCAACGCTCGACCCGGCACAAATCCGGACTGGCGATGCGGTTCCCGCGCGTCAACCGGCTGCGCTGGGACAAGCCGCCGGGCGAAGCCGACCGGCTGGAGCGGCTGGAGACCATGATCGCGCGGATCGAACAGGGACGCATGTCGTGAGCGGACGCCGCCGTCATCCGGCCCTTTCCGCCAGCTTGCGCCGCGGCCGGATGAGCGATCTCGACGCGCTGCTCGCGCTCGAACAGGCGGTCTTTTCCGTCGACGTGCTGTCGCGGCGCAGCCTCCGCCGTTTTCTCGCCTCGCCCGGCGCCGCGCTGATCGTCGCTGAGGAGTGCGGCAGGTTGGCCGGCTACGCGCTGGTGCTTTTTCCGCCGCGCTCCCGCATGGCCCGGCTCTATTCCATCGCCGTCGCCCCCCATGTCGGCCGGCGCGGCGTCGGGCCGCTTCTTCTGGCGGCGGCGGAGACGGCAGCCAAGCGCCGAAAACGGCGGGCGATGCGTCTCGAAGTCCACGAGCACAATACAAGGGCAATTGCGCGTTACGAAAAATCCGGCTACCGCCTGTTCGGCAGGCATCGCGCCTATTATGACGACCGCGGCGATGCCCTGCGCTTCGAAAAACCGCTAGGTCCGGAACCACGGCGGCGACCGGGCCGTGACAGCAAAAAAATCTGACTTGCAGGCGCGAATCGGTTTTCATGGGGACATCGCGGACCGCGCAGTCGCAATTCGGTTCGTTCCCGGCTATGACAATTTGTGCCTTGCCTAAACTCGCACGCATGATCGGCCCGCATTCGCAAGCCGCTTTCGACTGGAAGGGGACCCGTCCATGACCGGCTGGGTTATCCTGGTCGACCAGCCCCGCGATCTGCCCAACGCCGAGACCCCGCACAAGGTCATCACCACGACCGAGTATTTGGCGCGGCCTCGCCTGTTCGAGATCGGACGGCCCAAGCTCGTCAACCTGGCCCGCTCCTACGCCTACCAGTCCAAGGGCTATTACGCTTCGCTCTTGGCCGAGGCGCGCGGTCATCGCGTCGTGCCGACCGTCGAAACCATGCTGGAGCTGCGCGAGCAAAAGCTCTACGAGCACGCGCTCCCCGAGCTGGAAGACGAGCTCAACCGTTGCGCCCGGCGCGCCGACTTCCAGCCCGACGCCGAGCTCAGGCTGATCGTCTGTTTCGGCATCGCCCGCGACCCCCGCTTCGAATCATTCGGGCGGTTGCTGTTCGACTGGTTCCGCTGCCCCGCGCTCGAAGTGATCGTCGACCCCGGCGACTGGCTGTCGATCGACCGCATTCGGCCGCGCAACATCACCCGGCTCGCCAATGGCGAAGCCGAGTTTTTCCGCGAGTCGCTGCACAATCATACCAAGCGCGAGTGGCGCGATCCCAAGGCCAGGGCGGTCGCCAAATACGACCTCGCCGTGCTCTACGATCCGAACGAGAAGATGGCGCCGTCGTCGCACGACTCGATCAAGCATTTTGCGCGCATCGCCGAGAGGCTGTCTGTCGACGTCGAGCCGATCACCAAGCGCCAGCTTGCCGAACTGGCCGAGTTCGACGGGCTGTTCATCCGCGAAACCACCTCGATCGACAATCACACTTACCGCTTCGCCCGTCGCGCCTGGCAGGAAGGCATGCCGGTCATCGACGATCCGATCTCGATGATCCGCTGCACCAATAAGGTGTTTTTGGTGGAGCTGCTCGGGCAAAACCAGGTGCCGACGCCGCCGACCGTGATCCTTGCGGAAGATACCGATCTCTCAAAAGCCATCGACGAACTCGGCCTGCCCCTCGTGGTGAAGATTCCCGACGGCTCATTCTCGCGCGGCGTGCACAAGATCGAATCGCCCGCCGAGTTCAAGCGTATCTGCGATGAACTGTTTGAGGAAACCGACCTGCTGCTGGCGCAGAAGTTTCTGCCGACCGAGTTCGACTGGCGCGTCGGCGTGCTCGCCGGCGAGCCGCTGTTCGTCTGCCAATACCGCATGGCGCGCGGGCATTGGCAGGTCGTGAAGTACCGGCCTGACGGCTCCTCGCGCGAGGGCGGCTTCCGCGCCTTCGATCTCGATCAGGCGCCGCGTGAGGTGATCGATGTTGCGGTCCGCGCGGCGCGGCCCATCGGCGACGGTTTCTACGGCGTCGACCTCAAACAGACCGACCACGGTATCGTGGTCATGGAAGTCAACGACAACCCCAACCTCGAGCATGGCATCGAGGACGTCGTCGGCAAGGATGAAATCTGGATGCGCGTGCTGCGCTGGTTCATTGATCGCTTCGAGCAGTGAACGGGATCGACGCGCCGGCCTTGGTCACTTCTTCGAGCGGCCAGCGTGCGCGTGGCGCGGTGCTCATCGGGTCGGTCAATCCGAGCGCGAGCCGCTCGGCGCCGGCCCAGGCGATCATGGCGCCATTGTCGGTGCACAGCGCCGGCGGCGGCGCAACGAGCGTCGTGCCGACCTCGAAAGCGACGCGGTGCAGGGCTTTGCGGATCGCCTGATTGGCCGCGACCCCGCCGGCGCAAACCAGCGCGGTCGGCGTGCCGACGCGCTCGCGGAACATCCGTAGTCCGGCGCGCAGCCGGTCCATGACCACGTCGCCCACCGCCTGCTGGAACGAGGCGCAGAGGTCGGCGACGTCCTCATCGCTCAATGGCGCGATTTTCTCGGCTTCGAGGCGCAGGGCGGTCTTGAGGCCGGACAGCGAGAAATTTGCGTCATGGCGCCCGGCCATCGGCCGCGGCAGCGCAAACCGTTTGGGATCGCCGCGCGCCGCCTCCTTCTCCACTAGTGGTCCGCCGGGGAAGCCGAGGCCGAGCAGCTTTGCGGTCTTGTCGAAGGCTTCGCCGATGGCGTCATCGACCGTGCCGCCGAGCCGCAGGTAATCGCCGACGCCGCGCACGCCGAGGATTTGAGTGTGGCCGCCGGAAGCGAGAAACAGGCAATAGGGAAACGGCGTGGCGTCGGTCAGTCGCGCCGTCAGCGCGTGCGCCTCCAAATGATTGACCGCGATCAGCGGCTTGCCATGCGTGAGCGCGATCGCTTTGGCCATGGTCAGGCCGACGATGACGCCGCCGATCAGGCCGGGACCGGCCGCCGCGGCGACGCCGTCGAGCGAGGAAAAGGAACGTTGCGCATCGCTCATCGCCTTGGCGATGATGGTATCGAGCGCTTCGACATGCGCGCGGGCGGCAATTTCCGGCACTACGCCGCCGAACGCGGCATGCTCATTGATCTGCGAGAAAACCACGTTGGACAGGATGCGGCCGTGCCCCGCCTCGGTCCGTTCGACCAGGGCGGCGCCCGTCTCATCGCAGGTCGTCTCAATGCCGAGGATGATCATGCGTGTATGATGAGCCGTGCGCGCATTGCCTGGCCTTGAACGCCGCAAGGCGCGGTTGCCGATCAAATCCAGGATTCATCATATATCCGCATTGCCTCCCGGCTTCGCGTTTGCAATGACGGCGGCCTAGCACTTGAAGGTCCCATGGCACAATCCTCCACCCCAACGGCCATCCTCCGCATCGGCTCCCGCGGTTCGCCGCTGGCGCTGGTCCAGGCGCGCGAGGTCAAAAGCCGCCTTGCCGCAGCGGCGGGTCTCGACCCGGAGCGGATCGAGATCAGGGTCATCCGCACCACCGGAGATCTCGTCCAGGATCGGCCGCTCGCTGACGCCGGCGGCAAAGGGCTGTTTGCTAAGGAGATCGAGGAGGCGCTGCTGGCGAACGTCATCGACCTCGCCGTACACTCCTCGAAGGATCTTCCCACGATCCTGCCGGCGGGCCTGGCGCTGGCGGGCTTCCTGCCGCGCGAGGATGCGCGCGACGCGTTCATCAGCCGCAAGGCCAAGGCGTTACGCGACTTGCCGCCGGGATCGACGGTCGGCACCGCGTCGCCACGACGGCAGGCTTTTGTGAAGCGGTTGCGGCCGGACATTGCGGTCGTGACGCTGCGCGGCAATGTCGAGACGCGGCTGCGCAAGCTCGAAGCCGGGGAAGTCGACGCCACGCTCCTTGCCGTCGCCGGCCTGAAGCGGCTCGGGCTCCTGTCGGCGGCAACCGCCATCCTCGAACTCGACGAGTTCCTGCCGGCGGCCGCGCAGGGCGCCATCGGGATCGAGACGCGCGCCGACGACACCGCGACGCGGGCGCTGGTCGCTATGATCGACGACCGCGACACGGCGACCGCCATTGCCGCCGAGCGCGCCTTCCTCGCCGTGCTGGACGGCTCCTGCCGCACGCCGATCGGCGGTCATGCCGTCGTGCACGGCGGCAGCATCCGCTTCCGCGGCATGATCGCAAAACCCGACGGCAGCGAGTCGTTCGAGGTGGCGCGCGAAGGGGCACGCGACCAGGCGGTGGAGGTTGGCGCCGATGCCGGCCGCGAATTGCGAGATCGCGCCGGCGCCGACTTTTTTCAGCAGAACTAAAGCGGTGCGCCTTCTCCTCACCCGTCCGCAGCCCGACGCCGCACGCACCGCAGTCGCCTTGCGCGCCCTGGGGCACGAGCCGATCGTCGCGCCGCTCTTCGAAATCGAGATTCTCTCACATGCCGATCTCAGCGCCGGGTCGTGGACGGCATTCTTGGTTACCAGCGCCAATGCGCTGCGGAGCCTTGCCGGACAGGCGCACCGCGATGAGGTGCGCCACGTTCCGGTTTTCACGGTGGGCGATCGGACCGCACAAGCGGTTCGCGATGCCGGCTTCACGGCCGTTACTTCGGCCGGCGGCAATGTCAACGATCTGGCCGCGCTGGTCGCAGCGCATCTCAACCCGCCGGCGCGGCTCCTCTATATTACCGGAGAGGACCGCTCCGGCGATCTCGTCGGCGCGCTGCGTGCGCGAGGTTTTGTCGTCGACATGGTGGTGGTCTATCGCGCGGTGGTGGCGGAAACGCTGCCGGCCCAGGCCGCCGCGGCTCTGACCCGCGGGCTCGACGGCGTCCTGCACTACTCGCGCCGCAGCGCCGAAGCGTATGTCAGCGCCGCGCGCGGCGCAGGCCTGCTCGCAAGCGCGTTGAAGCCCATTCATTTCTGTCTCTCCGCCCAAGTTGCGGAACCTCTCGCGCAAGCCGGTGCCGCAGACATCCGCATCGCGCCGCGAGCGGTCGAGGCCGACCTCATCGGCCTTATTCCTTCGCCTTGAGGCGGCGCGCTCTTGTCGCTTGCGTGCCAGGGCATCGGCGGAGCGCGAAGGAATGCGTTCTACGTCACGCCGGTGCGACGCTCCGACGCGCGATCCTTTCTGCGAATTAATGTCGTCTCCAGGTCGTCGTAACTTGGCTTGACCATCTTCTTCCGAAGGGCCGCTGGGCCACTTTCATACCTGGAGATGTGTCATGACTGGAAACCCTTCAAATCCGCAAAAGCCCAAAAATTCGCAAAAGGCCCTCACGGCCCGCAGAGTGACGCTTCTGGCAACCGTCGCGGCGCTGGGCGGCGCCATGTTGCTCGCGGGCCCGGGCGGTTACCGGCCGTCGAGCCTCGCCTGGACATCGGCTGCGAGCGCCGCCACCACGGATAGTGCGACTCAGCACCCGGCCGGCTTCGCCGACTTGGTCGCCAGGGTCAAACCGGCGGTCATCTCCGTGCGCGTCAAGATCGACGCCGCCAGCGATCCGCAGCTGATGAAAGAGATGCACCAGAACAGCGACCAGGAGCCGATTCCGTTCGAACCCGGCTCGCCGATGTACAAGTTCTTTCAACAATTCGGCCAGCAGTTTGGTCCGCAAGGCATGCCGCACGCCCGGCCGCATCATGAGTTCATCACCGGCGAAGGTTCGGGTTTCTTCATTTCGCCGGACGGCTACGCGGTGACCAATAACCACGTCGTCGATCATGCGAAGTCGGTGCAAGTGACCACCGACGATGGCACGATCTATACCGCCAAGGTCGTCGGCACCGACCGGAAGACCGATCTGGCGGTGATCAAAATCGACGGCAAGAAGGACTTCCCCTACGTGAAGTTCGCCGACCATTCGCCGCGCGTCGGCGATTGGGTCGTCGCCGTCGGCAATCCGTTCGGTCTCGGCGGCACCGTGACCGCCGGCATCGTCTCGGCGCGCGGCCGCGACATCGGCGCCGGCCCTTACGACGACTACATTCAAATCGACGCGCCGATCAACAAAGGCAACTCGGGCGGCCCGGCGTTCAACGAAGAGGGCCAAGTGATCGGCGTCAACACGGCGATCTACTCGCCATCCGGCGGTTCGGTCGGCATCGGCTTCGACATCCCGGCGGACACCGCGAAAATGGTGGTGGCGCAGCTCGAGCAGAGCGGCCACGTCACGCGCGGCTGGCTTGGCGTGCAGATCCAGCCGGTCACCGCCGGCATCGCCGATAGCCTCGGCATGAAGAAGGCCGAGGGTGCCCTCGTCGACGAGCCACAAGCCGGCAGTCCGGCGGCCAAGGCCGGCATCGAGTCAGGCGACGTCATCACTGCGGTCAACGGCACGCCGGTGAAGGACGCCCGCGAGCTCGCCCGCACCATCGGCATGATGGCGCCGAACAGCACGGTCAAGCTCGACGTCGTTCGCAAGGGCCAAGAGAAGACCCTGTCGTTGACGCTTGGCGAGATGCCGAGCGAGCACATGGCCAAAGCCGACACCGAGCAGGCGCAGCCGACCGGCGGTGTGCCGCATCTCGGCCTGTCGGTGGCGCCGGCCACGGAAGTTTCCGGTGCCGGCGGAAAAGGCGTCGTGGTCACCGCGGTCGATCCGGACGGGCTTGCCGCCGAGCATGGCTTGCAGGAGGGCAACGTCATCCTCGATGTCGGCGGCAAGGCGGTCGCCAATGCCGGCGATGTGCGCAACGCGCTCAGCGAGGCGAAGGCGCAGGGCAAGCACGATGTTCTCATGCGGGTGAAGGTCGGCGACGCGACGAGGTTCGTCGCTCTGCCGCTCGGCAAGGCATGACGTTTAGTGGTCGCATCCCCGGTCGTGCCGCCGTCTCCAGGCACGACGCTGATGGCGGCCTTTGAGGACGGGCTAAATCTTTAGCCCGTCCTCTTCGCGTGTCGCTCTCGCGGCGTCGGCCCGGCGTGTTGCCGCCATGGCTTCCTCGTACTATGCCGTGACGGCGAGCCGGCCGAGCTCTCGAATCGGTCGCTTGCCCTGGAGAGCGCATGACGAGCGAGCCCGATAGCAGCCCGCGCCGACGGCCGCCGACCATCGATCTGACGGCAAAGGAAGTCGAACCCGAGACCCCGAGTTCGACGCAGGAGTCTGCTGCGGACGCCGACCGCACGACGCGCAAAGAGGCGCCGGGCGAACCGAACCACGCGAATTTTCTCGCGCGTGTCAGTCCGTACGCCGTCGGCGCTCTGGTCGGGGCGGTCGTGCTGGGCGCGATCACGGCCGGATTCTGGATGGCGGGCATGTTTCCCCCGCAGCAGACGGCGGCCGCCCCCGGCGTGCAGGGCGCAAAGGCCGCTTCCACCGACGAGATCTCGTCCCGGCTCGATAAAATCCAGCAGGCGCTGCAAGCGCCCCACGCCGACCAGGCGCTCGCCGCCCGCGTGGCGGCAACGGAAGCCCAAACCAAATCGCTCGGCGACTCGCTGGCCGCTCTCAATCGCCGCCTGGATGAGGTCGCCGCGGCATCGCAGAACGCGCTCGCGCAGGCCAAAGCCGCGGCGGCCGCGGCCGACGCGGCTAAGAACGCAGTCCAGACGGATGTTCAGCACAGCGACCTCGCGCTCAACAATCGTACCGCGGCGCTCGACAACCGCATCGCCGCCCTCGAAAGCACGATGAAATCCCTCTCCACCGACGCTGCACAGCGGACGCCGAGCGCCGACGATCGCGCCGCGCGATTAACCGTCGCCGCGGAGGCGCTGCGTGCCGCGGTCAAGCGCGGTGCGCCGTACCAGACCGAGCTTGCGGTGGTGCGGGCGCTCGGCGCCGACCAGACCGCGACGGCGCCGCTCGAGCCGTTCGCCGCCGACGGCTTACCGAACGCCGCCGCTCTCGCGCACGAGTTCGCTCTGCTCACGCCCTCCTTGCGGCAAGCCTCGGGTGCGGCGCCGCGTGAGAGTTCCTTCCTAGGGAGCCTGGAGGCCCACGCGCAAAAACTCGTCCGCATCACGCCGATCGAGGCGCCGGCCGGCGATGATCCGTCCTCGGTGATACAGCGGATCAACATCGATGCCGCCCGCGGCGACATCGCTGCCGCGCTTGCCGGCATTGCCCGATTGCCGGAATCGGCGCGGGCGCTTGCCGCCTCTTGGGTCAAGAAAGCCGAGGCGCGCGAAGCGGCCATCGCGGCCAGCCGGCGCATTGCCGCCGATGCGCTCGCCGCGATCGGCAGGCCGGCGTCGCAATGATCCGCATCATCCTTTTCCTGATCGTTGTCGGCGCGCTGGCGCTCGGTGTGGCGTGGCTCGCCGACCGGCCGGGCGATGTGGTGGTCACCTGGCAGGGCTGGCGCATCGAAACCTCGCTGATGGTCTTAGGCGCGGCGCTGTTGGCGGCGCTAGCGGTGCTGGCGCTGCTGTGGAGCCTGTTGCGCGCGTTTTTGCGCTCACCGTCCAGGCTGCGTGCGCATCTGCACCGTCGCCGCGGCGAGCGTGCCTATGAGGCGATCTCGCGCGGGCTCATCGCCGTCGGCGCCGGCGACCTCGACGCGGCGCGCAAGCACACCGCCGAAGCCAAGCGCATGGCGCCCGCCGAACCGCTGGCACTTTTGCTGCACGCGCAGGCCGCGCAGCTTGCCGGCGACCGCGAAGCGGCCGACAGCGCTTTCCGCACCATGGCAAGCCGCGCCGATACCAAGGCGCTGGGACTCCGCGGCCTCTTCATCGAGGCCCATCGCCGCGGCGATCACGCCAGCGCCCGCGCGCTGGCCGAGGAAGCCGCGAGGCAAAATCCCTCGCTCGGCTGGGCCGGCAAAGCGGTGCTCGAAATGCGCTGTGCCACCGGCGATTGGGCCGGCGCGCTCGCACTCCTTGAAGGCAATAAGCGCGCTCTCGGCAAAGAAAGCTACCGCCGTCAACGCGCGGTGATGTTGACCGCGCGCGCGCAAGCGCTGGAGGAAACGGACCGCGACAACGCCAAGGCCTTTGCTCTCGAAGCGGCGAAACTGGCGCCGACTTTGGTGCCGGCGGCGGCGCTCGCCGGCCGCATGCTCGCCGAGGGCGGCGAGCCGCGCAAGGCGCGACGCATCCTCGACAAGGCCTGGCTCGCCAATCCGCATCCGCATATTGCCCAGGCCTATGCCCAACTTCGCTTCGGCGACGCCGCGCGCGACCGCCTCAAGCGTATGGAAGCGTTGGCGCAGAAGGTGCCCGGCCACATCGAGGGCGCCCTGGCGCTGGCGCGCGCCGCGATCGACGCGCAGGACTACGCCAAAGCCCGCGCCGCGCTCGCGCCGCATCTGACTGCGCTAACCAAGCGGGTCGCGCTCTTGATGGCCGAGCTCGAGCGCGCCGAGCGAAACGACGAAGGCCGCGCACGCGAATGGATTGCGCGGGCGGTCCACGCCGCGTCCGATCCGGCGTGGACGGCCGATGGTCACGTTTCCGATCGTTGGCTGCCGGTGTCGCCGGTCAGCGGGCGGCTCGACGCCTTCGAATGGCGTGCGCCGCTTGCGGGTATCGCGAGTGCAGCAACGGTGATTAATCCGCGGCCCTCCGCGGCTGCGCCGATCGCGGCTGCGAGTGAGCCACGCAGCGACAGCGCGCGCATTGCGCATGACAAAGACGCTGCGACAATCGCGGAGGCGAAAGCGGGCACGCCCGCCGCTGCGGCCGAGCGCGCGGCCATCCCGCCCTCGCAGCGGCGCGGACGCCTCTCCGAGCCGAAGCCGGAAGCCGTGATCCCGCTGGTGCATGCGCCCGACGATCCCGGTCCCGATGCGGCCGAGGAAAATCTGCCGCCGGGCGAGCAGGAAAACGGCGGCTGGCGCAAGATTTTTTGAAGAATCGCAGTGCCAAGCCCAGAGCGCGGAAACTTGCCAAACCACCGCCGTAAGTGCATTATAGCACATGAATTATAATGCATAAGATCGGATGACTGTGGCCAAGCCGATAACTAAGGCGCCAGGCGAGCACCCCATTCCCGGCCCGCAAAGCCAAGCGACCCACGCGGCCGCATTCCTCGCCGCGATCGGTGACGAAGTGCGGCGCCATCGCGCCAAGCGCGGCATGACGCGCCGCCAATTGGCGCAGGCGTCGCAGACTTCCGAGCGCTACCTGGCGCAGATCGAGAGCGGCGCCGGCAATCCATCGGCGAGCGTCCTGCACGCGATCGCGCTGGCCCTCGACCTTCCTATTTCTGCGCTTCTGCCGGAATCCGGTGCGCGCACCGCGGCACGGGACGCCATCCTTGATCTGGTCATGCAGGTGCCGGAAGGCGAATTGCCGGCGCTGGCCAAGGAGATCGAAGCGCACGTCATGCGCGCCGGCAGTGCCGATCGCGCCGGGCGCATTGCGTTAGTCGGGCTGCGCGGTGCCGGCAAGTCGACGCTCGGGCGCATGCTCGCCCAGCGCCTCGGCTGGCCCTTCATCGAGCTCGACCGCCGAGTCGAAGAGGAATACGGCGCGAGCATTCCCGATCTGATCGAAATGGCGGGCACGGCGACCTTCCGCCGTCAGGAGCGCCGTGCGCTGCAACGCGTCATCGCCGAGCACGAGGCCGCCATCATCACCACCGCCGGCGGTATCGTCGCAAACCCCGAGACCTACGCTCTGCTTTTGCACGGCACTCACACGGTGTGGGTCAAAGCGCGGCCGGAAGAACATATGAGCCGCGTCATGGCGCAGGGCGATTTCCGTCCCATGGCGGACAACCGGCAAGCCATGGCCGACCTCGTGGCCATCCTCGAAGCGCGGCGCGCCGACTATGCCCGCGCCGAGGCCGAGGTCGACACTTCGGGCGATTCCATCGAGCAAAGCTTTGCCAAGCTTTTGCAGATCGTGACCCCGTTCGTCGGGGAGCGGCAGCCATGACGCTGCCGGACGAGGGTTTTCTCGAGCTTGCGCCGCAGCGGCTTGAATACCGGATGATCGGGCCGCGGCCCGATGCGGCGCCGACCATCGTGATGCTGCACGAAGGTCTCGGCTGCGTCGGCCTGTGGGGCGCATTCCCGGAACAACTGGCTGCGGCGACAGGCGCCGGCGTGTTCGTTTATTCGCGAGCCGGCTACGGCAATTCAAGCCCGGCAGCGCTGCCGCGGCCGCTGTCTTTCATGAACGAAGAGGCGCTCGACGTGCTGCCGCGGGTGCTCGCGGCGATCGGATTTCAGCGCGGCATTCTGTTTGGGCACAGCGACGGCGCCTCGATCGCGACCATCTACGCCGGCAGCGTCCAGGATCACCGCGTGCGCGGCCTTGTGCTCATGGCGCCACATTTCTTCACCGAGGCGATGGGGCTCACCGAAATCCGCCGCGCCGGCGAAGCGTTTGCGGCCGGCATTTTGCGCGACAAGCTCAAGCGCTGGCATGCCGACGTGGACGGCGCGTTCCGTTCCTGGATCGAGCCCTGGCTCAATCCGGACTTCCAGAAGTGGGACATTACCGAGGCGCTCGATTACATCCGCGTGCCGATCCTGATTCTGCAGGGCGCCGAGGATCAATACGGCACGCTCAAGCAGGTCGATGCGGCTAAAGAGGAATGCTTCTGCCCGGTCGAGGTGGTGATCCTGCCTGGCGCCCGCCATTCCCCGCATCGGGACGCCCCCGTAGCGACCCTCGATGCGGTCGCCGGCTTCGTCAACCGGCTGTTGCGCGACCATCACGAAAGCGACATCCGGCCCAGCGCAGGGGTTGCGGTCTGATGCATTATAGTGCATATAGATCACGAAGACGTTTGTGAATTATAATACATATCGAGGAACGCTGTATGGCCGACGCCCATGCCCCCGAGCGTCCGCTGGCCAACGGTCAGACGCGAATAGACTTCCAAACGGAGCCGGCGCGCTACCGCCATTGGCGGCTCGCGATCGACGGCGAGGTCGCCACACTTCTCCTCGACGTCGATGAGAAGGGCGCGCTGTTCGAAGGCTACGATCTCAAGCTCAATTCCTACGACCTCGGCGTCGACATCGAACTGGCCGACGTCATCGAGCGGCTGCGTTTCGAGCACCCGCAGGTGCGCGTCGTCGTGCTGCGCTCGGGCAAGCCGCGCGTATTCTGCGCCGGCGCCAATATCCGCATGCTGGCGGGCGCGAGCCACGCGCACAAAGTCAATTTCTGCAAATTCACCAACGAAACGCGCAACGGCATCGAGGATCTGAGCGAGCATTCCGGGCTCGCCACCATTTGCGCCATCAACGGCACCGCGGCCGGCGGCGGCTACGAGCTCGCGCTCGCGGCCGACCACATCATGCTGGTGGACGACGGCTCGTCGTCGGTGGCGCTGCCGGAGTTGCCGCTATTGGCGGTGCTGCCCGGCACCGGCGGGCTCACGCGCGTCGCCGACAAGCGCAAAGTGCGCCGCGACCATGCCGATGTCTTCTGCACCACCGAGGAGGGGGTGAAGGGCAAGCGCGCGGTCGAGTGGCGGCTGGTCGATGAAGTGGTGCCGGGCTCGAAATTCGATGAAGTGGTTGCGGCGCGCGCACGAGAATTTGCCGCGAAGTCGCGCCGCGGCGCCGCAGGGCCGGGCATCGCGCTCACCCCGCTGACGCGCAGCTTCACGGCGAACGGCGTCGATTACAGCTCGCTCACCGTCGAATTCGACCGTGCGCGGCGCATTGCCACCATGACGCTACGCGGGCCGGACAATCCGCCGCCTGCCTCGGCCGACGCCATGCTGGCGCTCGGCGCCGAGTTCTGGCCGCTCAAGCTCGCGCGCGAGCTCGACGATGCGATCCTGCACCTCCGGCTCAACGAATTCGACGTCGCGGCGATCGTATTCAAATCCTCGGGCGATCCCGTCGAAGTCGTCGCCTACGAGCATTTCCTCGACGCCAACAGGGATCACTGGCTGGTGCATGAGATCCGCCATCGGTGGAAGCGGGTGCTCAAGCGCATCGATCTGACGTCGCGCTCGCTGGTCGCGCTGATCGAGCCGGGTTCGTGCTTTGCCGGCACGCTGGCGGAGCTGCCGTTCGCCAGCGACCGCTCCTACATGTTGCTCGGCCGCCGCGACGGCGACAACAAGCCGCCGGCAACGATTGCGCTGACCGAGGCGAATTTCGGCGCCTATCCGATGTCGAACGGCCTCACCCGTCTGGCGAGCCGCTTCCTCGCCGATCCGTCCCAGCTCGTTTCCGCCAAGGCCGAACTCGACAAAATGCTCGACGCCGAGACCGCGCAGCGGCTCGGGCTGATCACCTTCGCGCTTGACGACATCGATTGGGACGATGAAGTGCGGGTCTTCCTCGAAGAACGCGCCAGCTTTTCGCCCGACAGCCTCACCGGCCTGGAAGCCAATCTGCGCTTCGCCGGGCCGGAGACCATGGAATCGAAAATCTTCGCCCGCTTGAGCGCGTGGCAGAACTGGATCTTCCAGCGCCCGAACGCGATCGGCGAGGAAGGCGCGCTCAAGCGTTACGGCACCGGCCAGCAGCCGGTGTTCGATACGCGCAGGGTGTGACGATGAATTTTTTCCCTCCCGGCAAAGCGGGTGAGGATGCAGACGGACAGGAGCGGCCCATGGATATCGAAAACGTCGACTACACGACCAAGATCCCGAACAACGTCAATCTGGCCGAAGATCGGCAGGTACTGCGCGCGCTGGAGAGCTGGCATCCCGGCTATATCGACTGGTGGAAGGACATGGGACCGCAGGGTTTCCAGGAGGCGCTGGTTTATCTGCGCACCGCGGTCTCGGTCGATCCCAAGGGCTGGGCCAAGTTCGACTACGTGAAGATGCCCGAATACCGCTGGGGTATTCTGCTCGCGCCGACGGAAGCCGATCGCAAGATTCCGTTCGGGCGGCATTACGGCGAGCCGGCCTGGCAGGACGTGCCGGGCGAGTATCGCGCCATGCTGCGCCGCCTCATTGTCATCCAGGGCGACACCGAACCGGCATCCGTCGAGCAGCAGCGCTATCTCGGCAAGACCGCGCCGTCGCTCTACGACATGCGCAACGTCTTTCAGGTCAACGTCGAAGAGGGCCGGCACCTGTGGGCGATGGTCTACCTCTTGCAGAAATATTTCGGCCGCGACGGCCGCGAGGAAGCGGCCGAGCTGTTGCAGCGCCGCTCCGGCAGCGCCGACAAGCCGCGCATGCTCGGCGCCTTCAATGAAGCGACGCCGGACTGGCTGTCATTCTACATGTTCACGTTCTTCACCGATCGCGACGGCAAGATGCAGCTCGAAAGCCTGGCGCAATCGGGCTTCGATCCGCTGTCGCGCACCTGCCGGTTCATGCTGACCGAAGAGGCGCACCACATGTTCGTCGGCGAGACCGGCGTCGGCCGTACCATCCAGCGCACCTGCGAGGCGATGCGGGCGGCGGGTATCGAGGATCCGACCGATATCGACAAAGTGCGCAAGCTCGGCGTCATCGACCTGCCGACGATTCAGAAAAAACTCAATCTGCACTATACGCTGTCGCTCGATCTGTTCGGCTCGGAGGTCTCCACCAACGCCGCCAATGCTTTCAGCGCGGGCCTCAAGGGCCGTTTCCAGGAAACCAAGATCGACGACGATCACCGGCTCGAGCACGCAACCTATCCGGTGCTCAAATTCGTCGACGGCGAGATCAAGCGTATCGACGAGCCGGCGCTCACCGCGATCAACATGCGGCTGCGCGACGATTATACCGCCGACTGCCAGCGCGGCATCGAGCGCTGGAACAAGATCATCGCCAAGACCGAAGTCGGCTTCAAATTCGAACTGCCGCATGTCGGTTTCCACCGCCAGATCGGCGAGTTCAAGGATGCGAAAGTCACGCCAGCAGGCGCCATCGTCGATGAAGGGACCTGGAACCGCGATGTCGGCAAATGGCTGCCGTCAAGCGACGACGGCGATTTCATCGTCAGCCTGATGCAGCCAGTGTCCGAACCAGGCCAGTTCGCTAACTGGATCGCGCCGCCGCGCCTCGGCATCGACAACAAGCCCGGCGATTTCGAATACGTGAAAATCGCGGCGTGACTGTTGCCTCCCCCGCTATGCGGGGGAGGAATTGTCGAGCGGTCCCTCCCGCAGCCGGGCGAGGTCGAAGCGGTCCACTTCGCGGAGGAATTCGACGAACGCTTCCGCGCCGCGGGCGAGCGCCGCCTCGCCCTTGGCGGCGGTTGCCAGCGTAGCGTCGCCGATGGCGCCGGTCGCATGGAGGTCCTGCGTCATCCAGGCAAAGCCGGCCGGGCGATAGGCGCCGAGCCACCTGAACTCGCGCGCCATGTCCACCGTGGCGGGTGTCGCCTCGGGCGCTTTCTCGCTGCGTACCGTCTCCGGCATCGCCGCGAGCATGAGCGAGGTCTCGATGTCGCCGCCGTGAATGCCGTGCTTTTTCTCCTCACTCGAAAATGTGTTCTCCGGGTAGCCGAAGCGGTGCCAGCCGACGGTGATAGCCAGCATGCGAAACCGCATGCGTAAATCGCGTGCCACCAATTCCATCGCTGCGACATTGCCGCCGTGGCTGGTGATGAGCACAAGCTTGCGCAAGCCGGCCCGCGCCAGACTCTCGCCGAGCTCGGTCCAGGCGGCGATGGCGGTCGCAGCCGACAATGACAGCGTGCCGGGATAGGCAAGGTGCTCGACGGAGACGCCGATGCGCTGCACCGGCAGGAAGGTCACGGGAAGCTCGTCGGGGAGGATTTTGCGGGCCCGCGCCAGGTAGGCTTCGGCGATGAAGGTGTCGACGCCGAGCGGCAGATGCGGCCCGTGCTGCTCCACCGCGGCGAGCGGCAGCACCGCGATCCAGCGTGCCGTGGCGGCACCGGCCTCGGCAATCTCCTGCCAGGTCATCTCCATCCAATCGCGTTCGGGTAGCGTCATGACGGCTCTCTCCGGTACTCTCGCCAAGCGTGCTGCGGCTCTGGCATTCGTCGAAGCATGACCCTATCCGAAAACCGGTAGCCACTTTTTGGGATCATGCCCTATTGTCGCGGCGCTGACGCGAAGGAGCAACCGATGTCGTTCGCCAGGATGTCCCGGATAGCGGTCACTGGGCTAGCCGCCCTTGCCGCGGCCGGGGTTGGGCCGGCGGGTGCGGAAACGCTCGACAAAGTCACCTTCGGCACCAACTGGGTGGCAGAGGCCGAGCACGGCGGCTTCTACCAGGCGCTCGCCGACGGCACCTACCGGAAATACGGCCTTGACGTGACCATCGTACCGGGTGGCCCGAACGCCAATAACCGCATGCTGATGACCGTCGGCAAGCTCGATTTCTTCATGAGCGCCAACACGCTGCAGGGCTTCGACGCCGTCGCGCAGAATGTGCCGATCATCGACGTCGCCGCCATGTTCCAGAAGGACCCGCAGGTGCTGCTCGCGCATCCCGATCAGGGCATCAGCAAGCTCGAAGACTTGAAAAAACTGACGATCTTCGTCTCGCCGGAGGGAATGACGAGCTATTACCAGTGGCTGAAAGCCGATTTCGGCTTCAAGGACGATCGAGTCAGGCCGTACACCTTCAATCCGCAGCCCTTCGTCGCCGACCAGCACAGCGCCATGCAGGGTTACGTGACGTCGGAACCGTTCGCCGTCGAGAAGGAAGGCAAGTTCAAGCCCATTATATTTTTGCTCGCCGATCAGGGATTTTCCGACTATTCGACGTTGATCGAGACGCGCCGCGAGCTGGTGGAGAAAAAACCCGATCTGGTGCAGCGCTTCGTCGATGCCTCGATCGTCGGCTGGTACAACTACCTTTATGGCGACAACGCTGCGGCCAATGCGCTGATCAAGCGGCAGAACCCGGAAATGACCGACGCACTGCTGGCTTACTCAGTCGTCAAGATGAAGGAATACGGCATCGTCGATTCCGGCGATGCGCTCACGCTCGGCGTCGGCGCCATGACGGACGCGCGCATGAAGGATTTCTTCGACAAGATGGTGCGCGCCGGCGTGGCCAAGCCGGGCCTCGATTACCGCAAATCCTACACGCTGCAATTCGTCGACAAGAAAGTCGGGCTCGATCTGCGGCCCAAGCAATAGCGATATCGATGCCGCCGGCGACAGCATTTCATGGCGCACCCCTCGTCGCGCTGCGTGGCGTCGGCAAGACGTTTCCCAACGGGGTGCACGCGCTCGCCGGGCTCGATCTCGAGGTGCGGGCGGGCGAGTTCGTCGCGCTGCTCGGTCCTTCGGGTTGCGGGAAATCGACCGCGTTGCGCATCGTCGCTGGCCTCGGCGAGCCGACGGAAGGCGTCGTCGAGTGGGCGCAGCCGGTCACCCCGGTTCAGAGCGAAAATCGGATCGGCTTCGTGTTCCAGGATCCGACGCTGATGCCTTGGGCCTCGGTCTTCGACAACGTGGCGCTGCCGCTCAAGCTGAAGGGCATGGGAACCGGCAAGGCGGCTCACCGCGTCGAGCCGGCACTCGACCGCGTCGGCTTGCGAACGTTCAGCCGCGCCTATCCGCGGGAATTGTCCGGCGGCATGCGCATGCGCGTCTCCATTGCGCGCGCGCTGGTCACCGAGCCGCAGCTTCTGTTGATGGACGAGCCGTTCGCGGCGCTCGACGAGATTACGCGCTTTAAGCTCAACGACGATCTGCTGCGGATGTGGCAGGCGCTGCGCACCACCGTCATCTTCGTGACCCATTCGGTGTTCGAGTCGGTCTATTTGTCCAGCCGCGTCGTGGTGATGGCGGCGCGGCCGGGCCGGGTGTTTGCCGAGCTTGCCGTCGACGCTCCTTATCCGCGCGACCAGGGTTTCCGTACCTCGCCCGAATACGCCGCGTTCTGCCGCCGCACGGCGGAAGCGCTGAGCAGGGCCATGGCGGCGGGAGGCGAGCCATGAAGGCGCGGGTCTCCGCCGGCGGGCGCCGCGACCGCGCGCTGCGCATCGCCTTGCCGATCGTGGTGCTGGCGCTCGGGCTCGCGGCCTGGGAATTGATGGTGCGGATCGAGGACATTCCGCCCTATGTCCTGCCTGCACCTGGAAACATCCTGCACACGCTCATCTCCGACTCGGATTTGCTGTCGCGATCGCTTCTGGTGACGCTCATCACCACCTTCGAGGGCTTCTTGCTGGCGGCGGCCGGCGGCGTCGGGCTGGCGGTGCTGTTCAACCAGTCGCGGCTGGTCGAATATTCGCTCTATCCTTATGCGGTGATTCTGCAGGTCACGCCGATCGTCGCCGTCGCGCCGCTTCTTCTCATCTACCTGCCGCAGCACGCGGCGGTTCTGGTCTGTGCCTGGATCGTGGCGTTCTTTCCGGTGCTGGCGAACACCACGCTCGGGTTGAATTCGGTCGACCGCAACCTCGCCGACCTATTCTCGCTCTACGGCGCTTCGCGCCGGCAAGTACTGTGGCACCTTAAGCTGCCGTCGGCGCTGCCCTATATCCTCGGCGGCTTGCGCATCGCCGGAGGATTGTCGCTGATCGGCGCGGTGGTCGCCGAGATCGCCGCCGGCTCGGCGGGCGCCGGTTCCGGTCTCGCCTATCGCATCGCCGAATCGGGCTACCGGCTCAACATCCCGCGGATGTTCGCGGCGCTGCTGCTGCTGTCGCTCGCCGGCATCGTGATCTTCTACGTTCTCTCGTTGATCAATTACCTGGCGCTGCGGCGCTGGCATGAGAGCGCGCTGGTGGCGGAGCGTTAGCAGCGGGTGTCGGGTGGCTCCAACTTGCGTCAAAGTGTCCAGCCTCGATATCGAGAACCCCCGCGGGCAAAAGAGAACAGACTTGACCCGCAAGGCACATTCGGGGATCAAGACCGCGCCGCGGCACCTTCGGACGCGCCCGGCCGGGATTTTGAGCATGATCCGGAAAAGTGGACACCGGTTTTCCGAAAAGATCATACTTCACTAAACAACGTCCGCAGGAGTGCCGACCAATGCCGCAGAATGCCTCGCGTCTTCCCGGGCGCCATTTCCTGCAAATCCCCGGGCCGACGCCCGTCCCCGACCGCGTGCAGCGCGCCATCGACATGCCGCTCATCGACCAGCGCGGCCCAGAATTCGCCGTGCTCACCAAGCGGGTGCTGGAGGGCATCAAGACCGTCTTCAAGACCACGCAGCCTGTTATCATCTACACCGCGACCGGTACTGGCGCGTGGGAAGGGGCGCTCACCAACACGCTGTCGCCCGGCGACCGCGTGCTGATGGTCGAGACCGGCCAGTTCGCGACGCTGTGGAAGGTCATGGCGGACCGGTTGGGATTGAAGCCCGAATTCATCAAAACCGATTGGCGCGTCGGCGCCGATCCGAAAATCATCGAAGAGCATCTGCGCAAGGATAAGGCGCACGAGATCAAAGCGGTCTGCGTGCTGCACAACGAGACCGCGACCGGCTGTTTGTCGCCGATCAGCGCGATCCGCAAGGCCATCGACGCGGCCGGCCATCCGGCGCTGTTCCTGGTCGACACCATCTCCTCGCTGGCTTCGACCGATTACCGCCACGACGAATGGGGCGTCGATGTCACCGTCGGCGGTGCGCAGAAGGGCCTGATGATGCCGCCCGGCATGTCGTTTAACGCAGTGAGCGAGAAGGCGTTGCGCGCGTCAAAGACGGCAAAGCTGCCGCGATCGTTCTTTCAGTGGGACGATATGCTGACGATGTACAAGCAGGGCTTCTTCCCCTACACGCCGGCGACGCAGATGCTGTACGGCCTCGATACGGCGATCCAGATGCTACACGAGGAAGGCCTCGATAACGTCTTTGCCCGCCACGACCGCCTCGCCGAGGCGACGCGCCGCGCGGTGCGCGCTTGGGGTCTCGAAATCCTCTGCCGCGAGCCGAAATACTATTCGCCGACGATCACCGCCGTGCTGCTGCCCGACGGCCACGATGCCGATCAGTTCCGTAACGTCGCGCTCAACACGTTCAACATTTCCTACGGCGCCAGCTTCGGTCCTTATGTGAAAAAGTATTTTCGCATCGGCCATCTCGGCGACATCAACGACGCCACGCTGATCGGGGCGCTGGCGGCCACTGAAATGACGCTGAAGCTCGCCGGGGTGCCGCACAAGAAGGGCGGCGTGCAGGCGGCGATGGACTACATCGTCTCGGCTCAGGCCGGCGGCGCGCGCGCGGCGGCGGAGTAACGGGTTTACGCCAGCGGCACGGCGGCGACGTGGTTTTGGAACGCCTGCCGCGAAGCGATCGCCGCGTACCAGCGCTCGAAATGCGGCAACGGCGGCCGCTCCGGCACCAATTGGCGATAGCGATAGGCCATGACGCCGACGGGAATGTCGCCGTAGGAGAAGGCGTCGCCCGCTACATAGGCGGTCTTGGCCAGCTCGCCGTCGAGGATCGTCATCGCCGCCGTCGTCCGTTTTTTTGAATCTTCGATCGCGGCGTGATTGCGCTTTTCCGGCGCGGTGCGGATCAAGCCCCAGAAGCATTCGAAAATCGCCGGCGCGACGACGCTGAGTTGCCAATCCATCCAGGCGCTGGCGCGCGCCTGGGCGCGCAGATCGGCCGGTTCCAGTACGCCGGCGTGATGCTTGGCGGCGAGGTAGCGCACGATCGAGTTCGATTCCCAAAGGAGGAAACCGTCCGCTTCTTCGAGCGTCGGCACCAGCCCGTTCGGGTTCATGGCGAGATAGGCCGGCTCGCGGTTTTTGCCGTACGGGCCGCCGATATCGATGCGCTGGTGCGGCAGTCCGATCTCGCCGACCGCCCACATCACCTTCTGCACGTTCGCCGAGGTGTTCCGCCCCCAGATTTTGATCACGGGTTTTTCCTCGCTTTCATGCGCACGGCGAAAATCAATCGAGCCGCCGCGCTTCCTCGGGCAGCATGATTGGGATGCCGTCGCGGATCGGATAAGCGAGTTTGGCCGCGCGCGAGATGAGTTCCTGCTTTTCCGCGTCGTATTCGAGCGGGCATTTGGTCAGCGGACAGACCAGGATTTCGAGCAGTTTCGGATCGATGCTGCCGGCGGGATGGTCGGGTGGGGTGGACATCGGTGACTCCGGTTCGGATCGCGAATAATAGGCATCCCCGCGCAGCGGGGGTATTCTTTTTACTGCAGCGGCGTCTCGCCGGAAGTCTTGCTCTTGGCGAGCTCGATCTCGGTGACGGCGACCAAAATCTCGGCGCGGGTTTTTAAATCCGGCGCCTCCAGCATGGCCTGCTTCTCGGCGGGGCCATAGGGTGACATCATCGCCAGCGCATTGACCAGCGCTTCGTTGGGAGCGTTCTCGATGCCTTCCCAATCGGCCTTGAGATCGTTGGCCTTGAGGAAATCCGCCAGCGCCCGCAACAGCGCCTTGCGATCGACCTCGTGCTCGCCCTTGCGCGCAGTGAAATCGGTGACGAAGGGCTGATATGTGACCCGGCATTGCCGGTAGGGGGTGGCGACGGCAAGCTCTTCCTCGATGCGGAAGCGCGCGACGCCGGTGAGTTGGATCAGATAGCGGCTATCGCCGCTCTCGGCGAGTTGCGTGATCCGCCCGACGCAGCCGACGCGAAATAGCTGCGGCTTGGCCTGGTCCGGTCCGGGATGCACCGAGTCGGGCTGGATCATGCCGATCAAGCGCGATCCGGAGCGCAACGCATCATCGATCATCGCCAAATAGCGTGGCTCGAAGATATTGAGCGGCATCTGCCCGCGCGGCAGCAGTAGCGCACCCGGCAACGGGAATACCGCGATCACGCTGGGGAGATCGTCGGGCCCCTTGTAGATCGCATTGATCGGCATGTCGTACTCCGCATGCGACCGAACGCTTGTCCTTGCGCGCGACGCTACGCGAACAGGATCGAGGACAGTCGCTTGCGGCCCTCGATCGTGGCTTCGTCGGTGGGACCCCATGCCTCGAAGAACTGGACGAGCTGCTTGCGGGCGCCGTCGTCGTTCCATTTGCGGTCGCGCTTGACGATGCTGATGAGCTGATCGAGGGCATCGAGCCGGCGACCCTTGCCGTTGAGCGCCAGCGCCAGATCGAAGCGCGCTTGATGGTCCAGCGGATTGGCCGCGACTTTCTGCTCCAGCTCGGCGACGGGCCCGAGCGTCTTCACCTGTTCGGCCAATTGCAGCGCGGCTTGCGCGGCGGCGACGGCGGATTCGCCGCGTTTGGAATCCGGGATCATGGCCAGCGTCTGCCGCGCCTGATCGAGCGCTCCGGTCTCGACGTAGCAGCGCGCCAGGCCGGCGAGCGCCTGGACGTTGCCGTTGTCCTCGGCGAGGAGCTGCGCGTAGAGGTTCGCCGCGCCGGCAGGATCGCCGTCGGCCAGCGCCGCGTCGGCGGCCTTGAGCAGATCCTTGGTCTCGCCGCCGATGCTGTCCTTGGTCAGGCGATCGAGAAATGCGACCACCTGGCTTTCCGGCAGCGCTCCCATGAAGCCGTCGGCCGGCCGGCCGTCGACGAAGGCGATCACCGCCGGGATGGACTGGATGCCCATCTGGCCGGGAATGGCCGGGTGATCGTCGATGTTCATCTTGACGAGCTTGACCTTGCCCTTGGCGGCGCGAACCGCCTTCTCGAGCACGGGCGTTAGCTGTTTGCAGGGGCCGCACCACGGCGCCCAGAAATCGACCAGCACCGGCTGCCGCTTCGATTCCTCGATGACGTCCTTGACGAAGGCTTGCGTCGTCGTGTCCTTGACCAAGACGTCCGCGGCGGCGGTTTGAGCTTGCTGCAACATGTGGCTTGATGCGCTTTCCCTTTTCGACCCGGCGGGGGCCGCAATTTCCCTTATTCGCCTGATAAATGGGGAGAACCGGGCCGAATGCAATCTCGACTTAGGCCCGCGCGGTCCGGAAAGGCGATCAGCCCAGGCCTTGCGAATGCCGCGTGAAATGACCGATTTCCGCCAGCGGAACCGATAAAGCTCTGGTCCTTGGGCGGGTCGGGAGAGAGCCATACCAGGAGGTCACGATGAAGAAGATCGCCCTAGAGGAGCATTTCATTACGGCTGAGCTCTCCCGGTATTCCATGGGTCAGCATTCGGTGCAGGCCATGGGCAGGGCCGGCGGGCACTCGGCGGCAAAGGTTCACCAGCGGTTCGCCGAGCAGCTGGTCGAGTTCGACGGCATGCGGCTCGAAGCGATGGACAAGGCCGGCATCGAGCTTTCCGTGCTCTCCGTCACTACGCCCGGCGTCCAGGCCGAGAAGGACGCCCGCACCGCGATCAGGCTGGCCCGTGCGGCCAACGATTTTCTGGCGCGCGAGATCGAAAGGCATCCGACGCGCTATGCCGGTTTCGCCCATTTGCCGCTGCAGGACCCGAAAGCGGCCGCAGACGAGCTTGGGCGTTGCGTCGCCGAGCTCGGCTTCAAGGGAGCCATGATCAACGGCCACACCAATGGTCATTATCTCGACGAGGAAAGTTATTTTCCGTTCTGGGAGCGCGTGCAGGAACTCGATGTTCCGATTTACCTGCATCCGCGCGATCCCTCCGATATGCCGCAGATGTATCGCGACCATCCCGAACTGCTTGGCCCGATCTGGAGCTGGACCGTGGAAACCGGCACGCACGCGCTGCGCCTGGTGTTCGGCCGCACTTTCGACCGCTTCCCGAACGTGACTGTCATCCTCGGCCACATGGGCGAGACATTACCTTTTCTGCTCTGGCGCCTGGACAGCCGCTGGCGCTTCCAATCGCCGGACAAGAGCGAGGCCAGGCCGCCCTCGGAAGCGATCCGCAAGAACATCGTAATCACCACGACCGGCGTCTGCTCGCATCCGTCGCTACTCTGTGCCCTGTCGGCGCTCGGTGAGGACAGCGTCATGTTTTCGGTCGACTACCCTTACGAGGATTGCAGCATCGCCGCCGACTTCATGGAAACGGCGCCGATCAGCGAGTCGGTGCGTGCCAAAGTCTGCCACGGGAATGCGAAAAGGCTGCTGCATCTCTGAGGTGCGGCTTCCGGGCGTCGTTGCCGCAGCAAGTGCGTTTCACGCCGGCGCACCGGCGACCGCCTCGATCCGCGGCGGATGTCCCGTAGCGTCGAGGAATTTGACCAGGTCCTCGCGGGAGATCGTCGTCGTCTTGCTGTTCACCAAGGGGTGAAAGTTGAGCACATCGTGCGCCATCATGGCGGCATCGAGGATGACGCTTACCCGGCCGGCGCGGTCGTTGACGGCGGCGAACGGAGTCACGGCACCGGGCTCGACGCCGAGCGTCTGGCGCAGGAGTTCGGCGGAGCCGAACGAGAAGCGCCCGGACGCGCCCAGGAGGCGGTGCAGCGATTTGAGCTCGATCGCCGCGTCTTCCAGCGCGACCACGAGGAACAGCGCGCCCTTTTTGTCGCGCAGGAACAGGTTCTTGGTGTGCCGGCCGGCCACCTGGCCGCGCAGCGCCCGCGCTTCCTCGACCGTGAATACCGGCGGATGGCTCACGGTCTGGTGCGCGATGCCGAGACTATCCAAGTAGGCGAAAAGCTCGTCCGGCGAGGCAGGCATCAGGGCATGATCCCGAAAAGTGGTAGCCGGTTTTCGGATAAGATCATGCCCAAAGGAAGAGTTTAGGGCGCGCTTCATAGGCCGGGAGGGCGGCGGTTGCAAAGCGTTCAGGTCTTTGGCATAGCTTGGCCGCTCCGGCTTCGGCCGTTGCCTTACCCCCTTTTACGGATGCGGGTGTAGCTCAGGGGTAGAGCACAACCTTGCCAAGGTTGGGGTCGTGGGTTCGAATCCCATCGCCCGCTCCAAAATCACAGTATCGTTGCTGATGACTTGATCCATCGCGCGGCCCTGCTTGCGTCGCTCCGCGGTTTGCGCGAAGCGTGGGCGGAACAGACGGCTGGTGCCCCAGCCGTTCGACCACATTGCAACGCTGCCGCAATTTTTCTCACAGCGAGGAAGGCATGCCCGCTCCAAAACCCCCGGCGTTCGAGACCCTGAGCCTGCATGCCGGGCAACATCCCGATCCGGTCACCCGCTCGCGCGCCGTCCCGATCTACCAGACCACGTCCTATGTGTTCGACGATGCCGATCACGCCGCCGGACTGTTCAACCTGGAACGCGCCGGCCACATCTACACGCGCATTTCCAACCCGACGACGGCGGTGCTGGAGGAGCGGCTCGCGGCGCTGGAAGACGGCGTCGGCGCCGTCTGTACGGCGAGCGGCATGGCGGCGATGCATCTTGCCATCGCCACGCTTGCCGGCGCCGGCGACCATATCGTTGCGTCAGCGTCGCTCTATGGCGGCAGCATCAATCTTCTCACCCACACGCTGCCGCGCTTCGGCATCGCGACCACGTTCGTCAAGCCGCGCGACCTCGACGGCTTCCGCGCCGCGATCCGCCCCAATACCCGGCTGGTGATCGCCGAGACCATCGGCAATCCCGGCCTGGAGGTGCTCGACATTCCGCAAGTCGCCGCGATCGCTCACGCCGCCGGCATTCCGCTCCTCATCGACAATACGTTTGCCACTCCCTATCTGAGCCGCCCACTCACGCTCGGCGCCGACATCGTCATGCACTCGATCACCAAATGGATCGGCGGCCACGGCATCGCCATCGGCGGCGCGATCGTCGACGGCGGCCGCTTCGACTGGCAAGCCTCGGGCAGATTTTCCACGCTGACCAAGCCCTATGCCGGCTATCACGGCATCGTCTTCGCCGAGGAGTTCGGTCCCGCCGCCTTCATCATGCGGGCGCGCGCCGAAGGTTTGCGCGATTTCGGCGCCTGTCTTTCGCCCACCAACGCTTTTCATCTGCTGCAGGGCGTGGAGACGCTGCCGTTGCGCATGGAGCGTCATATGGAGAACACGGCTGCCGTGCTGGCGTTCCTGCGCAAGAATCCGGCGGTCGAGTGGGTGCTGCATCCCTCGCTGGAAACACATCCGGATTATGCGCTGGCGCAAAAACTGCTGCCGAAGGGCGCCGGATCGATCGTCAGCTTCGGCATCAAGGGCGGTCGCGCCGCCGGACGCAAATTCATCGAGGCGGTGCGGCTGGCAAGTCATCTCGCCAATGTCGGCGACGCCAAGACGCTGGTCATCCATCCGGCGAGCACCACGCATCAGCAGATGGACGCCGCGGCTCTTGCCGCCGCCGGCGTAGGCGAGGAACTGGTGCGTCTCTCGGTGGGCCTGGAGGCTGCGAACGATATCATTGACGATTTCGGGCAGGCGTTGCGCACCTCGCAGAAGGCTTAAGATCATGCGCCTCGATGTTGACGGCTCGGAGACATTCGTCGGGACCGGTGGCCGCGATTTCGATCCGGCGCTACCGGCGGTCGTGTTTTTGCACGGCGCCGGCATGGATCATACCGTCTGGGCGCTGCTCGCGCGCTCTTTTGCCCATCACGGATTTGCCGTGCTGGCGCCTGATCTTCCCGGACACGGCCATTCGGCCGGTGAAGCGCTGTCATCCGTCACCGCGCTGGCGGGCTGGACCGCGGCGCTGATCGACGCGGCGGGCGTCCGCCGGGCGACACTGGTCGGTCACTCCATGGGATCGCTCGTCGCTTTGGAAACCGCCGCGCGGCACCCCGAAAGGGTCACCGCTCTCGCCCTGATCGCCACCGCGGCGCCGATGCGCGTGTCGGAGGACTTGCTCAATGCCGCGAAGACCAACGACCACGCGGCCGTCGATATGATCTCCCTGTGGGGCAACGGTTATCACGCCACGCTGGGCGGCTCTTTGGCGCCCGGGCTGTGGATGCTGGGCGAGACCGAGCGCTTGCTCGAACGCGCGCATCCCGGCGTGCTGTTCGCCGATCTCTCCGCCTGCAACAATTATCATGACGCGCTCGCCGCGGCGGCGAAGGTTGCGGTTCCGTCCCGCGTCATCCTCGGCAGCCGCGATATGATGACTCCGGCCAAGGGCGGCAAAGCAATTGCCGCCGCCATCGCGGACTGCCGCGTCAGCTTGATCGAGGGCGCCGGTCACATGCTGATGAGCGAACGCCCCGACGACGTGCTCGCGGCGCTGCGGGCGTAATCGTGTCTGAGAAATTCACCAGCGCGGCGCACGAGGAGCGACCCTCGATGAGGGCGTCCGATGCCGGCATCGCTTTGATCGGAGATATCGGCGCAACCAACGTCCGCTTCGCCCTGGTTCATCCAGACGGTACAACAGCGCCCGCGCGCGTCTACGCCTTGAACGATCATGCATCGCTTCCCGACGCGATAGAGGCCTACCTGGCCGAAGCATCGCCCGCCGCGCGGCCGCTGCAGGCGGTGCTCGCCGTCGCGTCGCCGGTCACCGGAGATCAGGTGACGCTGACCAATCATCCATGGTCGTTTTCCGTCGAAGGCTTGCGGCAGCAGCTCGATTTTCGACGGCTCCGCGTCGTCAATGACTTCGTCGCCAATGCCGCGGCGGTCCCGCACCTTGGCGACGAGGATCGCCTGCAGATCGGCGGCGGCGCACCGGTCAAAGGCGCTCCGGTCGGCATCATCGGACCCGGCACGGGTCTCGGCGTCGGTGCGTTCGCGCCGACGCCGAACGGCGCGGTGACCATCGCCGGCGAAGGCGGCCATGTGACGATGTCGCCGGCCAGTGCGCAGGAAAGCGCGATCCTCGATCTGATGCGCAAGCGCTACGACCACGTCTCGGCCGAACGGCTGCTGTCCGGTCCCGGTCTCGTCAATTTGTACAACACGCTCTGCGAACTCGCGGAAAGTCCCGCCGCCCCATTCACGCCGGCGCAGATCATCAGCGCGCAAATCTGGAACACGGACCCGCGCACGCGCGAGGCGACGGCGATCTTCTGCGCCATGCTCGGAACGGTAGCCGGCAATCTGGCACTGACGCTGGGCGCGCGCGGCGGCATTTACATCGCCGGCGGCATCTTGCCGCGGCTGGCGCAATTCTTCGCGCAATCCGAATTTCGTTCCCGGTTCGAGGCCAAAGGCCGGATGCGCGGCTACCTCGCCGCGATTCCGACTTACCTCATCGTGCGGCCGCATCCCGAGCTGCTCGGCGCCGCGGCGCTGTTGAACGAGCCTTGAAAAGGCATTCGCGAACGATGTGCGCCATACCATTGTCGCGGCGCCGACGATTCAAATCGTCAGCAGCTCGACGTCATTCACCAGCCGCTCGGTGTCTTCGCGCCGGCATAGCTCCGTGCCGTGCATGAGCAATGCCGCCGATCCTGCCGCTACGCCGTAGCGGAAGGCAGTTTCCACCGTGTGTCCGGACGCCAGACTCCAAATCATGGCCCCCAGGAAACTGTCACCCGCGCCCACCACGCTGACCGGCGCGATCGGCAGCGCTTGGGCGCGTAGAACTTGATCGCGCGTCACCAATAGAGCGCCTTGCTCTCCCAGCGTGAGCGCAACGATCTCGGCGTATCCGTTGTTGACGAGCGAGCGGCAGGCTTTGATCCAATCGGTTTGGGTTTCGAGTAATTTCCCCATCAGGATTCTGAATTCGTTCAAGCTCGGTTTGATGAGATACACGCCGGTCTGCAAGGCGGCGCGCAATGGCGGTCCTGAGGTGTCGATGACGATCTTTCCGCCCGTCCGCTTTACCGCCTGCGCCACAC
>JBAPYW010000015.1:0-21233 GCA_049284935.1 Xanthobacteraceae bacterium
TGGCGAGAACCGCGGTGGAACGCCGGCAGGCGAGCGCGCCTTGCAAGGCGCGAGCCGCACCGTGAGGTGCGGAGGATAAGGATCAGCGTCTACCGGCGTTCCCCCTCCTTTTTATTGCCGGAGGCGAGCCTAAAAGAACTTCTTCCGGAGCTTGGTTGCGAAACAGATTGTACGGCTGGCTTTGCATTTGTTAGCCGAAGCACGATCGAGCCGAAGGCCGGTCCCACCGCCGGTTCAGGCGTGACGCGATGGTGCTCGGCGGAGTCGTTGACTTTCTTTTCGCATGATCTTGTCCGAAAACCGGTAGCCACCCTCGGATCAAGTCCAAGGGCAAGCTTTTCGGGATCATGCGGGTTGTACGGCATGACTCGGGCGCGAAGCGCGTCGCGAGAACGGGATTTTATTTTCACCTCTCCCCACCGAACTCGGGTGTTCCCGAGTTCGGCAATATTAAGTGACCGAAGTCGGAAACATCCGACTTCGGATGCGGGGAGAGGGGGAAGGAAAGGGCTCTGCGTCGCTCCGCGGGGCGGCACGAAAACGCCGCGCACTTGACGCCGCCGCAGATTGCGCCGTACCGCAGGCCGCCATGCCGCACCGCTCCGCCATCCTCAACGTCATGATCAAGGCCGCCTACCGCGCCGGTAGGAGCCTCAAGCGCGATCTCGGCGAGGTCGAGAACCTGCAGGTGTCGCTGAAGGGGCCGCGCAATTTCGTCACCGCCGCCGACCGCCGCGCCGAGGAGATCGTGCGCGAGGAGCTCGGCAAGGCGCGGCCGGATTACGGCTTCCTCGGCGAGGAAGGCGGCGCCCGCGCCGGCGCCGATGCGAGCCATCGCTGGATCGTCGATCCGCTCGACGGCACCACCAATTTTCTGCACGGCATCCCGCACTTCGCCGTCTCGATCGCGCTGGAGCGAAACGGCGCCATCGTCGCGGCGCTCACTTTCAACCCGGCGAACGACGAACTTTTCGTGGCAGAGCGCGGCAAGGGCGCTTTCCTCAACGACCGGCGCATCCGCGTCGCCGCGCGAAAACGCCTCGCCGAGGCGGTGGTGGCCTGCGGCCTGCCGCATTACGGCCGCGGCGACCTTAAGCTGGCGCGTCACGAGATCGCCGCCGCGCAGCAGCATTTCGCCGGGCTGCGCCGCTACGGCGCCGCCACGCTCGATCTGGCCTGGGTCGCCGCCGGCCGGCTCGACGCTTTTTGGGAACGCGACCTGTCGCCCTGGGACCTCGCCGCCGGCATGCTGCTGGTGCGCGAAGCCGGCGGCTTCGTCACCGATCTCGACGGCGGCGACGCCGTGCTGGCGAAAGGCCAGGTCGCCGCCGGCAACGATACGATGCACCGCGAGCTCATTCGGCTGCTCAAGGAGGCCGGCAAGGAGGCCGCAAAGGAAGCCGCCGCAGCAGCCGGCAAGCTGGCGGCGACGCCGTGAGTTGCCGGCGTTTGGCCGCGGGTTCCGCCATGACGCTGCCGCAAATCGTGCCGCAAGTCGCGACTTGCGGGAATTTCCGGTTGCGCGCGCGGCAACGGGAAATCATGCGTTTTTCTCAGGCGCCCGCTATGCCATATTGCCGCGAATCTTGAGGCGCTAAGCTAAAGCCGATGGCAAGCACCACCCTCGAAGTGAAGCTCGGCTCGCCCCGCATCTTTCTGGTGCGCATGCTGGTGTTCCTCATCCTGTGCGCGCTGATCGCGTTCGTGCTGCAGCATCAGATCCTCAACGCCTTCATGGCCAATCCCTGGCTCAACGGCCTGATTGTCGGCGTTCTCGTCATCGGCATCATCCTGTCGTTCCATCGCGTCATCCGGCTGTTTCCGGAAGTCGCCTGGGTCAACAGCTTCCGCCGCGCCGATCCGGGCCTTGCGGTGGCGCGCGAGCCGACGCTGCTCGCTCCCATCGCCGCCATGCTCGGCGGCGAGCGGGTCGGCCGCGTCGCCATCTCGGCGCAAACCATGCGCGCCTTCCTCGACTCGCTGGGAACGCGGCTCGACGAGGCGCGCGACATTTCCCGCTATCTCACCGGGCTGCTGGTCTTTCTCGGCCTCCTCGGCACCTTCTGGGGCCTGATCGAGACCGTCGGCTCGGTCGGCGGCATCATCAACAACCTCAATGTCGGCGGCGACGCCGATACGGTGTTCAACACGCTGAAGGAAGGACTCGCCGCGCCGCTCGGCGGCATGGGTATCTCGTTCTCGTCGTCGCTGTTCGGCCTCGCCGGCTCGCTCATCCTCGGCTTTCTCGATCTGCAGACAAGCCAGGCGCAGAACCGCTTCTATACCAATTTCGAGGATTGGCTGGCGACGACGGTTCAGGACCTCGGCGCCGAGGGTAGCGGCGCCGCGGCGCTCCCGGCCGGCATCATGGAAACGCTCGACCGGCTGCGGCTCTCGATCGGCGACGCCGGCTCGGGCAAGGCGACCACCGCGGCGATGGCCAATCTCGCCGAAGCGATCCAGGGCCTGGTGCAGCATATGCGCGCCGAGCAGCAGATGATCCGCGACTGGGCCGACGCGCAGGCCAAGCTCAACAACGACATCCGGCGCTTGATGGAAAAATTGTCGCGGGCGCCGGTGGACTGAAAGACGATGAGATAGGCGCAAGGAGATAGGCGCAACTCATGGCGCTTCCCCGCAGCCGCCGCGACAGCGGCATGAATTACTGGCCGGGCTTCGTCGACGCGCTGTCGACGCTGATCCTGTCGATCATCTTTTTGCTCACCGTGTTCATGGTGGCGCAGTTCTTTCTGTCGCAGGAAGTCGCCGGCAAGGACACCGCGCTCGCCCGCCTCAACGCGCAAATCTCGCGGCTCTCCGACCTGCTCTCGCTGGAGCGGACCGGCAAAGTCAGTCTCGAGGAGGAGATCGCGCAGCTGCACGCCTCGCTGTCGGCGGCCGAGGGCGAGCGCGACCGCCTGCGCGGGGCCGCCGAAAGCCAGAACGCCGGCGCCGGGTCGGGCCAGGTCAATGCGCTCAACACCCAGATCGATCTGCAGAAGGCGGCGACCGCACGCGCCATCGCCCAGATCGAAAACCTCAACCAGCAGATCAGCGCGTTGCGCCGGCAGATCGCCGCGCTCGAGGACGCGCTCGGCGCCTCCGAGAAGAAGGAAAGCGACGCCCAGCTGCACATCGCCGATCTCGGCCAGCGCTTGAACGTCGCGCTGGCGCAGCGGGTGCAGGAGTTGTCGCGCTACCGCTCGGATTTCTTCGGCAAGCTGCGGGAAATCCTCGGCAACCGCCCCGACATCCGCGTCGTCGGCGACCGCTTCGTGTTCCAATCGGAAGTCTTCTTCGATTCGGGCGCGGCGGTGCTGCGGCCGGAAGGCCGCGCCGAGCTCGACAAGCTCGCCGCCGCCCTGCTCGACCTGGAAAAACAGATTCCCTCGGAGATCAACTGGGTGCTGCGCGTCGACGGCCACACCGACACCCGGCAGCTCTCCGCCACGTCGCCGTTCAAGACCAACTGGGAGCTCTCCGCCGCCCGCGCCATCTCCGTGGTGCAATATCTGATCGGCAAGGGCGTGTCGCCGCAGCGCCTGGTCGCCGCCGGCTTCGGCGAGTTCCAGCCGATCGACCCCGGCACCACCGAGGAGGCGTTCAGCCGCAATCGCCGCATCGAGCTGAAATTGACGGAGCGCTGAGGCGTGCGACTGCGCCGCTACGATGCCGGCGATGAGGCCGCCGCGATTGCGCTCTGGCTGCGGAGCTGGCAGGCGGCCTATCCGCAGCTCGATTTTGTCGCGCGGCTCGATTGGTGGCGCGAGCGCTGGCGCACCGAACTGGCGCCGGCGGCGGAGATCGTCATTGCCGAGACCGACGGCGAACTGATCGGCTTCGTCACCGTCGATCCGCGCACGCTTTATCTCGACCAGCTCGTGGTGGCGCCGCGGCGCTGGGGATCGGGCGTCGCCGCGGCGCTGATCGCCGCGGCCAAGCGCCTGTCGCCGGCGGGCCTCGACCTCGACGTCAATACCGACAATGCCCGCGCCATCCGCTTCTACGGCAAGGAAGGCTTTATCGTCAGCGGCGAAGGCGTCAATCCGGTCTCCGGCAAGCCGCTGCATCGCATGACCTGGCGGCCGTAAAGCGGCGCGATGCTGCCGCCTTAGGCCATCCTGCGGCACGTGCTGCAAGACTTCCCTTAGCCAGGATCAAGGCGCATTGGCCAAAGACTCCGCCATGGCGGCGTCAAAGTGTTTGGAATCCACCTTCAGATAGGCGAGCTTCTCCTCGGCAATCACCACGGCCTCGGCGACGCCCGGCACCTGCCGCAGCTTGGCGGCGAGGCTCTCGGCGTCGCCGGCTTGGCCGTTACCTATCGAGACCAGCCGCGTCGTCAGATAGCTTGGTTGCGCCATGGTGGCCGCCGCCAGCAGCCAGAACAGCGCAATCGCTGCCGTCAGCGCAAAAACCGCGGGGTTGCCGCCGTGCTGATGCGCCCAGCCGCCGACGACGCCGCCGACAAAGATGCCGAGAAACTGCGCGCTCGAATAAAGCCCCATGGCGGTGCCCTTGGTATCGGGCGGCGCCGCCTTGGTGATGAGCGACGGCAGGCTCGCCTCCATCACGTTGAATGCCGAGAAGAAGACGACGAGCGCAGCCAGCAAGACAAATAAACTGCCGGCGCCGAGGTAGAGCATGATCGAGCTGACCACGAGGGCGGCAACCGAACTCACAAATACGCCCTTCATGCGACGATACTTCTCGGCGATGATGATCGCCGGCACCATTACGGCAACCGAGACCAGAAGTACCAATAGATAGACGATCCACTGATCGTGGACCGCTACCCCCAGCGTGCCGCGCATGAGGCCGGGTACCACCAGGAAGTTCGCCGTCAGCATGGCGTGCAGCGCAAATACCCCGAAATCGAGCCGCAGAAGCTCCTTGTCCCGCAGCACCGATCCGATCAATGCCGGCACGGCCTCGGCATCGCGATGCACGCGCACGCGGCCTGGCTTGGGGACGACAAACTCCGTGATCGCGATGCCGACCAGTGCCAGCCCCACCATCAGCCAGAATATGCCGCTGACGCCGACGAAATCCGCGATAAGGGGCCCGGTCACGAGCGCGATCATGAATGAGGCGCCGATGGTGATCCCGACCAGCGCCATCGCCTTGGTTCGGTTTTCCTCTGTCGTCAGATCGGCGACCAGCGCCAGGATCACGGAGCCGACGGCACCTGAGCCTTGAAGCGCGCGGCCGATGATGACGCCGCTAATCGAGGTGGAGACAGCCGCCACCGCACTGCCAATCCCGAACAGGATCAGCCCGATGACGATCATGACTTTGCGCCCCACCCTGTCGGACAAGAGGCCGAAGGGAATCTGAAGGAGCCCCTGGCTCAGTCCATAGATGCCCAGCGCCTCGCCGATCAGGTAGGGATTTGCGCCCGAAAGGTTGCTGGCATAGGCGGCAAACACCGGATAGATCATAAACAGGCCGAGCAGCCTGACGGAGAACACCGCCGCGAGAGATCCGGCCGCTCGGAATTCCTGTCTTTCCATCGTCTCTATTCCCAGAATGAAGAGGCCGGCTGCCCGTATGGCAACGTCGGTACCGTTCGCCGAGGTCGAGAACTATTGCGAAGGCCGCCCACCGTTCGGTCGACGGCCTATGGGTCCATATCGCCAGCCTTGGCGACGCCTCCCTGAACGCCCCAAGCTCGTTGGCGCCCGGATTGCCCGCCAAACTGAATAGCGATTGGGCCGAAACAATGCCCTGCGGCAATGATGCGGGTCAATTGCGGCGGCTTGCCGCCCGCGCCCGGCTCCTGCTATAGAGCCGCCAAATTCAACGGAAATCCGGGCGAACCACTCGCCCGATGGAACCCGCCCATGAAGCCCGACACTCATCCCGACTACCACCTCGTCAAGGTGGTCATGACAGACGGCACCGAATTCACCACGCGCTCCACCTGGGGCAAGCCCGGCGATACGCTCCACCTCGATGTCGACCCGAAGTCGCATCCGGCGTGGACCGGCGGTCAGCAGCACCTTGTCGACCGCGGCGGCCGCGTGTCGCGCTTCCAGAAGAAGTTTGAAGGCTTCCTCAAGAAGTAGCCGGACGTCGCCACTTCAAGTGGTCCTGCAGCCAGTAAGCTCCGATCAGAAGCTTGGGGTCTTCGATCGACCCTTGAGCAAGCCAATCGAACAGCTCATCGATCGCGAGCTGCACGACCTTGATGTCTTCGTCGTCGATGCCGCCGCCCTTTCCGATCCGGTCCGTATCGGTGACTTCGGCAAAATACAGGAACACGCGCTCGGATACGCCTCCCGGCGACGTGAAAAACTTGCTGATCAATCGCGGCTCTCGGATTTGATATCCGGTCTCCTCAAAGGTCTCGCGAATTGCGGCCGCTTGCGGCGTCTCATTGGCATCGATCGCTCCGGCAACTGTTTCGATGATCCAGCCGTCGGTCGTTGATCGATCGTCGCGGCGGCGGCCCACTAAGACCGCCACCCTGAACTGCTCGACCAGCACGACCGATTTCATGTCCACATTCAGCAGCAGAACCGCAACCGCATCGCCTCGTTCGAACACCAGCCGCTTTTGGCCGGCGCTCATCGTGCCGTCGATCTGCTCATGTGAGACCAGAAATTCGTCGATCTTGAAGAAATCATCGAATACACGACGTTCCCGCTCAATGACGGCCCTGCCCGACATTGTGGCCTCCAGTATTTGACCTATTGCGACGACAGCGCCGGAGACGGCGTCGAAGTTCGAAGCCGAGGCGCCGGAACGGCGCCTAGAGCCCGTCCTGCTCGAACGCCGCTTTCAACAGACCGAGCTGGCGCTCGACCGGGTTGCTCATGGCCACCTTGAGCAGCGGCGGCGCGTGCATCGTCGCGTCGAGCCGGCGCACCTCGGCCTGCAGCCTGGTCGATCGCGCGATGAGCTCCTGAAGCTTGGCCGGCAGCAGGGCGATGGATTTTGGGTCGCCCGGGTCGCAGGCCGCGAGCCTGACCTTGCTCTTTTCCTTGTTGGCTTGCGCCAGCGTCATTTCGCCTTCCTTCACGGCGCGGTGCAGCAGCAGCCAGGAGGCGAGTTGCATCAAGCGCGTGGTCAGCCGCATGCTCTCGGTTGCATAGACCAGTGCGGCGGCGCGCTCGAGTTTCTTGGATTCCAGCCGGCCCGAACCGTCGAGATAGCTCGCCGTTTCCTCGACCAAACCCATGCCGTCGCGAAACAGGGTCGCAAAAACCTGGGAATTCGCCAGCCGCTCGCTGAATGACACTGCGCCGGCTTCACTCGCACGCTTCTCGGACATGGGTACGCCTCACACCGGCATAGCATCGCAAGGCACGGCCCGTGAGTCCAGCGGGCGCAGCAGTCAAGCGTCCGACATAGTTGCCGGCGCGGTCCTTGGATGGCGCGAATAAGGGGTAAAGCGGCTGAACAACAAAAAAGAGCCGCCGTCGCCGGCGGCTCAAAGTGATAACAGGGAGGCGTCAAACAGAGTGGACAGGAGCCACTCGATGTCCAGAAGATGGACGCTAACCGTAATGAAGGAGAAAGCTTAACCAAAGGTTAACAAATCGCCGAAAGTTACCAAATCTTTTTGCAGTTTTACTGGAGGTTGTCATTGCGCGGCCGCGGCCAACGGATCTGTCCGCGATTTGGCCCCTTGACGGCTCTGTGCGAGCCCAAAATGAACAGCCGGGCTGCTTATTTCTTGAAAAGCCGCTTATTTCTTGAAAAACTTGTCCGCTGCCGTTTGCGAAGCGCGTTTTCTCGCCATTTCCGCTTCAAGCCGCGCGATCTCGTCCTTAAGTAACCCGATCCGGTCAGCGAGCTCTCCAACCGAGAGCAGCGACAAATCCTGCCCCATCTCGTGCGTGATTTTTTTCTTCGGCAGATCGTCGGGGTCGATTGCAGGCATTTTGGCCCTCCTTCAACCTTAAAATTTTATCGACGGCGGCGGCGATTGTCACATCCCCAGCATGCCCCTAAGAGAGTCGCACACTCGCTGGACAGAGAGGTATCCGATGGCCGCGCTCCCCGCCCAAATGACCGCTATTGCGATCCGCAGCCCCGGCGGACCGGAAGTCTTGTCGGCGGAGCCGCGCCCGGTGCCCAAGCCGGGCGACGGCGAGATCCTGATCGAGGTCGCCGCCGCCGGTGTGAACCGGCCTGACGTCATGCAGCGCATGGGCCTTTATCCGCCGCCGCCGGGCGCGCCCGATATTCCTGGCCTGGAAATCGCCGGCGAAGTCGTCGCCTGCGGAACTAGCGTGATGCGCTGGAAGGAAGGCGACAAGGTCATGGCGCTGGTCGTGGGCGGCGGTTATGCCGAATTTTGCATCGCGCACGAAAGCCACGCGCTGCCGGTGCCGGCCGGCCTGTCGCTGACCGAAGCCGCCGCCATCCCCGAAACCTTCTTCACGGTCTGGTACAATGCATTCGAGCGCGGGCGGCTCGCAGCGCCAGAGACGTTGCTCGTTCATGGCGGCTCGTCAGGCATCGGCACCACCGCCATTCAGCTCGCCGCCGCTTTTGGCGCCCGCGTCATCACCACCGCGGGAACGGCGGAAAAGTGCGAGGCCTGCCGCAAGCTCGGCGCCGACGTCGCCATCAACTACAAGACCGAGGATTTCGTCGCCGTGACCAAACAGGCGACCGGCGACCGCGGCGCCGATCTCGTGCTCGACATCGTCGGCGGCGACTATATCGATCGCAATTATGAGGCCGCCGCCGTCGAAGGCCGTATCGTACAGATCGCCTTCCAGAGCTCGTCGCGCGCCACCGTCGATTTCCGGCGGCTGATGTTCAAGCGGCTGACCCACACCGGCTCGACGCTGCGCGCCCGCTCGGTGGCGGACAAGGGCGCCATTGCCCGCGCCGTAGAAGCCAAAGTGCTGCCGCTGATCGCCGCCGGACGTGTCAAACCGGTGATCGACTCGACTTTTCCGTTGCGCGAGGCTGCCGCCGCCCATGCCCGCATGGAAAGCAGCCAGCATATCGGCAAGATTGTCCTGACCCTTTGAAAAGACACGGGAAAATCCTTGCGCTCACGCTGCGCAACGGCTACTCATCGTCCGCGGTCCTAGCGCGATGCGCGCCGACAGGACACCGGGCCGCGAATTCGGCGCAAAGCCGGCTAGTTTAGCTTGCGGGGAACTTGTCATCGTCGGGGCACGAGCTGCGCCGGCTGCCGAGCTCGGAGGTCGTTTCTTGGCATTTTTTCGCGCCGTCACGGCGCTCGCGGCCTTTGGGTTCGTCGCTGTGCTCGGGGTCTCCTCCGCTGCCGCAGTCGAGGCCGTCAATATCCGCGTCGACGCCGCCGCCATCGACCTCACCGACGCCGTCGACTTCCAACACACCGACGGCGACCGCCTGCAGGTTTCGACCGCGCCCGGCGCCGACGGCATCATTCGCCGCATCGAGGTGCGCGCGCGCGAGGCGGGAAGCAATTGGGCGGTGTTTGCACTCGCCAACAACGGCGACGAACAAATCGACCGCCTGATTGTCGCTCCGCACTACCGGATGGTCGGCTCCGGACTCCTCTGGCCCGATCTCGGGCTTTCACGCATCGTCTATATTACGCCGTCGTCCGGCGATCCGCCGGAACGGCTGGATAATCCCAACGCCGATGTGTTCCGCGTCACGCTCGATCCTGGTACCGTCATTACCTTCGTCGCCGAATTGCGCACGCCAAATCTGCCACAGCTTTATCTGTGGGAACCGGACGCCTTCAAAGACAAAGTCAACTCGCTCACGCTCTATCAGGGCATCGTCATCGGCATCGCCGGATTGCTGGCGCTGTTCCTGACCATCCTGTTCGTGGTCAAGGGCAGCGTGATGTTCCCCGCCGCCGCGGCTTTAGGCTGGGCGGTCCTGGTTTATATCGGCGTCGACTTCGGATTCTGGGGCAAGGTCTTCGACATGTCGTCGGGCGCCGAGCGCATCTGGCGCGCCTCCGGTGAAGCCATCCTCGCCGCGACGCTCCTGGTATTCCTGTTCGCTTATCTCAACCTCAACCGCTGGCACGTGCGCTATGCGCATATCACCGTCGGCTGGCTCGCCTTTCTCGGCGCGTTGGTGGCGGTCGCGCTATTCTCGCCGGCGGTCGCCTCCGGCATCGCCCGCATGTCGCTGTTTTTCATCGCCGTGCTCGGCTTCGGTCTGGTCGTTTATCTCTCGACCCACGGCTTTGACCGCGCGGTGATGCTGATCCCGACCTGGCTTCTGTTGGTGGTCTGGGTGTTCGGCGCGGCGCTGACGGTGTTGGGCTACCTTACCAACGATATCGTCGGCCCGGCGCTGCTTGGCGGCCTCGTTCTCATCGTCATGCTGATCGGCTTCACCGTGATGCAGCATGCCTTTGCCGGCGGCATGGCGCAGGGAATCGTGTCCGATGTCGAGCGCCGCGCGCTGGCGCTGACCGGCGCCGGCGACTTGATTTGGGACTGGGACGTCGCCGCCGACCGGGTCTTCACCAGCCCGGAAACCGAAACCATGCTCGGGCTCAAAACTGGATCGCTTGACGGAGCGGCCGCGACCTGGCTCGAAGTCCTGCATCCGCTCGACCGCGACCGCTTCCGCGCCACGCTCGACAGCGTGGTCGAGCAACGCCGCGGCCGTGTCGCGCAAGACTTCCGCATGCGCACGTCGGGCGGCCACTATCTTTGGTTCGCGCTGCGGGCGCGGCCGGTCGTCGGTTCCGACGGCGAGGTCATCCGCCTCGTCGGCACGCTGACCGACGTCACCGACTTCAAGACGGTCGAGGAGCGTCTGCTGCACGACGCCGTGCACGACAACCTTACCGGCTTGCCGAACCGCGAACTGTTTCTCGATCGGCTCGAAGCGGTACTCGGGCTCGCCAAGGCCGATTCCACGATCCGTCCGACGGTGATGGTGATCGACGTCGATCGCTTCAAGCAGGTCAACGACTCGGTCGGCATGGCGCTCGCCGACTCGATCCTGCTCACGCTGGCGCGCCGGCTCGGGCGGCTGATCAAGCCGCATGACACGCTGGCCCGGCTGTCGGGCGATCAGTTCGGTCTCATCGTCCTGTCCGAGCGCGACGCCGCACGGATCACGACGCTGGCCGAAACCATCCGGCGCACGCTGCGCGCCCCGATCACCTTCAACGATCGCGAGATCTTTCTGACCGGCTCGATCGGATTGACACTCGGCGATTCCGAGCCGCAAAGCGCCGAGGAAAGACTGAAGGACGCCGAGCTCGCCATGTATCACGCCAAGCGCATGGGTGGCGATCGGATCGAAGTGTTCAAGCCGTCGATGCGGGCGCGCAAATCGGATCGGCTGTCGATCGAATCCGATCTGCGGCGGGCGCTCGAGCGCGAAGAGATATCGATCCTCTATCAACCGATCGTGCGGCTTGAGGACCGCGCCGTCGCCGGCTTCGAGGCGCTGGCGCGCTGGGACCACCCGCGACTGGGGCGGATGTCGCCCAATGAATTCATCACCATCGCCGAAGAGACCGGGCTCATCGTCGAGCTTGGCCTGTTCGTTCTCGAGCGCACCGCGCGGCAACTCAGCACCTGGCAGCGCACGCTGCGGTCGCGCGATCCGCTGTTCGCCAGCGTCAACATTTCCTCGCGCCAATTGCTGCGCCACGACCTGATCCAGGACCTGCGCACGGTGCTGGCGCGCGCCCCGCTGACCCGCGGGTCGCTCAAACTCGAGCTCACCGAATCGGTGGTGATGGAGAATCCGGAACACGCCGCGCAGATGCTGCATCGAATTCGCGAGCTCGGCGCCGGGCTGGCGCTCGACGATTTCGGCACCGGCTATTCGTCGCTCGCCTATCTGCAGCGCTTTCCGTTCGACACGATCAAGATCGACCAGTCCTTCGTGCGGATGACGTCGAAGGGTACGCGCCCGGTGATCCTGCGCTCGATCATCGCCCTGGCGCACGATCTCGGGATGGACGTGGTGGCCGAAGGTGCCGAGACGGATTCCGATGCCGTCGAGCTTTATCAGCTCGGCTGCGAATACGCCCAGGGCTTCGTATTCGGCGAACCGATGGCGCCGGAGCGCGCCCGCGACTTGCTGCAGCCGCGCGGTAAGGTGGCGATGGCGCGGTAGCAGACGACAGAGGACAGACGACAGACGACGAATACATTCTGCTTATCTGCCCTCCGTCGTCTATCCTCCGTCGTCCGCCTCACGCGTGCCCGGCTTCGCTCGACAGCATGCCGAGATCGATGCCGATCTTCTTCAGCGCCTTGTCGTATTTGCCGCTGATATCGGGACCGAAGATGAGCTCGGAATCGGGGGCGCAGTGCAGCCAGCCATTGCCTTGAATTTCGCTCTCGAGCTGGCCGGGCGCCCAACCGGCATAGCCGAGCGCCAGGATCGCGCTCGCCGGTCCGTCGCCGCGGGCGATCGCCTTGAGAATATCGATCGTGGCGGTGAGACAGATGCCGTCGTCGATCGGCAGCGTCGAGTTCTCGATGAAGAAGTCGGCGCTGTGCAGCACGAAGCCGCGCTCGGTCTCAACCGGCCCGCCGCGCATGACTTTCACCACTCCGGCGCGCGACGGCAGTTGGATCACATCGGCGGCCGGGATGACGTCGAGTTTGACCAGCAGGTCGGAAAAATTGATGTTCGGCGCCGGATGGTTGACGACGATGCCCATGGCGCCCTCGGCGGAATGCGCGCAGACATAAATCAGCGAACGAGCGAAGCGATCGTCCAGCATCGCCGGCATGGCGATCAGCATCTGGCCATCCAGATAGCCTCGCCCGCGAGCCTTGCTCTTTCCCGACGTGCCGTGCGGCAATTTCATAGCCGGAAGGTTAACCGATCGATCCGCTTTTGCAAACGAACGGCCCGCGCAAAAGTTCATCATTTGCTGCGTCGTATTGCCGGCCCAGATTGTGACAATTCCCCGGCTGCGCCGATAGCCGCACGGTATGATCGCGCGCGGTCACAATCATGTCAGTGGCGCGTGTGGGCGGCTTCGCCTTACACAGCGACGATGATGCGTCATGCGGCGGCTCTTGGAGTGACCACTGCGGCCCTTGCCGTCGTCTGCGTCGGCGCCATGCCGATGGCCCGGGCGCAGGATGCTTCCGCGTGGAACGGGGAAGCCCATGCCGCCGCGCGGCTGATCGCCGGCGCCGCGGTTCAATCCGCCGACGCGAGGGTGCTGCGCGCCGGTATCGAGATTCGGCTCGACCCCGGCTGGAAGACCTTTTGGCGCTATCCGGGCGATTCCGGGGTGCCGCCGACGCTCGATTTCGCCGGCTCCAAGAACGTCAAATCGGTGACTACGCTGTGGCCGGCACCGCAGCGATTTGCCGACGGCGCCAGCGGCCACTCGATCGGTTATCTTGGCGATGTCGTGTTGCCGCTGCGGATCATCGCCGATGACGCGACAAAACCTTCGACGCTGCACGTCAAGCTCGGCTACGCCGTTTGCGGCACGCTCTGCGTTCCGGCCGAAGCCGATCTCGACCTCGTGCTGTCCGGCAAGGCTGGCGCCGAGGAACCGGCGCTCGTGGCCGCAGAGGCGCGCGTGCCGCGGCGCGTGCCGCCCGGCGCGGCCAAAGGGATTGGCGGCGGTCTCGCCGTGCGCTCGGTGCATCGGCAGCCGGCCGGTGCGCAACAGCGCGTCGTGGTCGAGGTCGCCGCGCCGGAAGGCGTGCCGCTCGAGCTTTTCGTCGAAGGACCGACGCCCGAATGGGCGCTGCCGCTGCCCGAGCCGAGCGCTCCGGCGCCCGGCAGCGCGCCGGGAACGCGGCAATTTACGTTCGACCTTGACGGTCTGCCGCCCGGCGCGAAACCCGACGGCGCGATTTTCACTTTCACCGCAATTTCGCCGGCCGACGCTATCGAGGTCAAAGCCCATCTCGACTAATTCGCCGGGCACGGTAATTTACCCCGAACTTGAGAACCCCAACGCAGCTCCAAGAGGACACGACCATGCCGATTAAGGTTGGCGATCGCCTGCCCGAAGCTAAATTCCGCGTCATGGGGCCGGACGGCCCGGCCTCGAAGACCACCGACGAGGTATTCAAGGGTAAGAAGGTCGTGCTGTTCGCCGTTCCCGGCGCGTTCACGCCGACCTGCAGCAACAATCACCTGCCCGGCTTTTTAAGGAACGCCGACGCCATCAAGGCCAAGGGCGTCGACACCATCGCCGTCACCGGCGTCAACGACGTATTTGTGTTCGACGCCTGGAAAAAGGCGACCGGAGCCGGCGGCAAGATCGAGTTTCTGGCTGACGGCAACGGCGAATTCGCCAAGGCGCTCGATCTCGCACTGGACGGCTCTGCTGCCGGTCTCGGCATCCGCTCCAAGCGTTACGCGATGCTGGTCGAAGATGGCGTGGTGACCAAGCTCAACATCGAGGACGCGCCTGGCAAGGCGGAAAACTCCGGCGCCGAGAATCTGCTGAAGCAGATGGGATGAATTTCTTTCCCAGCTCGCGGCGGTGACAAGCCGCGCGGAGCGCCGCGTCAGAATTTGCTTGCCGCCGCCCGGCGCCGTTTCAGGTTCAGCGCCGCGATGGCCGCCGCGGCGGCCGCAAGCTCGCTCCGCTCGGCCTGCTGACCGTAGCGCAGGCTCGGGCGTTGCGCCGGTTCATAGCGGGGCTGCGGGCGCTGACGGCGCGCGCGAATGTAAAGGTAGAGCAGGAGCTTCACGACCCTTCTGGCGACACCTTTGCGCACCTGTTCCCGCGCCCGCAGCGCAAAGATCGCGGCCATTCTCTTGTCGAGCTCGCGCTGCAGACGGCTGACCTCAGCATTGTGTTGATGGACAACCTCCTGCGCCGGCTCGATCGCCGGCGGCCGCAGACGACGCGCGCGCATGTAAAAATACAGCAGGATTTTCAGGACCCGTCTGACGGCACCTTTGCGCACCTCCTCCCGCGTGCGCAGCGCGAAGATCAGCGCTGTTTTCCTGTCGAGCTCGACCTGCAGACGGCTGATCTCGGCGTTCTGTTTATGGATGTCGCCGTAGCGGCTCGCGGCTTTGGCCCGCATTTCTTCCAGGTTGATCTCGAGCCGCCGCACCGACATGGCGAATTCAGCGCGCAAGTGATCCTTGTCCGCCTGAATCTCGTTGACCGTCAGCGGCGTAGCGTCGACGATCTGCTGCTTGACGAGGCGCACCGCGCGCTGATGCACGAGCGGAATAAACATCAGCATCAGCAGGCATCCCGCCAGCACGCCGATGCCGCACAACATGAGCGATTCGATCATCGGGCGCCCATCTGGAACGCGACCTTAAGAGAGCTGCGCGGATACGGCATGATCAGACGGCAAAATCGAATTTCCACGCGGCGGAGCCGCCATGCATAGCCGCCATGCATATCAGGTCGATGATGGTAAATAAACGAACACCGCCGTTAACGGTGAACGCGATATTTTTCAGCTGACCGCGCGCCCGGACTTGCGGATTTCGGCAATCGCATCGCGCGCCAAGACGTCGGCGCGCTCGTTGACGCTGTGGCCGGCATGGCCGCGCACCCAGTGCCAGCGCACCTGATGCGGGCCGAGCGCGGCATCGAGCCGTTTCCACAGATCGACGTTCTTCACCGGTTTCTTGTCGGCGGTGCGCCAGCCGTTGCGCTTCCAGTTGTCGATCCACGACATGATGCCGTTGCGCAGGTATTGGCTGTCGGTATGCAGATCGACACGGCAGGGCCGCTTCAGCGCTTCCAGAGCGGCGATGGCGGCCATCAGTTCCATGCGGTTGTTGGTGGTCAACGCCTCGCCGCCTTTGAGCTCTTTCTCGTGGTCGCCGAAGCTCAGAATCGCGGCCCAACCGCCGGGGCCGGGATTGCCCGAGCAGGCGCCATCGGTATGAACGACGACGTGCGGCAGCGACGAAGTCACGGCGCCGTCACTCCGTAATCGCGCGCACTCGTGACTTTCTGATGGAATCGGAGCTTGCGCAGATATTCGATCGGGTCCTTGGGCCGCACCAGCGCGCCAGGCGGCACATCGAGCCAATCGACCAACCGCGTCAGCAGGAAGCGCAGCGCGGCGCCGCGCGCCAACAGCGGCAGCTTGTCCCATTCCTGCGCCGACAGCGGCCGCGTCTTCGCATACCTCGCCAGCAGTGCCCGGCCCTTGGTCACGTTGTAGGAATGATCCTGCTCGAAGCACCAGGCGTTGAGACAGATGGCGACGTCATACGCGAGCGTGTCGGTGCAGGCGAAGTAGAAATCGATCAGCCCCGAGAGCTTGTCGCCGAGGAAAAAGACATTGTCTGGAAACAGATCGGCGTGGATGACGCCCTGCGGCAAGCCGCGCGGCCATTCGCGTTCGAGCACATCGAGTTCGGCGGCGAGCACGGTGGTTAGATCGGGCTGCACCGCGTTGGCGCGCCCGCCGCAGGCGGCGTAGAGCTGTCGCCAGCCGGCGACCGAGAGCGCATTGTCGCGGCGCATGGCAAAGTCGGCGCCGGCAAGATGCAGCCGCGCCAGCGCCTCGCCCAAAGCGGCGCAGTGAGCGGCGCTGGGGCGGCGGATCCACATGCCGTCGAGGAACGTCACCATCGCCGCCGGCCGCCCGGCGAGCCGGCCCAGCGTCTGGCCCGCCCGGTTCTTCACCGGCTGCGGGCAGGTGATGCCACGGCTCGCCAGATGCTCCATCAAGGCGAGGAAGAACGGCAGGTCACGCTCGGCAACGCGCCGTTCGTACAACGTAAGGATGAAATAACCACCGCTGGTGTGAACCAAGAAGTTGGAGTTCTCGACGCCTTCGGCGATGCCCTTATAGGCCAGCAGCTCGCCGATGTCGTAACCGGCAAGGAAGGGCGCGAGATCTTCCGCCGCGACATCGGTATAGACCGCCATGAAGGTCTCCTACCCATGGCGGCTAACCTGCCATGCGTGCCGCCGTCAAGATGGCCGGCCGACGAGGTATCACGAAAGCTCCAATTATTTCGCAAGCAGATGCGGGCGAGGGTTTGGCGAGCGGGCCGCCGGGCCGTATGATCGCGGGTACGGCAGCAAGGGGTAAGGGCATGCTGTTTTTTCTCACCACCCAACCGATTTGGGTGTCGGGAACGATCCTGATCGGACTGACCACGGTCCTGGCCATGCTTGGCCCCTACGTGGTCCGCCGTTACGTGGCGCTTGAGAGCCTGACCACGAACAACGAGGTCGCGGGCTTCAAGTTCGCGACCGTCGGTGTGCTGTACGCGGTCTTGCTTGCTTTCGCCATCTTCGTGGTCTGGCAAAGGTACGCCGATGCCGAGACGACCGTGGCACAGGAAGCCGGCGCCGCCGACAACATCTATCGGCTGTCGTACGGCATCGGCGAAAAATCCGGCGGCGAGCTTCGCAGCGCGCTCGCCAACTATCTGACCATTGCGATCGCCGACGACTGGCCGGCCATGGATCGCGGAACGTTGGCCGCCAAACGGCCGGCGCGGCATGCGCTCAACGAATTGTACGCGGCGCTGTTGCGGGGGGAATCCGCTCAGCGCGACAACGCACCGCTGGTGTCCGAAATTCTGCGTCAGCTCGACGTCATCACCCAATCACGCCGCGTCAGGCTCGTCGCCTCGGAAGGCGCCGTTCCCGGCGTCATCTGGCTGGTTCTGTTCGGCGGCGCCGTTTTGACGATAGCGTTCACCTTCTTCTTCGGCGCGCGCAGCTTGCGCGTGCAGATGGCCATGACGGCGTTTCTTTCGATCCTCATCTTCTCCGAACTCTTGATCATCGTCGCCATCAACCGGCCGTTCTCCGGAACGGCCAAGGTGCAACCGCAGGCGCTCGCCGAGTTGCTGGCGGAGTTCAAGCCGGCAGCCGGCGGCGCCGCCGGACCGGGCCGGCAGCATTGATGACCGCCGCGACACTATCGGCGGCGGCGGCGCGGCAGTATGATCGCTCGGTGACATCGCGGGCCATCGGGACGCGCACATGAAGACCATTCTCGTTCCCACCGAGCACAACGCCGCGATGGCGTCGGCCTTGGACGCGGCGCTCTTGCTGGCGCAAAAGTTCGGCAGCTGCATCGAGGGCTTTCCGCTGCGCCCGGCGGTCGCCGACATGGTGGCCATGGACCCCGACGCCGGATTGACCATGGTCGCGATCAAGGAAAACGACTCGGACATGGTGCGGCAGGCCGAGGACTTGTTCCGCGCCTTCATGGAGCAGCACGGCATCAAGCCGTACGCCGGCGAGGCGCCGCCGGCGGCGCCATCCTGGGCGTGGAATGCGTCGGCGCCGAGCGGCCAGGATTTTGTCGGCAGCTACGGCCGCGTGTTCGACATTATCGTGCTGGCGCGGCCGGGCGAGGAATGGCAGAGCCCGTCCATGGTGACGCTCGAATCCGCGCTGTTCGAAAGCGGACGTCCGGTGCTGATCTCGCCGCCCGATTCGCCGCGCTCGCTGGCGACCAATATCTTGATCGCCTGGAACCGCTCGACCGAGCAGGCGCGCGCCACGGCGTTCGCCATGCCGCTGTTGCGGCTCGCCCAGCGCATCACCATCCTCACCGTCGAAGGCTCGACGGTGGCCGGGCCGAGCGGCGTTGAGATGGCGCGCTCGCTCAGGATGAACGGCATCGCCGCCGAAGCGATGACGCTCACGGCCGGCAAACGCAGCGCCGGAGAAGTCATCCTGGCCAAGGCCGCTGAGCTCGGTTGCGACCTCATCGTCAAAGGCGCCTACACGCAAAGCCGCCTGCGGCAGATGATCTTCGGCGGCGCCACGCGAGACATCCTCGCGCACGCCAAGCTGCCGGTGCTGATGGCGCATTGAGCCCCTCATCCTGCCCCGCGAAGCGGGGAAGGATGAAACAGACTCTTCACCGCAAATCCTTGCGGATGATCTTGCCGACATTGCTCTTGGGCAGGCTGTCGACGAACACGATCACCTTGGGCACCTTATAGGCGGCGAGCCGTTCGCGGGCGAACGCGGTCAGTTCGGCCTCGCTGACCGCCGGATCGCGCTTGACGACGAACAGCTTCACGCTCTGCCCGGTATGCGGATCGGCGACGCCGATCACCGCGGCTTCGAGCACGCCGGGATGCTGGGCGACCACGTCTTCCACCTCGTTGGGAAACACCTTGAAGCCGGAGACGTTGATCATATCCTTCTTGCGGTCGAGGATTTTCAAAAACCCCTGCGCGTCGAGCGCGCCGATGTCGCCGGTGTGCAGCCAGCCGTCGGCGCTCAGCACCAGCTTGGTCTCGTCGGGGCGCTGCCAATAGCCCTGCATGACCTGCGGGCCGCGCACGCAAATCTCGCCGGCTTCGCCGACGCCGAGGTCGTTGCCGGCATCGTCGCGGATGGCGACTTCAGTGGACGAGACCGGCAGCCCCACCGTGCCGAGCTTCGGCGCGCGCACCGGATTGATGCACACCACCGGCGAGGCTTCGGTGAGACCATAGCCCTCGACCAGGTCGGTGCCGGTGATCTCGCGCCAGCGCAGCGCCACCGCGCTTTGCACCGCGGCGCCGCCGCCGATAGCAAACGCGAGCTTGCTGAAATCGAGCGCGGCAAAATCCGCCGTGTTGAGCAGCGCGTTGAACAGCGTATTGACGCCGGTCATGGTCGTGACCTGGGCGCGGCGCATCGTGCGGATGAGCCCCTTGATGTCGCGCGGATCGGGAACGAGCACGCTCAAGCCACCCATCAGCACGAAGGCCAACAGGTTCGCCGTCAGCGAGAAGATGTGATAGAGCGGCAGCGGGGTGAGCACCGAGCGGTGACCCTCCTCGAGGTTCGGCGCGATCCAGGCCCGGCATTGCAGCGTGTTGCCGACCAGATTGCGATGCGTCAGGATCGCGGCCTTCGGCACCCCGGTCGTGCCGCCGGTATATTGCAGCAAAGCCGGCGCAGTCGCCGCCACCGCCGCGTCGGCATAGCGCGCGCTCGGGCGGCGCGTGCACGCCGCCTGCAGCATGGTGAAAGTGTGGAAGCGCCAGCGCGGCACCGCGCGGCGGATATAGGTGTTGGCGAAATTGAAGATGCCGCGCTTGAGCGCCGGCATGAAATCGCCGAGGCGGGCCACCACCACGTGGCGGATCTGCGTCTGCGCCAGCACCGGTTCGAGCTTGTGGGCGAAGTTTTCCATGATCACGATGGCTACGGCGCCGGAATCCGCAAGCTGCTCTTTCAGTTCGCGCGGCGTGTACAGCGGATTGACGTTGACCACGATCAGGCCGGCGCGCAGCGCGCCGAAGAATGCCACCGGATAGGCGAGCAGGTTCGGCAGCATGATGGCGACGCGGTCGCCGGGCCGGCAGTTGGCCTGCTCGACCAGAAAGGCGGCAAAGGCCCGGCTTAAAGAGTCCCAGGCGGCGTAGCTCATGCGCACGCCGAGACATTCGAAGGCCGGACGTTCGGCGTACTGCGCGCAGGCGTCGCACAGCATCGCCGGCAACGACGGATAGGCATCCGGGTCGATGCTGTGGGGCATGCCGGGCGGATAAGAGGCGAACCAGATCGGCTCCGCCGTGCCGGCGGCACCGGCCGCACCAGCTGCGGGCGCCACCCGCGGGCCTTCCACGTCAAGTGCCATGGCGTTCGATCCTCGGCGGGCCGCAACGGCCCTTTCTCAGCAGTTTAGGCCAAATTTCGCTGCGCCGCTGCGCTTTTCATCCCGCCCCGCGAAAGCGGGGGCGGTTAAGCGAATTCCCTGCCATAGCCCCCTACTCTCGTCACCACCGGGCATAGCCGTTCGAAGAACGGCGTCGCTTCGCTCGCCTATGACCCGGTGGTCCATGCTGAAGTGAAACTAACGAGACCATGCGGAGAATCTGAACAAATTTCGCGGCTGCATGGATTGCCGGGTCTTTAGGCGCGAAGACGGCGCTTCGCGCCTTGTGCCCGGCAATGACGAATAGAGGAATATTCTCGCGACGCGATGCGCGCCCGAGGCATGCCGTACAACCGCATGATCCCGAAAAGTGGCTACCGGTTTTCGGACAAGATCATGCGCAAAAGACAGTCAACCACGTCACCGAGCACCATCGCGTCACGCCTGAACCGGCGGTGGGACCAGCTTTTGGCTCGGTACAACAACAAATAAAAGGAAGCGGAACGCCGAGAGACGCGTAGTCCATCCTCCGCGCCGTTTCCTCTTGCCCTCGCCCGCTTGCGGAAGAGGGTAGAGGCGGCGCGGCAGCGCTCCAGCGGGAGCGCTCGCCTCTCGGCGTCCACCGCGGTTCTCGCCAAAGGGACTTTCGTCCCCAAGGCTCAGCGTCAGGCCATGTTTCCTGCGACTTGGCCGGAGCGTTTGGTCCGCAAAGCCCGCCCCAACCGGGGGGCGGAGACCTCGCGCCGCTCC